>NZ_JBVHLD010000019.1:0-30187 GCF_055559175.1 Streptomyces sp. NPDC024632
CCCCCCCCCCCCCCCCCCCCCCCCCCCCCCCCCCCCCCCCCCCCCCCCCCCCCCCCCCCCCCCCCCCCCCCCCCCCCCCCCCCCCCCCCCCCGCTTCCGCTTCCTTTTCCCGTGCCGTGCGGGCGGGCCCGGGGGCCGGATCAGCCGAGGCCGACCCGGAATCCGACCCCGCGGACGGTGACGATCCAACTGCTCCGGCCCAACTTGTTGCGCAGCGAGTTGACATGGGTGTCCACCGTGCGGCTGGCCTGGTAACCGACCGCAAGCACCGTCGGGATCTCCCATATCTCGGCGAGCAGCCGCTGCCGGGTCACGACCATCTCGGGGTGCCGCGCGAGGTAGTACAGCAGGTCGAACTCCTTGCGGGTCAGCTTCACCGGCTTCTCGTGCACCTGCACCTTGCGCGAGGCCGCGTCGATCCGCAGACCGCCGATCGACACCGTCGTCTTGGGGGTGACCACCGGTCGGCGCGGCTCCCGCCGCCGCATGACGGCCTCCATGCGGGCCGCCAACTCGCGGATCTCGTACGGCTTGTCGATGCAGTCGTCGGCGCCCGCCCGCAGTCCCAGGACCCGGTCCAGCTCGGTGCCGCCGCTGGCGAACGCGATGACGGGGATGTCGCCCGTCTCCCGCATGCTGCGGCAGACGGCCAGGCCGTCGATGTCCGGGAGATCGAGGTCGAGCAGGACGAAGTTCGCCTGCCGGAAGGTCTCCAGAGCCGCGGTTCCGGAATCCACGGTCGTCACCTCATGGCCGTACCGCTCCAGATTGCGGGCCAGGGCCGCGGCTTCGTGCTCCTGCGCCTCCACAACGAGTATGCGCACGGTATCTCCCTTGGAGTTGTACGGACCGAAGGTGGATTCACGGCCGCAAGCTCCATTGCCTGCATAGCTGTTAGGTGGACACATCCATCTAGTGCTGATCCGCGGCGCGGATTCTCAAACCGTTCTCATCGATTCGAGCCAGGGAGTTCATGCGAGGACACACGGACTTCGCGGATCCGCTTCGGAGATATCCGTTCGCGGGAAGGCGCGGTAAACCGTGTCGAATCGTCAGAGGTCAGGGAGCGGTCACCGGCAGGGAGCGGTTCTGCTGGACATCTCGGAACGCGCGCAGGAATGTGTCGACCGCGGCGTCGGCCACGGTGTGGAGTTCGGTGTCCGGTACGGGTCGGGTGCCGAGTTGGGACCGCGCCTCCATGGGGCCCGTGAGTAGAGCGAGGAACTGCTCCGCGGCCTCGACGGGGTCGCAGGGGCGCAGCAGACCGGCCAGGGAGAGCCGGGCCATCCGGTCGGCGAGGGTCTGCCGGAGCCGGTCGGCGCCGCGCCCCCAGACGACTTCGAGCAGTCCGGGGAAGCGGGTGATCTCCGCGTGCAGCAGTCGGCGCAGCGCCCAGGAGCGGGGGTCGCAACACTGGAGCAGCATGCGGTATCCGACCTCCTCCAAGCGGGACCTGACCGGGTCGGAGCCCTCGCCGTCCCCGCTCTCCTCGTCGGCCTCGCCGTTTCGGCCGTTCGCGCCGCCCTCGACCGTCAACTGCTCGGCCAGGGCGAGGTTTCCGTCCATCACCGCGTTCCCCGTCGCCTCCATCGCGGCGTGGAAGAGGTTCTCCTTGTCGCCGAGGTGGTTGTAGACGGTGTGCTTGGCGACGCCCGCCACTTCGGCGATCTCCTCCATGCACGCACCGGCGTACCCCCGCTTGGCGAACACGGCGAAGGCCGCGTCGAGGATCGCCTGACGCTTGTCGATGCGGCCTCGCGAGGCCGTTCGGTTGCCTGATGCCGATGTCGCAGTTCCGCCCACCCTCGCAGCGTACCCGATACGGGCGTTGAGTTACACCGGCCGGTGCAGTTTGTTGCCCACCGACGTTGTCAGCGTCCTGAGTGGTGCCCTAATCTGCACTGGCGAGTGCAATTTGGCTCGCTGTCATCTGACGTGCCGCCATCTGACGCGCGGCCACCTCACGCCACCTCATGCCACTTCACGCCACCGGAGAGACTCATGGCGCATCCGTCGAACGAGGGCCTTGACCCCGCGCTGCGGCGACTGATCGGAGTGATCCTGTTAGGCGGGATCATGGGGATCCTCGACGGCTCGATGATCGCCGTCGCAGCGGACACCCTGGTCAAGGACTTCGACACCTCACTCAGCGCGGTCAGTTGGGTGTCCACGAGCTATCTGCTCGCCCTGACCGTGAGCATCCCGGTCACCACCTGGGCCGTCGACAGGTTCGGCGGCCGACGGCTGTGGCTGCTCGGCCTGGTGATCTTCCTCGCCGGTTCCATCAGTTCCGGACTCGCGTGGAACATCGGCAGCCTGATCGCCTTCCGCGTGCTCCAGGGACTCGGCGCGGGTCTGCTCGACCCGCTGATGCTGACCCTGCTGGCCCGTTCGGCCGGACCCAGCCGGATCGGACGGGTCATGGGCCTCATGGGCGTCGTCGGCTCCAGCGGCCCGGTGTTCGGCCCGGTGATCGGCGGATTCATCCTGCAAGGCGTGTCCTGGCGCTGGATGTTCCTGGTCAACGTCCCGATCGGCCTGCTCGCGCTGGTGCTCGCCCTGCGAGTGATCCCGGACGACAAGCCGACCGGCGAGCAGCCGGTGAGCAAACTCGACACCGTCGGCGTCGCGCTGATCGGCCCGGGCGTCGCGGCCGCCGTGCTGACCTTGTCGCAGTACGCCGAGCGGACCGAGTTCTCCGCCTGGCAGGTGCTCGTCCCGCTGGTCGCCGCGGTCGTGCTGCTCGGCGCCTACGCCGTCCACGCGCTGCGCGAGCGCACCACGCAACCGCTCATCGACCTGCGGCTGTTCGCCTCGCGCAGCTTCTCCGCCAGCGTCACCGTCGGCGCCCTGGTCGGTCTGGCCACCTTCGCCAGCCTGTTCGCGCTGCCGCTGTACTACCAGCAGGTACGCGGCCACGACACCTTCGCGTCCGCCCTGCTGCTCGCTCCGCTCGGTGTGGGGTCGGCCCTGTCGATGCCGCTGACCGGACGGCTGTCCGACAAGGTCGGCTCACGGACCCTGGTGATGTGCGGCGGCGCGGTCGCCACGCTGAGCGCGCTGGCCTTCACCCAGCTCAGCGCGGACACGTCCCAAGTCTGGACGGCCGTGGTCGCGTTCACGATCGGCCTCGGCCTCGGCAGCGTGGGCGCGCCCACCATCGCCTCCCTCTACCGCACGCTCCCGCCGCATCTGGTGCCTCAGGGCAGCACCGTGCTGTACATGCTCAACCAGCTCGGCGCCGCGATCGGCATCGCGCTGGTCGCGCTGCTCGTCCAGAGCGCGGGCAGCGGAGACGCCCTCGGCGGCTTCCGGCACGCATACTGGGGCGTGACCGGCGCGCTCGTCCTCGCCCTGGTCGCCGCGACCCAACTGCCGGGCCGTCCCAAGCCGCAGGAATCCGACGGCGGTACGCCGCAGGAACAGCACGCCGACGTGAACTCCGACGTCACCGCCGACGTCCACTCCCATGCCGACTCCGCGGTCGGCTCCGACATCCGCTCCGCGGAGGCTCCCGCCTCCCTGGCCGCCCAAGGGGACACCCTGTGAAGACCATTGTGATCGCCGGCGGCACCGACGGCATCGGAAAGGCGCTGGCGGCCACCCGGCTCGGCAACGGCGACACCGTCGTCGTCATCGGCCGCAGCGAGGTGAAGGGGAAGGCGTTCCTGGAGACCGCCGCGACCGTCGGCGCCCAGGACCGGGCCTTCTTCATCCCTGCCGACCTCAGCCTGCTGGGCGAGAACGAACGGGTCCTCAAGAAGCTGCGCGCGCGGTTCCCGACGATCGACGCCCTGGTCCTGTGCGCCCGCCACTACCGCACCGAGCGCGCCCTGACGGCCGACGGCATCGAGGAGAACTTCGCGCTGTTCTACCTCAGCCGCTACCTGCTCGGACACGGCCTGGTCGACACGCTGTCCGCCGCCGAACGGCCCGTGGTGGTCAACGTGGCCGGTCCCGGTGCGAGTCTGAGCGTGGTCCGCTGGGACGACCTGGAGCTGCGCCACGGTTACCACGGCGGCGCCGCGCTCGGCCAGGGCGGAAAGCTCAACGACCTGCTCGGCGTCACCTTCGCCGAGCGGTACGGGGACAGCGGCATCCGCTACGTCCTGATCCACCCGGGCGTCACCGCGACGAGCTTCTCCGGCGAGTACGACGATGTGACGCTGCGTCAGATCCTGTCGATGCAGTCGTTCGCCAAGCCGGTGGAGGCCGCCCTCCCGCCGATCGTCGACGCCATCGACGCCCCTCCCGCCGAGCCGTTGAGCGCGTTCGTCGAGGGGCTTCGGATCGGGGTGAAGGACCGGTCCTTCGCGCCGGACGCGGCCGAACGCCTCGACGCGGCCACCGAGCGGATCCTGGAGGAGCACCGGGGGCGGACCGGCGGTCCCGGCGGGAATTGACGGTCTCCAGAAGGTGTCACAAGCGGAATTGATGTTCTTTTCACAATCCTGAGCCGGGATTCCTGGGCGCGGGTCACCGCTGGTCGGAGAATGTTCCGTACCACGCCGTGGCCCGCGCCTTTCGTGGAGCCACCTCATTCCGAGGAGCCGAAGAATGTCCCACGCGTCCACCTCGCGGCCCGTCATCGAGAATCCCCAGAGCGACATCGTGCTCGTCGGCACGGTCCCGACGGAGAGCGGAAAGGCGGCGCAGACCGCGGAAGCCGTCGTCGCCCACTGGCGGTCCGGCGAGTGGCCGCCGGAGCTGCTGTCGCTCACGGTCTACACGAGCAGTGAAGGCGACTCGGTGCTGACCTACGCGCAGTGGTCCGCGGAGGAGCCGCTGCGGCAGTCCCTGAAGGAGGAGGGCAGCCTCTCCGACACGGCGTCCGCCGTCCCCGGCGCCCCGGCGCCCGTGCCCTACCGCCTGTACCGCGCGGTCCGCGGCTCCGGCATCGCCGACCCCGCCCCCGTCGCCGAGTCCTTCCCCGTGGCCTTCTTCGGCGCGGAGAACGACCAGGCCGCCCGCGCCTTCGTGGACGCCCTGTTCGCCGGCGAGGAGGCCACCGAGGGCCAGGACCGCGACTACCCCGGCGGGATATCGGCGAACATGCACATCAGCGTGGACGGCACGAGCGTCCTCAGCTTCTCCGAATGGGTGACGGAGGCCAACGCCGTCGCCCACATCGAAGCCGTCTGGGAGCCGGTCCTGAAGGACCTCGGCGGCACCGGTCTGCTCTACCGGCACTTCAGCACCCTGCTCCCGACCGCCTGAACACCCCACCGGCCGGCCCCCGCCCTCGGGCGGGAGCCGGCCGGTTCCTCATGGCTCAGGACCTCAGCGGCTCATCCGCAGGACCTCGGCGGCTCATCCGGCCGCGCGCGCGTACGCGTGCCAGACGCGAGGCGCGTCGAACAGGTGCACCCGCTCCGACCGCCGCCACCGCGCGGCGGGCACCGACACCACGTCCCCCGGCACCGGCAGATCGGGCCCCGCCGCCGTACGGGCGAAGAGCACGGCGACAAGCGCGGCCAGTTCCTCAGGAGTCGCACAACCGCGCACCACGCGCAGCTGACGAGAATCGATCGAGTCGGTCATCACACATCCTTCTTCGCGCGGTCGGAAAAGTCGAGGCCACACCAGCAGCGGAAATGCGCCGCACCTCAACCTCAAGGTTCCAGGGAAACCGGCCCCCGCTCAAGACACCCCGATTCAGGACTCCGTCAGATTCCACAAGTCCTCGCCAGCCGAATTCAGCGACCGCCAGCCGAATGTCAGATCCCCTTGACCCGGCCCGCCTTCCGCGCCGCGGGGACGGAGCGTCAGGCGAAGGACGGCCAGCGATGGCCGGCCCAGTGGCGCCAGTCCGTCCAGCCGGGCGGTGGGCCGGTCGGCCGGTCGGGCGGATAAAGCGGTGGCCGCCCGGCCGCCCGACCGCCCGGGCGGTCCCCGTCGAACCGGCGCACCCGCTCCCGGACCTGGAATGATCGGGCCATGCGCGCCGCCCGGCTCCTCTCGCTCATCCTCCTGTTGCAGAACCGGGGGAGGCTGACGGCCGGTGAGCTGGCGCAGGAGCTGGACGTCTCCGTGCGGACCGTCTACCGGGACATCGACTCGCTGAGCGCCGCGGGCATTCCGGTGTACGGGGACGCCGGGCACGGCGGGGGATACCAGCTGCTCGGCGGGTACCGGACCCGGCTGACCGGGCTGCATGTCGACGAGGCGGAGTCGCTGTTCCTGGCCGGTCTGCCGGGCGCGGCCGACGACTTGGGCCTGGGGGAGGTGCTGGCGGCGGCGGAGCTGAAGCTGACCGCGGCCCTGCCGCCACCGCTGCGGGACCGGGCCGGGCGGATCCGTGAGCGGTTCCACCTCGACGCGCTCGGCTGGTACCGGGAACAGGACTCCCCGTCCGCTCTCGTACCGCTCGCCGACGCGGTGTGGAATCAGCGGCGGATCCGGGTGCGCTACCGCCGCTGGACCGCGCCGCAAGAGGTCGAGCGAGACCTCGACCCGTACGGCTTGGTCCTCAAGGCGGGGGTCTGGTACCTCGTCGCCGCGGTGGACGGCGCGGTGCGCACGTACCGGGTGTCCTCGATCCTCCGCCTGGACGTCGGGACGACCGGCTTCGAGCGGCCGGACGGGTTCGACCTGGCCGCTCACTGGCAGCAGTACCTCGCCGTCTACGACGCCCGCAGGCTGCGGCTTCAGGGCTCCGTACGGATCGCTCCCGCGCTGCTGTCCGCGCTGCCGGACCGCCTGGACGCGGCTCTGGTCCGCGCGGTGGAGACCTCGGCGGGGCCGCCGGACGCGGACGGCTGGGTGACGGCGACGGTGCCGCTGGAATCGGTCGAGCTGGCGGTGCCCGTGCTGCTGTCGCTGGGCCCGGACATCGAGGTGCTCGGCCCCGAGGAGCTGCGCCGCGCGATCGCGGAGCGGGCGGCGGCCGTGCTCGACCGGTACCGGCCGGCGGACTCGCCCGGCCGGGCGGGGGCCGACGAGCGCAGCAGCACTCCGGCGGACAGGGTCGCCAGCAGGGCGAGAGCGGCGAGGACCCCGAAGCCGTAGCGCGTGTCGGTGCTGTCGGTGACCTTCCCGACCAGGAACATCACCGCGACCGTGGCCGCCAGCCCGCCGCCGTTCGCCAGCCCGAAGACCCTGCCCACCGAGGCGTCGTCGGCCGAGGTCATCAGCATGGTCCGCGAGGCGATCCGGGCCTGCCCGAAGAAGAACGCGCCCACCGGCACTCCGACGAGATAGCCGGCGATCCCGAACTGGCTCTGGAGTACCAGGCCCACGGCGCAGAGCAGGAAGCCCACGACGGCGATGCGGAGGTCGGGACTGCGTCTGCTGACGATCCGGTACGCGCCGGCCGCCGCCAGGAAGCCGAGGCAGCCGAGGGCGTCCACCACGCCGAACGTCCCCGCCCCCAGGTGGAGTTCACCGATGACCGCGGTGGGCAGCAGGGCGTTGAAGACCGTGACGACCACGCTTCCCTGGGCGTAGAGCAGGATGAAGTGCCGCATCCGCATCCGCATCGGTGTCCGCGTCGGCGTACGCGCCGCCACCGGCGCCGACTCCCCGGCGGCGGTGGCCGTCGGCGCCCGTTCCGGGCGACGCCCCACCGCGGCCACGCACAGCGCCGAGACGGCGAAGGTCCCGGCGTTGAACACCAGCAGCGGCACGGCGCCGAACGCCTGGACGGACAGCCCGCCGACCGTCGCCGACAGCAGCATCCCCGCCTGGGTCCCCATCTCGTAGCGGGCGTTGAACCGCCGCAGCCGGTCCGCCGGGACCCGTTCCTTGATCAGCGCGGAGCTGGCGGGGAAGAACAGCGCGCCGACCACGGCGAGCGCCAGGTTGGCGCCGTAGATCCCGGCTCCCGGAGAGCCGCCGCAGACCAGCCAGAGCGGCAGGGCCAGGGCCAGCGCCGCACTGGAGAGATCGCAGCCGATCCACAGGGCCCGCCGGTCGAAGCGGTCCGCCAGCCGCCCGAAGAAGGGTGACAGCAACGCCTGCGGCCCGGCGACGGCGATGAAGAGCCAGCCGACGGCCATCATGGTGCGCTGTTCCCTGATCATGAGCAGCGCACCGACGATGAGCTGGACGTTGTTGCCGAGAGCGGTGGCGAAGGCAGCGGGTACGAGCAGCCGCTCGGCCCGCCGGGAGTGCCGACTGAGGATCATGGCACCACTGTCCGGCGCTTCACTGACATCCTGTGTCAGTGAAGTCTCTCCGCCCGGTGACGTCTTCGCACCGCCCCCGAGCGGCCGGGTCGCCCGCTACCGCCGCTTGACGGTGTAGGTCAGGTGGGTCACCCGGGACGACGCGTCCGTGCGGGTCTGGTCGAGGGCGAGACGGTCGGGGTCCACGCGCTCGAACAGGCGGATGCCGGTGCCGAACAGCACGGGCGCGAGGGTGATCGAGAACTCGTCGACCAGGCCGGCGTCCAGGTACTGCTGGATCGTCTCGGCGCCGCCGGAGATACGGATGTCGCGGTCGCCCGCGGCCTCGCGGGCCCGGTCGAGCGCGCTGGAGATGCCGTCGTTGACGAAGTGGAAGGTCGTGCCGCCCGGCCGCTCCCACGGGTCACGCTCGACGTGGGTCACGACGAACACCGGGGTGTGGAACGGCGCCTCCTGGGGCCACGCCAGCTCTCCGGCGTCGAACATCCGCTTGCCCATGACGCTCACGCCGGTGCGCTCGTACGTCGCCCGGGCGATGTCGTTGTCGATCCCCTCCTCGCCGCCCTCGCCGAGCTTGAGATTCTCGCGGAACCACCGCTGCGGGAAGATCCACGCCTGGAGCTCCGACCACTTCGCCATCCAGCGCCGGACGCCGGGGTCGCTCTGGCCTTCGGGCGAGAAGACGTCCTCGACGGGCACGGCGTCCGGCGCCATGAAGCCGTCGAGCGACATCGTCACACTGAAGAACACCTTGCCTGCCATCAGTCGTCCGCTCCCTTCGACGCGGTCCCGTTCCCGGTGAGTTCGGCGACGTAGACCGCCAGATTGCGCAGCGTCTGCTCGCCGCCCTCGACCGCGTGGTACTTCTCCGCCGCCTCGTCGCGCAGCTCCCTGGTCGGGAACACCGTGCGCATCACGAGCCGGGTCTCCTCCTCCGCCGGTTCGAAGGTCAGGACCGACTCGAAGGTGTGGGGGTCGTCGCGGGACTCGCCGTGCAGCAGCGCGATCCGCCGCGACGGGACGATCTCGGTATAGGTGATCCACTCCTGGTAGTCGGTCCCGTCCGGCCCGTGCATCACGAAGTCCCAGACCCCGCCGACGCGGAAGTCGAAGGACCGCGTCGTCGTCGTGAACCCTTCGGGGCCCCACCACCGCGAAAGGTGCCGGACCCGTGTGAACGCCTCGAACACCAGCTCCCGTGGGGCGCCGATGGTCCGGGAGACCACGATCTCGCGGTCCGCCGCCGCCTGGTCGCCGCTATTGGTTGTTGTCATCCGGTGGTTCCTCCTGCCTTGCCTGTTTCAGATCTCGTACGTACGTGTCCAGCCGGTCGAAGGTCCCGTTCCAGAACTCCTCGAAGCCGCCCGTCCACTCATGGATCGGCCGCAGCCCGCGGGCGTCCAGTCCGTAGAGCCGCTGCTTGCCCGCGCCGCGGACCCGCACCAGCCCGACCTCGCGGAGCACCCGCAGGTGCTTGGACGCCTGCGGCTGGGTCATCCCCAGCTCCCGCGCCAGCTCGGTCACGGGCCGCTCGCCGCCCCGCAGCAGCGCCAGGATCTCCCGCCGCTGCGGCTCGGCGATCGCGTTGAACGCGTCCGAGGTCGTCGCCGCTCGTGCCATGACTCCATCGTATGCCTATATCGGCATGCGTCAACCGCGGCATGCCGCTCCTGAGGTTCCGCGCCCTCGGTGCGGGCCGCTCGTCCTGGCCGCCGCGCCCGCCGGGCGGCTCGGTACCCTCGGCGGAGGGAGACGGCCCCTGGAGGCGCTGGTGGGACTGCGGGAACGGATCGCGAGGGAACTCACCGCGACCATGCACGGCGGGGACCTCGAACTGGGACGGTACGCGGCGCCGCCCGGTGATCCCGGACTGTTCGGGATCGCGCCTGGGGACCCGGTGTGGCGGGTGCACGGGCACGCCACCGGGATGCTCACCGGCGGATTCGCCGCGCTCATGCTCCAGTCGCTGCATCCGCTGGCCATGGCGGGGGTCGACGACCACTCCGACTTCCGCGCCGATCCGGTCGGACGGCTGAACGGCACCGTACGGTTCATCACCACGACCACCTTCGGCTCCTCGGCCGCCGCCCGCGAGGTGATCGACCTCGTCCGGCGGATCCACACCCGCGTGCACGGCACCGCCCCCGACGGCCGCCCGTACCGCGCTGACGACCCCGATCTGCTCACCTGGGTGCACACCGCCGAGGTACGCAGCTTCCTCGCCGGCCACCAGACCTACGCGCCCCGGCCGCTGCGGCTGACTCCCGCCGAGTGCGACGCCTACTACCGCCAAGCCGCCCCCGTGGCCGAGGCGTTGGGCGCGCGGAACATACCGCGCACATCCCTCGAAGCCGAGCGCTACCTGGCCCGCCAGCGCCCCCAACTCCACGCCACCGCAGCCGCGTTGGACTCGGTACGGTTCCTGCGCCGCTTCGGACGCACACGACGGGAGCGGCTGGTCGTCGGCCGGCTCATGAACGCCTCGGTCGGACTCCTCCCCGGCTGGGCCCGTACCGAATTGGGCGTTCACCGCCCGGCCGCCGTCCGCACCGGCTGGGACCGGCCCCTCGCGACGGCCGTGGGCCGCACCATCGAATGGGGGCTCGGGCCCTCCCAGATCCAGGCCGCCGCGCGAGGACGGCTGGCGCAGGCGCCACAGGGATGACGGGGGCGCGGACCGGACAGCGGCCGACGTACGGGCCTCACGATCCGGGGGCGCGCCACCCGCGTGGGATCATCGGTCCATGAGCAGCGACCTGGAAGTGAGCGCTCTGGCGATCAACGTGACGATCCCGCGGGAGCTCCGCTGGACGGACACCCGACGCGGCGAGGAGTTCACGCTGACCACACTCAACGTCCGGCTGCTCCCGGACGGTCGACTCGCCGCCAAGGCATACGGCCGGCCGGTCGGCGGCGGCAGGGGCGCCTACGTCTCCTTCCCCGTCCCCGACAGACCCGAACTCGCCGCCCTGGTCGACGCCGCCGCCGGCCGGGCCGGGGCGCTGTGGGCCGCCCATCGCGGTCTTGGCTGAACCCGTTTCGCCGCGAGGGGGAGAGGGCTCGCAGGGGAGCGCGGCCCGAGACGCCGATCGATGCCAGGTCTGCTCCGTGACGAGGCCGTTCTGGGGTAGCAGACGGCTATGACGACAGGCGTGACCATTGGGGTCGAAGAGGAATTCCTGCTGCTCGACCGCAGGACCGCATTGCCGGCGCCACGCGTCGGCCAGCTCCGGATCGCGGCGGAGCGCGAGCCCGACCTGGGGAGCGAGGAGGTCGACACCGAGCTTCTGCAGTCCCAGGTGGAGGTCGCGACCCCGGTCTGCTCCGACCTGGACGAGGTCGCCGCGCATCTCACACGGTTCCGGAAGTCGCTGAGCGCCGCGGCGCGCAGCGTGGACTGCCGCCTGGCGGCGACGGGCGGCGCACCCCTCATGGCCGAGGCGTCGGTGCCGGTGACCGGTGAGCAGCGGTACCGGGACATGCGGGTGGACGCGGCGCGACTGGTCGACGAGCAGTTGATCTGCGGTATGCACATCCATGTCGCCGTGCCCGACCGCCAGGCCGGGGCCGCCGCGCTGGGCCGGATCCGTCCCTGGCTGCCGCTTCTGGTCGCGCTGGGAGCCAACTCCCCGTTCTGGGACGGGCGGGACACCGGCTTCGCCAGCTGGCGCACCGTGATCTTCGGCCGCTGGCCGGTCAGCGGATCGCCGCCGTTCTTCTCCGGCGCCTCCCATTACGAGGAGCGGGTCGACGCCCTGCTGGGCACCGGGGTGATCGCCGACCGGCACCAGCTCTACTGGCACGCCCGGCTCTCCGACGAGTACCCGACGCTGGAGGTCCGCGCCCCCGACGTCCAGCTCGACGTCGACAGCGCGATCACCCTCGCCGGGCTCGCCCGCGGCCTGGTGGTCACCGCACTGCGCGAGGGCAGCGTCGGCGGCCGTCCCCTCGACCCGCCGGCCAGCGTCCTCCAGGCCGCGGGCTGGCACTCCGCCCGCCACGGCCTGACCGCCAACCTGGTCGACCCCCGCACCAATGAGCCGTCCCAGGCCGCCGACGTGCTCGGCGCCCTCCTGGACTGCGTCACCCCAGCCCTGAAGGAACTCGACGACCTCGACCGGGTGACCTCCGGCGTGCGACGACTCCTCGACAAGGGCACCGGCGCCGCACGCCAGCGCGCCGCCCTCGCGCACGGCAGCACCGAGGAACTCCTCGACCTGATAGCACCCGAGCCCGTCGATCCGGCGGACGGTGACGACGCCCGCCAGCCGGAAGCGCCCGTCATCGCCCGGGCGGGACGCCCGTAGGGCATGGAATCGGCGCCGGCTCCCGGCGACGAGCGGCAGCCGCGCGCCGATTCCCCGCTACGCCCCGGACGACCCGCTGAGGCGACTCGCGAGCAGAAGCGTCGCGGCCACGGACTTCACGGGGATGTCGCCGAGCTTCTGGCAGAGGGTCATCGCCTGTCGCAGCGCGAGGTCGGCTTCCGCGGGGTGTCCGGAGGCCAGGAGGTGTGAGCCGAGGTTGGTCAGGACGATCGCCTCGCGCTCGCTGTCGCCGTGTTCACGGAAGACGGCGAGCGCCCGGCGAAAGGCCGCTGTGGCGTCCGCCTCCTGACCGGTCTTGGACAGGGCCAGGCCCAGGCGGTTCTGCGATTCCGCTTCGCCCGCGCGCGCACCGGCTTTCCGGCTGAGCGCGATGGCCTGCCGGAGGTGGTCGGCCGCCTCTTCGTAGCGCCGCGCCGCGAGCAGTGTCGCGCCGAGGCTGTCCAGGAGGACGGCCTGATTCGGTTCGTCGTCCTCTTCGCGCCGTACGGCGAGCGCCCGGCGGAGGGTCTTCTCGGCTTCGTCGTACCGGCCGAGCCAGTGGAGGGCCGCGCCGTGCGCGGCGAGCCGTCGGCGTTCGTTCGAGGCGCTGCCGGTCTCCTCGGCGCAGGCGGCGGCTTCCTCCAGCGCCCGTAGGGCCTGCGCGAACCGGCCCACGCGCACCAGGGCCTCGCCGATGTCCCCCTGGATCTCGCCTTCGACGCGGCGGTCGCCGATGTCGCGGAAGATCGAGACCGCCTGCTCCAGGGCCTCGATGCCCTGCTCCTCCCGTCCGTTCCGGCCGTGGACGAGACCGAGGAAGCCCAGTATTCTCCCCTCCCCGAAGCGGTCGCCGCTCTCCCGGCAGATGAGCAGGCCCTTGCGGAGGGCCGCGACGGCCTCGTCGTCCTGTCCCGTCCGGGTCAGACACGCGCTGTCAACGACGACGGCTCTGCCCTCGGCGGCGCGGTCGCCGGTCCTCCGGTGGATGGCCAGCGCCCGCTGGTTCGCCTCCTCCGCTTCCGCCGCGCGCCCCGTATGGGCCAGGGCGAGCGCCAGATACGTCAGCGCCGACGCCTCGTTGTCATCGGCGCCGGCTTCCCGGAAGAGCGAGGCGGCCGTCCGGAACGGTTCGACGGCCTCCTGCTCCCGCCCCGGCAGCAGTACGGACAGCCCCAGAAGATGCTGTGCCCAGCCCTCCGCCGCCCGGTCACCGGTCCATCGGCAGACCGGCAGGGCGACGGCCGCCAGAAGGGTCATCTCCTCGAAGTGGAGGCGCAGGGAGCAGAATTCGGCGAGGCAGTACGAGAGGGCGACGGGCACGGCGGGGTGGCCGAGTCCCGTGGCGAAGGCGGCGGCACAGATCAGGTTGGCGAATTCGTCCTCCAGCCAGGACAGTGCCTGCGCGCGATCCCGGACCAGGGGCGCGGGCGACGGTACGGGGCCCTTGAGGTGTGCGTCGGCCGCGACCGCGGTCCGTACGTAGTAGTCCATCAGCCGGGCCAGCGCCGCCTGCGCCTGATCCGCGTCGGCGCGCGCCGCGCCGCGTTCGTCCGCGTAGAGGCGTACGAGACCGTGCATGCGCCAGCGGCCCCAGGTGCGCGCGGGTTCGATGAGGTGGGCGCGGGCGAGGTCGCGCAGCATGACCTCCGCGGTCGTCTCGTCGGCGCCGCACAGGTGGGCCGCCGCGCTGGTGCCGATGTCGGGGCCGCTGTTGAGGGGGAGCAGCCGGAAGAGCCTGGCGCACGCGGGGGAGACCTGTTCGAGGTGCTGGTGGGAGAGGTCGAACGCGGCCCGTACCGCCCGGTCCTCGCGGGTGAGGTGGTCCAGGCGGCGCTGGGCGTCGGCCAGTGCCTGGGCGAGGGACGCGAGCGGGCGGCCGGGGGTGTCGGCGAGGAGCGCCGAGCAGATCCGCAGGGCGAGGGGTAATCGCCCGCAGTATTCGGCGATGCGCAGGGCGTCGTCGGGTTCGTCGGCGACGCGGGTGTCGTGCGGGCCGCGGGCCTGCCGCAGGACATTGCGGATCAGGTCCACCGAGGCGTCGGCGGCGAGAACGTCGAGTTCGCACAGGCGGGCGCCGACGTCGAGGGTGTGGCGTGAGGTGACCAGGGCCGCGTTGCGGCCGTCGCCGGGAAGCAGCGGGAGCACCTCGTCGGCGCTCGAGGCGTTGTCGATGACGACCAGGACCCGGCGGCCGTGTTCCGCGCAGGCGGCCAGCACCGACCGGTACAGCGCGACGCGGGCCCGCGGATCGGCGGGAATGTCCGCGTCGGCGATGCCGAGAGCGCTCAGCCATGGGCCGAGGACCCGTTCGGGGAGCAGACGCAGGTCCCGGTCGTAGCCGAGGAGATCGGCGAAGAGGACACCGCCGGGGAACCAGCCGGGTTCTGCGGTCGCCTGCGCGGCGGCCTGGAGGACGAGCTCCGTCTTGCCGACGCCCGCCAGCCCGGTGACCACGGCGGCGACGGGTCCGTCGTGCCGCTCGGTCCGTGGCCGCAACAGGTCCAGCAGCTCGGCGAGTTGCTTGTCCCGGCCGGTGAAGTTCGCGGCGCGGACCGGCAGTCCTGACCCGGCCAGGGGAGTCTCGCGCGGCACCTGCACGGTGATGTCCCGGCCCTGGAACACGGCGCTGAAGAACGTACCGCCGTGCACGTGGTTGGCGACGTCGCTCGCCGAACCGGCTGCGGAGGCGGGGTCATTGGGCTCATCCCGGCTCCCGCGCCGCCAATCGTCCACGCCCGCGCGGAAGTCCGGATCGACGGCGGCGCGCTCCGCGAGTGCGACGCTGAGCGCCTGCGCGCGTCGCAGGTCACCCGGCGCCCGCTCCAGCGCCCGCAGCTCCGCCGACGCCGAGCTGACCGGGAGCGGTGAAGCCGGTCGCTCCGGGACGGGGCTGCTGACGAGTTCGCCCAGCTCCCGCCAGGCAGCCCGCGCCTCGTCCCGCCTGGCCGACAACTCCGCCAGCCGTCGCGCCGAGATCACCTCCACACGCGCCCCGCCCCGGTCACCGCGTCCGCCGTTGCTACGCGTCGGAGGGCCGGCGGAGTGTGTACCAGGCCGCTCCCGCCAGGGCGGCGGCGGTCACGGCGAGGGCCGCGTGCGGCAGGAACCGTCCCGGCCGGCTGGCCTTACGGTAGGCCAGCACGGCGCCGTTGGACTGCCAGCTCAGCGCGGAGCGATTCGACTGGCCCGACAGCAGCGAGCCGGCCGACTGGAACGAGCCGATGGACGTCGCGGACATCACCGATCCGAGCGACCCGATGGACAGGACCGACGCCACCGAACCGATCGACAGGACCGACCCGGCCGAGGCGATGGACAGCACCGAATCCGTGCACCCGATGGACAGCAGCGAGTTGTGTGACCCTGTCGGCCAGCGTGAGGACATACGGACACTGTCTCACCCCGCACCCTGTCGCGCCCCGCATTCCCGGCCGCGAGACAGCCCCCGGCAGCTTCGGCGCCGCACCGCTCACAGAGCCGTGACGACGCCCCCGCCCGGCCCCGCGCCGGATCGATCGGCCCGGTCACCGGCCATGTGCGAGCGTGCTAACCCACCGCGTAGGCGCGGTAGTTCGCCGAGCCGGGGCCCGCGGCGCGGTTCTTCAAGGTGGCGGACCGTTGATAGGTCGCGGACGAGTGGGGGGCCGAGACGGGCGGCCGGTCGGGGGTGAGCTGCTCCGCGGCCTCGAGCGCCGTGATGATCGTGGAGACGAACACCGGCAGGTCGTCCGGCAGCGGTGACGTGATGAGATTCCCGTCGACCACGATCGGCTCGACGACGTAGTCGGCCCCGGCGTGGATCAGGTCGTCACGGATCGGCGCGACCGAGGTGACGCGGCGGCCCGAGACGATTTCGGCGGAGGCGAGCAGCCATCCCGCGTGGCAGATCGCCGCGACGATCCTTCCCTGCCGGTCCACTTCACGGACGAGCGCGACGATGTTCTTGTCGCGTCGCAGGTATTCGGGCGAGAACCCGCCGGGGACGACGAGCGCGTCGATGTCCTCGGCCACCAGGTCCGCGACGTTGACCTCGGCTCGGGCCGGATAGCCGATCTTGCTCGCGTAGACCGCGTCCGTGGCCGGTCCCGCGATGACGACCTGGGCACCCGCCTCGCGGAGCCGGAGCACCGGGTACCACAACTCGAGTTCCTGGTAGAGGTTCTCGACAAGGACGACGACTCGGGCGTCTTGAATTCTCATGTGCTTCCCTCTTGGGCGACGGATCGATTGCGGGGCGGCTCAGACGTCGATCGCGAAGATCCGCCGCGGGTTGTGGATCATGAGCGCGTCGAGCTGCTCGTCGGTGACGCCCTTGGACTTCAGGCGCGGGACGAAGCTGGTGAACATGTAGCCGAGGTCGACCTTCTCGTTGAGCAACTGGGGGTCGGACTCGGTCACCCCGGCGCGCGGATTGAAGAACCAGCGGTCGAACGAGATGACCACGTTGTCCAGGTATCCCTCGTCGATGAGCGTCACCAGGGCGTTCGCCATGGCTTCGTCCAGTTCCTCGGCGCTGCCGACGCGCCAGGGGATGCCGACGTGGTCGAGCTGGACGTTGGCGCCCATGGCGAGGATCTCGCGCATCATCTCGACCTGCGGGGGGACGAAGGCGTGGCCGATGATGACCTTCGCCAGGTCCATGCCCTCCTCCGCGAGGATCTCCAGTTGCTCGCGGCCGGGGTTGGTCACCTCGAAGTCCATGGGGTCGATGTGGGTGTTGATGGCGCAGCCCACCTGCGTCGCCGCCCGCGCCGCGGCGCGGATCACCCGGTCCTCCACCTCGTGGATGTGCCGGCCGTTCGGGCCGAGCGGGCTCGGCTTCGGCGTGACGCTCTCCTGGCCGGTCGCGATCTTGATGGCACCGGCCCGGTAGGGGGTCTGCTGCCAGGCGAAGACCATTCCCTCGGTGAGGTCCTTGACGAAGAACTCGGTCAGCTCCTCGACGGTCTGGCGCCGCCAGTAGTACGGCACACCCATCCGCTCGGGGAAGAAGCCCGTGATGGCGACGACGTTCATGCCCGTCTGCTTGGCCACGTCGACCATGAACTGCGGGTGGCGGCCTACCTCGGGCGGGGTCATGTCGACGATGGTCCCGTAGCCGTACCCGTCCATCCCGCGCTGGACCTGGCCCGCGACGAAGTCGACCGCGGCGCTGTAGTCCAGCACGGTGCGGTGGTCCAGCTCCGCTCCGGGGTAGCCGTAGAGCAGGTGCTCGTGGCTGAGGATCTTGCCCGAGTTCTCCGCGGGCACGTCACCGAGGACTGTTCGTAGAATCTTCAACGTTTCTGCCTCCTGCTCTCGAATGCGGTCGTCGTCACTTCTGGGACCAGCGGCTGAACAGCTCCCGGTACAGCTCGGGCATGCCGTCGGCGTCCGGCGCGGTCAGCCAGTTCGGGCTGGTGAAGCCGGGGCCCAGCAGCGAACGCACGAGGTCGGTGCCGGTTCCGCTGGAGACCAGGTGGCCGTGCCGGACGGAGAAGTCGCCGATCAGGGCGCGCTGACCGGCCGAGGCGACCGGTACCGCGCCCACGCCGCCCGGCACCACCAGGGCGTCGATGGTCAGCCCCGCCAGTTGGTCGACGGTCGAGGTCGGGACGACGGGGTAGCCGAGGTGGCTCTCGCAACCCTCCGGGTCCGACGTGACCAGGTGCAGGTCGGCGCCGGCCTCCCGCGCGCGGAACACCGGATACCAGAACTCGACCTCCTGGTACCCGGGGAACGACAAGACGACGACTGTCCGGGACTGGGGCATACGACTTTCCTTCGGGTTGCACACGGCAAATGAACCTGGCTGGTTGTCTTACAGGTTGAGTATGCGGGATATGTTCAAGGTTCCGCAAGGTTTGTGACCCGAGGTGGGGGAGTGTCCGCGGGGTATCCGGCGGGCTGGTGATTGCGCTCGACCCCCTGACTGGCGCAGACTAGGGTCCGTGGAAGAGCAGCCAGACAGTCTGTCAATACCGGTCCGGGAGCGGCAGTCGCGCAAGCTCGTGGCGATGAAGCGGGTGGCACGGCACAGCGCTGTCGATGTCGTACGCAATCAGCTCGTCGAGCTCATCGAGCGCGGCGAGATTCCCGTGGGGGACTGGCTGCCCTCCGAGGCGGAGATGTCGCGCGCGTTCGGGGTCAGCCGGCCCGCCCTGCGCGAAGCCCTGGGCAGCCTGCGGGCGTTCGGCTACATCGAGTCCCAGACCGGCCGGGGTTCGATGGTGGTCTCCAACCGGGCTTCCAGCTCACTGACGTTGAGCCAGTACTCCTCGACCGATCTCAACGAGGTGCGCCGCCACCTGGAGGTGCCGACGGCCAAGCTGGCCGCGACCCGCCGGTCCGAGGAGGAACTCGCGGTCATCGTGGAGGCCTGCGAGGCGTACGCGGTGGAGGCGGACCCGGAGATCAGGGTCCGGCTGGACAGTGAACTGCACATCGGGATCGCGTCCGCGACGGGCAACCCCCTCTTCCCTCGGCTGATCAAGGACATCCGGTCGATCCTCGAGGAGCAGTCCCTGGCGCTCTCCGTGTCCGCCGA
Organism: Streptomyces sp. NPDC024632; assembly: GCF_055559175.1. Taxonomy (NCBI): domain Bacteria; kingdom Bacillati; phylum Actinomycetota; class Actinomycetes; order Kitasatosporales; family Streptomycetaceae; genus Streptomyces; species Streptomyces sp. NPDC024632. The sequence continues at coordinate 18,960 of NZ_JBVHLD010000019.1, forward strand.
GCGCTGGCGGCACTCCACGGAGGAGCACTTCGCCATCTGCCGGGCGATCCGCGACCGCGACCCGGACCGCGCCTCCGAGGCGATGGTCGCCCACCTGCGCGCCGTCGAGGACGCGGTCAGCATGCTGCAACGACCGGAAACTCCGCTGTCGTCGAACTGAGGTGACCGCGGCGCCACGAGAGTGGCGTCGTCGCGGTCGTGAGGGCCGGAACGCCCCGAAGGGGCGTACGGTCGGCTCGCACTCCACGTTCTAGCTGTCTGACAGGTCAGCCCGGACGTCGTCACGGGACCCGGCTCGCCGTCTGTCGCGGAGCCGAGCCGAGCCGTGCCGCGCGTTGGTGCGCGCCGCCGCGCCGCCCTCCGGCATGCGTCCCATGCCCCATGCCCCATGCCCCGTGTGCCCGTTACCCCGTGTCCGGGTACGCGTCGGCGCGCGCACCGCCGCGACCTGTGACGCGCCTGCTCCCCGCCGCGTCGCCGTGCTACATTTCAACCTGTCAGACTGCCTGACCTTTGGGGGAAATGTGGGTGACTCGGAAGTGATCGGGATCATCGCGGACGACATCACCGGCGGGTCGGACGTGGCCGCGGCGCTCAGCGCGGCGGGCAGACGGACGGTCCAGGTGGTGGGCGTGCCCGGCCCCGACCTCGAACTGCCGCCGCATGACGCCGTCGTCGTCTCGCTCAAAACGCGCAGTGTGCCGCCGGAAGAAGCGGTCGCCGAATCGCTGGCGGCACTGCGCCGACTGCGGGACCTCGGGGCGCGCCGGATCGGCTTCAAGGTCTGCTCGACGTTCGACTCCACGCCTCGCGGCAACATCGGACCCGTCGGACTCGCCCTCGCGGACGCGCTGGACAGCGGGATCACGCTGGTCTGCCCGGCCGCACCGGCCAACGGCAGGACCGTCTACCAGGGAAACCTGTTCGTCCACGACCTGCCGCTGGCGGAGTCCTCGCTGGCCCGGCACCCCCTCAATCCGATGACCGACTCCAACCTCGTACGGCTGCTGACCGCCCAGACCACCGCCGCGGTCGGTCTCGTGGATCACTCCCTCGTACGGTCCGGCGCCCCGGCCGTACGCGCCCGGCTGGCGGACCTGCGCGCGGCCGGTGTGCGTTTCGCGGTCGCGGACGCGATCTGCCGTGACGACCTGCTCGTCCTCGCGGACGCCATCGGTGACGCGGCCTTCTGGATCGGGGCGAACGGTCTGCACGCGGCGGCCGGGGCGGCGGCTCAGGACAGCGCGACCTCGCACAGCGCGGTCCCGGCCGACGCGGTCGGGCCCGGCCCCGGCGACTTCGCGGACACCCTCGCGGGACCCACCTTCATCGTCGCGGGCAGCTGCTCGGACGCCACTCGCGGCCAGATCGCCGCTTTCCGCGAGAGCGGCCCGGCCATCGCCCTCGACCTCGCACGGGTACGGGACGACGCGGGGTACGCGGCCGAAGTCGTCGCGCGTGCGCTGACCTTGCTGTCGGAGTCGCCTGCGGTGCTGGTCCACAGCGCGGCGGACGCCCGCCAGCCGACCGAAGAAGCCGAGGCCGAAGCCGGGGCCGGAACCGGGGCCGGCTCGACCGACCTGGGCTCCGCCATCGAGACCTTCCTCGCCGAACTGGCCGCCGGAGCGGTCGACGGCGGGATACGGCGTCTGGTCGTCGCCGGAGGCGAGACCTCCGGCGCGGTGCTGCAACGGCTCGGCGTACGGGCCCTCCAACTGGGCGGCCCCATCGATCCGGGCGTGCCCTGGATGCGTTCGCTCGGCCCGACCGAGCTGGCACTCGCGTTGAAGTCCGGCAACTTCGGCGGACCGGACTTCTTCCTCAAGGCCGTGGCCCGATGACGCCGACAGCCGCGGGTGACCTGGTCGCGTACGCCAAGCTCCTGTCCGACCGCGGGCTCGCGCACGGCCGTACCGGAAACCTGAGCGTGCGTACGGCGGACGGCGTGCTGGTCACCCCGACCGGCTCGGCGCTCGGCTCGCTGACCGAGGACGGCCTCGCGCACGTCGACGAGCGGGGCGCCCGGTTGTCCGGCCCGCCGCCGACCAAGGAACTCCTGCTGCACCTGGCGGTGTACCGCGCCCGCCCCGAACTGCGCGCCGTCGTCCACCTCCATTCCCCCTGCGCCGTCGCGGTCTCGCTGCTGCGGGACACCGATCCGTCCGACGCGATCCCCCCGCTCACCCCCTATTACGTGATGCGGGTCGGCTCCCTCCCGGTCGTGCCGTACTTCCGGCCCGGGGACCCGGCCATGGCCGAGGCGGTCCGCCCGCTGCTCACGCGGTCCCACTGCCTGCTGCTGGCCCACCACGGCACGCTCGCCGGAGGCGGCACGCTCGCCGACGCGGCGGAGGCGGCCGAGGAGATCGAGGCGACCGCCAGATTGTGGCTGGCCGTCCGGTCCCATGACATATCCACTCTGACCAGCGACCAGATCGGTGCCCTGCGTCCGGCCGACCCGAACAGGTGACCCATGTCCGACCGTCCTGTCATCACCATGATCCACACCGTGACCACACTGCCCCCGGTCTTCACCGCCCTGGCCGCCGAGTCGCTCCCCCACGAGATCGAGCTGCGCCACATCGTGGACGACAGCCTCCTCTCGGTGACCCGCGCGGAGGGAGGAGTACGCGCCGGAACCGCCCGGCGCCTGCTCGGGCATGTCTGGTCGGCGGCCGACGCGGGCGCCGACTTCGTACTGGTCACCTGCTCGTCGCTCGGCGAGGCGGTGGAGCTGACCAGGCCCTTCAGCACGGTCCCGGTGCTGCGGATCGACGAGCGGATGGCCGAGGAAGCCGTACGGAGCGGTCCGCGGATCGGGGTGATCGCGACCCTCGGCACGACGCTGGCCCCGACCGCGAATCTGATCCGCCGGGCGGCCGAACAGGCCGAGGCGCCGATCGAACTGGTCGAGACGCTGTGCGTGGGCGCCTTCGAGGCACAGGCGGCCGGCGACCCCGCCGCCCACGACACGCTGGTCCGTGACGCGCTGGGCGAGCTGATCCCCCGGTGCGACGTCATCGTGCTCGCTCAGGCGTCGATGAGCCGCATCGTCGCGGAACTCGACGAAGCCCCGCGGATTCCCGTACTGGCCAGTCCCCGGTCTGCGCTTGAAGCGCTCGCCGACCGGCTGCGCCAGTCGTGACGGGTACGGCCGAGGACCGGGAGGCGAGCCCGGCCACGCGTATCCGGGCGCGGTGGCTGTACGGGGGAGCGGGCGTCGCGCGACGGGGCGCGGCGATCCTGGTCCGCGGCGACAGGATCGCCGCGGTCGGTCCCGACGCCGATGTTCCGCACACCGGCGGTCCCGAGCTGACGTTCGAGGCGGCGACGGTACTTCCCGGCCTGATCGACGCGCACACCCACCTCCTTCTCCCGTACGGCCGGGATCTGACGCGGGTGGACAGCGGTTCCGCCGCCGCGACGGCCACCGCGCGCGCCGTCGCCGCCCGTCTGCTGGGCAGGGGCGTCACCACCGTCCGCGATCTCGGCTCACCCGGGACCGACGGCCAGGCCCTGCGGGACGCGATCGGCGCGCGCCCCGCGGACGGTCCCACCGTCGTGGCCGCGGGCCGCCCGATCACCTCACCCGACGGCCACTTCCGCTCGTTCGGCATCACCGTCGAGGGGGCCGCCGAGGCGGCCGGGGCGGTGCGGCTGCTGCACGACGAGGGAGCCGACCTCGTCAAGATCGCGGTGACCGGTGGTTCGCTGACCCCTGGCACCGATATGAGCAGGGCGTATCTGGGGCGGTCCGAGATGGCCGCGATCGTGGCCGCCGCGCACGCCCGCGGCATGCGGGTCGCCGCCCACGCGCACGGCACCGAGGGGATCGAGATCGCGCTCGCCGCCGGGGTCGACACGATCGAGCACTGCACCTGGCTCGATGCCCGCGGCCGGATTCAGGCGCCGCCACCCGAGCTGCTGCGCGCCCTGTGCGACCGGAGGCAGTCGGTCGTTCTCGCCGGTCCGATCGAGCCGGCGATCGCCGATCTGCTGAACACGCCAGTGCCGTCCGGCGCGGATTCACCGATGGCGCCCGGCCTGGAGCGGCGGCTGCGGATCTGGCGGAACGGACGGACGCTCGTCCGCGCGGGCGTGCCGGTGGCCCTGGGATCGGACTCGATCTACGGGCAGTTCCCCGACTGCCGCGACCTGACGGTCAGGGCGCGCGCGATGGTCGCGTTCGCCGGATGGCGACCGGCGGAGGCGCTGGCGGCGCTGACCTCCGGAGGCGCCCATGCCCTCGGCCGCGCCGGTGAGGTGGGCACGATCGCGCCCGGCGCGTACGCCGACCTCCTGGTCGTCGCGGGAAACCCGACCGAGTCGATCGGCGACCTCGACCGGGTCGTCGCGGTGTTCAAGCGAGGCCGCCGGGTGGCGCGGGACGCCCCCGTGAACGGCTGACGTTTTTCTCCGCCCAAGAACGCGAACGGCGACCGCCGCCTACCCGAGGGTAGTCGGCGGTCGCTCATGTCCTGCCGCTGCGCCGGCGGTCGGCCTGGGGTCAGCCGGTGGCCGGCAGGTAGTCCGGGGCGACGCAGAACACCGCGCGGGCCCCCTTGGCCGCCACGTTGTAGAACGAGTGCGGCGTACCTTCCGGGATCTGGCACGAGTCGCGCGGGCCGAGCTCGAAGAAGACCCGCGTCTCCGGGAACTCGACATGGACGGTGCCTTCTTCGACGAAGAACAGCTTGTCGCCCTGGTGGGTGAACACGTCGCTGCGCTGGCCCGGCAGGAAGCGCTGCTTCCCGATGGTCACGTGCTCCGTGCTCAGCATGATGCCGGTGAGCAGCTCCCGGCCGCGCTTGTGCCCCTCCAGGCGCCACAGGATGTCCTCGTCCCTGGCCGCCCACATGGTCTTCGCGGCGTCGGCCTCGGCACGCGCCATCGGCCAGCGGCCGATGTACTCGTCCTGCTTGTGCTTGTAGGTGGTGATGTTCTCGTGGGTCTGCGCGTACGGCTGGCCCGTGCCGGTCTTGGGCGAGGGGTGGAAGAACTCCACGAACCGCAGCTCGGTGTCGCTGTAGTTCCACTGGTGGTGCCAGGTGTCCTTGCGGAACCAGGCCGCGTCGCCCGCCTCGATGACGAGGACTTCACCGGTGGTCGGGTTCGACTGGACCATCGTCCCGTCGAGAACGTAGAAGAACTCGTCGGATCCGAAGATCGACCGGTTCTCGTCCGAGTGGATGACGGCACCGCCGACCGGGATGGCCACGATGTTGACGCTCATCTTCTCGTCGCTCGCCAGGAACCAGTCCGGCAGCTTCCCTGACTCGTCGTCGCCCCACACCAGTCGCAGTGCGTCCCGGTAGGGCACGAGGCGAGGCTGTTTGCCTTGGTCGGTCTCTGTCATGTCACTTCTTTCTGCTTGCGGCGGTTCCGTGCGAACTGCCGGCGAACCCAGAACACGTCGTGCGCGGAGGCACCATGTGACCGCGCCTCGCGTCCTGCCTGGCTGTCAGACAGCAGTGTCATAGTGCCATGGGCTGAGCTTGGCTTGCAATCACCTTGCGGTCACGGTTCGTCCGATTGAGCCCCGGTGGAAGTCCAGGTGAATCAAGTGCGACCTGGCTCTTGACAGGCCCGGCGGACGGACTCATCGTTACCTGCCAGGCAGCCAGACGACTTTTGAAATGTCAGAGAGACGTGGACTCGGTGAACTACGAACCCGGACATATTGCCGCATTTCGCACGATCTGTGTGGAGGGCGACCCGCGGAGACGCGGGGAGTCATACGGCCGCGCCGCCGCACCGGAGATCAAAGAGTCAATCCACCGCTACACCAGGGTCTTCCGGCACATGGTCGGCTGGGATTGGCAGCAGGTGCGGAAGTTCGCCCTGCGGTACGACCGGCCGATCGGCGACTTCTCTCCCGCCATCGGTGAGGAGATCGCGGGCATCGCCGCAGGTGCGGGGGTCGAGTTGAGCGACATCCTCGCGCTCAACGCGCGGAGCGAGATCATGTTCGCCGCCGCCCCGGCCCGCGCCCGGTCGATGCCGGCGGAGTGCACGTCCTTCGCGCTCATGCCGGAACGCACGGGCCAGGGCATCGTCACCGGGCAGAACTGGGACTGGCTGACCCACGCGCGACGTACCACGGTCGTCCTCGACGTCCGGCGGACCGACGCGCCCAACTTCGTGACCGTCGTCGAGGCCGGGCAGTTGGCCAAGGTCGGACTGAACTCGGCCGGCGTCGCCCTGTGCACCAACACCCTGATCGGCGACGTCCGCACCGACGGAGCCGGCGTCCCGTACCACATCCTGCTGCGGTCGGTCCTCGACGCCGGATCGGGGGCGGAGAGCGCGGAGCGGATAGCGACCGCCGACCGGGCGATGTCCGCGAACTACCTGATCAGCGACGGCACCGGCTTCTGCCAGAACCTGGAGACTCCCGCCAGCGACGGGGCGCCGGAGCGGATCACCCCGCGCGACGGGGTGTTGACGCACACCAACCACTTCCTGTCCGCCGGGCTCACCACGACGGACGACTACGCCAGGCGGAAGCCGCACACGCTCGACCGGCACCGCAACATCGAACTGCGCCTGCGCGACCCTCGCGTACGCACGATCCACGAGGTCAAGGAGGCCCTGTCCGACCACCACGACTGGCCCGGCAGCATCTGCCAGCACCCCGATCCCTCGATCGCGATCGAGGAACGGACCTGCACCATCGCCGGATTCATCATCGAACCCGACCGCGGCGTCCTTCAGTACGGCGCCGGCAACCCCTGCTCGACCCATTGGCGGCAGCGCACCGTCTCAGGTGCATAACGTCCGTCGCCGCACTGGTGCGATGTAAGGCTGTCAGACATAGCGTAGAGGCGGAGAAGGTTGGACGTAACCGCCCTAAACGACCTATAGGCACGGCCGTCGAGTATTCCGGCCACCACATCAACGACCGAAGTACCGACCCAGGAGGTCACGTTGAGACGTTCTTCCCGGTGGCGAGTCGCCCTCGCCGGACTCACCGTCATCAGTGTCATCGGCGTCGCGGGATGCGGCAGCCCAGGTTCCAAGAGTGTCGAAGAGACCCCGGCCGCCGCGGACGGCAAGTTCCCCGCGGCTCCCAAGAAGCCCGTCACGCTCACGATCATGGACTCGGCCGGCGGACTGTCCGTCGCCAAGCCGCTGATCGAGGAGTTCGGGAAGAAGCACCCCGAACTGGTCAGCAAGATCAACTACACCACGACGACCTCGCCGGAGATGCCCGGCAAGCTCAAGGCCCAGCAGAACGCCGGCCGGGTAGGTGTGGACATCGTCCTGCTGGGGCCGGACAGCCTCGCCGCGGGCGTGAGTCAGAACCTGTTCACCAAGATCTGGCCCGAGTACAAGGACGGCCTGCCCGATCTGGAGAACACCTACCTCGACAACGCGAAGAAGCTCTGGAAGAACGCGCACGGCCAGGCGCTGATCTACGACACCGGCACGTTCGGCCCGCTGCTCGAGTACCTGCCGGACAAGCTGTCCGACCCGCCGAAGACCGCGCAGGAACTGCTGGAGTGGGCGAAGCGGAATCCCGGCAAGTTCCAGTACGCGTCCGTCGCGAACTCCGGACCGGGCTCGGCGTTCCTCCAGGGCCTGCCGTACCAGCTCGGCGACTCCGACCCGAGAGACCCGGAGAAGGGCTGGGACAAGACCTGGGCCTACCTCAAGGAGCTCGGCAAGTACATCGACAACTACCCGGCCAAAACCAGCGAAACCTACGCCAACCTCACTAATGGAACAGTGAAGCTGGTACCGTCCACCTTCGGATGGCACGTCCAGCCCCGTGCGGACAACCTGATTCCCGAGTCCGCCACCTTCACGGTCCTGGAGAACACGAAGTTCATCCTGTCCGGCGGATCGGTGGCCATCCCGAAGGGCGTCTCGGCCGACCACCTCGCGGTGTCGCTGCGGCTGCTCGGATTCATGCTCCAGCCCGAGCAGCAGGCCATGACCTTCGACCACGGTTACGTCTATCCGGGCCCGGCGATCAAGGACGTCACGGTCGACATGGCACCGCCGGAGATGGCCGAACTCAACAAGAAGTACGGCGTCGCCGACTACGACGACTACATCGCCAAGTATCCGGGCGCGGACCCGCTGCCCGCGGACGTCCTCGTCGCCGCGTACGACAAATGGAACCGAATCATTGGTGGTAAGTGACGTGAGAGCAACCCAGCGACGCGGTGAGTTCAGCGAGCTTCGGCTCGAAGGTCTGACCTGTGTCTACAACGGGAGCGTGGTCGCACTGGACTCCATGACTGCGACGATCAAGGCCGGAGAGTTCACCGCGCTGCTGGGTCCTTCTGGCTGTGGAAAATCCACCCTCCTCGGCTGTCTGGCCGGACATGTCACGGCCACCGAGGGCCGGCTCTGGGTGGACGACGAGCGGATCGACCAGCGGCCCGCGGAGAAGCGCGGCTTCGGCATGGTGTTCCAGAACTACGCGCTCTTTCCGCACCTGTCCGTCGCCAAGAACGTCGCGTTCGGACTCGAAGTACGCCGCATGCCCAAGCCTGAGGTGCGCGAGCGGGTGAAGTGGGCGCTGGACCTGGTCCAACTCCCCGACTACGCCGACAATCTGCCCGGTCGCCTCTCCGGCGGCCAGCAGCAGCGGGTCGCCATCGCGCGGGCCCTCGCACCGCGCCCGTCGATCATGCTGATGGACGAGCCGCTGTCCAACCTTGACGCCAAGCTCCGCTTCGAGATGCGCTCCGAGATCCGGCAACTCCACGACGAGCTGGGGCTGACCACCGTCTACGTCACGCACGACCAGGAGGAAGCCCTCTCGATCGCCGACCGGATCATCGTCCTGCGCAAGGGAAAGACCGTGCAGGACGGTACGCCCCAGCAGATCTACAGCGAACCGGAGGCGGATTACGTCGCCGACTTCGTCGGCTACCGCAACCGGCTCCAGGCGCACGTGGTCGGGGGGACCGGCCGCGAACCCGTCGTCGAGGGGCACGGCATCACGCTGCGCGCCACGTCGAGCACCGACCTGCGGCCCGGACAGTCCGTGACCGTGCGGATCCGGCCGGAGGAGGTGAGCGTCACGGACTCCGCCTCCGCGGTGAACACGTTCGAGGCGCTGGCGCGCTCCACGCAGTACCACGGCCGCGACTTCACCGTGCAGGCCGAACTGCCGGACGGCGCGACCCTGTCCGTACGGACACCGGTGCGGCCGGAAACGGGCACGGTGCTCAAGCTGTCGATCCCGGTGGCGAGCGTCCGGGCCTTCGCCGCGGGAGAGCCTTCCGCCGCCCCGGCGGAGGGCTCCGACGACGGCGAGTCCACGGCTCTCGAACCGAGCGCGCTGTCATGACGGCGACCGTGGACACCACACCGGCCCGCGCCGACCGGGCGCCGGGAGGCCCGCCCGACTCGGGCGACCGCCGACGGGCGTGGCTGCGACGTCACGGACTCCACTGGGGGCTGCTGGCCATGCTGCCCGCGGTGGCGCTGATCGGGGTGCTGTTCCTCTACCCGATCGCCTACGGCATCGGCCTGTCGGTGACCCCCGACAAGGGCGGGACCTTCAGCAGCTACCAGCGGTTCTTCGAGGATCCGTATCTCCGCGAGACGATCTGGAAGACCCTGCGGATCGCGGTGGTCGTCGCCGTGATCAACACGGTGGCGGCGATGATCTTCGCCTACCCGCTGCGCGGGGCCGGACGGCGGAAGAAGTACCTCTCGACGGCCTTCCTGATCCCGATGACCCTCGGCAACGTGCTCGTCTCCAACGGGATGATCGCCTACATGTCCCCGCGGGGCTGGCTCAACCGGACCCTGATGAAGATCGGGGTGATCGACGAGCCCCTGATGCTGCTGCACAACTACACCGCCGTCGTGATCTCGATGGTCATCACGGGTCTGCCGCTGGCGTTCCTGCTGACCATGAGCCATCTCGCGTCCATCGACACCCTCTACGAGCGGGCCGCCGCGTCACTCGGCGCGGACCGGTGGACCCGGTTCCGGCGGATCCTGCTCCCTTTGTGGGCCCCGGGTGTGACCGTGGTCCTCTGTCTGACCTTCGTCCTGGGGTTCTCCGTGTTCGCCAGCGCGACCCTCGTGGGTGATCCCGCCGGCTCCACCCACGTCATCTCGGTCGAGGCCTACTTCCAGGCGTACCGGACCCTGGACTACTCGATGTCCATGGCGATGGTGGTCATCTCCGCCCTGGTCCAGATCCTCATCGTGGGCGCGATCCTGCTCCTGCGTTCCCGCCTGTACACGGGCCCGAGTTCCGGTCAGAAAGGGTGATCGCGGTGTCCGAGTCGTCTCCTACCGCACTGCGGAGCCGGATGCGTCGCACCTGGGCCGGTGTCCTTCCCCGGTGGTTCTACCGCCTGCTGGTCGCCGTCTTCCTCGTCAACATCGCCGGGCTCGTCGCCTCCGTGACGGTCAGCTCCTTCGGCCGCCAGTGGTTCACCGGGTGGCTCCCGAAGGGGTACACGACGGACTACTACCGGTCGTCGTGGAACGAGTACGACCTCTCCCACGTCATGGTGATCACGGTCACCGTCGCGGTGGTCGTGGCCGCGCTCGCCGTGATCATCGGCGCTCCGGCGGCGTATGTGCTGGCAAGGGGGAACTTCCCGGGCAAGAAGCTGCTGATCCTGGCCTTCCTGCTGCCGCTGATGCTGCCGCCGGTCACCTACGGTCTGCCGCTGGCGACGCTGCTGTACCGGCTCGGCCTCGGCGGCCATCTGTCCGGGGTGATCGTGGCCAACCTGGTGCCATCGGTGCCCCTGGTGGTCCTGCTGATGATCCCGTACATCCAGCAGCTCGACACCAACCTGGAACGGGCCGCGCGCTCCTGCGGGGCGAACGGTCTTCAGACGGTCCGGCGGGTGCTCGCGCCGCTGCTGCTGCCCGGAATCCTGGCGTCGGGCCTGCTCACGCTGATCCACACCGCGGGCAGTTTCGAGCTGACCTTCTTCAACTCGGGGCCGGGCAGCGAGACGCTCGTCGTCGCCCTGTACTCGGCCCTGTGGACGCCGGGCTTCCGCCCGCAGCAGTCGATCGACGCGATGTCGGTCATCTACATGCTCACCTGCCTGGTCCTGCTGTTCGTCGCACTGCGTTTCGTCAGCCCCGGCCAGATAGTGACGCACTCGCGCGAAGACGACTGACGCCCGCGCGAGGACGACCAGCCACAGCCCCTGGTGGGGGGGGGGGGGGGGGGGGGGGGGGTGGGGGGGAGGACCGGAGCACACCAAACACGCACGACGCCACCGATCACA
>NZ_JBVHLD010000019.1:30195-75694 GCF_055559175.1 Streptomyces sp. NPDC024632
TACCCCCCCCCCCCCCCCCCCCCCCCCCCCCCCCCCCCCCCCCCCCCCCCCCCCCCCCCCCCCCCCCCCCCCCCCCCCCCCCCCCCCCCCCAGGCCCATCAGCCCGAGCCCGTTCCACCGAGGAGATCACCATGCCCGCCGTCATTGTCGCCGGAGGCGCCACGGGAATCGGACGCGCCTGCGTACGCCGCCTGCGTAACCGTGGTGTCGACGTGTACCTCGCGGACATCAACATGGCGGCCGCCGGTGAACTGGCCGCCGAGGAAGCACCCGGCCGCCTCGTCATCGGCGAGCACGACCTGTTCGACGTGGACGCCGCCCGGGCCATGGTCGACGCGGCCTGCGCGCGGTTCGGCGGCCTGGACGGACTCCTCATCACCACCGCGCTGCTGCGCGAGGCGCCCGTCGCCCGGTACCCCCTGGAGGACTGGACCGCGACGATGGACCTGAACGTCCGCGCCGCGTTCCTGCTGGCCCAGGCCGCGATCGGGCCGCTGAGCCGGTCCGCCGCGCCGCGGATCGTCTTCACCGGCTCGACCTCCGCGTTCCGGGGCGGCTTCGGGTCCTTCGCGTACGCCGCGTCCAAGGGGGCCCTCGTCAGCATGACGCGGGCGATGGCGGTCGAGTGGGGCGCGCTGAAGGTCTGCGTCAACTGCGTGTGCCCCGGCTGGATCGACACGCCGTTCAACGACGAGCACTGGAAGCACTCCTCCGACCGCGACGCGGCGGTCGGCGAGCTGGAGGCGAAGATCCCGCTCGGCCGCCAGGGCGAGCCCGACGAGGTGGCCGCGATGATCGACTTCCTGCTCTCCCCGGCGGCCGGTTACGTGACCGGTCAGGCGATCGTGGTGGACGGCGGACTGCTGTCGTGGTGAGAGGAACCGAGACCGTGCCGAACGCGGCGGCGCCGCTCCACGGAGAGGCGCTGCCATGCGGATAGGAACATGCGTGATCGACGGCCGGCCCGAGCCGGTCGTGTTCGATCCGGCCGGCCGGGCGGTCCCGGTCGGCGACCTCGTCGGCGGCCCCGGCCTCTACGGCGTGCTGACGCTCATCGAACGCTGGGACGACCTGCGCCCGCGCCTGGACCGCGCGCTCGGGACGGACCGGTCCCCGGCCGCCACCAGCGTGGCCGAGATCGACCGGCTCGGCGCCTGGCTGCCGCCGGTCCCGCGGCCGGGGAAGATCCTGGGCGTCGGTTTCAACAGCCCGGTGTTCGCCGCGTTCGCGTCGAGCGTCCCCGACCATCCGCCGTTCTTCTCCTCACCCGGTTCCGCACTGGTCGGACACCGGCAGCCGATCCGGCTGCGCCCGTCGTTCGGACTCGTCCATCCCGAGCCGGAGCTGGCCGTGGTGATCGGACGGCAGGGCACGCGGATCGACCCGGCCGAGGCACTGGACCACGTCTTCGGATACACCCTGATCGACGACGTGTCCGCGCCCGGGCTGCGGGCCGGTGACACGGTGGTGGTACCCGGCTCCATGGCGGGGGAGCTGGACCGGCGGCACAGCGGCCGGCCCCGGGCCGCGTCCGGCTTCGAGCACGGGGACATGAGGGTCACCTACCACCTGCGGGCCAAGGGCACCGACAGCTTCAAGCCGTGCGGACCGTGGATCGTGACCAGGGACGAGATCCCCGACCCCGACCGGCTCGGCATCACCCTGGCGACCGGCGACGACGTACGGATCGAATGCCGGACCGAGCGCCTGATCTATTCGGTGGCGGAAGTCATCGCGCACGCCAGCGACCACCACACCCTGTTCCCCGGCGACATCATCCACGTGGGCACCGACATCACGGGGACGCACACGCTGCGGGAGATCGACTACCAACACCGGATCGGCGCGACGCGAACGATCGAGTGCGAGGCGATCGGCACGCTCGTGAACGAGATCCGCACGGTCTGACCCGGCACCACCGGCCGACCCCGCACCACCCGGCACCCGTACGTCCCCGGTCGGACCACGGGCAGCCCGGTTCTGTCTGACGGAACGACGCGGCACCGCATCGGGATCGGAGAGCGGACACTCTCCGAAGGCGGTGCGGCCGCGCCTTTTCGGATGACACGCGCCGCGAGAAGTGTGCGGTGCGATCGGAGACTCGTTGAACGACGTCGGCTCTCAAAAGGTGAAGGTCTTCGACCGACGCATGACTCTGGTCGCGACGGTCACGATTCTCGGCTCCCTGATATCCATCTTCGACACGACGATCGTCCAGGTGGCCGTGCCGTCGTTGGTGAGGAGTTTCGACACCTCGCTCGCCACCGTCCAGTGGGTCAGCACGGTCTACCTTCTCGCCCTCGCCACGGTGGTGCCGCTCACCGGCTGGGCCAACGACCGATTCGGCTCCAGACGGGTGTGGATCGCGTCCATGGCCATGTTCCTGTTCGGCTCGCTGCTGTGCGGACTCGCCAACTCGATGGCGCTGCTCATCGTCGCGCGCGCGGTACAAGGGATCGGCGGCGGGATGCTGCTGCCCACCGGGCAGACGATCCTCGCCAGGGAGGCGGGCCCCGGCCGCCTCGGACGCGTCATGGCCGTGGTGGGGATTCCGTCCATGCTGGGGCCCCTGTTGGGGCCGATCTTCGGCGGACTGATCCTCTCCAGCCTGTCCTGGCGGTGGATCTTCTTCGTCAATCTGCCGCTGGGCGCTCTCGGGATCGGCTTGGCCTGGGTCGTCCTCGACCGCGGCGAACTGGGCGTGCCCCGGAAGCTCGATCTCATCGGACTGGCCCTGCTACCGCCGGGACTCGCGCTGCTTGTCTACGGCATCTCCGACTTCGGCGATGCCGGGCGCGTGTCCCCGTCCGTCGCGCTCACCGGAGGTCTGGGAATCGCCCTGACCGCCGCGTTCGTCGTACACGCGCTGCGGGCCGCTCATCCGCTGCTCGACCTGCGGCTGTGGAAGCACCCGGCCCTCAGATCGGCCCAGACCGCGATGTTCCTCTACCTCGCCGGCACCAACGCGGTGCTGTTCCTGGTGCAGCTCTACTACCAGTTCGCGCGGGGGGACAGCGCCATCAAGGCGGGCCTGCTGGTGGCGCCGTCGGCCTTCGGCGCGATGCTGGTGCTGACGACGGCCGGCCGGGTGATGGACAAGCGCGGTCCCCGGGCAGTGATCGTCTTCGGCCTGCTCATGGTGACCGCCGGAGTGCTTCCGCTCACCATGATCGGGCCCGACACCAGCGACGTATGGCTGTCGGTGTGCTGGTTCGTCCGCGGCGTCGGGGTCGGCGCCACGGCCACGCCGCTGACCGCCGCCGGATACGCCGGTTTGCGCGGCCACGAGATCCCCGGCGCGTCGACGCTGATGAGCATCGTGCAGTACGTCGCCGGGGCCATGGGCACCGCTGTGGCGGCGGTTCTGCTCCAACGTCGGCTCAGCGGCTTCACCGACGGCGGCGGGGTCCAGTCCCTGGCCGCGCTGAGCGACACCGCACGACAGCGCCTGGCACCCGAACTGGCCGACGCCTTCGGCGGGTTGTTCTGGCTGGCCGTCGCCCTGTCGGTGCTCGCGATCGTCCCGGCCGTGATGCTGCGCACGCGGGCGCCGACCGATGTCGAACGGGACGGGACGGGAGCGTCGAAGACCGCCGACACGCTGACGGGCTGACGCCTGCGGCACGTCGTCGGCCCGGTGCGCGCCGCCGCGGGCCTCCGGCCGTGAAGGCGGCGGTCACGCCCGCGGCGTGAGACCTTCGAGCAGCAGATTCAGCGCGTGGTGCGCGTCCAGGGCCCGGGCAGCGGACGCGGACGCGGAGCCGCCGAGCGTGTGGACGGCCAGGGTGATGCCGGTGAGCAGCGCCACGAGCTGGCCGGCGGTGAGGTCGTCGCGGATCGCGCCGAGCTCCTGGGCGGGCCGCAGCAGCAGATCCGCCGCCGACACCAGCAGCGACTGACCCCACTCGGTGTTGGCGACGGGGTCGGTCTCACGGAGCCCCTGCGCGAGCAGTCCGGCGAGGACTCCCTGCGCCTCGACTCCCAGATCGACGAACTGGCGCAGCCAGTTCAGGAGTGCCGCCGTCGGCTCGTCGCGCTGCGCCAACTCCGTTGCCATGGAGGCCAGTCGCGCGACGCGACCGCGGTAGACGCCCTCGAACAGATGCATTCTGCTCGGGAAATGCCGGTAGAGGGTGGCGGGCGCGACCCCGGCCTCCTTGGCGATCTCGTCGAGGGTGACGTCGGGCCCCTCGCGTTCGATCAGGGTCTGGGCCGCCGCCAGGATGCGATCGACGTTCCGCCGGGAGTCGGCGCGAGGTGCGCGCTTGCGTACCGGTACCGGTGCTGCGGACTCGTCCGGCAATCTCCGCTCCCCACTCTTGCGATGCGACTGCGGGCAGCCTACTGTGACGGCTAAGTGAGAGTTTACTCCCATTTAACGGCTGGTGACCTCGTACCTTGAGGAGGAACCCGATGCCTGCTCCGGAAAGCCCGCGGCGGGTGCACGACGCCGCCGCGGCGGCCGGCGAAGTGCGCGACACATCCGTCGGCAAGGCGCTCGCCGTGCTCGACACCCTGTCCGGTTCGCGGAAGTCGCTGGGCGTCTCGGAGATCGCCGCCCGCACCGGGATGGCCAAGTCGACCGTCCACCGGCTGCTGAGCGCGATGATCGAGCACGGTTATGTGGCCAAGGAAGGCGAGCGGTATCTGCTCGCCGAGCGCGTCTTCGAGCTGGGCAGCCGGGTGCAGGTCGGCGCCGCGAAGGACCTGCGCGAACTGGCCTCTCCCTATCTGGCGGAATTGTTCGCCCTCACCCGGCAGACCATTCATCTCGCCATTCTCAGCGGTGCGGACATCCTGTACATCGACAAAGTCTCCGGGCTGGGCGCGCCGAGAATGGACACGCGTATCGGCGGACGCAGGCCCGCTTATGCCACAGGGCTCGGGAAGGCGCTGCTCGCCTTCGCTCCCTCCCTGCATCTGAGGACCGTTCTCGACGGATCCTTCAAGCGGTTCACCGCGTACACCATTCCCGACGCCCAGCGGATGAAGCTCTCACTGCTCCGGGTGCGCGAGACCGGTATCGCGACGGATCACGAGGAGTCGTTCCTCGGCGTGGCCTGCCTCGCGGCGCCGGTCTGGGCCGCTGATCACAGCCGTGCGGTCGCCGCGGTCTCGCTTTCCTGCCCGGTGCTCGGCCGCACCCCCGCCCGCTACAAGTCGGTGCTCGTCGACACCGCGCAGCAGCTCTCGTCCGCGCTGCATCGCAAGTGACCCGGGGGAGCACGCCGGAACAACTGCTTTCCGTCTGACGGAACAGAATCCTGGCTTCTTTTCGGGCGCTCAATACAGTTATGCGCAGGCCCTTCCCCTGTGTGTTTTCCGAGGGCTTCCGCGTCATCCATTGGGAATCGGAGGAATCGCGCGTGAGTTATGTCAAAGCGCTCGGTTACATCGGCATAGGTGCGCAGGACCTCGACGCGTGGGAGGACTTCGCGGGCGACATTCTGGGCCTGCACGTCACCCGCGGACGGGACGCCGACGACGTCGAAACGCTGTTTCTGCGGATGGACGCCAGGCACCACCGCATCGCGGTACGCGCCGGGGACGACACGCTGTCCTACGTCGGATGGGAGGTGGCGACCGAGGAAGACCTCGACGCCCAGGTGCGGGACCTGGAGAGCGCCGGGGTCGCCGTCACGGAGGATCCGCACCTCGCCGACCTGCGCGGAGTCCGCCGACTGGTGCGGTTCGCCGATCCGGCCGGTTTCCGGTTGGAGCTGTTCTACGGCGCCGTCACCGTGTCCTCCGCGTTCGTCTCGCCGACCGGCGTCCGGTTCGTGACGCGCGACGACAAGGGCAACGACCTCGGGGTCGGCCACATCGTGCTCGTCTCGTCCGTCGTGGACGAGATGGTCGCCTTCTACCGCCACGTCCTCGGTTTCAAGGTGAGCGACTACATCACCTTCAAGCCCCTGGTCCTGACGTTCACCCACGTCAATCCCCGGCACCACTCACTCGCGTTCGGTCCCGCGCCGGACGGCAGGAAACCCTTCATCGACCACTTCATGCTCGAGGTCGACAGCGTCGACGGCGTCGGCCGCGCACTGGACCGGGTGCGCGCGAGGGAGATCTCCCTCACCGCGACGCTCGGCCGTCACACGAACGACGAGATGCTCTCGTTCTACATGAAGTCGCCGTCCGGGATCGGCGTGGAGTACGGAACGGCCGGCAAATTGATCGACGACGAGACCTGGACGATCACGAATTGGGACGCCGCCCAGTTCTGGGGCCACGACCGCAATCACACCCACTGACGGTGACGTGTACGCCA
The DNA here is from genome assembly GCF_055559175.1 of Streptomyces sp. NPDC024632. NCBI lineage: Bacteria > Bacillati > Actinomycetota > Actinomycetes > Kitasatosporales > Streptomycetaceae > Streptomyces > Streptomyces sp. NPDC024632. The sequence goes on from NZ_JBVHLD010000019.1 coordinate 36,470, forward strand.
AGGAGAACACCATGAACGACTCCCCACGCGCGGTGGACCAGCTCGATGACCTGGTCTCGCTCGAAAGAGGCGAGATCGACCGGCGCATCTTCAGCGACCAGGAGATCTTCGATCTGGAGATGACGCGGATATTCGGCCGGACCTGGCTCTTCCTGTGCCACGAGACGCAGATCCCCAAGCGCGGCGACTTCTTCGAGGCCCCGATGGGATCGGACAACGTCCTCGTGGTCCGGCAGCGGGACGGCTCGATCCGCGCCTTCCTCAACACCTGTTCGCACCGCGGCAACGCGGTGTGCCGGGCCGAGGAGGGAAACGTCCGCAATTTCATGTGCACGTACCACGGGTGGACCTTCGGACTGGACGGCGAACTCATCGGCGTGCCCGGCAAGTCCCTCTTCTACAAGGACAAGCTGGACCTGTCCAAGCACCCGCTGCGCAAGGTGGCCCAACTCGACTCCTACCGCGGCTTCGTGTTCGCCACCATGGACGCGGACGCGCCGCCCCTGGAGGAGTACCTCGGCGCGACGGGCCGGCTCGGACTGGACCTGCTCGCCGAGCGCGGCGACATGGAGGCCGTTCCCGGCGTCCAGAAGTTCACCGTCAGGACCAACTGGAAGTTCACCGTCGACAACGTCTTCGACTACTACCACCCGCAGATCACGCACATGTCGGCCTTCGCCGTCGGTCTCATCCCGGCCCCGCCGGACGAGTTCGTCGACGGCGGGGCCAGGACCGAATCCGGCGCCGACCTCGAAGTCCCCTTCCTGCCCAGCGACTTGCACAACGTCGTGATGGTGGGCGAGTACGGGCACGCGATCTCGGGTCCCGACCAGGAGTCGCTGGAGGTGACAGCCGGGGGCCGGGAGCTGTTCGAGTGGCGCTACACACCGCGGACCCAGGCCAAGCTCGGGCGGCACGGAAGCCGGGTGGGCGGCCACCCGCACATCTTCCCGACCGCCTGGGTCACGGCGAACGCGCAGCTCAGTCTGCGGGTGCCGCGCAGCCCCGACGTCACCGAGATCTGGTGGTACTCCTTCCGCGACAAGAACGCCTCGCCGCAGGAGCAGGCCGCCGCGCTGCACGCGCAGATCCACTTCTTCGGGCCCGCAGGAATGCTCGAACAGGAGGACGGCGAGAACTGGGCGCAGTCCACCCTCCAGACCAAGGGCACCAAGAGCCGCGAGATCCCCCAGCTTCTGAAGATGGGTCTCGGCACGTCCGAGGTCGTCAAGGACGACGGCCTCGCCGTCATCGACGCGCCCATCAACGAGCACGCCCAGTTGTGGACCTACCACTCCTGGCGCGAGTGGCTCCGCAACCCCACGTGGGAGGGGCTGCGCAAGAGCACGGTTCCCCACGACCGCTACTAGGCCCAGGAGCCCGCGATGACGACCCACGCCGTACCCGCAGCGCGTGCGGTGCCCGCCGCGCACCCCGTCGACCTCGACACGCTGCTGCGGCAGCACGAGGTGGAGCAGTTCTACTCCTACGAGTCGGCGCTGCTCGACGCCCACCAGTACGAGGAGTGGGTCGGCCTCTTCACCGAGGACACCCACTACTTCATGCCGCTGCGGCGGACCATGACCAGGCGGCAGTTGCACCTGGAGTTCACCAAGCCCGGCGAGATGGCCTACTTCGACGAGGACAAGCAGTTCCTCCGGACGCGGGCCAAGAAGTTCGCCACCGGGACCTCGTGGGCCGAGGACCCGCCGTCCCGTACCCGGCACCTCATCACCAACGTCCGGGTGACCGAGGACAGCGGCGACGAACTCGTGGTGCAGAGCAATTTCCTGCTCTACCGCACCCGGCTCAAGAGCGACACCGACCAGTGGGTCGGCCGCCGCGAGGACACGCTGCGGCGTACGGAGAACGGGCTCGCGATCGCCAAGCGGTTCGTCTACCTCGACCAGACGGTGCTCCAGTCCGGCAACCTCAGCAACTTCTTCTGACCCCGACCCGCGCCCGCGCGCCGTCCCGCGCCTACCGAAAGGTGCAGCAATGCCGTGGATCCGTGCCTGTTCCGTCGACGAACTCGACGACGGTGACGCACTCCAGATGCCGACGGTGCCGCCCGTCGCCGTGTTCAGGGCGGACGGCGAATTCTTCGCCCTGAACGACACCTGTACGCACGGCCAGTCCTCGCTTGCCGACGGGTACGTGGACGGCGACCAGGTCGAATGCGCCTGGCACTTCGCGAAGTTCGACCTCAGGACCGGTTCCGTGCTGTCCCCGCCCGCGTCCCTCCCGCTGTGCACCTACCAGGTGAAGCTGGACGGCGACGACGTCATGGTCGAGATACCGGAGCGGAGTTGAGCACGTCGGCCGTCCCCGGTCAGAGCTGCGTCATCGTCGGGGCCAGCGCCGCCGGAGTCTGCGCGGCCGTGGCCCTGCGCGGCCACGGCTACCGGGGCAGAGTCACGCTGGTCGACGCGGACCCCAACCTCCCCTACGAACGGCCGCCGTTGTCGAAAGGACTGCTCGACGGGGAGTCGGCCGGTCTCGTGCCCATCCAGCCCCCGTCGGTCTACCAGGACCTCGACATCGCGCTGCGGCTTGGCGAACGCGTCGTCGGCATCGATCCGGCCGCGCTCACCGTACGGCTGAGCGGCGGCGACGTCCTCGGCTGCGGGCGGCTGGTGCTGGCGACCGGTGTCGCGGCGCGCCGCCTCACCACGCCCGGCGCCGACGCCGACAACGTCCTGTCGCTCCGGGACGCCGCCGACGCGGTACGGCTCCACGCGCGGCTGGCCCGCGGCGGCCCGCTGGTCATCATCGGCGCGGGCTTCATCGGCCTCGAACTCGCCGCCGTCGCCCGTCGGCGCGGCATCGAGGTGACCGTGGTCGAAGCGCAGCCGTATCCGCTGGCCTCCGTGCTCGGACCGGCCGTGGCGCACCTGATGACGCGGCTGCACCGCGACCACGGGGTGCGGCTGCTGACCGGCGTCACGGTCACGGAATTCCTCGGCTCCCCGGCGGGCGTGGAGGCGGTGCGTCTGTCGGACGGCCAGCGCGTACCGGCCGCCACGGTCGTCGTCGGGATCGGCGTACGCCCGCGGACGGAACTGGCCCGTACGGCGCGTATCGACGTCGACGACTGGGGCATCCCTGTCAACGAGTTCGGCCAGACCAGCCGGGCGTGGATCTACGCGACCGGCGATGTCGCGAGCCAGCCGCACCCGCACCTGACCGCCCGCGGCCGGCTCGAGCACTGGGAGGCGGCGCAGCGGCACGGTACGGCGGTGGGCAGCACGATCGCCGGCAGCCCGGTGCGGTACACCGCACCGCCCTACGCGTGGTCGGACCAGTACGACACCACGTTGCAGATCATCGGACGGCCCCGGCGCAGCGACGACTTCGTCCTCCGGGAGGGCGCGGTACCCGACCGGTTCCTCGCCTTCTGGCTGCGCCACGGCCGGATCGCGGCGGCAGCGGGCATGGGCGCCGCCCGCGAGGTCGGCGTGGTGAAGCGGCTCATCGCGGGAAACGTGCCGGTCGACAGCCGACTGCTGTCCGACCCCGGCCTCGACCTGTGCGGAACACTCAAACAGCACCTCGTGAGAAAGAGCGCGCAATGACGACCGTCACCTCAGAGATCACCCACGACTCCACCTACCGGCTGGTCGACACCGCCGACTACCAGATCCAGATCAACGAAGCCGGTGACGGCGATCCCGTGTTCCTGATCCATGGCACCGGGCCCGGCGCCACCGGCTGGTCGAACTTCGAGGCCAACATCCGCGCGCTCGCCGCCGACTTCCGGTGCGTCGCCGTCACGATGCCGGGCTGGGGCGACTCCAACCCGCAGAGCGTGGCTACCGGACGCGACCAGGGCGCGGCCGTCACGCAGTTGATGGACGCCATGGGCATCGACCGCGCCGCCTTCGTCGGGAACTCCATGGGCGGCGCGATCGGGATGGTCATGGCCACCGAGCACCCCGAGCGGGTCTCGCACCTGGTGACCATGGGCTCGGGCATCTGGGGCGTCAACGTGATGGCGCCGAACGGCATGTCCGAAGGCATCCGGATCATCTTCGACACCTACGAGGACCCCTCACCGGAGAACTTCCAGAAGCTGGTCGAGGTGATGTGCTTCGATCCGGCCCACGCCACCCGCGAGTTGGCCGAGGAACGCTCGCGCACCGCCGTGAGCAGGCCGGAGCACCTGCGCAACTGGCTGGAGGTGATGCGCGCGGGCGTCGGCGCGACCGGCTTCGCGCAGGCGGGGGAGAAGATGGCGCGGTCCGACGTGCCGACGCTGATCATCCACGGCCGGGACGACCGTACGGTGCACTACGAGACCAGCCTGCGCGCGCACGCGGTCATCCCGGACTCCCGGCTGCTGATGTTCGGCCGCTGCGGTCACTGGGCGCAGCTCGAACACGCCACCGAGTTCAACGCCACGGTCAAGCACTTCCTGGAACACCACTGATGGCCGCCGGACAGGGGCGTCTCGCCGGGCTGTCGGTGCTGGTGACCGGTGGCGGCTCGGGACTCGGCCGGGCCGTCGTCGACCGCTTCGTCGCCGAGGGCGCGACGGCCACGGTGCTCGAACGGTCGCCGGAGAAACTGGACAACCTGCGGGAGGCGCACGGCGACCGCGTACGCGGCGTACGCGGTGACGTCACCTCGGGAGAGGACAACACCGCCGCCGTCGAAGCGGCCGTGTCGGCCTTCGGAGGACTCGACACGTTCGTCGGCAACGCGGGCCTGTGGGACTTCGGCCGGGCGGCGCTCGACATGTCGATGGCCGAACTGGAGAACGGCTACGAGGAATTGTTCGGCGTGAACGTCAAGGGCTACCTGCTCGGCGCCCGGGCGGCGGCCCAGGCGCTCGCCGAGCGGCGGGGATCGATGATCTTCACCCTGTCCAACGCCGCCCTGTACCCACGCGGTGGCGGCGTGCTCTACACCGCGTCCAAACACGCCGGAGTCGGACTGGTCGCGCAGTTGGCGTACGAACTCGCGCCGCGCGTGCGGGTGAACGCCGTCGCGCCGGGCGGGATGGCGACCGATCTGCGCGGGCCGCGCGCCATGGCGCTGGGCGACACCTCCATCAGCGACATGCTGCCGACCGGCGACCGGCTCCGTCGGTACTCCGCCCTCGACCTGGCCCCCAGCGCCGAGGACTACGTCGCCCCGTACGTCCTGCTCGCCTCGCGCGAGGAGTCCGCGACCGTGACCGGCGCGGTCCTCGACGTGAGCGCCGTGGGCACCCCGCGCCGCCCCGACCCCGCGCCGTAACGCTGTCCCGCGCGCCGTCCCACCGCTCCCGGCGGTGACGTGTTTCGGCCGCGTTCCCCCAGGCAGAACGTATTGCTGGCCGCTCACCTGGCCGAATCACATACTCCGGTCACCGGTCGCTCGCCGAGCGGCCCGCCCTCCGCTCGCAGGTGCCGACACCGCGGCGGGGATGGCCCCAGGGGCGTTCATGACATGAGGAGAGGCAGTGCGATGACGCACAGCGAAACACACCACCAGGAAAGACCGCGCGTCGAGAGACCCGTCCGTACCCGCGGGAGGAATCCCCTGATCGCCGTGGCCGCGCTGCTCGGCTTCACCTCGTCCGCGGTGACCTTCATGCTGACCCCGCTGCTTCCCGTGGTGCAGCGCGAGTTCCACCTGACGGTCGGCGACGTCGCGTGGGTGCTCACCTTGCTGCTGATAGGCGGCGGCGTCAGCACGATCCTGCTGCCGCGGCTGGCGGACGTGCTCGGCGACCGCGGAGCCGCGACACTGGGCGCCGCGCTCCTCGCGACCGGCATGCTCGTGCCGGGCATCTCGCACACCTTCCCCGCGATGCTGATCGGCGCGGCGGTCATGGGACTCGGCTCCGCGGCCGGTCAGCTCGGCGTCGGCGTCCTGCGCCGCCACCTGGCGGGCTCCTCGGTGCACACCGCGGTGATCGTCAGCCAGGTCGCACAGGCCGTCGGGGCCGGAGTCGGGCTCGTCGCCGGGGGGCTGGCGCTGAGCCGGGTCTCGATGCAGGACTTCTTCCTGGGCGCGACCGTCGTGTACGTCGTGGTGGGGATCTGCGTCTGGGCCGTCATCCCGTCGAGTTCCCGCGACGCCACGGCCGCGTTCGGCATCGGGAATGTCATCGGCCTGGTCGCCTGGATCGTCCTGCTGCTCTACGGCATCAAGACAGCCGGATCCGACGGCATCTCGTCGGCGAAGGCGATCGGCTTCGCCGCTGCCGGTCTCGCGGGCGGGGCCGTATGGGTGACGCTGGAGAAGCGGTCGAAGACCCCGGTGTTCCATCTGGCGCTCCTGAGGTCCGGGACCGTCGCGCGGACGGTCGTGGCGGGCTTCACGATCGGCATGGCGATCCAGTCGGTCACCTTCCTCATCCCGTTCTACGTCCAGACGCCCTCCGCCGCGGGATACGGCCTCGGGTACGACGCCCTGGACACCGGGCTGTTGCTGCTGCCCTACTCGCTGCTCGGCGCGCTCGCCGGTATCGGCGCGGGCGTCCTCGGCGCTCGTACCAGGCCGCTGCTGGTGGCGGGGGTCGGCGCGACCTGTCACTGCGCCGCCGCGCTGACCTTGATCCTGGCCATGTCCGGGGGCGCCTCCGTGGCGTCGTTCCTGGTCGCCGCGTGCGTCTACGGCGTCGGCAGCGGCCTGGTGGGCGTCGGACTGTTCAGCTCCATCCAGAGCAGCGTCCGCGCGGAACTCACCGGAATGGGGATCGGCATGATCGGCATCATCATGACGATCTCCGGGTCGCTCGGCCCGGCGGTCTATTCGAGCATCCTCCAGTCGAAGAGTGTCGCCGCCGTCCCCGGGGTGCCGGCCGAGGACCGGTTCCGGATCTGTCTGCTCGTCGCGGGCTGCTGCGACGTCCTGGTCGCCTTCATCTGCTACTCCGCCCGCCGCGGACGGGTGCCCGCGTCCGCGCAGCCGTCCGTCGGCGCACCGGCCGACCAACTGACCTCCTGACTTCCTGACTTCCTGACTTCCTGAGGAGGGGCCGGGCCGGGCGACGCTGCCGCCCGGCCCGGCCGGTCACCACCGCGTCGGATGCGCGGCGAAAAGGCACCGACGACAACCTCTGCCAATCATTCGGCCGTCGCCACCGGATCTCCGGTGGCCCCTGTTCTGTTGGGTGGCACACCACCATGGTTTCTTCCCGATCATCCACACGCCCGCACGGGGCCGGCGCACCCCGCCGGCCGGCCGCGGCCGACGAGGCCGCCGTCGCCGCCGCGGCGGCCCGGCTCATCGACGCCGCGGCGCGCGGCGTGCCCTGCGCACCGGTCCGCGACCTGATCGGCGCGGACGACCTGCCGAGCGCCTACGCCGTACAGGCCGCCGTCGCCGCGCACCGCCTGCGGGCGGGCGCCCGCGTCGTGGGGCGAAAGATCGGCCTCACCTCACCGGCGGTCCAGGAGCAACTCGGCGTCGACCGGCCGGACTTCGGCGTCCTCTTCGACGACATGGCGTTCCTCGGCGGTGACACCGTCCCGATCGACCGCGTGACACAGCCGCGGGTCGAGGCCGAGATCGCGTTCATGCTCGGCGACGACCTGACCGAAGGCCCGCTCGACCACGCTCAGGTCCGGGGCGCGATCGCCTGGGGTTCGGCGGCCCTCGAAGTGTGCGGGAGCCGGATCGCCGACTGGGACATCAGCTTCGCGGACACCGTCGCCGACAACGCCTCGGCCGGGGCGTACGTCATCGGCCCGCGGCGGCTCTCGCTCGACGCGTTCAGCCCGGTGGAGCAGCGGATGTCGATGTCGATCGGCGGCGACGAGGTCTCCACCGGCACCGGCGCCGCGTGCCTGGGCGACCCCGTCGCGGCGGTCGTCTGGCTCGCCCGGACCGCGCGGGAACTCGGCGATCCGCTGCGCGCGGGGCAGCTCGTCCTGTCCGGCGCGCTCGGTCCGATGCGTCCCGTCGTCGAAGGCGATGTCGTCGTCGCCCGGCTGTCCGGGCTCGGCGCGGTGCAAGTGCGGTTCGGCAAGGGAGAGCGGGCATGACGGAGACAGCGGGCACGCCGCGTACGACGGACGCGACGAAGACAGCGGGCGCGACGCGTACGGCGGACGCGACGGAGACAGCGGGCGCGACACGTACGACGGACGCGACGGCGGCAACGGGCGCGACGCGTACGGCGGGTGCGGCCAGGACGAAAGTCGCCGTCATCGGATCGGGCAACATCGGCACCGACCTCATGATCAAGGTGCTGCGCAGCGCTCGGCACCTGGAGATGGCGGCCATGGTCGGCATCGACCCCGCCTCCGACGGGCTGGCGCGTGCGGCCCGCCTCGGGGTCGCGACCACCCACGAAGGCGTCGACGGTCTGCTGCGGCTGCCCGGCGTCGAGGACATCGCCATCGTCTTCGACGCCACGTCGGCCAAGGCCCACGAAGCGAACTCCGCCAAGCTGGCACCGCTGGGCAAGCGGCTCATCGACCTCACGCCCGCGGCGATCGGGCCGTACGTCGTCCCGGCGGTCAACCTCGACGAGCATCTCGCGGCGCCCAACGTGAACATGGTGACCTGCGGCGGCCAGGCCACCATCCCGGTCGTGGCCGCCATCAGCAGGGTGGTGCCGGTGCCGTACGCGGAGATCGTCGCCTCGATCTCCTCGAAGTCCGCGGGGCCCGGCACCCGGGCGAACATCGACGAGTTCACCGAGACCACGGCCGCCGCCATCGAGCGGGTCGGCGGGGCGCGGCGTGGCAAGGCGATCATCATCCTGAATCCCGCGGAACCGCCGCTCATGATGCGCGACACCGTCTTCGCCCTCGTCCGGGCGCCCGATGCCGAGGACCGGGAACGGATCAGCGCGTCGGTGGAGCGGATGGTCGCCGACGTCGCCGCCTACGTGCCCGGCTACCGATTGAAGCAGCGGGTGCAGATCGACCGCATTCCGGCCGGGCAGCCCGTGCACAGCCTGCTGGACGCCGCGGCCGACAGCCCCACCCACCAGGTGTCGGTCTTCCTGGAGGTCGAGGGAGCGGCGCACTATCTCCCGGCCTACGCCGGGAATCTCGACATCATGACCTCGGCGGCCCTGCGGGTCGCCGAGCGGATCGCCGCGGCGAAGGCAGGAGTCTGAGATGTCGGCTGCGATATTCGTACAGGACGTGACACTGCGGGACGGCATGCACGCCGTACGCCACCGCATCACCCCCGAGGACGTGCGACGCGTCGTCACCGCCCTCGACGCCGCCGGAGTCGACGCGATCGAGGTGGCGCACGGCGACGGACTCGCCGGGGGATCGGTGAACTACGGTCCCGGATCCCACACCGACTGGGAGTGGATCGAGGCCGCCGCGGACGTCCTGCGGCACGCCCGCCTGACCACCTTGCTGCTCCCGGGCGTCGGAACGATCCACGAGCTCAAGCGGGCGTACGAACTCGGTGTGCGGTCCGTGCGCATCGCGACGCACTGCACCGAGGCGGACATCTCCGCGCAGCACATCGCCGCTGCGCGCGAACTCGGCATGGACGTCTCGGGCTTCCTGATGCTCTCGCACCTGGCCCCGCCCGAACAGCTCGCGCGGCAGGCCAAGTTGATGGAGTCCTACGGTGCGCAGTGCGTCTACGTCACCGACTCCGGCGGGCGGCTCACGATGGCCGATGTCGCCGCCCGGGTAAGGGCCTACCGGGACGTCCTCGACGACGGCACCGAGATCGGCATCCACGCACACGAGAATCTGTCGCTGTCGGTCGCCAATTCCGTCGTCGCGGTGGAGAACGGCGTCCGGCGCGTGGACGCCTCGCTTGCGGGCCACGGCGCGGGAGCGGGCAACTGCCCGCTCGAAGCCTTCATCGCCGTCGCCAACATCTCCGGATACCAGCACCGCTGCGACCTGTTCCGGCTCCAGGACGCCGCCGACGACATCGTCAGGCCCTTGCAGGACCGCCCGGTGCGCGTGGACCGGGAGACCCTGACCCTCGGATACGCCGGTGTGTACTCCTCGTTCCTCCGGCACGCCGAGGCCGCCGCCGCCCGCTACGACGTGGACGTCCGGACCATCCTCATGGAGTGCGGCAGCCGACGCCTGGTCGGCGGCCAGGAGGACATGATCGTGGACATCGCGCTCGACCTGGTGGCGGCCCAGAGCCCGTCCGTCTGAGACGGCCGCGACCGGCGCGGGCCCGCAGCTGCCCTGCGCGGTGGGGGAAGCCGGATCGTCGCGGCGGCTGCCCACCGCGCGGGCCGCCGGGGCCCGTCTCCGGCGCGGGCCCACGCCTGAGACGGGCCCCAGCGGCCCCCGAGAGCGCGCACAGCGGGCGCGGCCGTCAACGACGGGTGGCGGCGGGCATGGTGCGCGCGACCCCCAGGACGTGCGCGCCGGATCGCCTGCCGGGAGTCGCCGGTCTTCGGGGAGATCCACGAAGAGAGCTGTCGGCGCTTCGGCCGCGAACTCGTCGCCGTCCCGGCCGGTGAAGCGGCCGACCGGGCGGCGTCGCTCGCGGACTCCATCGCGCGGCTCGTGTGAGGCCCGCCGCCAACAGCCGCGCCCAACACCCGCCCCCCACAGCTGTCTTGCGCGATTCCCAGGGCGGCCGGTACCGGGGGATCGCTCCTCGTAGACGTCCCCGTTCGCGTGATCGCCGCTCGCCGCGCGCCCCGCGTGCATCCAACCGGGCCTTCGCTGCGGAAAGATCTGCAACGCGGCAGCCGGGCCCGGACGGCCAGGTGTTCGTCGCGCCGGGAGGAGCACGAGTGCGGGACGCGGACGTCGTGATCGTGGGTGCGGGCGCCGCCGGGCTCTCGCTGGCCCACCGGCTGTGCGCGCCCTCGGCCGCCCGGCACCGGCCCACCGTGGTGCTGGTCGACGCGCCGTCCGGTCCGCTGCGACCGCCCGAGCGCACCTGGTGCTTCTGGGAGCCGCCTGGCGGCCCGTACGACGCGGTCCTGGCCGCCTCCTGGGACCGGTTGCGGGTCCGGGGACCCGACGGCTCGGCCACCGTGGCGGATCCCGCGCCGTTCCGCTACAAGATGCTGCGGTCGGGCGCCTTCGAACGGCTGGTGGGCGAGGGCCTGTCGGGACCGGACGGCTGCCGCCGGATCGAGGCGACGGTCGAGTCCGTGCAGGACACGGCCACCGGCGCGCGGGTCTCCGGGCACGACACGGCAGGTCGGCCCCTGGAGCTGAACGCCCGCTGGGTCTTCGACTCCCGCCCGCTCCCACGGCTCCCCGCGGCCCGCACGACGCTGCTCCAGCACTTCAGGGGCTGGTTCGTCCGGACCGCGGACGACGCCTTCGCCCCCTCGGTCGCCGACCTGATGGACTTCCGCACACCGCGTCCCGCGCACGGGCTGTCCTTCGGCTACGTGCTGCCGCTCGGACCACGGCAGGCGCTCGTGGAGTACACGGAATTCTCCGCCGGGGTCCTGGACACGGCGCGGTACGACGCGGCGCTGCGGCACTACACCGACGACGTGCTGAGGCTCGGCCGGTTCGAGGTGACCGGCGTGGAGCAGGGCGTGATCCCGATGACCGACGGACGGTTCACCCCGCGCGCCGGGCGTTCGGTGTTCCGGATCGGCACGGCGGGCGGCGCGACCCGCGCGTCGACCGGTTACACCTTCGCCGCCGTCCAGCGGCAGACCCGGGCCGTCGCCGACGCCCTCCTGACCGGCGACCCCACGGTCGGCGGCCGGCGGCGCCGCGCCCCCGTACCGCCCTCCCCGCACTCGCGCCGCTCCCGGGCGATGGACGCCGTCATGCTGCGGGCCCTGGACACCGGGCGGGTGGACGGCGCGGACTTCTTCACCGGGCTGTTCCGCCGGGTGCCGACCGAGCGTCTGCTGCGCTTCCTCGACGGCGGCTCAGGACCGGGGGAGGACTTCCTGATCGGCCTGAGCACCCCGGTCGCCCCGATGCTGCGGACCGTGGCCGAACTGCCCTTCCTGCGCAGGCGCGAGCCCGGCGAATCTGTCGCCCGCAGACCCGACCCGCCCCCTGTCGCGCCCGTGAGCCGCCGCCCCGGCGCGGCCCCTTGATGCCGCCCCGCCCCGACGCCGCCCGCCCCGATGCCGCCCCCCAACAGGAAGTCCACCCCATGCCCCTGCTGCGAGACGACGAGCTGTCGTCGGCGTTCGACCACGGCTCCGCCCGCTACGACCGGCTGACCGCGATGAACCCCGGCTACCACGCGCACCTGCGCCGCTCCGCCCGGCGGCTGCGGCTGCCGCACGGCGGGGCCGGGCTGCGCCTGCTCGACCTCGGCTGCGGCACCGGCTCCTCGACCGCCGCGCTGCTCGCCGCCGCTCCGCACGCCGAGATCACGGCGGTGGACGCCTCCGCCGGGATGCTGGAGCGGGCAGCCGCCAAACGCTGGCCCGCCACCGTCTCCTTCCTCCACGCGCCCGTGGAGAAGCTGGCCGAAGGGGGCTTCGTCACCGGGCGGTTCGACGCCGCGTTCGCCGCGTATCTCGTGCGCAACGTCGCCGACCCTGACCGCGTCCTCACCGCCGTCCGCGACCGGCTCCGCCCCGGCGGCCGACTGGCCGTGCACGAGTACGCGCTCGGCGGGAGCGCCGCGCACCGGGCGGTCTGGGCGGGGGTGTGCAAGGGCGTCGTGCTGCCCGCAGGACGGCTCACCGGCGACGCCGGTCTCTACCGCCACCTCTACACCAGCGTCGTCGCGTTCGACACGGCCGCCGCCCTCGGCGACCGGGTGCGCCGCGCCGGATTCGGCTCCGTCCGTGTCCTGCCGCTGCCCGGCTGGCAGACCGGCATCACCCACACCGTGCTCGGCCGCGTACCCCAGGACCCGCCGCGCGCCGAGCCGGAACAGGGACCACCCCACCCGCCCCGAAGTCTGGCCCAGCCGCAGCCGCAGCCGCAGCCGCAGCCGCAGCCGCAGCCGCAGCTCCGCAACCAGCACGGGGACCCGCGGTGACCGGGCGCCCCGCCGCGCCCCGCCGTGGCCGCGACCGGCGCGCCCGGACGATTCCCGCGCCGCCCGGCCGCCCCCGCTTCGGCGCCGACGCCCCCGAGGTCGCCGTCATCGGAGGCGGCATCGCCGGGCTCGCCGCCGCCACCGGCCTGGCGGAGCGCGGCGCCCGGGTCACCTTGTACGAGCGCGAGGGCGCCCTCGGCGGACGCTTGGCGGGCTGGTCCACCGACTTGGCCGACGGCTCACCGGTCACCATGAGCCGTGGCTTCCACGCCTTCTTCCGCCAGTACTACAACCTGCGCGGCCTGCTCCGCCGCGCCGACCCTTCCCTCGGCATGCTCACCGCGCTGCCCGACTACCCGCTGCGGCACAGCAGCGGCCTGTACGACAGCTTCGCGCGCGTCCCGCGCACCCCGCCGTGGAGCGCCCTCGGCTTCGTCGCCCTCAGCCCCGCCTTCGGCTGGCGGGACCTGCTTCGGATGAACCCGGCCGCCGCCCTGCCCCTGCTGGACGTGCGCGTGCCGCAGGTCTACGCACGCCTCGACACGGTCAGCGCCGCCGACTTCCTGGCCCGTATCCGCTTCCCCGACGCCGCGCAGCACCTCGCCTTCGAGGTGTTCTCCCGCAGCTTCTTCGCCGACCCGCGTGAACTCTCGGCCGCGGAGCTGGTCCTGATGTTCCACATCTACTTCCTCGGTTCCAGCGAGGGCCTGCTCTTCGACGTCCCCGACGAGCCGTACCCCCGGGCGCTCTGGGAGCCGCTCGGCCGCTACCTGGAAGGCCACGGCGCGGACGTGCGCACCGGCACCGAAGTGAGCGCGGCCGGGTCGTCGGGGCCCGACGGCCCGACGGTCACCGCCGACGGCAGGACGCGGCGCTTCGACGCCCTCGTCCTCGCCCTGGACAGCGGCGGCCTGCGCCGCCTGGCCGCCGCCTCGCCCGGCCTGTGCGACGCGCCGTGGCGGGAGCGGGCCGAACGGCTGCGCACCGCGCCGCCGTTCCTCGTCTCCCGGCTCTGGCTGGACCGCCCGGTCGCCGCCGACCGGCCGGGTTTCCTCGGCACCAGCGGCTTCGGCCCGCTCGACAACATCAGCGTGCTGGAGCGCTGGGAGGGCGAGGCGGCGCGCTGGGCGGCCAGGACCGGCGGCTCGGTGATCGAACTGCACGCGTACGCCTACGCTTCCGACGACCTGCCCGCCGCCCAGGGCCGGCTGGTGCGGCAGATGCACCGGGTGTATCCCGAGACGGCGCACGCCTCGATCGTCGACCAGCGGCACGAATGGCGCGCGGACTGCCCGTTGTTCCCGGTGGGCGGCTTCCACGACCGGCCCACCGTCCGCACCCCGCACCCGACCGTCACGGTGGCGGGCGACGCGGTCCGCACCGACCTCCCGGTCGCCCTCATGGAACGCGCGGCGACCACCGGCTTCCTGGCCGCCAACGCCCTGTTGGAGCGGTGGGGCGTGCGCGGCCAGACGCTCTGGACGGTCCCGGAGCGGGGCCGCTCAGCCGTACTGCGGGCGCTGGCGGCCCTCGGGGACACGTGACGGGCCGCGCGCCGTCAGCCCGGGAAGCGGCCGGCGGCGCGCAGCGCCCACCGCCGCTCCGCGTACGCCAGGTCGTCGCGCCACAGCCGCCCGGCGGCCCCGCGCATCAGCGGGCGCAGCACCGGGGCGGCGGCCCGCGCGACCGCGAACCCGCGGCGGTCCGACGCGGCGACCACCGCCTCCACCACCGCGGTCCGCGGACGCCCCGACCGGTCGGGGCCGAGCGGCGTGGCGTGCGTCTCGACCACGGAACCCCGCCCCTCGCCCTCGGTGATGTGCATGACCACGGTCCTGGGCTCCGGCGCCGTGAACACCGCGCGCACCGGCACCACCGCCCGCCCGGCGACCTTGAAGGAGACGTCCACCGCGAAGGCGTCGTGCGCCGCGTCGGCATCGCCAGTGGGTGTGCCGACCACCGTGAGGTCCACGAACGAGTACGGGTGCAGCCATCCGCCGTGCCACGGGTCGAGCCGGTTGGCGACCACGTCCTCCGGTTCGCACACCCCGAAACCCGTATAGACCGCGGCCAGGGCGCCCGCGGGCTCCGGCCGGACCGGCACCAGCGGGGCGGCCGTCGGCTCCTCGCCGCCCACCCCGTCCAGCCGCACCCAGACCAGCAGCCCGTCGTCGTGCACGGGGTACGGCTCCCAGCCCGCGAACGGCGCGCCCTTGAGGGACAGGCCGTGCCAGTGGCAGATCAGCGTCCCGCAGCGCACCGAGCTGTCCTTGAGCGGCGCGCCCAGGTGCGGGCAGGCGCCGGGGCCGCCGCGCAGTGTGCCCGCCGCGTCCCGCCACAGCACCACCTCGGTGCCGCCGACGGTCCTGCCGTACGGGCGGCCGTCCTTGACGGCGCGGGAGCCGCCGACGACGAACCAGTTGCCGGACGGCCGCGCCAGGGCCCGCTTCAGGGCGTCGCCGATCAGCCGCGGCGCCGCGTCGCGCCAGGTCGGCCGCTGCTGCGCCCAGCCGGCCGGGTCGCGGCGCAGCCGCAGCGGAAAGCGGCCGGGCCGGTGATCGGTCACGACATGTTCTCCTTCTCCCAGCGGGACCACGACGGGCCCACCGACGACGGCCGTTCACGCGGTGGTTGACGTGGCCGCCCCTGCGTCCGTGAAGCCTGCCCTCGGTCCTCCGGCTCCGGTGCCGTCGCGCCGCCCCGGGCGCGCAGCCGCGCCGCGCCCAGCCGGACCAGCCCGTCGAGCGCCACCGCCGCGCGCCGCTCGCGCGGTACCACCGCACGGCGGTGCAGGACCGCGTACCCGTCGTCCTCGATCGCGTCCAGGATCCCGCCGTAGAGCACGAGAGCGGTACGGATGCACGGCCTGGCCACCGGGTCGAGCATCGGCAGGCCGGGCGCCGCTTCCCGGTAGACGCCGCGGGTCAGTTCTGCGGCGGCCCGCAGCGCCTCGGTGATCCGTGCGTCGCGGGCGCCGGTCGTCCGGCTCCACAGCAGCAGGCCGCGGTCCACGCCGTGCGCGGCGAGCAGGTCCGCGGGCAGATAGACCCGGCCGCGGTCCAGGTCCTCGCCGACGTCCCGCAGGAAGTTGCTGAGCTGGAAGGCGACACCGAGTGCCGCGGCGTGCGGGGCGGCCTCCGCGCGGGGGACGACCGTGCCCAGCACCGGCAGCATCTGGAGGCCGATCACCGCAGCCGACCCGTGCATGTAGCCGCGCAGGTCGGCGTACGTCGGATAGTCGCGCACCTCGAGGTCGCTGCGCATCGCCGCCATGAAGTCGGTGAAGTGCCGGTGGTCGATGTCGTACACGGCGGCCGTGTGCGCGAGCGCCCGCACCACCGGCTCCTTGCTGTTCCCGTGCCGCAGCCCGGCCGCCAGCTCCTCCTGGAGCGCGTCGAGCGCGGCGGCCCGCTCCTGGAGGGTCCGCGTCCGGTCGAGGCTGTCGACGATGTCGTCGGCCCAGCGGGCGAAGCCGTACAGCGCGTGCACGGCCGGTCGCCGCTCGACCGGGAGCAGCCGGGTGGCGAGGAAGTACGTCTTGCCGTGCCGGGCGTTGAGCTGTCGGCAGCGCGCGTACGCGGCGCGCAGCGCGGGCGCGTCGATCCCGGCCGCGTCCAGCTCGCGCGCGGTCACGCCGGGGTGCCTTCCGTCGCGAGCCGGGTCCGGGCGGGCGGGGACGGCCGCCGCGGGCGCGGCCCGGTGACGCGGGCCGCGGCGAGCTTGCCGGAGATGAGCACGGTCGGCACGCCCACGCCCGGCGTGGTGCCGCAGCCGGCCAGCACCGCGTTCTCGGTGCCTCGCACCAGGTTCCGGGGACGGAACGGGCCGGTCTGCGCGAAGGTGTGGGCCGCGGAGAACGGCGTACCGGCCGCGTGCCCGTCCGCCGTCCAGTCCGCGGGCGTCACCAGGGACTCCTCCTCGATGGCGGCGCCGATCCCGGTCAGGCCGCGCCGCTCCAGCTCGGCGAGGAGGCTGTCGCGGTAGCGCGGCGAGAGCTCTCCCCATGCGCGCGCGTCCGGCCCGATGGCGGTGTTGGGGCACGGCGCCAGGACGTAGTGCAGATGCTTGCCGGGCGGGGCCAGTCGCGGGTCGGTCGCCGTCGGCCGGGTGATCAGCAGCGACGGGTCGGACATCAGGGTCCCGGCGCGGGTCAGTTCGTGGAAGGTGTCCTTCCACGCGGCGCCGAAGGAGATCGTGTGGTGCGCCAGCTCCGGCCAGGTGCGGTCGGTGCCCGCGTGCAGGATCACCGCGGAGGGCGAGTGCCGCAGCGGGACCGCCCGGCGCGGGGTCCGGCCGAGCAGCCGGTAGGCGACCGGCAGATCGGGGGTGAGGACCACCGCGTCGCAGGCGATCCTGTCCTGGTCCGTGACGACGGCGGTGATCCGGTCGCCGGACCGCTCCAGCCGGGTGACGTCCTGCCCGTACCGGAAGTCGGCCCCCGCGTCGGCCGCCGCGTCCGCCATCGCCCGCGGCAGCGCGTGCATGCCGCCGCGCGGGAAGTAGACGCCCGCGACGGTGTCCATGTAGGCGATCACCGCGTAGGCGGCGAGCGCGCGGGCCGGCGGTACGCCCGCGTACAGCGCCTGGAAGGTGAAGACCCGGCGCAGCCGCTCGTCGGAGACGAAGTCGCCGATGCGGGCGTCGAGTCGGCCGAAGCCGCCGAGCGCCGCGAGCCGGGCCAGGTCCGGGTGGACGAGCTGGAGCGGCGAGTCGAAGTTGGCGTCGATGAACCGCCGCATCTGGACCGCGTAGAGGTCGGTGAGCCAGCGGCGCAGCCGCCGGTAGCCCGCCGCGTCCGCCGGACCGGCGAAGCGTTCGATCTCCGCCTCCATGGCCTCGGCGCCGGTGTGCACGTCGAGGCGGCTGCCGTCGGCGAACAAGGCCCGGTAGGCCGGGTGCAGCGCGATCAGGTCCAGCCGGTCGGTCATCGTCTCGCCGACGGCCGCGAACGCCTCCGCGACCAGGTCGGGCATGGTGAGCACGGTCGGCCCCGTGTCGATCCGGTAGCCGCCCCGCTCGATCCTGCCCGCCCGGCCGCCGGGCAGCGCGGCGCGCTCCACAACCGTCACCCGGCGTCCCGCGCCCAGCAGGTGCAGCGCGGCGGACAGCCCGGACAGCCCGGCCCCGACCACCACGACATGGTCGGTGCGTCCCGTCACTGTTCTCATCGGTGGTCTCCTGCGGCAGCGGCTTCCCGCGGGCCCGGTCCGGCGGCTGCCGGTCGGTCCTGCGGGTGCGGGGCGTGGTGTACGGACCGCCCGTCCGGGCATACGCCCGCGGCGCGTTGGAAGAGGTCGAGGAGCCGGGCCCTGGCAACCGGTCCGACGCGCGTCGCGCCCGCCAGGAACCGGGCGCTGTCGGCGGCCAGTTTCTCGATCCGGTGCTCGACGGCGGCCCGCGCGCCGGTCGAGACGAGCAGGTCCCGTACCCGGTCCAGATCGCCGTCGGACAACCGCGGGTCGCCGACGGCCGTGTCCAGCAGGGCGAGGGCCCGCCGGTCGTCCGCGGCCTCGGCGTGGTCGCGGGCCACCGCGATCAGGTAGTTGGGCTTCCCGTCGCGGATGTCCTCGCCCGTCGGCTTGCCCGTGTACGCGGAGTCGCCGAACACCCCGTGCAGGTCGTCGCGCAACTGGAAGGCGATGCCCGCCTGTCGGCCCGCCGCGCACAGCGCCCGGGTGGTCTCCTCGTCCGCGCGGGCCAGAGCGGCCCCGAGCGCCAGCGGGCGCTCGACGGAGTACAGCGCGCTCTTCAGCCGGGCCGTGCGCAGCGCCCGCGCGGCCGACCGCGCACCGGTGGTCTGCCCGTGCAGATCCAGGTACTGCCCGGCCACCATCTCGGTGCGCATGGCCTGCCACAGCACGCGCACCCTGCGGGAGGTGTCGCCGGGCAGGGCGGTGGCCGCGACGGTGTCGTCGGCCCAGGCCAGCGCGAGGTCGCCGACCAGGACGGCTGCCGCCCGGCCGAAGGGCTCGGCGGGGCCGGAGCGGCGCGCGCAGGGGTACTGCGCGTCGAGGTCGAGATGGACCGCGGGCTGTCCGCGCCGCAGCGCGGAGCCGTCCATCACGTCGTCGTGCACCAGCGCGCAGGTCTGGACGAGCTCCACCGCGGCGGCGATCCGCAGCGCCGCGTGCACCTGTTCGGCGGACCCGCCGCCGCCCGCGGCCCGCAGCCCCCACCACAGGAACTGCGACCGGGTGCGCTTGCCGCCGCCCAGGGTGAACCCGGCGACCCGCTCGGCGAGGTCCCGCGCGAAGACCGCGTCGATCGCCGCCGCTGCCGCCACCCGCTCGCCGAGCTCATGGGCCAGCACCCGCCCGACGTGGTCCGCGACGTCCGCGTCCACGGCCGCGGGGTCCGGCGGGCGGGGGACAAGGACGCGTGCGGAAGCGTCGTACGGGGCGCCCCGGGCCGCCTGCTCACCGGGGGAGGGGTGCTCGTCCGCCGCGATGCGCCTCATCGACTTCCTCTCCTCGCGTCGTTCGGCTTCGTCTTCGGTCATTCCGTCCGGGACGCCCCCGCGGATGCAGCGGACGTCCACTGCTGCCGGGAGGGGCGAAAACACCTCACCACGAGTGACCCATCGTGATCACGCCGCCACATCGGGTCACTGTCGACGAATCTCCGCATGCGGGTGGTCCGGCCCGCATCCGGCCGACCGGGCCGCGCGGAAGAGACCGTGAAGGGGGACGGTGGGGGGAACACAACGCGCGGAACGGAGCTGCTCATGATCAGCGATGCCACCGAACCCGGGCCGCTGTGCCTGGTCACCGGGGCCTCGGGCTACATCGGCGGACGCCTGGTGCCCGAACTGCTGGCCGCCGGGTACCGGGTCCGGTGCCTGGCCCGCTCACCCGGAAAGCTCCGCGACCACCCATGGGTGCACGACACCGAGGTGGTCCAGGGCGATGTCACCGATCCCGACTCGGTGGCGGCGGCGATGCGCGACGTGGACGTGGCGTACTACCTCGTGCACGCGCTGGGCACCGGCTCCGGCTTCGAGAAGACCGACCGGGAGGCGGCCCGGGTCTTCGGCGAGCAGGCCCGCGCCGCAGGGGTGGGACGCATCGTCTACCTCGGCGGCCTGACCCCCGGCGGAGTACCGGAGGCCGAACTCTCGCCGCACCTGCGCTCGCGCGCCGAGGTCGGCCGCATCCTGCTGGACTCGGGGGTGCCCACCACCGCGCTGCGCGCCGCGGTGATCATCGGATCGGGCTCCGCGTCGTTCGAGATGCTGCGCTACCTCACGGAACGGCTGCCGGTGATGGTCACCCCGAGCTGGGTCCGTACCCGGATCCAGCCCATCGCCGTCCGCGACGTGCTCCGCTACCTCGTCGGGAGCGCCGCCATGCCGCCGGAGGTCAGCCGCCCCTTCGACATCGGCGGCCCGGACGTCGTCACCTACCGGGAGATGATGCAGGGCTACGCGGCGATCGCCGGTCTGCCCAAACGCCTGATCGTCCCGGTCCCCGTCCTCACCCCACGGCTGTCCAGCCACTGGATCGGACTGGTCACCCCGGTGCCCCGGTCGATCGCGCGCCCGCTCGCGGAGTCCCTGCGGCACGAGGTGGTCTGCTCCGAGCACGACATCGCCCGCTACGTGCCGGACGGCGAGGGGCAGCCCTTCCCGCTGCGCCGCGCCCTGGCCCTGGCCCTGCGGCGGGTCCAGGACGCACAGGTCACGACCCGCTGGTCCTCCGCCTCGCTGCCCGGCGCGCCCAGCGACCCGCTGCCCACCGACCCCGACTGGTCCGGCGGCAGCCTCTACACCGACCGCCGCGAGCAGGTGGTCGACGCCTCACCCGAGGCGCTGTGGCGCGTGATCGAGGGCATCGGCGGCACGAACGGCTGGTACTCCTTCGGCCTGGCCTGGGCGGTGCGCGGCTGGCTCGACCGCCTCGCGGGCGGTGTCGGGCTGCGCCGCGGACGCCGTGACGCCGTTCATCTGCGGAACGGGGACTCCCTGGACTTCTGGCGGGTCGAGGAGATCGACCGGGGCAGGATGCTCCGGCTGCGCGCCGAGATGCGACTGCCGGGCCTGGCCTGGCTGGAGCTGCACGCCGACCGGGACGACCAGGGCCGCACCCTGTACTGGCAGCGGGCGCTGTTCCACCCGCGCGGGCTGCTCGGCCACGCGTACTGGTGGAGCATCTCGCCCTTCCACGCGTTCGTCTTCGGCGGCATGGCACGCAACATCGCCAAGGCGGCGGAACAGGGCAGGTCCGCCCCGAGCCCGCGGCCGGTCACCACCCACTGACCGCTACGGTGCGACCGGCCGCTCCCGGCGGGCGGCCATCACGGCCCGCAGCCGGACGGCCGCCCAGTCAGGGCCCCGCTCGCGGACCCGGGCGGACAGCCGCCCGAGTCCGGGCGGCGGCGCGGTGAGCAGTGAGGCCACGGCGTCCCCGATCTCCCGCCCGGTCGCCGCGGCCGGGTCCAGGACGACGGCCGCCCCGGCCCGCTCGGCGTCGTGGGCGACGGCGAACTGGTCGCTGGAGAACGGCAGGACGAGCGCCGGGACGCCCGCGGCGACGCACTCGGTGAAGGAGTTGTTGCCGCCGTGGTGCACCATCGCGTCCACCTCCGCCAGCAGCGCGCGCTGCGGCACGGAGGCCGCGACGCACACCCGCGGGCCCGCCAGATCCGCGAGCGCCGCCGTACGGTCCCCGGCCGCCAGGACGACCGCCGCGTCCGGACAGCGCTCCAGCACGCCGCGCGCCACGGTCCGCAGCACGTCGTCCCTGGCCGACAGGAAGGTGCCGAAGGCGACCAGGACGACCTTCCCCGCCGCCGCCCGCAGCCGGTCGGCCGCACCGCGCCAGTACGGGTCCAGGACCGGCGCGTCCTGCGCGGTGCAGTGACCGGCGTAGAGGGCTTCGCGCCCCTCGGGCGGTACGGGCAGGCCGGGAAGCGGCGGGTAGCAGTAGACGACCGCGTGCGGTGAGGTCAGCGCGAACGCCCGGCCGGGCGGCGGCCGGTGCGGGGCGTGGAGTGCGGCGAAGTCCGCGAACAGCGAGGTGAAGGCCGCGTCGTTCGCCCGTACCGCGGTGCGCAGCGCCGCCCGCTCGGCGGGGCGCGGCCGGATCCCGGCGGGCCAGGCACAGGGTTCGCCGAAGAAGGCGTCGGGGCCCGCTGGCAGGTAGCCGGGATGTCCGGGACAGTAGGAGGCGTACGACAGACCGAGGCAGTGCAGGGCGAGCGTCACCGGGTAATTGAGCTGGTCCACCAGGTACCAGTCCGGCCGCAGCCGGTCGTGCAGCATCCGCAGGTCCGCCAGGATCCGCTCCGGGTCGGCGAGCATGTCGGCGCCTCGGTGCCGGGCCTGGGCGAGCAGCGCGGGCACCGCGCCCGCCCTGGTGGCGTCCAGGAACTCGGTGAGACGCGCCGCCTCCGCCGTGTCCTGCTCGGTCGTCTCCGCGATCCCCGTATTGGCGTTCCGCGTCACCGTGAGCGGCACGAAACCGATGTCCGCCTCCCGCGCCAGCTCCTCGAAGGCGGGCGCGCACGCGAAGTGCACCTCGTCGCCCGCCCGCCGCAGGGCTCCCGCCAGGACCGACAGCGGCCGGGCGTGCGACTGGAAGGGCGGGCTGACCACCACGATCCGGGCCATGGGACTCCTTCGGACGAGCGGTGTCCGCGTACGCCGACGCGGCCCCCGCGGAACTCCACGACGGCGTGCGGCGCGGCTGCGACGGCAGATCCTGCCAGGTCAGGGGCGTGCGCGCTGTGAGGCAGAACCGGCGCCCGAAGTGCATCCAATCCGCTCGGCCGTACGGAAGCGATGACTGTGCACGATCCGCAGCCCCATTCGCACGGGAGAGGCCGCCATGGAAGACATCGCACTGCCGACCGCCCCCGCGGCGGGCTCCGCCACGGGACCGGCCGGCGACGGGACGGTCACCGGGAACGTCTTCGCCGGTCCGGGCGCTCGCACGGGGCCCGCGCCGGACGACGACGTCTTCGTCGACCTCCGTTCGACCTTCTGGACCGGTCGGATCCGGCCCGCCGCCGCGGGCGCGGGCGCCGGGGCGCTGCTGAACCTCACGCAGGCGGAGTACGGCTGGCCGTTCCCCGAGGGCATCGCCTGGGAGGCGGAGGACCTGTCACTGGCGCGACTCCGCCGCGCCTGCCGGATGGGCCTGGCCCACAGCCCCGAGACGCTGACCGGCCACGCCGGTGGCTCGGACCGGCTGCGGGCCGCCGCGGCCGAGGCGTGGCCGGACGCGCTGCGGGTGCACGGCGCGGACAGCGCGCGCGACGCGCTGCGCGAGGCGCTGCGCCACCGCCCGGCCGGGGCCGCGACGGCGGCCCTGCTGGACGTCGCCACGGCCCGGGGCCTGCGGCCGCTGGAGCCGGAGGAGGCGGCCGAACTCGCGGCGGCCGGTGACCGCGCGACCCGCCACGCGGCCTGGCGCTACCTCGCCGGTGTGCCGGGCGGCGCGTCCCTGCTGCCGGTCTCCGCCGAGGCGGAAGACCCGTACGAGCGGCTGATGCTGCTCCCCGGCCAGGACCCGCTGCTGCCCGCGGCGGCGCGCAGGCCGGGTCTGCTCGTCGCCCAGCCGATGCTGCTCGGCGGCCTCGACACTCCGGGGGAGGGGCTGAGCGGCGGCCTGAGCGTGCTGCTCAGCGGCCTCGGGGACGCGCTGGCCGACACCGGCGCGGTCGCCGCCGTCGTGACGGTGGTCACCGCCAGCCGCAGCGAACTGGCGCGCGACGACAGCCTGTTGCACGCCCGGGGCCCCGGCCACTGGGTGCTGCGGCTCCCCGTGGACGCGGAACATCCCCTCGGCCAGCACGAGATGGGCGCCCACCGAGAGGCGCTGGCCTGGTGGGCCGTACGGCTGCTCGGCGGCCTCGGCGCACGGCTGGACGTCCTGCACGCGCGCTATGCCGACGACGGCTCGCTCGCCATGGCCCAGGCCGCGGAACGCCTCGGAGCCCGGCTGGTGTTCACCGCGACGCCCGATCCGCACCGGCAGATGACCGCACGCCACGGCCGGGCCCCGGCCGCCTCCGACGACCTGCGCGACGACCTGCACCGGGTGTTCGTCGCCGACCGGCTGGTCGAACGGGCCGCACGCGTGGTCGCCATACCCGGACAGCAGGGCGACGCCTCCGAACTCGTCCGCCACTTCCCCCAACTGGCCGCCGCACGGGACGGCGCGGGGCCGGCCGCACCACCGGAGGGCATCCAGCCGTACGTGCCGGCCGCGTCCGAGGCGTCCGACCGGGCGGATCTGCTGGGCATGGTCCTCGGCGGGGGCGGTAGCGGCGGCGCGCGGCGGGCGCCGCTCGGCCCGGACGCCCTGCGGGAGCCGCTGCTGCTCTGCGTGGGACGGCTGCACCCCGTCAAGCAGCAGGACA
This sequence comes from Streptomyces sp. NPDC024632, assembly GCF_055559175.1. Classification (NCBI taxonomy): domain Bacteria; kingdom Bacillati; phylum Actinomycetota; class Actinomycetes; order Kitasatosporales; family Streptomycetaceae; genus Streptomyces; species Streptomyces sp. NPDC024632. Next base: position 60,698 of record NZ_JBVHLD010000019.1, read on the forward strand.
TGCTGGTACGGGCCTGGCTGGAGCGGGGCCTGTACCGGCGGTCCTCCCTCGTGCTGATCGGCGGCGCCGCCGACCGTCCGTCGGCCGCCGAGACCGCGATGCGCGCCAGGATCGGCCGCCTGCTCGCCCGGCACCCCGGCGCGGCCCACCGGCTCGTCCTGCTCACGGCCCTGTCCAACACCCGCGTACGCCGCCTGGAGCGGGCGCTGGCCGACCCGGCGTCGGGGGCGCGGGCCTGGTACGTCTGCCCGAGCGCCAAGGAGGAGTTCGGGATCGCGGTGCTCGAAGCCATGGACGCGGGACTGCCGACCGCCGCCCCCGAACGCGGGGGAGTACGCCACTATCTGCGCGACGGCGACAACGGCGTACTGCTGGACACCTCCAGCGCACCCGCCCTGGGCCTCGGCCTCGAACGGATGCTGGACATGCCGCCCTCCGCCGCCCGCGCCCTCGCCGCGCGGGGCCGCGCCACGGTCACCTCCGGCTACACCCTCACCTCCACGGCTGCCGCCTTGGTCGAGGAATACCTGGCCACCACCCCGCCCGGAACCCCCGGCTGACGCCCGAGCCGCGACGCGAGGTCGTACCGCCGGGTTGGAGGCGAGCCGCCCACCGGCCTGCGGCGATGTCGGCTGAGGGCCACCCGGACGGCGTCCCGGGGCTTCCGGTGCGTGCGCGTCGGCCTGCGGCGGTGTCGGCTGCTGGCCGGGGCGTCCACGGGCTGCCGCTGAGCCTGCTTCGGCCTCGGCTGAGGACTGGCCGGGGCGTGCCCCCCCGGAGGGGGTCAGGGGGCGGCGGTGGGTGGTGGGGTGGGGGAGCCGATGCGGCTCAGGGCGGACAGGGCGTCGCGCAGGCCCTGGGGTCTGAGCATGCCGGGCATCAGGGGGCCGGCCCAGCCGGGACCGGCGAGGAAGACCATCGGATGGGTACGGGCGCCCTTGACGCCCCAGCTAGTGGCCGCGACATGCCGGGCGAGCGGGCGGTCGGCGGTGGAGCGGGACTGGGACCACAGCACGACAGCCGCCGGGCCGATCCGGCGTACCGCCTCGTCCAGGGCGTCGACCGGCACCGCCCCGCCGAACATCCGGGTCGACAGGCCGAGCTCTCCGAGCCCCGCGGTGAGCGCCTCCAGCGGAAGCGTGTGGTGGTCGCCGGGCACGCACGCGAGCAGTACGGGCGCCGCCCCGGTGACGGTCGGCGCCGCGCGGACCCGCCGTAGCGCCGACGAGACGTGCCAGGACAGCAGGTGCTCGACCTCCACGTACCGCTCCCCGGAGGTCTGCCACTTGCGGCCGACGGCGCGCAGGGTCGGCGCCATCACCTCCTCCCAGGCGACGACCAGCCCGTGCCGCTCGACCAGGTCGGTCAGCAGGGCGTCCACCGCCGGGCCGTCCAGCCGCACCGCGGCCCGCGCGAGCCCGCGGCACTCCTGCCGGACATCCCCGAGCGGCAGGCCGCTCCCGGCGGCCGGTTGCCGAGTGGCGCGCCGGGGCGGCCCGGCCGACGCCGGGCTCGTGGGCGCGGGCGCGGTGCCGGCGGCGGCCTGAGCGGCGCGGGCCGCCTCCGCGGGCGGCACGCCCGAGGCGGTGAGCCGGCACATCTCCTCCAGAACGGCCACGTCCCGCGGGGCCCAGCGCCGGTGCCGACCGTCCGAACGGACCGCCGGGCCGATCCCGTACCGCCGGTCCCACGACCGCACCGTCGTGGCGGACACCCCGAGCCGCCGCGCCAGCGCACCCGTGGCGATCCCGGCCTCGACAGGCTCCCGCGCTCCCGACGCCCCCTGCGTCCCACCCGTCTCCTCGCTCATCTCTTCAATATACGACGCAGAAACGGTGCGAGTTGCTCCACCTGGCCGGTGATTCGCACGCTAGGACGAGCCGACCCCGCCGCATCGGCGGCAAGCGGCCCCGCGCGCCGGGCTTCCCGGCGGCTCGCGACCCGCCCGGCAGGAACCCGACCGAAGAAGGGCAGCTCCATGACCGTACGCACCGTCGCGGAACCCGCGCACGAGCCCGCGTCCGCATCCGCTGCCGCCGCACCCGCTCCCCCCGCCGTACCGGCGCCCGCCCGCTCCGCCGACGGCCGGGGCGGGTCCGACGCGCCGCTGTGGGAACCGGCCGAGCTGGGCCTGGCCGACTCGGAGCTGGCGGCCGGTCTGGTGCGGGGCAACGAGGACTGCGTGGCCGCCGCCTACCACCGCTGGGGCGGTCTGATCCACGCGCTCGCCCGCCGGTCGCTCGGCGACGCACGCGAGGCCGAGGACGTCACCCAGCAGGTCTTCCTCGCCGCGTGGCGCGGCCGGCACGGCTACCGGCCGGACCGCGGGTCCCTGGCCGGATGGCTGATCGGCATCGCGCACCGGAAGATCGCCGACGCGCTCTCCGCCCGCACCCGCCGCTCGGTACTCGTGGCCAACGCCGGTTCCGCCCTGCCGCCCGAGCCGGACGCTGACGCTCAGCCCGACGCCGCGCTCCACCGGGTCTTCGTGACCCGTGAGCTGGCCAAGCTGCCCGCCGCCCAGAAGCAGGTGCTGTGCATGGCCTTCTACTGGGACCTCACCCACGCCGAGATCTCCGAGCGCACCGGTCTGCCGCTGGGCACGGTCAAGAGCCATTCGCGCCGCGGGCTGCTCAGACTGCGGGCGCTCCTCCAGGCGGACGCCGCGCTCGGCTGATGCGGGGCGGCCCCGGAGGCCGTAGCGCCCATGACACGGCACGCTGCAAAAACGCTGCGAGATGAGAGATCCGGACAAAAGGGCCACCCTGGAGAGTGTGAAAGCAGTACATCCGCGACATACGGATCTGCCCGCCCCACAGAGGAGACGGCGATGAAGCTGCAGGACGAACTCCCGCACGATCACCACCTGGCCACCGTCTACCGCTTCGGCGCCGCCTTCTGCGGCCTGGTGCTGATCGTCTTCGGAGCACTCGGGTTCGCTGACGCGCTGGGCTTCTTCGACACCCACGGGTCCAAAGTCGCCGGTCTGAGCACCAACGGCGCGCTGAGCGTGATCTCCCTGGTGGTGGGCGCCGCCCTGATCCTCGGCGGCATCGTCGGCGGTAACTTCGCCTCCACCTTGAACATGACCGTCGGCGCCCTGTTCCTCTTGAGCGGCTTCGTCAATCTCGCCGTCCTGGACCGGTCGGCGAACGTGCTGAACTTCCGTATGCCCAATGTCATCTTCAGCTTCGTGATGGGCCTGCTCATCATCACGTTCGGGATGTACGGCCGCGTCAGCAGCCGCCTCCCGCATGACAACCCGTACTGGCGCAGCCGTCACCCCGAACAGGCCGACCGCGAGGCCGCCGCCGCTGCCCCGTCCGCGGCGCCCCGCCCCGCCCTCGCGCCCCGCGCCCCCGGCGCGCAGCCGCGCTGACGTTCAGCGGGCCGTCGTCCGCCGGGTGATCAGGGCCTCGATTCCGTCCAGGATCCGGGTCAGGCCGAAGTCCACGTCGTCGTCAGCGATGTCGTCGTCGTATTCCTCGCGCTCCATCATGGCCGCGAGGATGGGATATCCGTGCTCGTGCAGGAGCGGCTGAAGGAAGCGCGCCACGGCGGCCGACTGCACCGGCGCCGCGGTGCTGTCGCGCACGTCGCGGCGGGCGGCGGCGATGCGCCGCGCGTAGCCGTCGAGCAGCAGCGCGCACCCTAGCGATTCGGCGGTGCTCAGCCCGGCCCCGGTGAGCGCTTCGAGCAGCACTTCCGTCCAGCGCAGCAGGTTCGGGGTCGCGGGCGCCCCGCGGATGGGCAGGTCGGGCAGCCACGGGTGCGTGTCGCAACGCCCGATCATCGCCCTGGTCCAACGGGCGGCAGCCGCTCGCCACTGGTCCGCGCCGGTTTCCAGCTCCGGCGCCGGGCCCCACGCGGTCTCAGCGACGAGCACCAGCAGCTCGTCCCGCGAGCTGACGTACCGGTAGACCGCGTTGGCGGTGAGTCCCACCCGCCTGGCGATGTTCGGCATGGACAGGGCCGCGAAGCCTTCCGCGTCGGCCAGCGCGACCGTCGCTTCGACGATTCCCTCCACGCTCTGCGAGGGCTTCCGGCCCAGCCGTCCCGTCTTGGGGGCCAGTCCCCACGCCTGGGCGAGGCCGGGCGGCAGCGCCTCGTCGTCACCGGTCGTCATCGGGCTCATCTCCATGTCTCGTCCCCGGGGGAAATTGACTTTGTGGGCGCCTCACACTTTATATTAGTGTGGACCACACACGAATTGTTTGAGGATGTGAACGCCGATGAATCCCCCAGGTCAGAACCGCGCCCCAGGACGTCGCAGGCCACAGGTCAGGGCGCGACCGCGCCTGCGGGCCCTGCTGACCGCTCTGGTCGGCGCCGTCATGATCGGCGGCGCCATGACCGGCTGCGCCGCCGGACACGCGCGGCCGGCCCAGCGTGCGGAGGGCGGCCGAGGCGGTCCCGCCACCGTGGTCAGGACGGACACCGGCCTGGTCGAAGGCCGCCTCGGCGCGGACACCCGGATGTTCCAGGGGATTCCTTACGCCGCCCCGCCGGTCGGGCGGTTGCGCTGGGCGTCGCCCCAACCGGCCGCGTCCTGGCCCGGCATACGGACCGCGACCGAGCCCGGCAACCGATGCGCACAGTCGGCGGGGCTCATCGACGAGCAGAGCAACAGCGAGGACTGCCTCTACCTGAACGTCACCACGCCCGCGGGCGGCGGCGCCCGCGAGCTGCCGGTGATGGTGTGGATCCACGGCAACGGCTTCATCAACGGCGCCGGAAGCCTCTACGACGCACAGCGCCTGGCCAGTCTGGGCAAGGTGGTCGTGGTCAGCGTCAACTACCGGCTCGGTGTCTTCGGATTCCTCGACCATCCCGCCCTCGACCAGGGCCCGGCCGCGCACCTGTCGGGCAACTTCGGACTGGAGGACCAGCAGGCGGCGTTGCGCTGGGTGAGGCGCAACGCGGCGGCATTCGGCGGCGACCCGGCGAACGTCACGCTCTTCGGCGAGTCGGCCGGCGGCACCAGCGTCTGCGCGCATCTCGTCGCGCCGGGGTCAACGGGCCTGTTCCAGAGGGCGATCCTGCAAAGCGCCGAGTGCACGGGACGCCACTGGTCACCGGGCCCGCCCACCTGGTTCCCGCTGCCGCGCGCGGAGCGCGAGCGGCACGGACTCGACGTCGCGGCAAAGGTCGGCTGCTCCGACCTCCGGGCAGCGGCGGCCTGTCTGCGCGCCGCACCCGTGAAGGAACTCCTCAAGTGGTCCGACGACGGAGTCGGATCAGGGCCGACGGTCGGCGGCGGCGTACTGCCCGTGAGCCCGGAACAGGCGTTCGCCACCGGCCACTTCAACCGGGTCCCCGTCATCCAGGGAACGACCCGGGACGAACACCGGCTGTTCACCGCGGCCATCGAAGCCGTGACCGGCCGGACGACGACCGACGCCGACTACCGGCAGCAGATCCGGACACTGTTCACCCCGTCCGACGCGGCCCGCGTCCTGGCCCGCTACCCCGCCGACCGCTTCACGTCCCCCGGCGAGGCGCTGTCCGCCGTCGTCACCGACTGGGCCTGGGGGTGCACCGTCCTCGACCGGGACCGGGCCCTGGATCAGCACGTGCCGACCTACGCCTACGAGTTCGCCGACGACGAGGCACCCTGGTTCAGCACCCTCAAGAAGCCCGACTTCCCCACCGGAGCGTTCCACGGCAGCGAGTTGCAGTATCTCTTCGCCGACGAGCAGCTCCCCGGTCCGGCCACCCCCGCCCAGCGCCGACTCGCCGACACGATGATCCGCTACTGGGCCCAGTTCGCCCACACGGGCGATCCGAACGGCCCCGGCACGGCGCCCTGGCCCCGCTTCGGCACCGGTCGGCACGTCCAGTCCCTGCAAGCGGGGAAGACGGAGCCGGTCGACCTCGCCCAGGAACACCAGTGCGGCTTCTGGCGGACCGTCGGCGTCTGACCGCTGCCGCGACGCCCGTCCCCGCCGGGCTCACGGCCCGGCGGGACTCCGGATCCGGAACCCCGCTCCCTCCCTGTGGGGCAACGTCACATTGTATGCTGGGAGTTCGTGTGTCTGGAGGATCGGTCATGGCTCATTTGTCGTCGCGCGGCGTCATTCCCGTACGGGAGCACTTGCGCGACCAGGTGGCCAACGCTCTGCGTGCCGCTCTCATCGCGGGCGAACTGCGGCCCGGTGCGGTGTATTCCGCGCCCATTCTGGCCGCCGAGTTGGGCGTCTCGGCCACCCCAGTCCGCGAGGCGATGCTCGACCTCGCCAAGGAAGGACTCGTCGAGGCGGTGCGGAACAAGGGCTTCCGTATCACCGAGATCACCGAACGCGATCTCGACGAGTACACCGAGATCCGCGCGCTGATCGAGGTCCCCACCATCGGGCGGGCCACCGCGGTGGCCACCCCCGAGCAACTGGAAGCGCTGCGACCGCTCGCCCTGGAGATCGTGGAGACGGCCCGGGGACACGACCTGATCGGTTACCTGGAGGCCGACCGCCGGTTCCATCTCGGACTGCTCGCCCTGGCCGGCAACGGCCATCTGGTGGAGGTCGTGAGCGACCTACGGAAACGTTCTCGGCTGTACGGGCTGAACTGGCTCGACGAGACCGGTCGACTGGTGGCGTCCGCCCAGGAGCACATCGAACTGCTCGACCTCATGCTCGCCCGCGACTCCGAGGGCGCACAGGAGTGCATCAGCCGCCACCTGGGCCACGTTCGCTCACTGTGGGCGGACGGCGCCGAGGGGGCGGCGACCGCGCCCAACGGACTCCAGCTCGGGACCGCCTGACGTACGGGATGGCCAGACGTACGGGATGGCCTGACGTACGGTCCGGGGCGTCGCCCGGCAGCGGACGAGGCCGTCACCGACGGGAGCGTCCGGCGGCCGTCGCCGCCGGACGCCGACCCCGACCGCTCAGGGGTTGAGGAGGCCGCCCATCCACTCCTCGATCGCGTCGGGGGTCCGTGGCAGCGCACCGGACATGAGCCTCGCGCCGTCGGCGGTGATCACCAGGTCGTCCTCGATCCGCAGGCCCATGCCGCGCAGTTCGCGCGGCAGCGTCTCGTCGTCCGGCTGGAGATACAGTCCGGGCTCGACGGTGAGCACCTGCCCCTCCTCCAGAACCCCGTCGAGATACGTCTCGGCCCGTGCGCGCGCGCAGTCGTGCACGTCCATGCCGAGCATGTGACCACTGCTGCACAGCGTCCAGCGGCGGTACACGCCGCTGTCGGGGCTCAACGCCTGTTCCGGCGGGATCTTCAGGACGCCCCAGTCGTACAGCCCCTCGGCGATGACCCGCATCGCGGCCAGGTGGAAGTCGCGGAAGCGCGCCCCTGGGCGCAGCGCGGCGATGCCCGCCTCCTGCGCCGCCAGCACCAGTTCGTACGCGGTGCGCTGGGCCGGTGAGTAGCGGCCGGACAGCGGCAGGGTGCGGGTGATGTCGGCGGTGTAGAGGGTGTCGGTCTCCACTCCCGCGTCCAGGAGCAGCAGTCCCGCGGGGTCCAGCGGGCCGTCGTTGCGTATCCAGTGCAGGACGCAGGCGTGCGCGCCGGAGGCGGCGATGGTCTCGTAGCCGACCCCGTTGCCCTCGGCGCGCGCCCGCAGGGCGAACACTCCCTCGATCCAGCGCTCGCCGCGCGGGTGCCGCAGCGCCTGGGGCAGCGCCCTGACCACGTCCTCGAAGCCGCTCGTCGTGTGGTGGACGGCGAGTTGCAGTTGGCTGACTTCCCAGGGGTCCTTGACCAGCCGGAGTTCGGCGAGGACGGTCGCCAACTCCGCGTCACCGGTGGGCTGGTGGTTCCCGGAGCCGACCAACTCCTCGACGGCCGGGTCCACTCCGGTCAGCAGCCGGACCGGAGGGGAGGCTCCGGTCAGCGGCTTGACCAGGTCGTCCAGGTGCTCGCAGCGCAGCCCGCTGAGCGCGGCGGCCTCGTCGAGGTCGGGACGTCGGCCGACCCAGAACTCGCCGTAACGGCGGTCCCGGTAGAACTCCTGGCCGGTACGGGGCGAGCGGGGCCGCAGGTACAGCACGGCCTGATGGCCGCTGCCCGCCGGCTCCATCAGCAGGACGTTCCCCGGCTGGTCCTCGCCGGTGAAGCCGGTCAGCCAGGCGTACGCCGTGTGCGGGCGGAAGCGGTAGTCGGTGTCGTTGGACCGTACGGCGAGCCGTCCCGCCGGAATGATCAGCCGCTCGCCGGGGAACCGGGCGGACAGCCGGGCGCGGCGACCGGTCGTCAACTCCTCTGCGGGCAGCCGGGTTTCCGGCGGGAGAGGGCTGGGCGCCCAGGCGGTGGCCATGAAGTCGCCCAGAGCGGAGGACACCGGCAGATCGTGGCTGCCGGTGTGCGGTGGGGTGGTGGGTTCGGTCATCGGTGCGCGACTCCTTCGGGTCGGTGCGCGAACGGGGAAAGCGGCCGAACAGGGCGAACGAGGAGGGTGAGGCACGGATCGGTAACGAGAGAGCTGACGGCTTGTCAATGCAATGTCACATTACTATGTTACGAGTCACATCGCACAGGTGTCCTGGCGGCCGCCCTTTTCTCACCCCTTGAAGGCGGTCGCGGTGCCGGGAACTCACAACGGAGTGACACACCATGACCAAGCGCATCAGCGTCGCGTTGGCGATCGGCATAACGACCTCGCTGGCCCTCGCCGCGACGTCCTGCTCGGCCGACACCAAGAGCAGGGACGGAGAGCACAAGGCCCCGGGAGTGGCCACCGGCACCGTCATCGGCGGTACTCCCGAGCGCGGCGGCACCCTCACCGTGCTGTCCAATCAGGACTTCGACCACCTGGACCCCGCCCGCAACTGGGTCATGCCGACCATGGACTTCGGCACCCGGCTGCTCTACCGGACGCTCACCACCTTCAAGGCGGCGCCCGGAACCGCCGGCGGCACGATCGTGCCGGACCTCGCGACCGACCTCGGACGCTCCTCGGAGTACGGGCGGGTGTGGACCTTCACCCTCAAACCCGGCCTGACGTACGAGGACGGCACCCCGATCAGGGCGCAGGACGTGAAGTACAACGTCGAGAGGTCGTTCTCGCCGGACCTGACCGGCGGCCCCGACTACGCCCGGCAGTACCTGGCGGACACCGACGGCTACACCGGGCCGCTGACCGGCAAGGAGTTGGACTCCATCCGGACGCCGGACGACCGGACCATCGTCTTCCACCTCAAGCGGCCGGTCGCCGAATTCTCGTACACCGTCACCCTGCCGACCTTCTCGCCGGTCCCGAAGGCCCGCGAGACCGGGGTGCGGTACGACCTGCGGCCGTTCTCCTCCGGCCCGTACAAGATCGAGAGCTACAAGCGGGGCAAGGAGATGGTGCTGGTCCGCAACGCGCGGTGGAGCCCCGGGACCGACCAGGTGCGCAAGGCGTACCCGGACCGCATCGTGGTCACGATGGGTCTGCAGGGCGGACAGATCGACGACCGGCTGATCGCGAGCTCGGGCGCGGACGCCTCGGCCGTCGAATGGGCCAATCTCAGTGCGGCCAGCGTCGCCAAGGTGCTGCCGAACCGCTCGGTGCGGGAGCGGCTGTCCGCCGAGCCGACCGGCTGCACGGACATGCTCTATCTCAACACCGCGCGCGGGCCGTTCACCGATCCCACCGTCCGCGAGGCCATGCAGTACGCCGTCGACAGGTCGGCGCAGGTCACCGCGGACGGCGGACCGGCGCTCAACGACATCGCCACCCACTACCTGCCGCCGCTGCTGACCGGCGGGTTCGTCGCCCCGGTGTACAACGTGCCGCCGTCCGGCGACCCGGCGCGCGCCAAGGAGCTGCTGGCCAAGGCGGGCAAGCCGTCCTTGGACGCCACGCTCACCGTCGCCACCGGGGACAAGACCAGGGCCGAAGCGCTTCAGGCGTCGCTGTCCAAGGCCGGGGTGAAGGTGAGGATCGACGTCGTGGACCCGTCCGTCTTCTACGACACGGTCGGTGACACCGCCCACGCACCCGACATGACGCTCAGCGGCTGGTGTCCCGACTACCCCTCGGGTTCGACCTTCCTGCCCTTCGTGTTCGACGGGCGCACCATCAAGGCCAAGGGCAACCAGGGCAACTTCTCGCAGTTCCGCGACAGCGCGGTGGAGCGGCGGATGGACCAGATCGCCGCGATGTCCAACGCCAACCAGACCAAGGTCGCCTGGATCGGCCTCGACGCGACGATCATGCACAAGTCGCCCGCCGTACCGCTGCTGTGGCAGCGCAAGCCGCTGCTGGTCGGCACCAACGTGGCGGGCGCGTTCGGCCACTCGGCGTGGACCGGGCAGTTCGACTTCGCGGTCATCGGTCTCAAGGACCCCGCTAAGAGCCAGGGGTGAAGGGCGCCACCAGCATGACCACAGAGCGGAAGACCGCCCGGCGTCGGCGCGCCGGGCGGTCGCGGCCCAGCGGCTCCACCGACCTGCCGAATCCGATCCATCCGACCGATCCGAATGAATCTGACGAAGCATCACGTCACCTGTCCGGCGGCTTAGTTGACACCAGCGGCGGCCCGTGGCGGCGTGCCTGGCGGCAGTTGTGGCACGAGCCCGCCGCCCGCTGCTCCCTCGTCGTGGTCGTCGTGCTGGTCGTCGTGTCCGTCGCGGCGCCGCTCCTGGCCCGACTGGGCGGTTGGCGCCCCGACGAGTTCGACGAGAGCGCCATCGACCCCTACCTCGGCGGCATGCCCCGCGGTTCGTTCGGCGGGATGAGCGCCGACCACTGGCTGGGCGTCGAACCCGCCACCGGACGCGACCTGTTCGCCCGCGTCGTGTACGGCGCGCAGGTGTCGCTGATGATCGCCTTCGCCGCCACGGCCATCGTGGTGGTCGTCGGCACCGCCGCGGGCATCACCGCCGGTTACTTCGGCGGGCGGGTGGACAGCGTCCTGAGCAGGCTGATGGACCTGACCATGTCCTTCCCCTCCCTCATCTTCATGATCGCCATGATGTCGGTGGCCCAGGACGTCAACCGCGTCGCGCTGATGACCGGCGTCATCGGCCTGTTCGGCTGGCCCGGTATCGCGCGCATCGTCCGCGGCGAGACGCTGTCGCTCCGGCACCGCGAGTACGTCGACGCGGCACGGGTCGGCGGCTCCACGGCGCCGCGCATCCTGGCCCGCGAGGTTCTGCCCAACGTGTCGGGGCCGGTCATCGCGTACACCACCCTGCTCGTCCCCGGCATGATCAGCACCGAGGCGGCGCTCAGCTTCCTGGGTGTGGGTGTGCGGCCCCCCACCTCGTCCTGGGGGCAGATGATCTCCCAGGCCGTCGTCTACTACGACACGGACCCGATGTTCTTCGTGATCCCCAGCGTCTTCCTCTTCCTGGCGGTCCTCGCCTTCACCGTCCTGGGCGACGCCCTGCGCGACATCCTCGACCCGCGGGGAGGGCGGTCGTGACGCTCTACGTGATCCGCCGGCTGATCGGCGTGACGGGCGTGCTGCTCGCCGTCTGCGCCATCACCTTCACCATCTTCTATCTGCTGCCCGCCGACCCGGCCACGGCGGCCTGCGGAAAGTCCTGCAGCACCGAACGCGTCGAGCAGGTCCGCCACATGATGGGCCTCGACCGGCCGGTCTGGCGGCAGTTCGCGGACTACCTCACCGGTATCTTCGCGGGCCGCGACCTGGGCAGCGGCCCGCACGCCGTGCACTGCGGCTTCCCCTGCTTCGGCTACTCCTACGAGAACTCGCTGCCGGTGTGGAGCCTGCTCACCGACCGGCTGCCGGTGTCCGTCTCGCTCGCGGTCGGCTCGGCCGTGCTGTGGCTCGTCCTCGGGCTGGGCGCGGGAGTCACCGCCGCCCTGAAGAAGGGGTCGCTCACCGACCGCGGACTGATGGTCGGCGCGGTCGCCACCGCCTCGCTTCCCGTCTACTTCACCGCCATGGTGCTGATCTGGGGAGCGGTCCGCATCGCCGGGGTGCTGCCCTATCCGTCCTACGTGGCCCTCACCCGCGACCCCGCGCACTGGGCGTCCAACCTGCTGCTGCCCTGGATCGCCCTGGCCCTGCTGTACGCGGCCATGTACGCACGCCAGAGCCGCAGTTCGATGATCGAGGCGATGGCCCAGCCGTACATCAGGACCGCGCGGGCCAAGGGCATGCCCGAGCGCACGGTCGTGCTCAAGCACGGGCTGCGCTCCGGGATGACACCGGTCCTGACCCTCTTCGGCATGGACCTCGGCGGCCTGCTGGCGGGCGCCGTGATCACCGAGAGCATCTTCGGCATTCCCGGTGTCGGCCAGCTCTTCTTCGACGCGCTCCGGCGTTCCGACCAGCCGGTGATCCTCGGCGTCACGCTGCTGGCCGCCTTCTTCATCGTCGGCGCGAACCTCGTCGTGGACCTGCTCTACGCCGTCATCGACCCGAGGGTGAGGTACTGAGATGGACCAGGACACCGCCGATGCGGCCACGCCGCCGCTGCTGCGCGTGGACGGCCTCACCGTCTCCTTCCGCACCAAGCGCGGTCCGGTACGGGCCGTCGACGGCATCGGCTTCACCGTCGAGCAGGGGCGGACCCTCGGCCTGGTCGGGGAGTCGGGCTCCGGGAAGTCCGTCACCTCGCTCGCGGTCATGGGACTGCACGAGGACGCCGAGGTCACCGGTTCCATCGCGCTGGGCGGCCGGGAGCTGACCGGTCTGAGCGGTGCGCAACTGAGCGCGCTGCGCGGGCGCCGGATGGCGATGGTCTTCCAGGACCCGCTGTCCAGCCTGCACCCCTACTACACGGTGGGGGAGCAGATCGCCGAGGCGCACCGGCGGCACTTCCGCTCCGGCCGGGCGGTCGCCCGGCGCCGCGCGGTGGAGATGCTCGGCGAGGTCGGCATCCCCGAACCCGCCCGGCGGGTCGCGGAGTACCCGCACCAGTTCTCCGGCGGCATGCGGCAGCGCGTGATGATCGCCATGGCCCTGGCCTGCGAGCCGGACCTGCTCATCGCCGACGAGCCGACCACCGCGCTGGACGTCACCGTGCAGGCGCAGATCCTCGAACTCATCGCCCGCATCCAGCAGGAACGCGGTCTGGGGGTGGTGATGATCACCCACGACCTGGGAGTGGTGGCCCGCGTCGCCCACGAGGTGCTGGTGATGTACGGCGGCAGGGCGGCCGAACAGGCCACGGTGGACGCGCTGTTCGCCGAGCCCGCCCACCCGTACACCCGCGGGCTGCTCGACTCGCTGCCCCGGCTGGACGACGCGGACGACGCGCCGCTGCGTACCGTCCCGGGCTCACCGCCCTCGCTGCTCAGCCTGTCCGAGGGCTGCGCCTTCCTGCCCCGCTGCCCCCGGGCGGCGGTCGCGTCCGAGCCGGAGCGGGAGCGGTGTGCCACCCGGCGCCCGGCCCTGGAGGCGGTGCGCGGCGCGGGGTCGGCCCCGCCGGGGAAGGGCGGCGGGGGAGAGGTCGCCGGGGTCCCACGGGTCTCCGGCGACGGGGGAGAGGCCGCCGCGGCCCCGCCCGGCCCGGCGCATCTGACCGCCTGTCATCTGACGACGGCGGCGCGGTCCGCCGCCGATCCGCCCGCGGACGCCCGGAGCGGGCCGCCCCTCACCGTCAAGGAAACGCGATGAAGCGCACGGACCGAGCACGACCGGCGACGGGATCAGGCCCCGGTACGGGGGCGGCCGTCGCCGATACGAACGGACAGCGCGCCGGGACCGCCCCCGACCGGCGACGGCACCTCGAACCCGTCGCCGCCGCGGACGGCGGACCGCCGCCCGCCCTGGAACCGGGCGGCGACCCGCCGTTGCTGTCGGTCCGCGGCCTGGTCAAGACCTTTCCCGGACGACGGCGGCTGGGCAGGGCGACGGCCCCGGTGCGCGCGGTGGACGGGGTCGGCTTCGACCTGGCGGCCGGTGAGACGCTGGGGCTGGTCGGCGAGTCGGGATGCGGCAAGTCCACCACCGGACGGATGGTGGTGCGGCTGCTCGAACCCACGGCCGGCAGTATCCGGTTCGCGGGACAGGACATCACGCATCTGGGCCAGCGGCGGCTCCGGCCGCTGCGGCGGCACATCCAGATGGTCTTCCAGGACCCGTACTCCTCGCTCAACCCTCGGCAGACCGTGGCCCGTATCGTCACCGACCCGCTCCTGGCGCAGGGCACGTCGGCCGGCCGGGCCAGGATCCGCGCCGCCGAACTGCTCGACCTCGTCGGCCTGTTGCCCGAACACCTCGACAGGTATCCGCACGAGTTCTCCGGCGGGCAGGCGCAGCGGATCGGCATCGCCCGCGCCCTGGCCACCGAACCGCGGCTGGTCATCGCGGACGAACCCGTCTCGGCGCTCGACGTCTCGGTGCAGGCGCAGATCGTCAACCTGATGGAACGTCTCCAGGACGAACTCGGCCTGGCCTACGTGTTCGTGGCCCACGATCTCTCGGTCGTCAAGCGGGTCTGCGACCGGGTGGCGGTGATGTACCTCGGCCGTGTCGTCGAGATCGGTGACAAGTCCCAGGTGTACGAGCGCCCCGCGCACCCGTACACCGCGGCGCTGCTGTCGGCGGTGCCGGTACCCGACCCGGCGGTGGAACGCGTGCGGCAGCGGATCGTGCTGCGCGGCGATCCGCCCAGTCCCGCGGCGCCGCCGTCGGGCTGCGCCTTTCACCCGCGCTGCCACAAAGCACAGGAGATCTGCGGCGTCACCCGCCCCGAACTGGCCGGTCCGCCGCGCCGACAGGTCGCCTGCCACTTCCCGGACGCCGATTGAGGGAGCCGATTGACGGGGCCGGTCGACCACGCCGACTGACGGGGCCGCACGACCACGCCGATTGACAGAGCCGCACGCTCGGACCGCTCGACAAGGCCGACCGACCGGACCGAGGCACGGGTCCGGACAGCAGGGCTGCTCCGTGCGCCGGACAGCGGGGTCGAGCGACTCCGCCGCGTCCGCCTGCGCGCGGTCCGCCCGCGGTCCGGGCGCGGGGAATTCCCGGGCGCGGGGGAGCGGGGAAACGGGCTGGGGGGGGGGGGAGAAACAGACCCGTCCCCCGGGGGGGAGGGGGCAAAAAAGAAAAAAAAAACCATGAGTTGGCGTGAAGG
>NZ_JBVHLD010000019.1:75704-195961 GCF_055559175.1 Streptomyces sp. NPDC024632
GGGGGGGGGGGTGGGTTTGTGTTTTTTGTGGGTGGGGTGGGGGGGGGGGGCCTTCGGGGGGGGGGGGGAGGGGAAAAAGCCCCCGAACCCCACCCCCCCCCCCCCCCCCCAGGCCGTTTTCGCGAGTTCCCCACTCTGGGTTCCCAAGCGATGTGACATGTGCAATGGTACATGGCGCACAACCTGAAAGCCGTGCTCATGCCAAAAGCTGAGGCACGGCTCGCGGTCCGTCCGGGACCGCACCGCCCACTCCCCACAGTGCCGGGCGGGCCCGGACGGGTGCACCGCGAATCCCCCCTCGCCGCGCAACGGAGCGCGGCACACACCGCTGGGAGGCGGCACGTGAACACCCAACCGGTACGACGAAGTCTCACCGGGTTCCTGATACTCGCCCTGGCCATGTGCCTGGGCATCGGCATGCTGATCCACCCGGAACGGGCCGCGGCAGCGCAGCCGAAGCCCGCCGGGACCGCGGCCACCCGCCCCGGCCCGGCGGCCCAGCCCGCCACGGTCGCCGCGGCGAAGTCCGACCACACCGGAGCCGGTTCGCTCAGCGCGGCCGACCGGGCGCCGCTGCCCGCGTCCAAGGACGCGCTCAAGCAGGACTACGACACGCCGACGGCGCCGGTGGTCAGCCACTCCGCGCCGTCCATGAAGGCCGCGGCGCGGGCCAAGGCCAGGGCCAACGGCCTGACCGCGGCGGCGACATGCAACGCCTCGGACTTCACCGGCCGGACCGGCAGCGCCCTCGTCGCCCAGATCAGGGCGTCCACCACGGACTGCGTCAACACGCTGTTCAACCTGACCGGCACCGACGCCTACAACGCCTTCCGCGAGGCGCAGATGACCACCGTCGCCTACGCCATGCGCGACGGCTCGGCCGCCTACCCCGGTGACAGCAGCACCGGCATGCCGCAGCTCGTGCTCTACCTGCGGGCGGGCTACTACGTCCAGTACTACAACTCCTCGGCGGTCGGCAGTTACGGCACCGCCATGGTCACGGCCATCCGCAGCGCCCTGGACGCCTTTTTCGCCAGCGCCCACTCCGGCGACGTCACCGACGCCAACGGCGAGGCCCTCGCCGAGGCCGTCACCCTGATCGACAGCTCCGAGCAGGACGCCCGCTACCTGTACGTCGTCAAGCGGCTGCTGAACGGCTACAACAGCTCGTACGACGCGTCCTGGTACATGCTCAACGCCGTCAACAACGTCTACACCGTGCTGTTCCGCGGCCACCAGTTCCCGGACTTCGTCGCGGCCGTCGTGGCCGACCCGAGCGTGCTGGACACGCTGTACAACTTCGCCGGCTCGCACCTGGCGCTGCTGAGCACCGACCAGGCGTACCTGACGTCCAACGCCGGGCGTGAACTGGGCCGGTTCCTCCAGGAGTCGGCCCTGCGCGCCAAGGCCAGCCCGCTGGTGGCCGCGCTGCTGAGCCGGACCGCCATCACCGGACCCACCGCTGCCCTGTGGGTCGGCCTGGCCGAGATGACCAGCTACTACGACGCGTCGAACTGCTCGTACTACGACACGTGCAACCTCGCCGACCGGCTCAAGAGCTCGGTGCTCACGTCCAACTACACGTGCAGTTCCAGCATCCGCATCCTCGCGCAGGACATGACGGCCGCTCAGCTCAGCTCCTCCTGCGCCAGCCTGCGCGCCCAGGACGCGTACTTCCACGGCCTCGTCCACGACAGCGGGCCCGTCGCCAACGACAACAACTCCACCATCGAGGTGGTGGTCTTCAACTCCAGCACCGACTACCAGACATACGCCGGGGCCATGTACGGCATCGACACCAACAACGGCGGCATGTACCTGGAGGGCGACCCCGCCGCGGCCGGAAACCAGCCCCGCTTCATCGCCTACGAGGCCGAGTGGGTGCGCCCGGACTTCCAGATCTGGAACCTGAACCACGAGTACACGCACTACCTCGACGGCCGGTTCGACACCTACGGCGACTTCACCGCGAGCACCGCCACGCCGACCACCATCTGGTGGATCGAGGGCTTCGCCGAGTACGTCTCCTACTCCTACCGCAACGTGGTCTACACCGACGCGCAGAACCAGGCCGCGACGCACGGCTACACCCTGCGGTCGATCTTCGGCAACACCTACGACTCGGGCCAGACCCTGGTCTACAACTGGGGCTACCTCGCGGTGCGTTACATGCTCCAGTCGCACCCGGCGGACGTCACCGCGCTGCTCGCCGACTACCGCAGTGGCAACTACGCCGCCGCGCAGACCCTGCTCACCAGCACCATCGGCACGCGCTACAACAGTGACTGGGACGCCTGGCTGACCAAGTGCGCGGTGGGGAACTGCGGCAGCATCGGCGGCGGCAACCCGCCCGGCAACCAGGCGCCCACGGCCGCCTTCACCTCGACCGTCAGCAATCTGACCGCCGCCTTCACCGACAGGTCGACGGACAGCGACGGCACCATCGCCTCCCGCGCCTGGAACTTCGGTGACGGCACCACCTCCACCGCCGCCAACCCGTCCAGGACGTACACGGCCGCGGGCACGTACACCGTGACACTGACCGTCACCGACAACGGCGGCGCCACCAACACCACGTCGCGGACGGTCACGGTCGGCAGCGGCGGCGGCACGGCGCCCGAGTGCACCGGCGCCGACGTCAACCAGCTCGGCAAGAACTGCAAGCGCGGCAATCTGTCGGCGCCCACCGGCGACTACGCCTACCTGTACCTCTACCTGCCCGCGGGCACCACGACCCTGAAGATCACCTCGGCCGGCGGGACCGGCAACGCCGACCTCTACTACAGCAACACCGGGTGGGCCACGACCGCCAGCTACACCAGCAAGGCCACCGGCAGCGGCAACGCCCACACCCTGACCGTCACCAACCCGACGGCCGGTTACGTCTACGTCAGCCTCTACGCCGTCCAGGGCTTCAGCGGAGCCTCGGTCACCACGTCCTACTGATCCCGGCCGCCTGCCGGTAGCGGGCGCACGGAACAGGAGGCACCACGGTCCGAAGGGGCGGACAGCGGTCACCACCGCTGTCCGCCCTCCGGGCCCGTCCGTACCCCGGAAGCGGGGCGACCCCTCGCTTCCGGCCGGTCGGTCAGTGGGTAAGTCGGTCGATAAGGCGGTCTCAGCTGGTCAGTCGTCGACGGCGCACCGGAAGCCGCCGTGCGCCGTGGTGCTGTCCGGAGTGTTGGAGGTACGGGCGGCGACCCGGTAGCGGTTGCAGTAGGAGTGGTGGCACAGATACGAACCGCCGCGCAGCACCCGGTTGTCGCCGACGGGAGGACCCACCGGGTCGACCCGTGTCTCGGGCCGGGGCGCGGCGTGCCAGTCGGGGGAGAACCGGTCCGCGCACCACTCCCAGACATTGCCCGAGGCGTTGTGGAGCCCGTAGCCGTTGGGAGTGAAGGCGTTGGCGGGCGCGGTGCCCAGATATCCGTCCTCGCGGGTGTTGCGGACCGGGAAGTCGCCGCGCCAGATGTTGCAGCGGTGCCGCCCGTTGGGGGTCAGCTCGTCCCCCCAGGGGAAGCGGGCCCGTACCAGTCCGCCGCGTGCGGCCTTCTCCCATTCCGCCTCGGTGGGCAGCCGCTTGCCCGCCCAGGCCGCGTAGGCGACGGCGTCGTGCCAGGAGATGTGCACCACGGGGTGGTTGCCGCGCTCCCCGATCGAGGTGCCGGGGCCTTCGGGCGAGCGCCAGCAGGCGCCCGAGACCGCTCGCCACCACGGCGCGCCCGGCACGCGGCCGGGAAGCACCGCGTGCCGCGCCCGCGGAGGCACGAAGCCGCCGAAGACGTAGGACCAGCCGCTCAGTTCGGCCTGGGTGCGGTAGCCGGTGGCCTTGACGAACACGGCGAAGCGGGAGTTGGTGACGCATGTCGCGTCGATGCGGAAGGCGCTGACCGACACCTCGCGCACCGGCCCCTCGCCGTCGTCGGGGAACGCGTCCTCCTCGTCGCCGCCCATCAGATAGGGGCCTGCGGGCACGGCGACCATGCCGCGCAGCACCTCCGCGCGCGGGCGGTCGGGAACGGCGAAGTCCCGTGGCGGAGGCGTGAGTTCGGACCCCGTCCCGGCTCCGGCCTCGGCTGTTCCGCCGTGACCGCCGGGGCCGCAGCACGCCGTCACCGGGCACCACCGGCGTCACCCGTGCCACCGGCCGGATCGCCGCGGCGTCCCGGCGGCGGCGCACCGCCGTCCACGAGGACGTCGACCCGCTCGCCCGCCGCGTGCAGCAGCATCGCGACGGCGCCCTGGGCCGCGGCGTCGTCGCCGAGTGTGGAGGCCCTGACGGGGATGGTCCGCGCGGCGGCCGGCAGGGAGAACGCCGTGAGCTGCGCGCGGACCGTGTCGAGGACCGGAGCGCCGAGGGCGGCGAGTTCACCGGCGATCACCACGCACGCGGGGTCCGTCTGGGCGGCGAGTGCGGCGAGCACACGGCCCGCCGCCGTCGCGGCCCCGGCCACGACGTCGGCCGCCGGTCGCTCGCCGGACGCGGCCCGCGCCACCAGTTCGCGCCCGTCCCGGACTCTCGCCCCCCTGGCGCGGCACTCGGCCAGCAGCGCGGGGACGCCGATCACGCCCTCCAGGCAGCCGCGGCCCCCGCAGTAGCAGTCCGCTCCGCGCGGGTCGCAACTGGTGTGGCCGATCTCGCCCGCCGCGCCGTGCGCGCCGCGTACCAGTCGGCCGTCCACCACGAGCCCGCCGCCGACCCCCTGCGACCAGTGCAGGTACACGATGTCGGACAGGCCGCGCGCCGCGCCCCAGGTGATCTCGGCCAGCGCGGCCAGCCGCGTGTTGTTGTCCGTGACCACCGGCGCCTCGAAGTGGTCGCCGAGCCCGGCGACGATCCGGGCCGCGGAGGCCGCCCGGTCCGCGGGGTCCGGCGGACGCTCGTCGTCCGGGCGCCGCACCGGCCCCGGCAGGCCGAGGCCGACGCCGGTCACCGGGGCGAGACTCACCCCGCGCTCCGCGACCAGTTCGCCGACGGCGGCGACGACCGCGGCCACCCGCTCGTCGGGTCCGGCCTCCGCCCGCAGCGCGGTGCTGGACCGGGCGACGACCTCGTGGGCGTGGTTGGCGATCACGATCTGCAAGCGGGTCGGAAGCAGCCCGATGCCGATGAGCTGCGCGCCGCGCGGGTTGAGGGAGACCGCCATGGCGGGGCGGCCGGGGCCCCTCGGCGGCCGGGTGCCGGTGCGGGCGCCCGCGTCGGCGGTCGGGTGCGGGGCGCCGTCCGCCGCGGATGCGGTCGCGGCGGCCGTCCCCGTACCGCCGCCGGAGCCCGGCGCCCAGGTGCCGTCCGGCGCGGTCATCGGCCGCTCGACGACGGCCTCACGGGCGAGCAGGTCCGAGACGATCGTGAACAAGGTGGTGCGGGAGAGCCCCAGCCGCTCGATCAGCTCCGCGCGGCTCAGCGCTCCCGCGCGCCGCAATTCGCCGAGCACCGCCGCCTCGTGGGCGGCGCGCAGTCGGTGCAGTGCGGCTCCGCGTCGATCTGGCATGTCCGCATGATCGGACCGCGCCGTGGATTCTGTCAAGTTTCGGGACTAATCCATCCGCGCTGGTCAGTGCCTTCGGCGGTGAGGTGCTCGGCGGATTCGGGGACCTCGGCCGGTGATTAGTCCCGAGGGTTGACCAAAATGCCGGGCCGTCCTTACGGTGCACGGGAGCCGACCAAGCGACGACAGCGCCGCGAGCGGTGGGAGCGGAGGGGCGGCGGCCGGTGAGCCCGCACAACATCCTTTTTCTGATGACCGACCAGCACCGGGTGGACACCCTCGGCGCGTACGGCAACACCGTCGTCGAGACCCCGGCCCTGGACGGACTCGCGGCGCGGGGGACGCGGTTCGACCGGTTCTACACCCCGACGGCGATCTGCACACCGGCACGCGCGTCGCTGGCCACCGGCCTGCACCCGTTCCGGCACGGCCTGCTCGCCAACCCTGAGCGCGCCGCCGGCGGCCAGGACGAGCTGAACGAGAGCCAGCCACTGCTCTGGCCACAACTGCGGGCGGCCGGTTACCAGGTCGGCCACGTCGGCAAGTGGCACATCGGCCGCGAGCACGGCCCCGAGCACCACGGCCTGGACGGCGAGCACCTGCCCGGCGCGCTCAATCCCGTACGCCACCCGTCGTACCAGCGATGGCTGGCGGACCGCGGCCTGCCGCCGTTCGCGGTGACCGACCCCGTCTTCGGCACCGCCGCCAACGGCGTCGGCCGGGGCCACCTCATCGCGGGTCGGCTGCGGCAGCCCGTCGAGGCCACCGCCGAGGCGTTCCTCACCGACCGCACCCTCGCGCTGCTGGAGCGGTACGCCGCCGGCCGGCGCACGTCAGGGCGGCCGTTCATGCTGTCCTGCCACTGGTTCGGACCGCATCTGCCCTATCTCGTGCCCGACCACTACTACGACCTCTACGACCCGGACGATGTCGTGCTGCCCGAGTCGATGGCCGAGACCTTCGCGGGCAAGCCCGACGTACAACGCCGCTACAGCGAATACTGGTCGGCCGACGCCTTCGACGCGGACGCCTGGCGCAAGCTGATCGCCGTCTACTGGGGCTACGTCACTATGATCGACCACCAGATCGGCCGGATTCTGCGCGCCCTGGAGGAGTACGGCGTGGGCGACGACACCGCCGTGTTCTTCACCGCGGACCACGGCGAGTTCACCGGCGGCCACCGGCTGAACGACAAGGGCCCGGCGATGTACGAGGACATCTACCGCGTCCCCGCCATCGCGCGGGTGCCGGGCGGGCCCGCCCAGGTCTCGGACGCCTTCGCCACGCTCACCGACCTCAACCCCACCCTGCTGGACATCGCAGGCCTGCCCGCCCCCGAACCCTGCGACGGAGAAAGCCTGTTGCCGCTGCTGACCGGCGACACCGGGGGAGCGCGCGCGGTCCTGGACCGGACCGAGGTCGTCGCCGAATTCCACGGCCACCACTTCCCGTACTCCCAGCGCATGATCCGGGACCGCCGGTACAAGCTCGTCCACAACCCGGAGAGCGTGCACGAGCTGTACGACCTGGACCGCGATCCGCACGAGTTGCGCAATGTCCACGGGTCCCCGGCGTACGCCGACGTCAGGCGGGAGCTGACCGGGCGGCTGTACCGAGAACTGCTGCGCCGCGGCGACCCCGCCCACAGTTGGATGGGTTACACGGCCGACATCGGCGGCCACCGCGCACCGGACCTCGACGGCGTGGCCGACGACCTCGGCTGAACCGGCCGCTCACCCGGGCCCGGCCGTCCCGCACCGGCCCGCCCCCGACCGCCGGGCCCGTCCGCCCGCGCCCCGCGACCCACCTCACCATCAGCCCACCAGGGAGACCCACCATGGCAAGCCACGACCCGCGGCGCCCGAACGTCCTGCTCATCCTCAGCGACGACCAGGGCCACTGGGCCCTCGGCTGCGCGGGCAACGACGAGATCCTCACCCCGTCCCTCGACGCGCTCGCCGAGAGCGGCACCCGGCTGGAGAACTTCTTCTGCACCTCCCCGGTCTGCTCACCGGCCAGGGCCAGCCTCTTCACCGGCCAGATCCCGTCCCGCCACGGCGTGCACGACTGGCTCTCCGGCGGCCACGCGGGCCCGGACGGCCAGGACTTCCTCGCCGGACAGCGGCTGTTCACCGACGAGTTCGCCGACGCCGGCTACCGGCTGGGCCTGTCCGGCAAATGGCACCTCGGCGCCAACGACCGGCCGCGCCCCGGCTTCACGCACTGGTACGCGCACGAGAGCGGCGGCAGCGCTTACCACGACGCACCGATGTACCGGCACGGCACGAGGGAACCGGCCGCCGGATACCTCACCGACGTCCTGGCCGACGACGCGGTGGACTTCCTGAACGCCGAGGCCGGACGGGAGGAGCCCTTCTACCTCTCGCTGCACTTCACCGCCCCGCACAAGCCCTGGAAGGGCCAGCACCCGCCGCAGGTCGAACGCCTCTACGCGGACTGCGCGTTCGACACCTGCCCGCAGGAGGAACCGCACCCGTGGCAGCCGCTGGTCGACGGCGTACCGGTCGGCGGCGAGGCCGACGTCCGGGCCGCACTCGTCGGCTACTTCGCCTCCGTCACCGCCATGGACACCGCCGTCGGACAGGTCCTGCGGACCCTCGCGGACCTGGGCCTCACCGACAGCACGCTGGTGGTGTTCTCCAGCGACAACGGCTTCAACTGCGGCCACCACGGCATCTGGGGCAAGGGCAACGGCACCTTTCCGCAGAACATGTACGACAGCTCGGTCAAGGTCCCGGCGATCATCGCGCAACCCGGCCGGATCAGCGCGGGCTCGGTGCGCCACGAACTGCTGTCGGCGTACGACTTCGCCGCCACGCTCCTGGAGTGCGCCGGGCTGGACGCGGAACCGTTCGAGACCGGACCCGGCAGATCCTTCGCGCCACTGCTGCTGACCGGCCGGCCGAGCCAGCCGCCGCCGCCCCGGCCCGTGGTCGTCTACGACGAGTACGGTCCCGTCCGGATGATCAGGACCGCCGAGTGGAAGTACGTCCACCGGTACCCGCACGGTCCGCACGAGCTGTACGACCTGGCCGCCGATCCGGGCGAGCGCGTCAACCTCGTCGCCGACCCGGCGCACCGCGAACGCGTCGGCGACCTGCGGCGCCGGCTCGACGCGTGGTTCACGGAACACGGGGACCCGGCGCGGGACGGCAGCCGCCTGCCGGTCACCGGAGCCGGGCAGCGCGCGCCGCTGGACGCCGGACGGGGCGGCGCCGACGCTCCGGACGCGGACCCGCTCGGCGCCTTCGACGACCCCGAGTGGCAACCGCCGCATCCGCCGTTCAGTCCTTCTTGAATCGTTCTGTCCCCGGCCGCTGTGATGCAGGCGAACCCCTCCCCTCACGGGAACCCGGCGAGGGAGTACCGGAGGACAGACCATGCCAGAGCAGGCCCAAGGATTCACGCGACGCAAGGCGCTGATCGGCGCCGCACTCGGATCGGCCGCCGCCGCGCTGCCCGTCGCGGCCGCACCGGCGGCGGCCGACAGCCCGGCGGCGAACGGCGCCGCGGCCGGCCCCCCGGGGCAGGCCGCGGACGCGCCGAGCGTCGAGGACCAGGCACTCTCCCTCGACCCGCCGGTGTTCCTCTTCGAGACCCGGATACCCGAGCACCTGCGCACCGGGCCCGGCTCGCGGGTGAGCATCAGCGCCGCCACCGCCCGGATCGGCCCGCACTCCCTGCGCTGGGACTACCGGCCGGGCGCCGAACTGGAGATCCGTACCCCGCTGCGCTACGCACCCGACGCGTATCGCGACGGCGACGACCAGGCGACCATGGGGACGGTCGACACCTTCGCCGTGTGGATCCACAACGACCGGGCCCTCGACGACGTGCTCCGGGTGGAGTTCGGGCGCGGCCGGCGCGCCGACGCGTGGTGCGAGATCCACCTCGGCTTCACCGGCTGGCGGACCGTGTGGATCCGCTACGGGTACGACCTGTCGGGAAAGCCGCGCGCGGGCATGGACACCCTGCGGTTCGTCGCGCCCCGGCGCTCCGGCGCGGGCACCTTCCACCTCGACCAGCTCATCGTCAACACCGAGCTGCGCCCCGACCACCCCACCCGTGACCGGCAGGTGCCGTTCGTCAACCGCGAGGGCGACCGGGCCGCCAACGCCCATTGGCTGGCCCTGCTCTCGTACGCCGACCGGCTCGCCGCGCACCCGCTGCCGGAACCCGAGCCCACAGCGGGGGAGAGCGCCTCGCTCGCCGAGGTGACCCGGCGCTATCACGCGGTCCTGCGCAAGTCCCTCACGGTGGACGACGCGGCGGTCGCGGCGCTGGCCGCCGCGACCGACGGCCTCGGTGTGCCGTACCCCGGTGAGCGGGTGCCGGGCCGGGCCGTCGACTCCTACCAGACGGAGATCTACCCGCCGCGGATCGCCGCCGCGCTCAACGCGTTCGTCGCCGGCAGCCCGCTGCGCCAGGTCACCGACCTGATGTACCAGATCGCCTGCGCGTACGACGCCGCGTCGCACGACGCGCACCGGACCCGGCTCACCGATCTGTACGTACGGATCCTGGACCACCTCCGCGAACAGGGCTGGGCGGCGGGAAGCTGCCAGGGCACGATCCACCACCTCGGCTACCAGTTCCGCGGTTTCTACGACTCCGTCCACCTGATCCGTGACGCCCTGGCCGAGCGGGGGCTGCTGGACGGTGTCCGGGAGGACCTGGCCTGGTTCACCGGACTCGGCCGACTGCTCCAGGACTTCGGCGACGCCGAGTCCTACGCCGGCATCTTCGACATCCTCAACACCAACCTCCAGGGCATGCTCGGCACCGCCCTGCTCATGCCGACCCCGGCCGGGCAAGTGGCGCACCTGCACGCGCTGCGGCGCTGGCTGGACGCCGCCCTGACCGTCTCGCCCGGCATCATGGACGGTTTCAAGGCCGACGGCTCCGTCTTCCACCACCTGGGCATGTACCCGGACTACGCCCGCGACGGCTACAAGGGGTCGGCCCCGACTGTCGACATCCTCAGCGGCACCGCCTTCCGGGTGGGGGAGGCGGCACACGGCCGCTACAAGGACGCGTTGCTGCGGATGCGCGTCTACGCCAACGCCTCGGACTGGCCGCTGTCGCTGGCCGCCCGCCACCCCACCGGTCTGACCGCGCTCGCCCTGCCGCCCTACCAGTCGCTCACCACCGCAGGGTCCCCGGACGGCTCGCGGGAGCTGGACCCCGAGGTGGGCGCGGCGTTCCTGCGCCTGCTGCCCGCCAAGCCGAGTTCCGTGCAGAAGGCGCTGGCCCAGCGGTTGGCCGCCGCGGGCGTCACGGCGGAAGCCGCGCCGACGGGCAGTTGGGCGATGAACCACAGCGCGCTGGCCCTCCACCGACGCGATAACTGGCTGGTCGCGGTCCGCGGCCACAGCCGCTACCTGTGGAGCACCGAGATCTACGCCACCGACAACCTCTACGGGCGGTACACGACCTACGGCCAGATCCAGGTCCTCGGCCGCGGCGACCCGGTCGACAACCTGGCCAGCGGATTCCGGCAGCCCGGCTGGGACTGGAACCAGTGGCCGGGCACCACGGCCATCCGCCTGCCCTACGAAGAGCTGCGGTCCAACCTCGCGGGCGCGATCGAGCAGATGCCGCTCACCGAGTCGCGGTTCGGCGGCGCGGGCACCATCGACGACCGGCACGCCGTCTTCGCGATCGACCTGCGCGAACACCCCGTCTTCAACCCCTCGCACCGGGCACGCAAATCGGTGTTCCTCTTCGACGAGCGGGTCATCGCCCTCGGCTCCGGCATCCGCAACGACGACTCCGTCCACCCGACGCGGACCACGCTCTTCCAGTGCCACCTGGCCGAGCCCTCGGAACCGGTGATCCACAGCGCCCTGGGCGCGGTCGCCGACTTCCCCTACGCCGTCGACCGCACGCCGTCCGACCCGACGTGGCTGATCGACCCGGTCGGCAACGGCTACTGGATACCGCCGGGCCAGCGGCTCGCCCTGACCCGCGCCTCCCAGACCGCTCCCGACCAGAGCACGGGCACACCCGGTACCGCCGACTTCGCCACCGCGTGGCTCGACCACGGGAGCGCGCCGCGCGGCGGCCGTTACGCGTACGCCCTGATCGTGGACGCCACACCGGAGGACATGAGGGACTTCGCGGCGCGGATGGCCGACCCGACGATCGCGCCGTACTCGGTGCTGCGCCATGACGACGGCGCGCACGTCGTGCACGACCGGGCCACCGGGATCACCGCGTACGCCGTCTTCGAGCCGCAGCGCACCCTGGCGGCGGGCGGCCCGATCGCGGCGGTGGACACGCCCTCGCTGCTGCTCGCGCGCCCGGACTCGGACGGCCTCGTGCTGTCCGTCACCGATCCGGACCTGCGCCTGTACGAGGGCCGGGACCGGGACCAGTACGACCGGAACGGCGCGTTCGTCGGCGTGCTCAGCCCGTTCACCAGGCCCTGGCGGGACAGCCGGGGAAGCACCCACCGGCTGCGGCTGGTCCTGCGTGGCGCCTGGCGGACCGCCGAGCCCCACACCGAGGTCCGCACCGCCGTGCACGGCGGCCTGACCTCGGTGGACGTCCGGTGCCACCTCGGCCTGGGGGTACAGATCCGGCTGCGGTCCGCGTGAAGGCGCCGGGCGGCGGATGAGCGGGAGACGGGAAGGGCCGGTGCCCGGGGTTTCCCCCCGGGCACCGGCCCTTCCGGGCGTCGGCGTCAGACGCTCTGCGCGGCGCCCACCCCGACCGGCTCTCCGGTCGCGGCCGAGGCGTACGACGCCAGGACGAGTTCCACGATGTGGCGGCCGTGTTCCGGGGTGACCCGGGGGGCGGCGCCGCCGACGGCCGCGACGAAGTCGGCGAGCTGCTCCCGGAAGGCGTCCGGGATGTCGGTACCACTTGGGGTGTGGATCTGCCGGGTGCGGCCGTCGATGCGCAGAAACGTTCCCGCCCGCGGGTCGGCGACCACCGAGCCGCGTTCGCACACCACGGTCAGCTCGTCGACCTTGTGGGGCGGGTCGGAGATCACCGAGACACCGGCCAGCCCGCCGTTGGCGAGCCGCAGCGCGACGGTGCCGTCGGTCTCGACGGGCGCGCCGAACCGCTCGGTGACGGCGGCGGTCAGCGAGACCGCGGGCGCGCCGCCCAGCCAGACCGACCGGTCCAGGCAGTGGGCGCCGATGTTCATCAGCGCGCCGCCGCCCGCCAGTTCACGGGAGAAGAACCAGGGGGAGCGGGTGCCGGGCCGGTAGTCCGTGCTGCGGTAGTCGTGCACGGCCAGCGGCGCGCCCAGCACACCGTCGGCGATCGCCCGCTCGGCGGCGCACTTGTCGGGCAGGAAGTGCTGGATGTGCCCGACGGCCAGGGTGACCCCGGCCTGAGCGCAGGCCGCGGCCATCGCGTCGCAGTCGTCGAGGGTGGTGGCCATTGGCTTCTCCACCAGCACATGCAGGCCGTGCGCGGCGGCGTCCAGGACCATCCGGCTGTGGAGCGCGTGCGGGGTGTTGACGATGACCGCGTCGACCGAGCGGCAGGCGAGCAGGTCGCGGTAGTCGGTGAAGGTCGCGGCCCCGTGCGGGGCGGCGACCCGGCGGGCCGCCGATTCCTCCAGGTCACAGACCGCCGTCAGGCGGGTGTCCGCGATCCGGTCCGCGGCCAGGGCGTGCAGGTCCGCGACCGCGCCCGCGCCGATCAGTCCGATACGCATGGAACTCCTTGTCGGTGGGATTCAGGACATCTCGGGGAGCGGTCGCGGCTCCGCGTGGAGCGCGGCGGCCCCGCAGGAGGCGCGCACGACGATCCGCGGGCGGAGCAGCACTTGGTGCAGGGGACAGGCGTCGCCCTCGGAGAGCCGGCGCAGCAGCACCTCGGCCGCCATCCGGCCGACCCGGTACTTCGGAGGGGAGACCGCGGTGAGCGGCACCTCCGCTATGTCCGCGGTCTCGTCGTCGTACGAGACCAGGGCCAACTGCCCCGGGATCTGCGTGCCGTGACGTCGGGCGGCGGCCTCCAGCAAAATCGCCTCCCGGTCGCCGAAGACCAGGGCCGCGGTCGTCCTGGACTCCATCAGGTCGGCGATCATCCGGTCCGCCAGCGCGGCGGTCCACTGCGCCTTCTCGGCTTCGTGGCGGAAGCTCCCCGACAGCCCGAGGTCGTCCATCGCCCGCCGGAAACCCAGCGCGACGGCGACCCCGGTCGGATTGCGGCTGCGGGTGATCAGCGCGATCCGCTCGTGCCCCAGCCGGTGCAGATGCAGCACCGCGTCGTACGCGCCGCCCAGATGGTCGGAGCAGACGTGCTCGGTACGGTCACCGGGACCCGCGTCGATGAGGCGGCGCTCCAGCAGGACCGCGGGCACCGGCAGCGACATCAGCTCACCGGCCCGGACCCCGGGGTCCTCGATTCCGGTCAAGGTGGGTACCAGCAGCAGCCCGTCGACGCCGGATTCCAGCAGGAAGCCCAGGTCGCGGTCCTCCTCGGCGCGGTCGTAGTGGTACGTGGCGAGTTGCAGGCCGACACCGGCCGCGGACAGCGCCTCCTCGATGCCCTGGAGCACCCGGGGGTAGTACAGCTTGGTGTCGGGGACGAGGACGCCCACGGTCCGCCGGGTGCGCGGCGCCTGCTGCCGGGGGCTCGCCACGAAGCTGCCCGAGCCCTGCCGCCGTACCACCAGACCCTCTTCGACCAGCAGGTCGAAGGCGCGCCGCACCGTGGTCAGCGACAGGCCGGTCTCCTGGGACAGCCCGCTCTCGGTCGGCAGCTTCGCGCCGGTGGGCCAGTCGCCGGCCAGGATGCCGCGGCGCAGTTCCGCCGCGAGCGACTGGAACTTGAGGTTGCGCGCGGCGGTGTCCCGCACCGAGCCGGTCCTGCGGCGGCTGCCACCGGAACGGGATGAATCGGCCATGTCGTCCCTCTGCTGGAGTGTCGCCGAGCGTGGTCCGCTCCGATTGTCGCGCCCGGCAGGAGAGCAATAAAGGACTAATCAGGGACGGCTTCATGACGGACCGGCGGACTTCTCCGGTGACGGCGGAGCATCCGCCGACTACCAAGCGGATTCGGGACGCAATACGTCTTGAATGCTCTCTTCCGCGCTCGTGACAGTGGGCCGCACAGAGCAGTCATCCACTGCCCTCATCCAGAGGCGGGAAGTATGGGCACGCATATCTCAGGTCATCGCTGGCAGCTCCCGGTCGCGCTGGGCGCCGTGGGCGTCCTCCTGTGCGCCGCGACGGCGTGCTCGGGCGCCACCTCCTCGTCGGGCTCGTCCCGGCAGTTCACCTACTGGTCGATGTGGAAGGAGGGCGAGCCGCAGCAGAAGGTGCTCGCCCTGGCCGTCACCGACTTCGAGAAGCAGACCGGCATCAAGGTCAAGGTCCAGTGGCAGGGGCGGAACAACCTGCAGAAGCTGGTGCCCGCGCTGAACACCAACAATGTGCCCGACCTGGTCGACGGTCCCTACGTGAAGCTCGTCCCCGCGCTGGTGGCCACCCAGCAGTCGCTCGGCCTGACCTCGGCCTTCGACACCGAGGTCGACGGCTCCACCGCGGGCAAGCTGATCCCGGCCAAGTACCTCAAGACCATCGACATCGACGACGCGGCGGGCCGGCCCTGGATGGTGCCGTACAGCATCACCTCCGACGCCGTCTGGTACGACGCCGCGGCCCACCCCGAGCTGAGACGCGACCCGCCCCGTACCTGGGACGAGTTCATCGCCCTGCTCGACCGGATCAAGAAGGACGGCCGGACCCCGCTCGCCGCGGACGGCGACGTGACCGGCTACAACGCCGCGTTCCTGTCCACCCTGATCGTCCGCAACCTCGGACCCGGCGGGCTCAAGAAGGTCGCCTCCGACCGGACCGGCAAGGCGTGGCTCGACCCGGCCGTGCTGGACGCCGCCAAGAAGGTCGAGCAACTCGTCCGCGGCGGCTACCTGATCGACGGCTACAAGGCGAGCAAGTGGCCCGCCGAGCAGCAGAAGTGGGCGAACGGCAAGGCCGAGCTGATGTTCAACGGCTCGTGGCTGCCCACCGAGTCCGCCACCTACGCGGCCAAGGGCTTCGCGTACGCGGCCTTCCCCTTCCCGGTCACCGCCGCCGGTCACTCCAGCATGCGCGCCGACTTCGTGGGCTTCGCCGTACCGAAGAAGGCCGACGACGCCAAGGACGCGCAGCGGTTCGCCGCCTTCCTGCTCGGCAAGAAGTACCAGGACGCGATGGGCCGGCAGGCCAAGGTCATCCCGGTCCGCGCGGACGCGGCCACCTCGCCCGAGATGGCCGACGTGAAGAAGGCACTGGACCAGGCGGACTCCTTCCACCAGCAGAACGACGGCGTGGCCTTCCCCGGCTACAACGAGAAGCTGTTCTGGGCCAAGGACGACGAACTCTTCTTCGGCAAGATCTCCGCCGAGGAGTTCGTGCACCAGATGCAGGGGGCCCAGGCCACGTACTGGAAGGACCAGCCGCAGTGATCAGGACCGCACCGGCCGGTCCCGACACCGGCCCGGCCGCCGACTCCGCGACCGGCCAGGAGCCAGGACCGGTGCGGCCCGAGCGGGCGCGTCCGGGCGGCACCGCGGCGGGCGGAACGCTCGCCCGGCAGCGACGCCGGCTCTTCGTGCCGTTCGTCGGCCCGGCCCTGCTGCTCTACACCGTGGTCTTCGTGGCGCCGATCGGCGGCGCGGTCTGGATCAGCCTGCACAACTGGGCCGGCTCCGGGCCCATGACCTGGGCGGGACTGCGCAACTACACCCGGCTCTTCCACGACGACCTGTTCATGGAGTCGCTCGGCAACACCCTCAAGCTGCTCTTCCTCGTCGGCATCGCGGTCTTCGCGATCAGCTTCGCCCTGACCCTGATCCTGCGGGACATGGCGGGCCGCAAGGTCGTCCGGTCGATCATCTTCTTCCCGCACCTGGTCAACGCCCTGGTCTACGGAGTCCTGGTCGGATTCATCTTCAACCCCGACGGCCTGGCCAACTCCCTGCTCGCCCACCTCGGCATCCACTCCCCGCCGCAGTGGCTGTCCCAGGACAACATGTTCCCGCTCATCATGGTCACGATGACCTGGATGACGACCGGTTACTTCACCACCATCCTGATGGCCGGTGTCGACCGCATCCCGGTCAGTTACTACGAGGACTGCGCGCTGGCCGGCGCCGGCGCCCTCCAGCGGCTCCGCTACGTCGTCCTCCCGCTGACCTGGGACGTCTTCGGAGTCTGCGCGGTCCTGTGGACGATCTCCTCGGTGAAGATCTTCGAGATCGTCTGGATCTTCGGCGGCAGCAGCGGCAACGGCATCCCGCCCACCAAGACCTGGACCTCCGCCGTCTACACCTACGCCACCGCCTTCTCCGGCGACTCGGTGCCCTCCTACGGGGCGGCCACGGCGTCGGCGATCCTCTCCCTCCTGCTGGTCACCGTGCTCGTCGTGCTGTTGCGGCGCCTGATGCGCAGGGAAGCCGTCGAGTTCTGAAAGGCGCGTACCCCATGAGTTCCCTCTTGCAGGTCAGACGGCCGGCCGGGCCGCGCGGCCGGACACCGCTCGGCGGACGCAGTCCGCTGCGCACCGCGGGCGTGGCGGTGACCTGGCTGTTCGTCGCCGCCAACGTCGCCGGACTGGTCTGGTTGGTGCTCCAGTCGTTCCGCGACACCCGGTCCATCCTCTCCTCGCCGTGGGGTCTGCCGCACTCGCTGTCCGCGCACAATCTCGTGCACGCCTGGACGGTCAGCGGATTCGGGCGGGCGGCGTTCAACTCGGTGGTGGTCACCGGGATCTCCTCGGTGCTGACCGTCGCCGTCGCCGCGCCCGCCGGGTACTACCTGTCCCGGCAGGACACCCGACTGAGCCGCGGACTCACGCTGTTCTTCGTGCTCGGCCTCGGTGTGCCGGTGCAGGTGATCCTCATCCCGCTGTTCGTCATGCTCAACCGCGTCTACCTCACCGACAGCCTGCTCGGCCTCAATCTGGTCTACATCGGCGTCTCGCTGCCCTTCACCGTCTTCCTGCTGACCGGCTTCTTCCGTTCGCTGCCGAAGGAGTTGGAGGAGGCCGCGGCCCTGGACGGGGTCTCCCCGGCCGCCACCTTCTGGCGGATCATGCTGCCCGTCGCCCGCGGCGGCATCGTCACCGCGTTCGTTCTCCAGGTCATCGCGCACTGGAACGAGACGCTGCTCGCCCTGACCCTGCTCCAGTCCACCGACAACTACACGCTGCCGATCGCGCTGATCTCCTTCGTGCAGCAGCAGACGTACAGCGGCGCCGACTGGGGCGGCCTGTTCGCCGGGCTGTGCATCGTCGTCCTGCCCATGCTGGTCGTCTACATCTGGCTGGGACGGCGGCTCACCGAGGGTCTCACCCTGGGGATGGGCAAATGACACCGGGGGAGGACGGTTCCGTACGGCGCCCCAATCTCGTCCTGGTGATCGCCGACCAGTGGCGGGCCGGCTGCCTCGGCTTCCTGGGCGAGGACCCGGTCCGCACCCCGGCCCTCGACGAACTGGCCGAAAAATCCAGGGTGCTGACGCAGGCGGTGAGCAACTACCCGGTGTGCAGCCCCTGTCGGGCGATGCTGATGACCGGACGCTACCCGTACGGCAACGGCGTCCACCTCAACGTCAACTCCGCGACCGCCGAACTCGGCGTGGGGCTGCGGCCGGAAACACGGTGCTGGTCGGACGTCCTCGCCGACGAGGGGTACGCGCTCGGCTACATCGGCAAGTGGCATCTGGAGGCCCCGGTGCCGGCGGACGCGGCGGCCGGGGAAGGCGTCCGCGAGGACGGCCGGGTCTGGGACGCGTACACCGCGCCCGACCGCAGGCACGGCTTCGGCTTCTGGTACTCCCACGGCTGCTGCGACGACCACGCCCGGCCCCATTACTGGACCGGCGACGCGCCCCGCGAGGCCCCGGTCAGGGTCGACCAGTGGTCGGCCGAGCACGAGACCGATGTCGCCCTGTCCTTCCTCGACGGCGCGGCACGCGACTACCACCGCGGCGGCACGCCGTTCGCCCTCGTGCTGTCCTACAACCCGCCGCACCAGCCCTTCGACCAGGTGCCGCAGCGGTACCTGGACGGCTACTCGACACGGTCAGCGCGGGAACTGCTGACCCGGCCGAACGTCGACTGGGACCGTCCGGAGGCCGCCGAGGCCGCACGCGCCGCGCCCTCCTACTACGCCGCGGTCACCGGCGTGGACCACCAGATCGGCCGGGTGCTCGCCGCCCTGGACGAGCACCGGCTGACCGGCGACACATTCGTGGTGTTCACCTCGGACCACGGCATGCAACTGGGCAGCCACGGTCTGATGTACAAGAACGTGCCCTACGAGGAGTCGATGCGCGTGCCGTTCCTGGTCTCCCGGCCCGGCCACGTCCCGCCCGGCCGGGACGACCTGCTGCTGAGTTCGCCCGATGTCGCGCCCACCGTTCTGGGCCTGCTCGGCGTGGCGGACGCGATCGTCGAGGGCACGCAGGGGCGCGACCTGTCCGGGGCGCTGCTCGCACCGCCCGGCGACCGGGGCGCCGTACGGCCAGGGGCCGCGCTGTATCTGGGACCCGCGGCCGGGCCCGGCGACCCCGACATCCGCGGCCTGCGCACCCGCACGCACAAGCTGGTGGCCGCGTACGCACCCGAAGGCACGGTCACGGTACGGCTGTTCGACCTCGCGGCGGACCCCTACGAGCGCACGGACGTCGTCGCGGACCGGTCCGCCCAGGCGGTCGCCCTCGCGGCGGCGCTGACCGGCGAACTGGACCGCACCGGCGATCCGTGGCCGGGCCGGTCGGCCCTGGCGGCGTGGACGGCGCGAGCGCGGGAGCAGACGGAGGACCACGGCCAGGCGCCCCGTGGCGCCGCGCGATGAAGGCCCCCGCCGGGGCCGAACGCCCCAACATCCTCGTGCTGCTGACCGACCAGCACGCGGCGCACATGCTCGGCTGCGCAGGCGCCGGTCATGTCTCGACACCGCACGTGGACCGCCTCGCCGCGCAGGGCACCCGTTTCGACCGTGCCTACACCACCTTCCCGCTGTGCGTCCCGGCGCGCGGCAGCCTGCTGACCGGGCGGTACCCGCACGAACTGGGCGTCAATGGCAACGCCCCGGCATCCTCCGTCCCCGGCAGCGATCCGGGCCGTCGTCCCGACAGCCTCGGCCACCTGCTCAGGGCCGCCGGCTACGACACCCTCTACGCGGGCAAGTGGCACGCGCGGTCTGCGAGCGCGACGCCCGAGGACGGCTTCACCGTG
The DNA here is from genome assembly GCF_055559175.1 of Streptomyces sp. NPDC024632. Classification (NCBI taxonomy): domain Bacteria; kingdom Bacillati; phylum Actinomycetota; class Actinomycetes; order Kitasatosporales; family Streptomycetaceae; genus Streptomyces; species Streptomyces sp. NPDC024632. The sequence continues at coordinate 95,426 of NZ_JBVHLD010000019.1, forward strand.
CTGCGCCCCTTCGGCGACGCCGGTCTGGCCGACGCGTGCGCGCGCTGGCTCACCTCCCGCGTGCCCGGGGACCGGCCCTTCGCCCTGGTCGCCTCCTTCGACGATCCGCACACCGTCTGCGAGTACGCCAGGGACCAGCCCATGCCGTACGGGGACGTGCCCGCGGTTCCGGTACGCCGAGCCCCGCCGCTCCCGTCGAACTTCGGCCGCCATCCCTACGAACCCGAGGCCGTCCGGCACGAACAGGCCGTCCAGGCCGCGGTGTACGGGACCGCCGGCTACACCCCCGACGACTGGCGGCGGTACCGTCACACCTACGCCCGCCTGGTCGAGCGGGCCGACGCGGCACTGGGCACCGTGCTCGACGCGCTGCACTCCACGGGCGCGGCCGACGACACCCTGGTGGTGTTCACCAGCGACCACGGCGACGGCGACGCGGCCCACGCGTGGAACCAGAAGACCGCGCTCTTCGAGGAAGCCGTCAGGGTCCCGCTCGTCATCCGGCCGCCGGGCGGTCGCGGCAGCGGCGGCGTGAGCGACGCGCTGGTCTCCGTCGGCCTGGACCTGCTCCCCACCCTGTGCGCCGCCGCGGGCGTCCCGGCCCCGCCCGGACTGCGCGGCAGGAACCTCCTGGCCGCCCCCGAAGTACCCTGCGGCCACGACCACATCGTGGTCGAGACGCTCTTCGAACGTCCGGACCCGCCCCTGACGCGCGGGCGCTCACTGATCACCGCACGCCACAAATACACGGTCTACAGCTGGGGCCGCTGGCGCGAACAACTCCACGATCTGCGCGCCGATCCGGGCGAGACCCGGAACCTGGCGGTGGAGGAGAGCCACGACGCCCTGCGCGAACGGCTGCGCGCGACGCTGCTCCAATGGTGCCTGGACACCGGGGACACGGACTTCCTCAAACGCCTCGTCCTCCCCGACGGTGTCGCGAGCCGGACCCGCGACCGCGTCTTCGCGATTCCCTACTGAGACCTCGCGCCCCGATCCGTCGCCCGGCCCTCCGGGAAACGCTTCGCGCCGCTGGTCCAGCTCAATTGTGTGTCGTTTCAATCGCCGATGAACGTGTGTCAGGTGGTGCGGTCGCGCACCTTGGCACGGTCAAGCGCGTGCTGATCTTGTCCAAACTCTTGACATGAGACGGCCGTCACATCATTTTTGGAACGTTTCACCTCGTGGCGAGAGCCGCGAGGGCTTTCTCTTGCCACGAACTTGCCACGAAAGGCCCGTCGACATGACGCCTGCCAGACCAGTTGCCGGACTTCCCGCTCCACCCGCCGCGCCCGGAGGGCGACGCCTGATCGCTCTGCTCGCGGCGCTCGTCATGCTTGCCGTCGCCTTCCTGGCCGCCGACCCGGCGGCCGCCGCGGCGCAGGGGAACGGCCTCACGGTCGGCGCTCTTCAGACGAATGCCCGGACCAACCCGCTCGGCATCGCGGGCGACGCCCCGACGTTCAGTTGGAAGTCGACGTCGAGCGCCCGTGGCGTGGTGCAGACGGCGTACGAGGTCCGGGTCGGCACCAGCGCTGCCGCCGACGACGTGTGGTCCTCGGGGAAGGTCGCGTCGAGCGACCAGCTCGATGTGCGGTACGGCGGGCCGAAGTTGACCTCGCAGACCCGCTACTACTGGCAGGCCAGGGTCTGGGACGGAGACGGCCGGGCCAGCGACTGGAGCGCTCCCGGCTGGTTCGAGACCGGCATCCTCGACGCGGCCGAGTGGACCGGCGACTGGATCGGCAAGTCCGCCGGCGGTGAGATCGACAAGTGGAACGACTACACCACGGACATCGACTTCACCCTCGACAACCTGGCGCTGGGCGTCTACCTGCGCGCGTCGGACACCGGCAACGCGTACATGTGGCAGATCAGCACCGCGGACGGGACCGGAGTCCCGAAGTTCCGGCCGCACAAGAAGGTCAACGGCGGCTTCTCCCTGCTCGGGAACATCCCGATCACGACGATGACGTCCGCCCAACTGCTCACCGGCACGCACCGCCTGTCGCTCACCGTGGACGGCCCGACGATCACCACGAAGCTCGACGGCGCCCAGATCGACAGCCGGACCGACACCACCTTCGCCAAGGGCTTCATCGGCTTCCGCCAGGACCTCGCCAACGAGGGACCGGAGGCCGCGCACATCCACGCCGTCAAGGTCACCTCGAAAGCCGGTGACGTACTGTTCCGGACCGACTTCTCCGGGACCGAGAACCCGTTCACCGGCGGCGCCCTGACGCCGGACGGGCTGCTCGTGGAGAAGAAGCTCGACGTGATCCTGCGGACCAGCGACAGCAATCTGCCGCTGCTGCGCAAGGAGTTCACCACCGAACCCGGCAAGACGGTCGCGCGGGCCCGGGTGTACGCCTCGGCGCACGGCACCTACGAGCTGGAGCTCAACGGCAAGAAGGTCGGCGACCAGTTCCTGGCCCCCGGCGACACCGACTACCGCAAGCGCGTCCAGTACCAGACCTATGACATCACCGACCAGGTCGGCAACGGCCGGAACGCGATCGGCGCGGAGCTCGGTGACGGCTGGTGGGCCGGCAAGGTCGGCATGTGGGGCCCCGGCATGTTCGGCAACTCCGTCGGCCTGATCGCGCAGGTGCGCATCGACTACACCGACGGAACGCACCAGATCGTCAAGACCGACAGCACGTGGAAGAGCCACTCGGGTCCCTACGCGGCCGCCGACAACATCGACGGCGAGACGTACGACGCGCGGGCCGAACAGCCCGGCTGGGACCGCCCCGACTACGACGACGCGGCGTGGAACCCCGTCACGATCGGCGCCTCCGACACCGCCAAGCTCGTGGCCCAGCCCGATGAGCCCGTGCGCGTGACCGGCGAGCTTCCGGCGCTGACGCGGACCAGTCCCGCCGCCGACACGTACATCTACGACCTCGGCCAGAACATGGTCGGCGTCGCCCGGATGCGCCTCCAGGGTGTCGCGGGACAGACCGTCAAGATCCGCTACGGCGAGGTCCTGAACAAGGACGGGAGCCTCTACACCGCCAACCTCCGCGCGGCGAAGGTCACCGACTACTACACGTTCAGCGCGACCGGCACGGTCGTCTACGAACCGAAGTTCACCCAGCACGGCTACCGCTACCTCGAGATCTCCCACATCAAGAGCGCACCCGCGCTCGGCGACGTCACCGGCGTCGTCTGGGGTTCCGACCTCGAGGCGACCGGAACGCTGACGACCTCCAACGCGATGCTCAACCAGCTCCAGAGCAACATCTCGTGGGGACAGCGCGGCAACTTCCTGTCGATCCCGACCGACACCCCGGCCCGTGACGAGCGCCTGGGCTGGACCGGAGACATCAACGTCTTCGCGCCGACCGCGAGTTATCTGCGCGACACCCGCGCCTTCCTCAACAAGTGGACGACCGACCTGCGGGACTCCGCCTACAGCGACGGCAACTACCCGGGCATCGCGCCGTCGGTGCCGACGATCGACCTCGGCAGCGGCCTCGGCTGGTCCGACTCGGCCGTCACGGTGCCGTACGCGGTGTGGCACGCGCAGGGCGACAACGCCATCGTGCGGGCCAACTACGCCTCGATGACGAAGTTCCTGGGCTTTGTGAAGAAGGGCGCGGGCGACGACCTCATCGACTCGGCGCGCGGCAACTGGAACGACTGGCTCAACCTCGACGACAACACCGGCACGGACGTCCTCGGCACCGCGTACTACGCCGAAGACGCGCGCATGCTCTCGGAGATGGCCAAGGCGATCGGTGAGGACGCCGACGCGGCGACCTACGCCAAGCTGTCCGCCGATGTGCGCGCCGCGTTCACCGCGAAGCTCGTGGCGGCCGACGGCACCGTCCAGGGCGGCAGCCAGACGGCGTACGCCATGGCGCTCGGCATGAACCTCGTGACCGATCCAGCGCTGCGCGCGAAGGTCGCCGAGAAGTTCGTCGCCAAGCTCAAGACCACCGACTACCACCTCACGACCGGCTTCCTCGGAACGCCGTGGCTGCTCCCCGCGCTCACCAGCATCGGGCGCTCCGACCTGGCCTACACGATGATCCTGAAGAAGGACTACCCGTCGTGGGGCTACGAGATCGAGCACGGCGCCACCACGATGTGGGAGCGCTGGAACTCCATCAACCCCGACGGCAGCTTCGGCGATGTCAGCATGAACTCCTTCAACCACTACGCCTACGGCGCGGTCGGTGACTGGATGTACCAGAACATCGGCGGCATCTCGGCGCTCAAGGCCGGTTACAAGGAGTCGAGGATCGCCCCGGCCGTGGGCGGCGACCTGACCAGCGGTCAGGGCACCTACGAGTCCGTGTACGGCACGATCGGGTCGAGCTGGAAGAAGACCGACCAGGGAATGTCCCTGGACATCACGGTCCCGGTCAACACGACCTCGCGCGTCAGCGTCCCGGCCCGCAACATCGAGGCCGTGACCGAGGGCGGCACGCCGATCACGAAGGCCGAGGGCGTCAGCGACGTCTCGGTGGCCGACGGCGTCGTCACATTCACCGTCGGCTCGGGTACGTACGCGATCCACTCCGACGCCAAGCGCGCCCTGTTCGGCGACATCGTCACCGAGATCCACAAGACCGACGCGCACGCCGGTGACCTGGCGGCGGCGGGCGACCTCGGCGCGGACGACCGCGCCCGTGTCGGCGCCGCGCTCGACACCGCGAGCGGCAAGGTCGAGGACGCCGTCGCGGCGGACGTCGCGGGCGACTCCGGTCAGGCGACGCAGCGTCTGAGCGAGGGCGTCGCGCCGATCCGTACCCTCAGGACCTGGCTGGCCGGCTCGTCGGTCGACGGACCGGTGAAGAACGACCTGACGGCGCGCCTGGACGCGATCGAGGCGCTGTTCGGCAAGGCGGTCGCCGCGAATCTCGGAATCTCGGTGGTCGTCCCGCCCGTCGCCGAGCCCGGCGGCCCCGGCGCGAACATCCCCGGAACGGTCGAGATCGCGAACGCCGGTACGGCCGCGATCCGCGACCTGAAGGCCGTCGTGACGGTCGACGACTGGAATGTCGACCCCACCGCTTCGGCCAAGGACACGCTGGGAGCGGGCGACCGCGTCCAACTGCCGTTCACGGTCCGCGTGCCGAAGCACCAGAAGCCCGGCACGTACAACGCGTCGGTCAAGCTGACCTTCACCAGCCAGTACGGCACCTTCACCCTGAACGACTCGACGCCGTGGGTCTCGGTGACGTCGGGCGTCGAGATCACCACCGTGACGTCGGCCGGTCCGGTCGACGGCTCGGACGAGAAGGCGACCCTGACCGCGACGGTCAGGAACAACGGCGGCTCGGCGGTGTCGGGCCAGCTCACGGCGGCCGTGCCGGACGGGTGGAAGACCCCGCCCGCCTCCGACCGGGTCACGATCGAGCCCGGGGCGACCAAGACCGTCGTCCTGCCGCTGTTCCCCGGACTGGAGACCGTCGCGGGTGACCAGGCCGCCGAGGTCGACTTCGTCGACCAGGGTGTGACGCTCGCCGACAAGGCCGCGAAGATCACGGTCAACCTCCCGGCGCCGCCGACCCAGGAAGTCCTCGACTACATCGACTTCGGCAACGCGGCCTCGGAGAAGGCCCACGCGATCATGGCCGCACCGGCCAGCGGGACGAACACCGAAGCCGGTTTCGACCGACGCTACGCGAACTCGGCCAACCCGGGCTCCTGGTACTCGGCCGTGGCCCGCGTGACGCCGGGCAAGCCGTTCATGCTCCGCAACCGGGAGACGTTCGACGGCGCCAGGACGAAGAAGTACAACATCTACGTCAACGACACCCTGGTGAAGACGTACACGCTCAAGCGCACCGAGACCGGTATGGGCACGAAGACCTACCAGACGGTCATCGACACCCCCGCCGCGCTCGCCAACGACGGCACCGTACGCATCAAGTACGAGTTCCCGCTCGACGCCTCGGGCTACTTCGACCCGTCGATCGCCGACAGCTGGGTGCTGCCGGTGCCCGCCGACAGCCTGGCTCCGCTGGCCTCCGCGACGGTGACCAGTGCCGCCGCGCCCGGCGACAACGGCTGGTACCGGGGCGACGCCTCGGTGGCCGTCACCGCCGTCGACAACCGGGACACCGCTCCCACGGTCGAGGTCGGCGGGTCCGCCGGCTGGCAGGCGTACGTCGCTCCCGTCCTGGTCAGCGGGGACGGCAAGCACGCGGTCTCCTACCGGGCGAAGGACGCGGCCGGCAACTCCACCGGTCAGCGGACGGCGTCGGTGTGGATTGACGGGACCGCTCCCGTCACCAAGGTCGCGGTGACCCGCAAGTCCGGGACGGCGGAGGCGGACCGGGCCACGGTCGGCCTCACCGCCCAGGACGCGCTCAGCGGCGTCGCGTCGACGACCTACCGGATCGACGGGAGCGCCTGGAAGGTGCTGGCCGGGGAGACCCCCTCGGTCAAGGGATTCGGCCGGCACACGGTCGACTTCTTCTCCACCGATGTGGCCGGCAACCCTGAGCCGGTGCACTCGGTGGTGGTCGACCTGGCGGACGTGGACACCATCAAGGCCCTGGTCGCGCCCCAGATCGGCGGGACGCCGAAGTACGGTTCGGCGCTGACCGCGACCACCGGTTCGTGGAACACCACGGGCCTGTCCTTCCGCTACCAGTGGCGGCGCGACGGCCGGCTGATCGGCGGCGCGACCGCGTCGGCCTACCGGCCGGTCAAGGCCGACATCGGGCACCGGCTGTCGGTGACGGTGACCGCGTCCAAGTCGGGCAAGGCATCCGCGTCGTCGACGTCGCCGCAGACCGCCAAGGTCACCGCGGCGAAGTCGCGGGTCGCCGTCGGGCTCTCCGCGACATCGCTGAAGAAGAACCAGTCGGTGACGCTCAAGGTCACGGTCTCGTCCACGGCGGGCACGCCCGGGGGGAACGTAGTGGTCTACGAGAACGGGCGCCGGGTCAAGACCCTCAAACTCACGGCCCGAGGCACCGCCTCGGCTTCGCTGAAGATGAGCACCCGGGGCCTGCGCACCCTGAAGGTGGTCTACGTCGGCAACTCGTCGATCGAGGGCTCCTCCACCCAGACGCACATCCGCGTGCGCTGACCCGCCGTCGGCCACCGGCCGACCAACCCCCATGAAGACCGCCCCGCGCCCACGGCCCGCCACCTCTGCTCTGGCACCGGCCGTCGGCGCGGGGCACTCTTGTGCGCCGGTCCGACCCCAGGTCAGGCGTCCGGGCGCCCGCTCATCCCGACGACCTCGACGGGCGGCGCCGACCGCTCAGGCGCGCAGACCCATCTCGGTGGAGAGCTTCGCCAGGGCGTCCAGGCGGCGTTCCAGGCTGGGGTGGGTGGAGAAGACCGAGGCGAGGGCCGATCCCTCCTTCAGGGCCGGGGTGAAGAAGAAGGCGTTGAAGGCCCGGACGGTGCGCAGGTCCTCGGTGGGGATACGGGCGATGGTGCCGCTCACCTTGACCAGCGCGGACGCCAGTTCGGAGGGACGTCCGGTCAGTTCGGCCGCGCTGCGGTCGGCCGCCAGCTCGCGGTACCGGGACAGCGCCCGGATCAGCAGGAAGCTCAGCCCGTACACGACCACGGACACCGCCATGATCATCGCGAGCAGCGCCGCGGTGTTCTGGTCGCGGCGGCCCCGGCCGAACAGTTCCGAGTAGAAGACGAAGCGCACCAGCAGCCCCGCGAGCACGCCCAGGAAGGAGGCGATGGTGATCACCGCGACGTCCCGGTGGGCGACGTGGGACAGCTCGTGGGCGAGCACGCCGTCCAGCTCGCCCGGTTCCAGGCGCCGCAGCAGACCGGTCGTCACGCAGATCACGGCGTGGTCGGCGTTGCGGCCGGTGGCGAAGGCGTTCGGCAGGTCCATCTCGGAGACGGCCACCAGCGGCTTCGGCATGTCGGCCAGGGCGCACAGCCGGTCGACCGCGCCGTGCAGTTCGGGCTGCTGCTGCGGGGTGACCTCATGGGCCCGCATCGCGAACAGCGCGATCCGGTCGGAGAACCAGTACTGCGCCGCCAGCACGCCGGCCGCGATGACCACCACGACCACCACGGACTTCAGCAGCGCGACCAGCACGGCGATGAAGGCCACGAACACCAGGCCCAGCAGGAACATCACCGTCACCATGCGGACCGTGAGCCGCCAGTCGGGCGCGAACCGGGAGCGCACCACCGCTCACCACCTCATCTCAAGCGGGCCGGACCCGGCCCGCCGACCCGCCGTGTGCGGCGGTCGGCCGCCGTGGTCCACTACCTCCCAGTATGCTCCGCGAGGTCGCCCGCGAGACGGTGCCGGGCAGCCGGGCCCCGGCCCCGGGGGGTGCCCGTCGGCGCAGGTCAGCGCGCTCCGGACCCGGACCCGGCTGCGGACTCGGACCCGGCTGCGGGCTCGGGCTTGGCTGCGGGCTCGGACTCGGGCTCGGAACCGTTCCGGTGGACGGTGAGGATCGACAGCAGGTCCGCGACGGTCGGGCCCATGTCGGCGGGGTGGCGCAACACCGTGCCGGCCGGGATCTCGTAGAGGTTGGAGCGTCCGACCCGGGTGTGCGTGAGATACCCCTCGCTCTCCAGGTCGGCGATGATCTTCTGTACGGCGCGCTCGGTGAGCAGGCAGCGCGCCGCTATGTCCCGCACCCGGCTCCCGGGGTCGCGGGCGATGACGGCCAGGACACGTGCGTGATTGGTCAGGAACGTCCATCCGGTGGCGGGGCGCGGCTCAGAATCGTCCATCGCCCTATCGTAGGATCTCCGATTCACGATCCGCAAAGCATGAACACAGATTCACGTTTTGCTTGACGCCTCTGCTGCCCGCCCACACACTTGGTGTGGCCACCGGATCGGGAAGGCGAGGGCCCTCGACATGTCCGAATGGGATCGCGGACTCTCCGCGCACGACGACGACGCAGGCGCGGCGGTCCACACCTCCCGGATGATCACCCATCCGACCGACGCCCTGGCCGTACGGGTGAGCCAGCGCGCCGGCCACACGGTCGTCACGGTCAGCGGCGAGATCGACTTCACCGGCGCGGACACCTTCGCCCGCGTCCTCATCGACCATCTGCTGTGCGAGAGCGACAGCCTGAGCCTGGAACTGAGCGGCGTCGCCTTCTTCGACTGCGGCGGGCTCAACGCGCTGCTCCGAGCCCGGCGCGTGGCCCAGTGCACCGGAGCGGTACTCCGGCTGACCGCCGTCAGCCCGGCCGTCCAGCGGGTGCTGGGCCTGACCGGCGCCGACGGGCTCTTCGACTACGCCGAGGGCGAGGGGCCGCCGCCGGATCCGGGCCGCCCGCCGGAAGCGGTCCGTTCCGCCGGCGAAAGGCCGCTCCGTATGACGCGGGCGGAGACGTCATTGCCCGGATGGCAGGCCCCCACCCACGAGGATGGGGGCCATGCACCCACTCCTGCACGCGTTGTCCATCACCGGGTCGATGACGTGGGAGATCACGTGGGCGCTGATCCTGGGATTCGCGTTGTCCGCGGTGGTCCAGGCGGTCGTGCGCAAGTCCACGGTCGTACGACTGCTCGGTGACGACCGGCCGCGTACGCTCCTGCGGGCCTCGGCGCTCGGGGCGGCGTCGTCGTCGTGTTCGTACGCGGCCGTCGCGCTGGCACGCTCGCTCTTCCGCAAGGGCGCGGACTTCACCGCGGCCATGGCCTTCGAGATCGCCTCCACGAATCTGGTGGTCGAGCTCGGCGTGATCCTCGCCCTCTTGATGGGATGGCAGTTCACCGCCGCCGAATTCACCGGCGGCCCGGTCATGATCCTGGTACTCGCGGTCGTCTTCCGGCTCACCCTGCGCGAGCCGCTGGTGCGGCAGGCCCGTGAACAGGCCGGGCGCGGGCTGGCGGGTTCGATGGAGGGGCACGCGGCGATGGACATGTCCGTGCGGCGGCAGGGCTCCTTCGCCCGGCGGCTGCTGTCGGGCGAGGGCCTCACCTCCGTGGCGCACGTCTTCGTCATGGAATGGGCGGCGATCGCGCGCGACCTGGCGATCGGTCTGTTCGTCGCGGGGGCCGTCGCGGCCTGGGTACCCGACGACTTCTGGGGCGCGTTCTTCTTCGACGGCCACCCGCTGGCGTCCAAGCTGTGGGGCCCGCTGATCGGTCCCGTGGTGGCGTTGCTGTCCTTCGTCTGCTCGATCGGGAACGTGCCGCTGGCGGTGGTGCTGTGGAAGGGCGGCATCAGCTTCGGCGGGGTCGTGGCCTTCCTCTTCGCCGACCTGCTGATCCTGCCCGTCCTGAACATCTACCGGCGGTACTACGGCGCCCGCATGGCGCTGTACCTGCTCGGCGCCTTCTACGCGGCCATGGTCGTCGCCGGATACGCCGTCGAGTTCGTCTTCGGCGGGCTCGGCCTGATTCCCGATCAGGCCGACGCGAGGATTCCCACCGCCGGGATCTCCTGGGACTACACGACCTGGCTCAACATCGTCTTCCTCCTGGTCGGCGCCGCGCTGGTGATCCGCTTCTGGCGGACCGGCGGAATCCCCATGCTCCGCATGATGGGAGGGGCGCCCGAGGGCCCGGACGGTCAGGGCGGCGTCCGGGGACACGACGGCGGACCGGCCCGCTGACGCCGAATCGGCCCGCTGACGGCGGAACGGATCACCCTCCGCAGACCCACCGACGCGACATCCCGCGCGGTGGACGTCGTATCGTCCATATAACGGATGATGTGCGATCAGTGGCCGGCGCCGCCGGAGAGCGAGGGACATGCCGAAAGCAGAACTGCCGATCCTCCAAGAACGCCGGGACGACGAGGCGGTGGCCCGCCCCCGGCGCGGCAGCGCGAAAGGCCGCTGGCTCCGGCGCGGCCGGAACAGCCTCCTGGCCGTCGTCGCGCTGCTCGCGGTCTGCGTCGCGTCCATCTGGCTGGCGGTACGTCTCACCCCGATGCAGTCCGTCACCGCGGCGGGCCAGACCGTCGAAGTGGGCGCCGTCGCGCCCGACCTCAGCCTGTCAGGACCCGGCGAACTCGACCTGTTCGGAGAAGCGCTGGCGACCGAGCCGCACTTCCAGGGACCGATCCGGCCGCGCCTGAAGCTCGCGGACATCAGCATCAACTCGCAGGTCAACCAGATCGTCCGGTCCGACGACCACGACACACTCCAGCTGACCCTCAGCCGGCAGCTGGCCGCCGGGTGGATCCGCTACTGCGTCTGGGAGCTCCTCATCGCGGCCGGCTGCGCGGCCGTCGTCGCGGTGGCCGTGGCCGGAATCCGGCGCGCCCCGCGCCGTACCACGCTGACGATGGTCGGTGTGTGCGTCCTGACCGTGAGCGCCGTCAACGCGCTCGGCGTGTACCTCATGGCGTCCGGCACTCCTCAGGCGCTCCGGCAGGTGCGTACGCTCGACGACCTGGTGGGGCGCGCGCCGACGGAGCCGGTCGCCCCGGCCAAGGGACCGCAGCTGACCGGCGTGCACGCCGTGGTGCTGGGCGACTCCACCGCCGCGGGAATCGGCAACCAGCCGGTCAAGGACCCCAGCGCGCTGGACAAGACCTGCGGGCGCAGTTCCGACGCGTTCGCCGCCGTTCTCGGCCGGGTCAACGACTGGAACGTGCTGAACCTCGCCTGCCAGGGCGCGACCGTGACCGACGGCCTCCTCGGCGTACAGCTCCGCGGCGACCAGGCCGTACCGCCGCAGCTCGCGGTGGCGCAGCGCGCGTCGAGCGCGTCGGTGATCATCGTCAGCGTCGGGGCCAACGACATGAACTGGGCCGTGCTGACGGGCCTGTGCGCCAAAGCGCCCGTCTGCGACGACAAGGCGTCCACGGCGTACTTCAAGGAGCAGCTCTCGACGTTCTCGCAGAACTACCTCGATCTGCTCCAGCAGCTCTCCGACCTCCCTCACCACCCCGACGTGCTCATCAACCAGTACTACGAGCCCTTCGGCCCCGACATCAGGTGCCTCGAAAAGGACGGCCTCACCGAGGCGAAGGTGAAGGTCCTCAAATCCCGCCTGGCCAACCTCAACGCCGTGCTCCAGCAGGGCGCGGACGCCTTCCACTTCGCCACCGCCCAGCCGGACTTCGAAGGCCACCGGCTGTGCAGCGAGCAGCCCTTCGTCCAGAACGCCGCCGATCAGGCTCCGCTGCACCCCACCGCCGCCGGTGAACTGGCCATCGCCCTCGCCGACCAGCAGGCACTCGCCGAGCTCCGCAATACACCGAGCGACGCGCCCACGGACGGCACGTCACCCGGTACCACGGACAGTTCGTCGCCCTCGGCTCCGGTGCGGTGAGGCGATCGGCCGCCGGGCGTCGGGATCGTGGCGGTAGCGGGCGGGGGTCGCTCCGAGGGCGGCGGTGAAGGCCTCGATGAAGCTGGTCGGGTTGGCCCATCCGCAGGCCGCCGCGGTGTGGGTGACCGTGTGTCCGGCGGCGAGGAGGGTGAGGGCGTGGTGGAGGCGCAGTTGGGTACGCCACTGCCGGAAGCTCATGCCGAGCTCGTCGTGGAAGAGCCGGGTCAGGGTCCGTTGGCCGGCGCCGACCCGCGTGCCGAGTTCGGTCAAGGTGGCGTTGTCGGCGGGGTCGTCGTGCAGGAGGCGGCTGAGCGCGCGGAGTCGGTCGTCGCGTGGCTCGGGCAGGTGCAACGGTTCCTCGGAGGCGGGCACGAGTTCGTCGATGACGACGGCGCGCAGCCGGTCGAGGGCCGCCGGTGACCGGGGCGTGTCGGTGTCGTCGGTCAGGGCGAGCAGGACCTCGCGGACCAGGGCCGAGACGGCGAACACCGCGGGGCGGTCCGGGAGGCGGGCGGCGAGGGCGGCCGGGAGGAAGATGACGCGCATGTCGGTGAACCCGTAGGCCCGGTGATGGTGCTCGAAGCCGCCGGGCGTCCAGGCCAGCCGGGTCGCGGGTGCGATCCAGGTGCCTTCCCTGGTCGTGACCGACAGCACTCCGGTGGCGGGGTACACGAGATGGCCCTGCCCGTGGCGGTGCGACGGGACACGGTCGCCGTGCAGGAGCGGCAGGCTGCCCATCTCCAGCGCGTTGTCGACGATGTGGCTACTTTCCGGCATCACCTGGCACTATACCGGTGGTAGGTCGGGCGGGGAATGACGATCTTGGACTCATGACCGTTTCCACCACCGGGCAACCCGTCGCCTCACTACGACCGGTGCCCTCTCCGCGCCATCACCATTTCGGCTTCTGGGCCGCGACCTGGGTCTTCCTGGCGGTGCTCGCCTTCTCCACCGCGCCGAGCCCGCTCTACGTGCTCTACGCCGACCGGGATCACTTCTCGTCGCTGATGGTGACGATCGTGTTCGCCGCCTACGCGGTGGGCGTGGTCGCGAGCCTGTCCCTCGCCAGTCACCTCTCCGACGTCCACGGCCGCCGCGTCCACCTGCTCGCCGCCGTGTGCCTGTCGAGCGTCAGCGCGGTGGTGTTCATCTTCTGGCCCGGCCTGGCCGGGCTGTTTGTCGCGCGCGTCCTGACCGGGGTGGCCGTGGGTCTCACCGTCTCCACCGCCACCGCCTACCTCAACGAATTGCACACGGGACACCGCCCCGGGACCGAGACCGTCCGGCGACCCCAACTGGCCGCCGCGGGCGCCAACTTCGGCGGGCTCGGCCTCGGCGGACTGTGCGCGGGCCTGCTGGCCCAGTACGCGCCGCACCCGCTCGTCCTGCCCTACCTGGTACTGCTCGCCGCTCTGGTCGTCGGGGCGATCGCCCTGATCGCGTCACCCGAGACCCGCCACCGGCCGCGCCCCCTGCCGCCGTACCGCCCCCAGCGGGTCTCGGTTCCGAACCATGCCAGGCCCCGGTACTTCGGGCTGTTGGTCGAGGTGTTCGTGGCCTACGCCGGAGTCGCGATTTTCCTGGGCCTGGCCGGAACGTTCCTGGCCACGGTGATCGGCGACACGTCGCTGGCGATGGCCGGGCTGGCGATCTTCATCGCGTGCGCCGTCGGCATCGTGGCCCTGGTCGCCACCGGCACGTGGCCGGTCAGGCGACTGCTCGTCGTCGGCCTCCCGATCGACCTCGCCGGCCTGGCGATGGTCGTCGTGGCGGCCTGGCTGCCCACTCCCAGCCTCGGTCTGTTCCTGGCCGGCGGCGGCGTGATCGGCGCCGGGGCCGCGATCCTGTACAAGGGGACCCTCGGCAGCGTCGTCGCCCTCTCGCCTCCCGACAAGCTCGGCGAGAGCCTTTCCGGGTTCTTCCTCGCCGGCTACGTCGGGCTCTCGCTACCGGCGGTGGCGGGCGGCATCGCGCTCCAGTACCTCACCCCTCGGACCACGCTGCTCGTCCTCGGCGCGGCGGCCGGGACCGGGGTCCTCGCCTCTTCCTGGCTGGTCCTGCGCAAGCGTGCGTAGGCGTGCGCAGGAGCGGGGTCCGGCTGTTCTGCCCCGCGGGGAGCCGCGTCGCACCGCACCGCTGGGGAAGCGGGTCAGCGGCGCGACGCGCGGGGCTCAGTCGAAGTGGCGGACTTCCGTGCGCGGTTCGGTCCGTGCCTCCGCCGGTGCTTCCATCGGCGGTTCGCTGAGCGCTTCGGCCCGGGCTTTCGTCGCCTTGTGGCGGCGGATCCAGAGGAGTCCCGCGCCCCCGGCGCCCAGGACGAGGGCGGCCCAGGCGACCGTCCACACGGCGGCGCGCGCCGTGGGGTGGGCCGTCAGGAGGGCGATGGTGATTCCCGCGACGTAGACGAGGGCGCCCAGCACGTACAGGCGCTGGCCCCATCTGCGGGTGCCGCGGTCGGGCTCGGCGGCGGGCGTGAAGGGGGTGGGGGAGAGCGGGGAAGGGCTCGTGTGGTCGGCAGGCTGCGTCATACGGGGGCGTCTACCCGGTGCGGGGAGCGCGACTCCGCGCGGGCGCGGGGCGGCCGAGGGGATGATCAGGATCGCCAGACCCAGCAGAGCGCAGCCCACGGCGCAGTCGAGCCAGTAGTGGTTGGCCGTGCTGACCACCACCAGGAGAGTGATCAGGGGGTGGAGCAACCACAGCCAGCGCGCCCGGGAGCGGTGGGCGGCGATCATGCCGACCGCGATGGCCAGGGCCCAGCCGACGTGCAGGGACGGCATCGCCGCGAACTGGTTGGACATGGAGTGGTTCTGCGGGGTGCCGTGGTAGACGGCGGGACCGTAGCGGGCCGCGGTGTCGACCATGCCCGAGCTGGTGAGCATCCGGGGCGGGGCGAGCGGGTAGAGCAGGTGGCCCGCGAGCGCCAGCGCGGTCTGGACGACGATCGCGCGGCGGATCCACACGTAATGCGTCGGGCGGCGCAGGAACATGTAGCCGAGGAAGAGCGCCATCGCCGGGAAGTGCACCGTCGCGTAGAGGTAGTTCGCGGCGTGGATCACCGTTTCCCAGTGCATGGCGGCGCGTTGGACGAGCCGTTCGCTCGGCAGGTGCAGGGCGCGTTCCAGGCCCCACACCGAGTGCGCGTGGGGAAACGCGTCGTCCGTATGGCCGTTGGCGATTTTGCGGCCGTATTTGTAGCCCGCGTACACCGCCGCCAGCAGGGCCGCCTCGGGCAGCGCGCGGGCCAGTCGGCCGGGCCCTGGTCGGTTGACGGTCGCGATCGGCAGAGCGACGTTCCCGAACACGTTCTCCCCTGTCTCCCGGTGGCGACGTCGTACGTGACGCGTACGAGTTCGTCTGCCCTCGGTCGGCGGGTTCAGTGGCACCGGGTGAGGCCGCGGCGCGGCTACGTATCGCGGCCGGGCCGCCGCCGGGCCGGTGATCTACCAGATCGATGACCTCGACGAGCACGGGGAGTACCTGATGGCGCCCTCGCACGCCCTCGCACGCCCTCACCGACCGGATCGGCCTGCCGCTGCTGGGCGGTCGGCCGGATCGTCGTCGTAGGTGACCTGTGTGCGCGGTGTCAGGGCTGGTCGGTCGGCGCGGCGGCCTCCAGGTCGGCGACGGTCCCCGACATGATCGTCCGTACCTGCCCGGTGATGTGCCGCACCGGCCAGTCCCACCACGCCACGGCGAGGAGCCGGGCGATGTCGGCGGCGTCGTAGCGGGTGCGGATGAGCCGGGCGGGGTTGCCGCCGACGATGCCGTAGTCGGGGACGTCGCGGGTGACCAGGGAGCCCGCGGCGACGATCGCGCCGTGACCGATGCGTACGCCGGGCATCACCGTGGCGCCGTGCCCGAACCACACGTCGTTGCCGACGACCGTGTCGCCCCGGCCGGGCAGGTCGGTGATCAGGTCGAAGTGCTCCGCCCAGGAGCCTCCCATGGTGGGGAACGGGAAGGTGGAAGGGCCGTCCATACGGTGGTTGGCGCCGTTCATGATGAACCGGGTGCCCGTCCCCAGCGCGCAGTACTTGCCGATGACGAGCCGCTCGGGACCGTAGTGGTAGAGAACGTTGCGCGTCTCGAACGCGGTCGGGTCGTCCGGATCGTCGTAGTAGGAGAAGTCGCCGACCTCGATCAGCGGCGACTTCACCAACGGCTTGAGCAGCACCACGCGGGGGTGCTCGGGCATCGGGTGGAGCACGGTGGGGTCGGCGGGAACGGGCGGCATCGTGGAGGCGGTTCCTCTCCGGCGGTTAGAGCGACAAGCGTCGCGTTAAGATGCTGGCACGGCCCTGCCGCCTGGATCAACCGGATAATGACTGCCGATGACAGACCCGCTGAACACGACATCGGACCGCCGTCCCGGCGGTCGCACCGCCCGCGTCCGCGCCCAGGTTCTCGACGCGGTGCGAGCCGAACTGGCCGAGAGCGGCCACGAAGGACTCACGATCGAGGGCGTCGCGACGCGGGCCGGAGTGCACCGCGCCACGGTCTACCGGCGGTGGCGCGATGTCGGCGGCCTGCTCGTCGACGTCATCGGCGCCGCCGGCGAGATCGACTGGATACCGCCGGACACCGGCTCGCTGCTCGGCGATCTGACCGCCCTCAACCAGGAGATCCAGGAGTCCCTGGTCGTACAGCCGTCGTTCGCCGTCGCCCTGATGGCCGCCTCGTTCCACTCCGAACAGGCCGCGCTGGCCCAGCGGCAACTGTGGGCCGGCCGGTACGCCCAGTGCGAGATCCTCGTCGAGCGCGCCGTCGAGCGCGGCGAACTCCCCACCCCGCAGACAGACGCGCGGAGCCTGCTGATCGCCGCCACGGCGCCCGTCTACCACGAGCTGGTACTCCTGCGCGCCGACCCGGACCCCCGACTCCCCGAACGCGCCGCGCACACCGCGGCCCTGGCCGCCGCCGCGGGTGCCTTCTCCACCCGCCGAGCCCCGACCGCGCCACCCCACCCGCCCCCCGCCGCCACGCCATGAACCGCGCGCCACCGGCGGCGGGGACCCTTCCGTCCGGCCTTCCGGCCGACGCGCGCAGGAAGTTGCCATCGGGGGCGTCTGGAACCGGGCGGGTGGGCCTTCCCACAATGTCGGTGACGGCCGACGCGCGTTCGGCCGCAGCAGGGGGAAGCCATGAAGCACATGCAGCGTGCCACCGCCCTCGCGGTGGCCGTGGGATCCGCCGCCGTCCTCGCCCTGGCCGCCGTACCGTCGGCCGATGCCGCGACCGCCGTCAACTGTTCGGGCGGTTCGGTGAGGGCCGCGGGCAACCCCAACAACATCACCTCGCCGCTGACGACCACGACCACAGCCTGCCCCGGCTGGGCGGACTCCGGTCCCACGTACGTCTTCCACCTGGCCAAATTCGTGGAGGAGGTGCTCATTTCCGGGCGCTGGGTGCCCTTCAACGCCTCCAACGTCATCGCGACCTGCTCGCTGGCAGCGGTGTCCGGCACCACGATCACCGCGGGCGGCTGCGCCTACGCCGCCGGCTGACGCAGCGTCATGTCCGGTGCGCGCGGGCGCGGAAGGGTCCGACGCGGCAGAACCGCACGCCCCGTCACGCGGATCCGTGATCAGAACCAGGAAGGTCCGGCGTTGACGTAGGGGGCCTCCAGCGCGGCGGCTTCCTCGTCCGACAGGCTCAAGTCGAGCGCGTCCACGGCCTGTTGAAGGTGGTGGGGCTGCGTCGCGCCGACGATGGGCGCGGAGACGAGCGGGTTGCGGAGGACCCAGGCGAGTGCGATGTGGGCCATGGGCACGCCGCGGGATGCGGCGACCTGCTGGACGGCGTCGATGACGGGTCCGTCGTGGGGGCTGTCGAAGGACCGCACGACGTGGTCGGTACGGGAACGGGTGCTCTGTTCACCGGCGGGGCGGGCGAGGCGGCCCTTGCCGTTCGGGGAGTAGGGAACGAGCCCCACGCCCATGTCGCCGCACATGGCCATGAGTTCGGGTTCGTCCTGGCGCCGCAGCAGGTTGTACTGGTTCTGCATGGACCCGAAACGGGTCCATCCGCCGAGGTCGGCGGCGTGCTGGAGCTTGGCGAACTGCCAGGCGTACATCGACGACGCGCCGAGGTAGCGGACCTTCCCGGCCTTCACGAGGTCGTGCAGCGCCTCCATCGTCTCCTCGACCGGGGTGTCGTCGTCGAAGCGGTGGATCTGGTACAGGTCGATGTAGTCGGTGCCCAGCCGGGTCAGGGAGGCGTCGACCTGTTCGAGGACGGCCTTGCGGGACAGGCCCTCGCCGCCGGGACCGTCGTGCATCCTGCCGCGGACCTTGGTGGCGAGCACGATGTCCTCGCGCCGCGCGTACTCACGGATCGCGCGGCCGGTGATCTCCTCGGACGTGCCCGCCTGGTAGACGTTGGCGGTGTCCCAGAAGGTGATGCCCAGGTCGACGGCCTGCCGGAAGAACGGTCCCGCCTTGTCCTCGGTCAGGGCCCACGGGTGGGCGCCGGGCACGGCCGGGTCGCCGTAGCTCATGCAGCCCAGCGCGAGCCGGCTGACCTTCAGGCCGGTGGCGCCGAGGCGGACGTACTCCATGGTGGAACTCCCTTTCGTGTGCTGGACGTCCGTGAACGGATCAGTGCTGCCCGGCGCCGCCGGATTCGGCGTGCTGGTCGATGAGGGCGCCGAGGGCTTCGGGGTCGTTGGCGGTGCGGTCGCGCTGGGCGGAGCCGAAAGGGCCGTAGGGGTACGGGGCCGGGTCCGGGTCGCTCGCGGTGTCCAGCGCGGTGACGGAGTCCGGGTCCAGGCGCAGGTCCGCGGCGGCGAGGTTGCCGGTGAGCTGCCGCACGGTGCGGGCGCCGACGATGGCGGAGGTGACGCCGGGGCGGTTGACGACCCAGCTCAGGGCGGCCTGGGCGGGCGTGACGCCGTTGTCCCGGGCGACCTCGCGCAGCGCGTCCACGGCGTCCCATGTGCGGTCGGAGTGCTCGTAGTTGGAGGAGGTGTACTGGTAGAGGGCGTGGTCCTGACCGGCCCTGGTGTCGGCGGCCCGCCGCGCGCCGCGCTCGTACTTTCCGGTGAGGAAGCCGCTCGCGAGAGGGGACCAGGCCAGGATGCCGAGTCCGTTGTACCGGGCCGCGGCGGTCATCTCCCACTCGGTCTGGCGGGTGGCGAGGTTGTACTGGGCCTGGAGGGTCACCGGCACCGGGAGGCCGTACGCCCGCGCGGTGGAGACCGCGAGCTGGAGCTGCCATCCGGTGAAGTTGGACAGGCCGACGTAGCGGATCTTCCCCGCCCGGACGGCGGAGTCGAGGAAGGCCAGCGTCTCCTCGATCGGTGTCAGGGGGTCCCAGGCGTGGAGCTGGTAGAGGTCGACGGTGTCGACTCCCAGCCTGCGCAGGGACGTGGTGAGCGCCCGGTCCAGGTGGCGGCGCGAGGTTCCGGCCTTGTTGGGGTCGGCGCCGGTGCGCGTGCGGCCCTTGGTGGCGAGGACGACGCGGTCGGTGACCTCGTCCGGGCGGGCGGCGAGCCACCGGCCGACGGTCTCCTCGGCCACTCCGCCGTTGTAGACGTCGGCGGTGTCGAGCAGATTGCCCCCGGCGTCGAGGAAGGCGTCCATCTGCGCGAACGCCTCGTCCTCCGGCGTCTGCGGGGTGCCGAAGTTCATCGTGCCGAGGGACAGGTTGGACACCAGCGTTCCGCTGGTGCCGAGACGGCGGTACTCCATGACGTGGGCTCCTTACGTGGCGCGGGGGCGGGCGGCTGCGCGGCGCCGCCGCTTCGGACGGCGGTTGTCAGTGAGTGGTGAAGCCGCCGTCGACGGGCAGAGCGGCGCCGATGACGAAGCTGGCGCCGGGGCTGCACAGCCACAGAACGGCTTGCGCGATCTCCTCGGCGCGGCCGAGCCGTCCGATGGGCTGCTGCTTGAGGATCTCGGCCATGGCGTCCGCCTGGCTTTCGAGCATGCCGGAGACCATCGGGGTGTCGATGGTGCCGGGGCAGACGGCGTTGATACGGATGCCGCGGGGCGCGTATTCGACGGCGGCGCTCTTGGTGAGGCCGATGACGCCGTGCTTGGAGGCGTGGTACGCGGCGCGCTCGGGCAGGCCCACCAGGCCGCCGAGCGAGGAGCAGTTGACGATCGCGCCGGAGCCCTGGGTGCGCATGTGGCGCAGTTCGTGCTTCTGGGCGGCCCAGACGCCGCGCAGATTGACGGCGTTGACGCGGTCGAAGTTCTCGGCGCTCTCGTCGGCGGCGTCCGTGGGCGGGGCCTGGATGCCGGCGTTGTTGAAGGCCATGTCCAGGCGGCCGTAGGCGTCCACCGCGCGGTCGACAGCGGCGGCGGCCTGGGCCTCGTCGGTGACGTCGCAGACCACGCCGAGGGCTTGGTGACCGGCGTCGGTGAGTTCCTTGGCCGCCTTGTCCACGGCGTCCTTGTCGACGTCGGCCAGGACGACCGCGGCGCCCGACCGGGCGAAGGCGCGGGCGGTGGCCAGGCCCATGCCGGAGGCGGCGCCGGTGACCAGGGCGACCTGCCCCTCGAAGCTGTACTGGGGGTTCACGGGAGGGTTTCCAATCTCCGGGCCGGTGTCATTCGCGGCCCGTATGGCGCGGGGGAGGAGGGCGGTATTCGGAGCAGGGCGGTCCGGGGGCCGGTGTACTCGGCGTCGCCGACGTGCTCCAGCCAGTCGACGTCGTCGCCCTCCCACAGCGCGATGTGCGCCATGAAGCGGTCCGGCGCGGCGCCGTGCCAGTGCTCCTCGCCGGCGGGGGTGACGATGACGTCCCCGGGGCGGGCCTCGACGATGTCGCCGCCGCGGGACTGGACCAGGGCGATGCCCTCCACGATCCAGAGGGTCTGGCCCAGGTCGTGCGAGTGCCAGGCGGTACGGGCGCCGGGCGCGAAGCGCACCATGTTCATCCGCACGCGGGAGGGGTCCTCGCCGCGGTGGATCACGTCCGCCCACGCGTCTCCGGTGAACATCTCCGGCGGCAGCTTCGCCGTCGCGGGAGGCTGGATGATCTCCATGGTCGTCTCTCCTTGTGTCCGTGAAGCGGCGGCCGACTCACGCGCGGCGGGTGACGTCCGCGCGCGGAGCGAAGCCGGGCCGGGCGGTGTCGGCGAGCGCCTGGCGGGCCCTGCGTCAGGCGGTGTCGGTGAGTGCCTGCCGGGCGGCGGGTCACGCGGTGTCGCGTGTGCCTGGCGGGCCCTGCGTCAGGTGCCGTCGGCGAATACCTGGCGGGCGACCGTGAGCGCGGACATGGCCTTGGGCCATCCGGCGTAGAACGCCAGGTGCGTGACCGTCGCGATCAGCTCCTTGTCGCTCAGCCCGTTCTCCCTCGCCCTGCCGAGGTGGAACGTGAGCTGCTCGGTGCTGCCGCTGCTGATCAGACTGGCCACGGTCACCAGGCTGCGGTCGCGCGAGGACAGGTCCGGGTCTTCCCACACCTGCCCGAACAGCACGTCCTCGGTGTATCCGGCCAGTGCCGGGGCGATGTCCCCGAACTGCTGACGCGGTCCTCCGGGCTGCTGGTCCTCCGGCATCACGGTCTCCTTCCACGGGGGCCCGGCGCCTTCTCACGCGACGGCGCGGGTGCCTTCTCGAACGACGGCGCGGGCGTCTGTCCCCTTCCATTCCGCCCTGCCCTCACCGGGGGTGCCAGCGCAGCGGCGGACGGCCGTCAACCGGCCTGTCAACGATGAAACGGCAGGTCGCAGGCGTGCGGAAGGACCCGTTGATACGTGTACTGGCAGTACACCCCTCACCGCTCGGGATCGTCGTAGCCTCGAAGGCATGGACAACCGCAGCGAGGTCCGCGAGTTCCTCACCAGCCGCCGCGCCAGGATCACCCCCCCAGCAGGCCGGTCTGCCCGCCGCAGGCCACCGCCGGGTCACCGGGCTGCGCCGCGAGGAGGTCGCGTTGCTCGCCGGGGTCAGCGCCGAGTACTACGCCCGCATGGAACGCGGCAACCTCTCCGGCACCTCGGAAGCCGTCCTGGACGCCCTCGCCCGCGCCCTCCAACTGGACGAGTCCGAGCGTGCCCACCTCATGGACCTGGCCCGCACCGCCAGCTCCACCCGGCGCCCCGCACGCCGCCGGACGGCACAGCCCGTCCGGCCCGGTCTGCGGCAACTGCTGGACGCGATGACCGACGCACCCGCGTTCATCCGCAACGGCCGCCTCGACATGCTCGCCACCAACCGCCTCGGCAAAGCCCTGTACTGGCCCCTCTTCCAGGACCCCGCCCGCCCGGTCAACATGGCCCGCTACCAGTTCCTCAATCCGGGCGCCGACCAATACATGACCGAACTCGACACGCAGCGCGCCTCCGCCGCGGCCCTGCTCCGCACCGAAGCGGGAAGGGACCCCTACAACCGCGAACTGAGCGACCTGATCGGCGAGTTGTCCACCCGTAGCGAGGCATTCCGTACGCTGTGGGCCGCGCACAACGTCCGCCTGCACCACACCGGCGTCAAACGCTTCCACCACCCCGTCGTCGGCGACCTCGACCTCGCCTTCGAGGCCCTGCCCGTACCCACGGACCCCGGCCTCACCCTCACCGCGCTCAGCGCCGAGCCCGGCAGCCCCGCCCACGACGCGCTGAAACTGCTCGCCACCTGGTTCGCCACCCTCGAACCCACCGGACCCGGCCCTCGGCCCTCCGTCGGCGCCGAGCACCATTCCCCCGGCGGCGCGGAGCATGGCGGCCACCTGCACCAGTGAGCCCCGGCGCCACCTGGCCACTGGCGCCAAGCCAAGGGCGGCGGGCCGTGACCTGGTCGTCCGAAGTCCCGACGTACGTACGCGAGGAGCCCTATGAGCACGCCCGCCCCCGATCCAACCCCCGCACCCGCCAGGCCAGTTGTGGTTCTGCGCCCCGCCCCGCAGCGCACGGACCGCATCTTCACCCCCGCGGCCCTGGGGTCGCTCCGCGACCGCTTCACCGTGGTGGACCTGGAGAGGGACCCCTCCGAGGAAGCGCTGGAGGAGGTTCTGCCCGACGCCTTCGCGATCGTCGGACAGCCCGACCTTCCGGCCCAACGGCTCTCCCGGGCGGGCAGGTTGCGGGCTCTGCTCAATGTCGAAGGCAACTTCTTCCCCAACGTCGACTACGCGACCTGCTTCGAGCGCGGCATCCACGTCCTGGGCTGCGGCCCCGCCTACGCCCCGGCCGTCGCCGAGTACGCGCTCGCCCTCGCGCTCGACCTCGCCCGGGGCATCAGCCGGGAGGACCGCGCCTTCCGCGCGGGACGGGAGCGGTACGTCTCCGACGGCAACGCCGACGCCGTACTGCTGCAAGGCTCCGACGTGGGCCTGGTCGGTTTCGGCAACCTCGGCCGCGGCCTCAACCGCCTCCTCGCCCCCTTCCGGCCCACCATCCGTGTGTACGATCCCTGGCTGCCGCCCGGCGTCCTGCGCGAACACGGTGTACTGCCCGCCTCGTTGGACGAGACCTTGTCCCGCAGCCGCTTCGTGTTCGTGCTGGCCACCGTCACCGACGAAAGCCGCCACCTCATCGGCGAGCGCGAGCTCCACCTGCTCCCGGACGGCGCCCGGCTCGTCCTGGTCAGCCGCGCCCCGGTCGTCGACTACCCGGCGCTCCTCTCCCACGTCGCGCGCGGGCGCGTCATGGCCGGTATCGACGTCTGGCCGGACGAACCGGTCGCCCCCGACGACCCGGCCCGCTCCCTCGACGGTCTCGTCCTGTCCGCACACCGCGCGGGCGGCATCCCGGCGGCCTTCGAGACCATCGGCGACATGGTTCTCGACGACCTCACCCTCATCGCCCAGGGACTTCCGCCCGCCCGGATGCAGACCGCCGCCCGTGAACTGGTCGGCCGCTACCGCAACCGCCCCGTGACCTGAGGGACCGTCCATGACCGCACAACCCCACCCGGCCTCCGCGCTCGACATCCCCTGCGACGGCCTGCTCTTCGACAACGACGGGGTCCTGGTCGACTCCGATCACGGCGTCGACCGGGCATGGAGCCAATGGGCCCGTGACCGCGGCCTGCGGCCGGAACAGGTGACCGCCATGGTGCACGGCCGCCGGTCGGCCGACACCGTCGCCCTCCTGGTGACCGACCCGGACGAACGGCCGGCGGCACTCGCCGCGATCGACCGTATGGAGGTCGAGGCCGCGGCCACCACCACAGCGCTCCCCGGCGCCCTCGACCTCCTCACGAGCCTGCCGCGCGAGCGGTGGGCGGTGGTCACCTCCGGAGTCACCCTCCTGGCACGGGCCCGCCTCGCGGCGGCGGGACTGCCCACTCCGCCCGTGCTCATCACCGCGGACGATGTCAGCCACGGCAAACCAGCCCCTGACGGCTACCGCGCCGCGGCCCGGAAGCTGGGCTTCGCCCCGGCCCGGACGGTCGTCTTCGAGGACAGCGCCGCGGGGGCGGCGGCCGGAGCCGCGGCAGGCGCGGTCGTCGTCGGGGTCGGGCGGCGCGCCCTGGCCACCCACGCCCCCGTCGTCGTCCGCGACCTGCGCGGCCTCGCCTGGCACGACGGCGTACTCAGTCTCGCCGCCGCGGACCTGCTGCGCCGGTGAGCGCAGTGATGGACGGGACCGCGCCTCAGTACCCGCCTCCGCCGCTGGCGGAGCCGGTCGACGGTGAGGCCGACGTGGAGGCCGCGGTGGTGACCGCGTTGCCGCTGGGGCTGACCACGTACCACAGCGCGCCGAATTCGTTGAGGCCCTGGCCGTTGGTCTCTCCGGGCTTGGTGTCCTTGGCGAAGTAGTACAGCGGGTGGCCGTGGTAGGTCACTTGGGTCGAGTGGTCCGACCGGGTGCTCGTTCCGACCATTGAGGCGGTCACGCCGCTGTTGTGGGGCTTTCCGGTCGTGGTCTGCGGGGGCCAGGCCCGCGTGCAGGATCCGTTGCAGGTCGATGTCTTCCCGGTGTCGGCCTTGAACAGGTACAGGGTCCTGCCGGAGGCGTCGACCAGGATCTGACCGAGCGGCGAGTTCGCTGTCTTCACCGTGGCGGCGCCGCCGGTCGACGCGGAGGCGCCGCCGGTCGAGGCGGAGGCACCGGCGCTCGCGGTGGTGGCGCCGGTGCTGGAATGGGGGGTGAGGGATGTCGTGGAACTGGAGCTGCCGCATCCTGAGGCAGTGGCCGCAACGGCGGCCATGCCAACGGCGAGGGAGGTGACGCGCTTCATGACAGACCCCTTGACCTGGGGGGATGTGGTGACACCGACGCGCCGACGGCGGGCCGCGGCACCAAGTTACGCACCGGCGCCCCGCCCCCTTGCCCGGTCGAACCGCCCCACGCCGAACCTCACCCGCGCGGGTGACCGAAGGGCCGCGACGGCGTCCCATTGACCTCATAGGCAGGTCCGTGGAAGCCGATCGGAGTCCTTCGGCGCCGAGGTGCGGAGTGCCCGTCAGCCGTTGTGTCCCGACGGGTGCTTGTCGTAGTTGTCGTTCCAGGACGCCTTCGCGCCGGAATCACCGATGCGGTACACGTCGACGACCGCGCCGGCGGACACGACCACCGCGAGTACGGCGGCGGTCGCGCGCAGAGTCGTCGGCAGGCTCCGCCGCGCGCCGGCGGACGGAAGGCTCTCGGCGGCCGGGTCCCCGGACCGTGCGGTCCTGCGCCCCAGCCACCAGACCCCGAGCGTCACGAGAAAGAGCCCTATCGCCCACGGCAGCAGACCGTCGCCCAGTTCCGCGTGCTTACGCACCAGAGGATCGTCGCCCACACGGGCCTTGAGCCACTCCCCGGCATGCGTCGTGACCGGCACCAGCGCCAGGGTCACCAGCCCCAGCAGCGGAAGCGACAGCCCCATGCGGCGGGCATACCGGGGCTGGACCGCGCAGACCACCGCGGCCAGGGCCGTCAGCGGCACCAGCACCACCACGAAGTGCACGAACAGGACGTGCGCCGGAAGGCCGTTGATATGCGTAAGACTCATGGGGGGCTTCTCCACGGACGAGGACGTGCGCAGCGGGCCCACCGGGCAACCCGGCCGCCGCTGCTCGGAAGGAGATCGCAGCCTTCCACGCCAACTTCTCAAGTCCTTCTGAAATACGGCCCGCCGGCGGCCGTCCGCCCAGAGGAGTCCCCGGCTCAGCGGCCGGTCAGGCTGAGCGCGACATCGACGATCGTCGCTGTGTCGATCCCGTGAATCCTGTAGGCGTCTTGGAGGGCGGACGACTGGCCGAACTCGGTGACGCCGAGGTTTTTGGTCCGGTCACCGCGCAGCCCCGCCAGGAAGGCAAGCGTGTGGGGGTGGCCGTCCATGACGGTGAGCACGGGGGCAGGGCTCTCCGAGGGAAAGAGAGCCGAGGCGGTATCGCTCCCCTTGCCTTGCGCGGACCGGAAGATGAGGTCCGGGCTCGTCAGGCACACGATTCCGGCGGTCACACCGAGCCCGGTCAGGGCACCGGCCGCCGCCACGACCTCAGGCATGATCGCTCCCACCCCGACCAGGGTGACCCGCTCGTCGGCGAGGGGATGATCGGTCAGGCGGTAGCCGCCGGCAACGGCATGGCGTCGGCGGCGCTCCAGCAGGAGAGGGTCCTCGGGCAAGCGGGCAAGCGCTTGGTCCACCGGGCGGGTCGAGAGCCGGAAGTACGCCGACGTCCCGCCGGGGACACCCACGTGGTCGATCGCGTCCAGGAAGCACCACTCGAGGTCCTGGGCGAACGCCGGCTCCCACGCGACGCATCCCGGCTGCTGCAAGCCGATCGACGGAGTCGTGATCGACTGGTGCGCTCCTCCCTCGGGAGCGAGGGTGACGCCCGACGGCGTGCCGACGATGATCGACTGACCACCGGCGTAGATGCCGTAGGACCAGGGTTCCAGGGCTCGTGAGAGAAAGGGGTCGTAGATGGTGGCGATCGGGACCAGCCGCTCGGCCCACCGCGACCAGGTCGAACCGAGCTCGCTGAGCAGGCTCACCAGGTTGACCTCGGCGATACCGAGCTCGATGTGCTGACCACCGGCGCCCTCGGACCATTTGAGAACCCGTTCGGGGTCATCGGCGAACCAGTCCGGTCGGTCCGCGACCGACCAGACCCCCGTCTTGTTGATCCAGCCGCCGAGGTTGGTCGAGGACGCGACGTCCGGACTACAGGTCACCACGCGGCGCGCCACTTCCGGTGCCTCGCGGGTCAGATCGGTGAGAAAACGACCCAGAGCCGCCTGGGTCGAGATCGGAGCGCGGTGCTTCCGGGACAAGGTGGCGGGAACGGCATCGGGCCGAGGATTCGTGACAGCGGCGCGCCGCCGCAGGGCGTGCCCGCGCTCCGCGCACAGCGTCGCCGCGAAGGACCCGTCCTGGAACCGTCGCCACGGGTCGGCCGGGTTCGCGCCGACCGACTCGGCGAGCGCCTCCATCTGGACGTCGGTGAGCAAGGCAGAGTGGTTGTTCGGATGCCCTTCCGTAGGCAGGCCGCGCCCCTTCACCGTGTAGGCGAAGACGACCGTCGGCCGATCCGGATCCACGTGGGCGAAGGTGTCGAGCAACAGGCCGATGTCGTGCCCGCCCAGGTCCCGCAGGGCCACCGCGAGATGGTCGGAGGGTACCGACCGCAGCAGCTCGCGCAGCGCTTCGGACCCGTCGTCGCCGACGATCCGGTCGGCGATCTGCTCGGCGTCGACACGCAGGAGGCGCTGGTACTCCTCGTTGGGCATCGTCTCCAGCCGCGTACGCAGGTCGTCCCCTCCGGGACGGTCGAAGAGCGCGCTGACCTTCCGCCCCCACTTGAGCGTGATCACCTGCCACCCGGCTGCCTCGAACATGCCCATGAGGCGGTGGATCTGGACGTCGGGCACGATGCGGTCGAGCGACTGGCGGTTCAGGTCGACGACCCACAGCAATTCGCCCATCTTCGCGGTGGAGGGGTCCGCGACGGCCTCCCAGACCGCGCCCTCGTCGAGCTCGGCGTCCCCGAGAAGGCTGATGAAGCGGCCTGCCTCGGGCGTGGAGTCGAAGTGCGAGGTCAGATAGCGGTGGGACATGGCCGCCCAGAGCGCGGCAGTCGCCCCGATGCCGACCGAGCCGGTGGAGAAATCCACGGTGTCGGGATCCTTGAGCCGACTGGGGTAGGACTGCAACCCGCCCTTGGAGCGAAGTGTCGTGAGGTACTTGGCGTCAAGGTCGCCGATGAGGTAATTGATCGCGTGGAGTACGGGGGACGCGTGCGGTTTGACCGACACCCGGTCGTTCCGGGTCAGCTCGGCGAACCAGAGCGAGACCATGATGTCGACCATCGAGGCGCTGGACGATTGATGGCCCCCGACCTTGACGCCACTGGCGTTGGGACGGCCGCGGTTCGCCGCGTCGACGATCGACGTGGCGATCCAGAGCACCTTGCGGGCGATCTCTCGCAGCACCTCCTCCGCGGGAGCCGTCGATGCCACGGAAGAGGAGGTCACGGTCATCGGATTGCCTCGCAGACATGCGGTGGACGCGCGCGGTGTACGCGCCGCGACGGGGTGGGATGACACGGACGACGACGTCCGGGGCGCGCCGGACCGCCCGGCCGCGGTGCGGCCCACGTACTGCCGGCCGTCACGGCGCAGAGGACTCCGACCGGGGCGGTCACCGCGGAGAGGCTTCCGACCGGGGCCGTCACCGCGGAGAGGCTTCCGACCGGGGAGCGACCCGCATCTGCGACGCGAGGTGGGTCGCGGGTCCGCCGGGCCCGTCCGCCCAGAGGAAGGTGGCCGCCACCGGCTCGGTCACGGGCGGCATCGACATGAGGAACGTCGTTCCGCCCGCGTAGGTCATCGGCGTCGAGAAGTCCCCGTGGAAGTCTGCCCACCGGCCGCTCGTCGTGAAGGACGCGATGAGACCCGATGCCTCCGCCCGTACGTCGATCGTCGCCTCGTCGCTCATCCGGAACCGCCCGACGTACGGCGTGACGTCGATGTCCGCGTCGACCGGGCCCGGCGTGGTCGGCAGGCCGACGCCGACCAGCTCCCGCAACAGCTCGGACACCAGCTCGTCACCCATGCCCTGGATGTCACCGCTCGCCATGACGCAGACGGCGACGCCGTGGTCGGGCGCCAGGACCAGCCGGGACTGCTGACCGCAGGTGCTCCCGATGTGGCCGACGATCCGCGGCTCGAGACGCTCGATCGACCATCCCCAGCCCCACGCGGGACCCCGGCTCGGATCCGGCTGCGCGATGTGGGGCTCCCGCATGGTCCGCGCGGTCCGCGGACTCATGAGTCGCGCGCCCGAAGGCGCCAGACCGTCCTCGAGGTGGTGCCTGGCGAACGCCAGGAGGTCGGCCGGGGTTGCCGCCAGCGTCCCCCCGCACGGCCCCGACGTCCGTGGGTCGAGCCAGGTCGAGACCGGCGTGAGATCGTACGACCCCGGCGCCGCCGGTACGTGGCCGACCACGAGCGGTCTCGTCATGGTCTCCTCGGGAAGCGTCGAGGTGCTGCCGAGCCCCAACGGTTCGATGAGGCGCGTCCGCAACACCTCGTCCCAGGTCGATCCGGTCACGCACTCGATGAGCCGGCCCAGCACGTTGTACCCGGAGTTGGAGTAGGAGAACACCGCTCCCGGCCGGTGCAGCTGAGCCAGGCCGCTGTAGCTCTCAACGATCTTCTCGACGGCGTCGTCGCTCCGGACGTCCGGCTCGGCGGCATCGCCGAAGAACCCGCCGGAGTGCGTGAGCAGTTGTCCGACGGTGACGGTGCGCGCCACCTCCTCGTCCTCCAACCGCAGCGGCGGCGTCAGGTAGTGATTCACCGGCGAGGACAGGTCGACCAGCCCCTCGTCCACGAGCTGGAGGACGAGCGTCGCGGTCCACACCTTGGTGATGGAGGCGAGCAGGAACACCGAGTCCGTCGTCACCGGAACGGTCGTACCCAGCTTCGCGATCCCGGTGGCGACGACCGTGGTCCTCCCGTCGACCAGCACGCCGGCCGCCGCCCCCGGGACGCCGTACCGATTCGCGAGATCGTCCAGGCGCTCTTGGAACTCCCGTCGGTCCACCCTTGGTGTCGTCATATCGGACAGTGTGCCGGGCCGCTGCCCTGGATTCGTTGTCCGGCCGTACGAAGAGCGCCGCTTGTCTTCGGAGCCACTCACCAATCACGCCGTCGGAGCGGCGAGGAGGATTTCGGCCATGCCCAACACCCCCTACCTGCACGTCGACCTGGATCGGCTCGACCGGAACATCCGGCGAGTCGCACAGTGGGCCGCGACGAACGACCTCGCGCTCCGCCCGCACGCCAAGTCCCACAAGTCGCCCCGGATCGCCCGGCGCCAGATCGCGGCCGGCGCCGTCGGACTGACGGTGGCGACGATCGGTGAGGCGGAAGTCTTCGCGGACAGCGGCGTGACCGACTTCTTCATCGCCTACCCCCTGCACATCGACGGCCAGGCGGCCGGCCGGCTCGGCGCTCTGGCGGACAGGGCCCGCATCGCGATCGGCGTGGACTCGGCCGAGGGCGCCGCCCGGGCGGGTCACCTGGTCGGCCGCCTCGGCGTGGAGGTGGTCATCGAAGTGGACTGCGGTCACCACCGCAGTGGTTGCCGCCCCTCGGACGCGGGCCTGGTCGCGACCGCCGCCGCGCTCTCTGGCGCGAAGGTCGCGGGGGTCTTCACGTTTCCGGGACACAGCTACGCCACGAACGCCGGGGCGACGGCCGCCGCAGACGAGGCACGAGCGCTCTCGGTCGCGCGCGCGGCCGTGGAGGACGCCGGGATCGAGGTCGCGGTGGTCAGCGGCGGATCGACGCCGAGCCTGGCCGACACCCGGCCCGAGGCGGTCACCGAGGTGCGCCCCGGGGTCTACGTCTTCGGGGACGCGCAGCAGTGGGAGCTGGGGACGACGCATCCCGATGACGTCGCGCTGACCTGTCGTGCGACGGTCGTCAGCCACGCCGGAGGCCGTGCGGTCCTGGACTCCGGCAGCAAGGTGCTCGCCGCCGACAAGGCTGCCTTCAACACCGGAGGAGGACGTCTGCTCGACCACCCGGACGCCCGGATCGTCCTCGTCTCCGAGCACCACGCCGTCGTGGACCTGGGCGGCGCCCCGTTGCCTCCGCTGGGGAGCCAGGTCGCGGTGGTGCCCAACCACTGCTGCGCGGCCGTCAACCTGGCCGAGCGGCTATGGATCGACGAGGGAGGCGGCCTGCGCCCCTGGGCCGTCGCCGCGCGAGGGCGCAACAGCTAGCAGACTTCCCGCGCCGCGGGTCCTTGTGTGGTGAACCCGCACCAATCCCCGCCCGAGGTTCGGTCTCATTCACGAAACGAGGCCGCCGGGGGAGTGACAGTTTGATCGCCCGAGGCACCTTGACGGCCTCGTCGTCGATCGCCAATCCGCGAAGGAGAACGCGCTGTGTCCATCGAGGACTTCGCCCGCCACCCGCTCACCTTCGGCCCCAGTCCGGTGCACCCGCTCCCACGTCTGAGCGCCCACCTCGGCGGTGCCTCGATCTGGATGAAGCGGGAGGACTGCAACTCCGGGCTGGCCTACGGCGGTAACAAGACCCGCAAACTGGAGTACCTCATCCCCGACGTGCTGGCCCAAGGGGCCGACACGCTGGTGTCGATCGGGGGCCACCAGTCCAACCACACCCGGCAGGTCGCCGCGGTCGCCGCCCACCTCGGGCTGGAGTGCGTCCTGGTCCAGGAGAACTGGGTGCCTTCCTGGACCGATCCGCTGAGCACCGAAGTCGGCAACATCCTGCTCAGCCGGGTGATGGGAGCAGAGGTACGGCTCGGCCCCGCCGGTTTCGACATCGGCTTCCGTGACTCGTGGCGGCAGGCCCTCGACGACGTGGAGAAGCGCGGCGGCAAGCCCTACGGCATCCCCGCCGGCGCGTCCGACCACCGCCTCGGCGGTCTCGGCTTCGCCAACTGGGCGTACGAGGTGGCCCGGCAGGAGCAGGAGCTCGACACCTTCTTCGACACCGTCGTGGTCTGCACCGTCACCGGTTCGACGCACGCGGGCATGATCGCGGGATTCGCGGCACTCGAAGACGCGGGCGGCCGACCCCGCCGGGTCATCGGCATCGACGCCTCGGCCACCCTCGACAAGACGGTCGACCAGGTCGGTCGGATCGCCCGGAACACCGCGGATCTCATCGGGCTGAGGCGTGACCTGCGGGACGACGAGATCACCGTGCTCCCGGGCTGGGCCGGAGACGAGTACGGGGTCCCGGTGCGGTCGACCCTCGACGCGATCCGCCTCACCGGCAAGACGGAGGGGATCATCATCGACCCCGTCTACGAAGGCAAGTCGATGGCGGGCCTCATCGACCTGATCCGCGACGGCGACATCCCGAAGGACTCGAACGTGCTGTACGCGCATCTCGGCGGCCAGCAGGCACTGAACGCGTACGCCAAGGCGTTCTGATGCCCGCGCTGAGGGGGAGCACGAGAGAGGTCCGAGCCCTGTGGAACTGCCGGATCCCGATGCGCGACGGCGTCGAGCTGGCCGCCGACATCATGGTCCCGGCCGGTGACGGCCCGTTCCCGGCCGTGGTGACACGAACCCCGTACAACCGCAAGCCGGGAATCTGGATGCGGCGGCTCGTCGCCGCCGGTTACGCCTACGTCATGATCGACATGCGCGGACGCGGCGACTCCGGCGGTGACTTCCAGCCCTTCGTCCAGGACAGCGACGACGGCTACGACAGCATCGAGTGGGTCGCCGAGCAGACCTGGTGCACGGGCCGGGTCGGCATGGTCGGGCTCAGCTACGAAGGTCTCACCCAGTGGTGGACCGCTCGGGCCCGGCCGCCGCACCTGCGGTGCATCGCGCCGATGGCCATTGGAGTCGCCGGCCTCGGCCCGCGGCCGAGCTTCAACACCGGTGTCCCGCACCTCTACTGGAGCTGGTGGTTCCACCAGGTGACCGGACGTACCCAACAGCACTACGGCGCTCCCTCGTGGGGGCACAACATCAGGCACCTGCCACTGCGCACCCTCCACGAGCAGGTCGGCACCGGTGGACGGTGGTGGCCGAAGTACGTGGACGGGGAGATCGACTACCTCGGCGAGGCGTTCGTGCTCAGCGACGACGACTGGGCGAACCTCGACCTGCCCGTGCTCGTCACGGTCGGCTGGTGGGACGACCAGACCACGATGGCGACGTGGGCCCGGCTGGCGCGGTCGCCCGCGGGCGCCAGGGCCCAGCTCCTGATCGGAGCCTGGGACCACGGAGGGAACCGGTCGCCGAGCCCGGTGCTGGGAGGACTGGATGTCTCCTCGTCGGTCATGGACACCGTCGGACACGTCGAGCGCTTCCTCGCACGGCACCTCAGGGACGACGACGAACCCGCTGATGCCCACCCGTGCCGGGTCTTCCGGACCGGGACGATGCGGTGGGAAGACCTGGACGAGTGGCCGTCCGCCGCGGTCGAGCCGACGAGTTGGTACCTGGCCAGCGGCGGCGACGCCCGCACACTGAGCGGAAACGGCCGGCTCACGCGGACTCCGGAGAAAGCCGCCCGCGACACGTACGTCTTCGACCCGGAGAACCCGGCCAGGGACTTCACCAACCTCGACCTGTTCGCCTGGAGCGACCCGCCCCACGACCATCGCTACCTGCTGCGCCGCCCCGATGTCCTCGTCTACCCGGGTCCGGCCCTGGACGAGCCCGTCCACGTGAGCGGCCAGGCCGAGCTGGACGTCTTCGTCTCGCTGGACGCGCCCGACGCGGACCTGAGCGTCCTGCTGCTCGACGTCCATCCCGACGGCCGGATGATGCTCGTCGGCAGCGAGCTCGGGTCGTGCGGGCTACAGCGGATCTCGATGCGGTCCGGGCCCGGCTCACCGCCCGTCAGCCCCGGGGAGATCGTCGGGCTGCGTATCCCGCTGGTCTGGCTCCACCACACCTTCCTGCCGGGGCACCGCATCGCGCTCGCGGTGACCGCGGGCGCGTTCCCCGCCTTCTCACGCAACCTCGGCACCGGGGAGCCCTGGGCCGACGCCGTGGAATCACGCGTGGTAAGCGTGACCGTTCACCACGGCCCGGAGCACCCCTCGCGGCTCGTCCTGCCCGTCGAGAACAGCGGGGGAGCGGTATGAGGTTCACCGATGTCTCCCGTGTGCGCTCCCGCTTCGACGTACGGGTCGAGGCGAGCGACGGGGTCGACCTGTCCGTCGACGTCTACATGCCGCCCACCCCCGGTGATCACCCGGTCCTCGTCACCCGCACGCCCTACGACAACAACCGCGCGGACCAGAAGCCTCCTGCGAGCACGGCGCCGCAGGTCCCCTCGGACCGCTTCAAGCTCCTTGCCGCGCGCGGATACATCGTGGTCGCGGGTGACGTACGGGGCCGGGGTGACTCGGACGGGGATTTCGAGCCGTTCCTCCACGAGGCCGCAGACGGCGCCGACATCGTCACGTGGGCCCGTGACCTTCCCGGGTCCAACGGCCGCCTCGGCTGCTTCGGCGCGGGCTACGCCGGGTTCGCGGCGCTCGCCGCCGCGTCGGCCGCTCCGGTGGACGCGCTCGCCGTGTGGTCCCCGTTCGCCGCGGCCGAGGGCCTGCCGTCGCGGGGCGGTGCCGTGCGACTGGACTGGTTGTTCTGGATGCACCTCGTCGGTGGCCGGGTACGAGGGCCCGTCGACGCGCCGCCCTGGAAGTCGGTCTTCAGCAGCAGGCCGCTGGCCGGCATGCACGAAGCGCTGGGCAGACCGGACGCGCCGTGGCCCGACTGGCTCGCCCACCTCGACCCCCAGGACCCGTACTGGAGCAGCCTGGCTGTGGGCGGCGGGACGAATGCGAGCGCGCCGACCCTCCTGGTCTCCGGCCGGTGGGACAGCGGGCTGGGCGCCACGATGGCGCACTGGGAGACCGTCTCCTCCGCCGGAGGGGAGCACTCGCTGGTCATCGGCCCGTGGGACTCAGCCGGAACCCGGAGACCGGTGAGCGTCGTCGGCGGGGTCGAATGGGGGCCCCGTTCCGTCGTCGACCCCGACGAATTGCTCCTCGAGTGGTTCGACCACCACCTGCGGGACGACCCGTCGTCCTGGGCTCCCGCCCCCGTGCGCGTCTTCGTCACGGGCCGCAACGCCTGGGAAGACCTCGACCATTGGCCGGTGGCCGACGAGGTCGAGACCTTGTGGCTGACCTCCGAAGGGCGGGCGAACACCCGGATCGGGGACGGACGACTGACGCGCGACGCGACACCCCGCGAGGCGG
Organism: Streptomyces sp. NPDC024632; assembly: GCF_055559175.1. Classification (NCBI taxonomy): domain Bacteria; kingdom Bacillati; phylum Actinomycetota; class Actinomycetes; order Kitasatosporales; family Streptomycetaceae; genus Streptomyces; species Streptomyces sp. NPDC024632. The sequence goes on from NZ_JBVHLD010000019.1 coordinate 130,736, forward strand.
CCGATCACTTCGTCCACGATCCCGGGAATCCCGTTCCGTGGCAGCCGGATCACGGGTCCTTCTCACGGACCGGCCCAGCGGGATTCACCCTTGAGACATCGTTCGCGACCAGCCGCGACGACACGCTCACGTACACGGCGGCGACCGTCGACGTTCCCACACTCGTCCGGGGCACGCCGGTGGTCCATCTGTTCGCCGGGACCGATCGCGATGACGCGGACTGGATGGTGTCCCTCGAGGACGTCTTCCCGGGCGAGACGAGAACGGTTCACCTGGCGCACGGGGTCGTGCGCGCGGGATCGGTGCCCGCGTTCCGGACAGGTGTGCCGGTCGGCTACAGGATCGCGATGACGGACGTGGCGCACGAGCTCCAGCCGGGGCACGCCCTGCGCCTCGTGGTGACCTCCAGTCTCTTCCCGCTCTACGCGATCAACCTCGGCTCCGCCGACTACCTCGGTGCGACGGAGGCCGAACGCGGTACGCACTCCGTCTTCCACGGGCCCCGCCTGCCCAGCAGGATCGAGCTCCCCCTCCACCGAATGGAGAACCATGACCAGGCTCCGTGACCTCGGCATCGAGATCGGGATTCTTCCCTCAGGACCCCGCAACGCCATCAGCGACGTCTCCGGCGTCACCGTCGGTCACGCCACCGTCATCCGCGACGACCACGTCATCGCCCGTACCGGCGTGACCGTGATCCGTCCACGGCCGGGACACGTCAGAACACATCCGTTGTTCGCGGGCTGCGCCACGCTCAACGGCAACGGTGAGATGACAGGTCTCGAGTGGGTTCGCGAGAGCGGTCTGCTCACGACCGACCTGGCCCTCACGGGCACCCACAGCGTCGGCGTCGTCAGGGACAGCCTGGTCGCGATCGAAACGGCGCACGACACCTTCCGCAACGCCTTCTCCCTGCCGGTGGTGGGCGAGACCGCGGACCTCGCCTTCAACAGCGGGAACGCCCAGTTCGTCACCGGCGAACACGTCCGAGCGGCCTACGAGTCGGCGTCCGCCGACGTCGAGGAGGGGAGTGTCGGAGGGGGAACCGGCATGGTCTGCCACGGGTTCAAGGGCGGGATCGGAACGGCGTCGCGTCGTCTCGACGCGTCCGCGGGCGGCTGGACCGTGGGCGTGCTCGTCCAGGCGAACCACGGGACCCGCCCCGATTTCAGGGTCGACGGCCGGCCCGTGGGCCGTGACGCGCGCCTGGCACACGTCCCGCTGCCGGCCCGGACCCAGCCGGGCGGAGACCCGCCCATGCCGCCCGGCTCGGGTTCGATCATCGTGATCGTGGCGACGGACGCTCCGCTGCTGCCCGGCCAGTGCCGTCGGCTGGCGACCAGGGCGAGCATCGGCATCGGCCGGGTCGGCGGCGGCATCCAGGACTCGAGCGGTGACATCATGCTCGCCTTCTCCACGGCGCCGCAGAACGTGCCCACCGAGGGCTACGCGGGCGGTCACCCGCTGGTGGCGCCCCATTCCGCGGTTCCGCACCAAGCCTTGGACGACCTGTTCCGCGCCGTCGTCGAGGCCACCGAGGAGTCGATCATCAACGCGATGCTCGCCGCTCCCACGATGACCGGTGCGCGCGGTTTCACGGCGTACGGGCTCGAGCCGGACGCACTCCTCGCGGCCTTCTCATCGGCGACCTGAGGCAAGCCGCCCCCGGTCCGGCTGGCAACCACCCGGTGAACGGCCGGGTCAGACCAAGGAAGAAGGGACGGTCCCATGGCCGGTTCTGTCTACATCAGCGTGGACATGGAGGGAGTCGCGGGTGTTTCGCGGCTGCACAACACCGTCCCCGGGCACCGGACCTACGCACGCGGCCAGGAGCTCATGACCGAGGAGGCCAACGCCGCTGTGGCGGGGGCGTTCGACGCGGGAGCCACCCACGTGGTGGTGGCGGACAGCCACGGGCCGATGGACAACATCCTGCCCGCCCTGCTGGACCCGCGTGCACGTCTCGTCAACGGCAGCCCCCGTACCTGCGGCATGGTGCACGGCCTGCACGGCGACTTCGACGCGGCCCTCTTCATCGGCTACCACGCGGCGGCGGGAGCGCCCGGAGTGCTCTCACACACGTTCACCGGATTCTGGTCGGAACTCCGGCTCAACGGTCGGGCCGCGTCCGAGGCAGACGTCAACGCCCTCTACGCCGGCCGGTTCGGAGTCCCGGTGAAGCTCATCACCGGAGACGACCGGACCTGTTCGGCCGGTCTCGCCGGAGTCGAGGCGGTCCACCGCGTCGAGGTCAAGCGCTACCTCTCCTACAACTCGGCCGACGCCCTCTCCCCGGCCACCGCCAGGGCGCACATCCGGGAAGGCGCGGCGCGAGCCGTGGCGGATTCGTCGATCCGGCCGCCGGTCGTCCCTCACGACCTGGTGGTGGAGATCGACCTGAAGCTGTCGACGAGCGCTGATCTCGTCGCCATGATTCCGACGGCCGAGCGCTCGTCGGAGTACACCGTGCGGATCCGGTGCGCCACCGTCGACGAGATCTACGACTTCGTCAGCGTCGCCGGAGCACTGGCCGCGCACGTGGTCGCCACTCAGGCGACCGCTTCGCCGTGACGCGGCGAATCACTCAACGGCGGGGTTCATCAGACGCATCTGGAGCATCAACGCGAATCTCTCGTCCGGGTTCTCCAGGTCGATCTTCCCGACCTCGCTGAGCCGCTTGAGCCGGTAGCGGAACGTGTTGTGGTGCACACCGGCCGAGGCCGCGGCGGCGTGGATGTCGCCGAAGGCGTTCAGCCAGCACTTGAGAGTTGCCAGGAGGCTGCCGTTGCGCCGCTCGTCGTACTCGAGGATCAGGCTCAACGGGCCGGTCACCGGGTCATGGCGTGCCAAGGACAAGTCCTGGAGCTCCAGCACCAGCGCGTCTATGTGCACCTCTGACATCGTGGCCGCGGTGCCCGCCGTCCCTCGCGTACGCAGTACGCGCAGCGCACGGTCGGCCCGCGTCCGCGACTCGTTCAAGCGGATCGGGTCGCTGATCGCGGTGCCGATGCCGATGACGGCCGGCACCCGCGTCCCCGTCCGCTTCAGGAAGTCGGCCGCGAGCCGCTTGGCGCGCTGCTCGTTCTGGTCGGCGTCCCCGGTGAGCGATACCAGCCCGTACGACACGTCGCCGAGCAGGGCCGTCGCCGACCGCGGCGCGACCGAGGTGAGGTGCATCGCGAACGCGTCCGCCAACTGCTGACGCTCCCTCGCCTGCCGGGAAGGATCGGTCTGTCCGTCGCCGTGGTTGACGATGTCCATGGCGACGACATTGACGGTCTTCCCGAGCAGCCCGAGGCGGCCGAGCGCGTGCGCGGCTTTGGGCCCGCCTTCGAGGGCGGTGGCCACCAGGTCGGAGCGCAGGCGGTGGTCGACGTCGGCTCCGGCTCGTCGGCGCAGCAGGTGGAGGGCGACGAGCTTCGCGGCGTCGGCCAGGGCCTGCGACCGCTCGGTGGACGGCGGTCCGGTGACCGCCGCCCAGATCGATCCCAGGATCTCGTCACCGGCACGCACCGCGATGGCCAGGCGCGGGATCTCGTTCTCGCTGATCTTGGAGGCCTCGATGTACAGCGGCTCCTCCGTTTGGTAGAGGGCCTTGAACACCCCCCGGTCCTCGTCCTCGCGGAGGTAGACCTCGGGCACCTGGCGGTCGAGGATGGTCCGGATGCGAGCGGCGTCGGCCTCGTCCTGCCGTCCCGAGAACGCCAGCACGCGGTACCGGCGGTCCTCGATGGTGACCGGCGCGTCGATCAGTGCCGCCACGGCGTTGGCGAGGGCGAAGAGGTCGCCCGCGGCGACACCGCCCAGGGTGCTCGTCACCTCGTCCCCGACATCGTCCTGGGCCACGATGGTCCGGAGCATGTCCGCGAGCTGAAGCCAGTCCGCGTTCTCCGCCAGCGCGAGCAGGGCGACGCCCGCGTCGCGGGCGGCGTTGAGCACCTCTGGCTCGCGGTCCACGGGCGCCCGCACGATCAGGGCCGCGGCGCTCTGTGTCCCGAGAACGCGCAGCAGCTCCGCGATGTCGGACGCGCCGTACACCCCGATGCCGAGGACCAGCGCCTTGGGCAGGAGCGTGTGGTTCTGTCCGTGGTCGTGGACGACGACGGCCCCGACCTGCTCGTGGGCACTCACGTCGGCGACGACCACGTCGAGGAACGTACCGCCGAGGTCGTTGAGGATCCTCGACAAGCTCGCACGCTGCGGTTTGGACGTCTCGCTCATATCCGCCGGAGTCTACGGGACGCTCCGCCACGCGTCTTGGGAAGAACGAACGAACGCGCGGCCTCCGTTCGTTGACCGAAACCGAGGCGTGGCCGGGCCGTTGTGCGCCTTCGTTACATTGAACGATTCCAGGCGGAAAATTGGGCGGATCGTCACCAGGTCCGCGCCGTTCGACGGCCATAGCCTCATCCAAACCCGTGAGCCTGATCACACGGGCGGCACACAACCGGCTGGGGGCTGGACCTCTGGCCCGAGGAGGACGGGTCATGAAGCGTAAACGGTCCATCAGACTCGTGGCGGTCAGCGCCACCGTTGTCTGCTTGGCAGCGCTACTGGCTGCCTGCAACGGCGCCGAGAAGCCGGGAGCGACCGGCGGCAGGGCGGACCTCCTGCGGTGGGGCATCGTCGCGGACAGCCTCGACAGCATCGACCCGCTCACGCTGACCTCGGGCAACAACCTTCTCGCCACGGTCTACGACGCCCTGCTCACCGCCGACCCGAAGGGCCAGCTGGCCCCGGGGCTCGCGGAGTCGTGGGACACCCCGGACCCGCGCACGTACATCTTCCACCTGCGCAAGGGCGTCACGTTCTGGGACGGCACCGAGATGACGTCCGCTGACGTGGTCGCCTCGCTGGACTACGAGCGCCTGGCGCCGTCCCCGTACGAGTCGCTGTTCGCGAACGTGAAGGACGTGACCGCCAGGGACGCGAACACCGTCGTCGTCACGCTCAAGCAGGCTGATTCCAGCGTCCTGTCGCTCCTCGCCAGCGTGGGAGCGAGCATCTTCCAGAAGAAGTTCTACGACGAGCACAAGGCCGACTTCGGCAAGCCGGGCACGCTGACCATGGCGACCGGGCCGTACCGGCTCGACCGGCTGAACCCGACCGAAGGCGCGGACCTCACCGCCAACCCGGACTGGTGGGGAGGCAAGCCGGCGATCCAGAGGGTGTCGGTCAAGCCCTTCAAGACCGTGACGAGCGCCGCGCTCGCCTACCGGTCCGGCCAGCTCGACGCCGCGTACCCGCTCGCGGACCCGCGGGCCTTCGCCGCCAGCTCCAAGGCGAAACTGGTGAAGGTCCCCGGGTGCAAGCAGACGTTCATGTCACTGAACACCCAGGTCGCCCCGTGGGACGACGTGCACGTCCGGCGCGCCTTCGCCTACGCGTTGGACCGCAAGGGCCTCGCCGCCGCCGAAGGCGACGGCGCCGTCACCTACGACAGCCTGTTCCCGGCCCAGGTCCTGGCCAAGGTGGCCGACAAGGCGGACATCGACACCATGATCGGCTCGCTCCCGCCCTACGCGTTCGATGTGTCCAAGGCGAAGGAAGAGATCGCGAAGTCGAGCCACCCGGGCAGCGTCAAGGGAACCTTCGAGGTTCCCGACGACGGAATCCGCCCCAAGATCGCTCAGGCCATCGCCGGAATGGTGGCGAAGGCCGGCATCGAGCTGGACGTCAAGGTCCTCTCCGAGGCCCAGTACACCCAGCGCGTCGGCGAGGGAGCGGCCAAGAAGAAGATCCAGCTCACGATCCAGCGACTGGACTGCTCGGAGGAGCCGAACACCACGGCCAGCTACCTCCTCGACAGCTCGCAGGCGGACATCGCCTACGCGAACTACGCCGCGTACAGCAATCCGGAGGCCGACAAGCTGGTCAACGCGGGGATCTCCACGGCCGACCGGGCGGGACGGTTCCAGGCGTACTCCGCCCTGGACAAGCTCGCCGCGCAGGACGTTCCCTACATCCCGCTCTACCTCGGTGAGAACGTCCTGGCGCTGTCGGACACCTTCACGTGGCCCGAGCTGAACCCGTTCTCCTCGGCCTACGGTCCGGCCGCGTGGGTGGCGCAGGTCAAGCCCGCGTCGTGACGGTGCCACGCGGCCGCGGTGACGCCGGCCGCGTGGGCCGCGAGCCCCAACGAGAAAAAGGCAACGATGCAAACACGAGCAATTTTCTTCCTAGTGCTGAGTCGGGTCCTGGTGTGCGCCGCGATGCTGGTCCTGATCTCGTTCGTCATCTTCTCTCTGCTGTACATCACGCCCGGCGACGCCGTGAGCAATCTGCTCGGCACCCGCAGGCGGACTCCTGAGACAGAGGAACTGCTCCGGCAGCAGTACCACCTGAACGACCCGTTCCTCACCCAGTACTGGATCTGGTTGAAGGACGCCGTCCGGTTCGATTTCGGAAACTCGTCGGTCTCGACGCTTCCGGTCACGGACGAGATCAAGGCGCGGCTGCCGAATTCCCTGCTCCTCGCGGGCGTGGCCTATCTGCTGACCATGCTCATCGGAATCCCCCTGGGGCTGGCCGCGGCGGTGAAGAAGTCGACGTTCGTCGACCGCGGGATCGTGGCGTCGGTGATCGTCGGATTCAGCACACCGGTCTTCGTGGGCGCCGTGGCCCTGCTCTACGTGTTCGGGGTCCTTTTCGGATGGTTCCCGGTCTTCGGGGCCGGAAGCGGCTTCGTCGACAAACTGTGGCACCTGACCCTTCCGGCGCTCGCGCTCGCGATCTCCGGCGTCGCGCTCATCGTCAAACACACGCGGGCCGTGATGATCAAGGTGCTCGACCAGGACTACGTGACCTTCGCCCGGGCACGCGGGATGTCGTCCCGCCGGGTGTTCCTGTTCTACGCGCTGCGCAACGGCATGATCCCCGTGATCACGGTCAGCGTGCCCCTGCTCGCGTCCTTGGCCACCGGAGCGGTCCTCGTCGAGGTCACCTTCTCGATCCCGGGGATCGGCGACCTGCTCGTGCGGTCCGCGTCGAGCCAGGACCTCCCCACACTCCAGGCCATCGCGCTGCTGGTGGCCGCGCTGATCATGTTCGCGAACCTGGCGGCAGACATGCTCTACCTGGCCGCGGATCCACGCATCAGGCACGGAAGGCCGACCGCATGAGTGCCGCAGTCCCGCAGCTCGAAGATCCCGCCAGGCCCACGCGTCGCTCGGCGCGCCCGTCCTGGACCGTACTGGCCTGCCTGGTGATCGTGGTCGGGGTCGTCGTCATGACCGTCCTCGGATCGGTCCTGGCCCCCCAGGACCCCGGCGCCCAGAACGTCTCGGACGTCCTCGCCTCGCCCAGCGCCGGGCACTGGCTCGGCACGGACGAACTCGGCCGGGACGTCTTCTCCAGACTGATCGCCGGAACACGCACCGCGTTCATCGGCCCGCTGGTCATCACCGTCGGCTCCATGCTGATCGGCAACCTGCTGGGTCTGTGGAGCGGGTACAAGAGAGGTGCCGTCGACGCGGTCGTCATGCGCTGGGTCGACTTCATGTGGGCGCTCCCCGGACTTCTCGTCATCGTGGTTGTCGCCGGTGCGTTCGGCGGCGGCTATTGGATGGCGGTGGCGCTCCTTCTCGTGCTGACGATCCCCTTCGACACACGCGTCATCCGAGGCGCGACACTGGAACAGGCGCTCCTGCCCTACGTCGAAGCCGCGCGTGCGCTGGGCCTGTCGAACCGACGGATCATGCTCTTCCACATCTGGCCCAACGTCTCCGCGACCGCCGTCGCCAACGCGTTCCTGACCTTCGCCGGCGCCATCGTGACGCTCTCAGGACTGTCGTTCCTCGGATTCGGGGTCGACGCCGGTTCGCCGGACTGGGGTCTCATGCTCAAGGACGGAACCAGCCTGCTCTTCGAGAACCCCGCGGCGGCGCTCGGGCCCGGCGTCATGATCGTGGCGACGGCGATCTCGATGAACATCATCGGCGACTGGATGTACGAGGCGCTCTCGAGTCGTGGAGGAAGCAAGTGATGGCCCCCGAACAGTCGGACCGCATGACGCGAGGGATGACCTCGGACACGGTCCTGAAAGTGCGCGCCCTCGGCGTTGACGCGGTCGGTCCCGACGGCACCCACCCGATCGTGACGTCGTTCGGACTCGACCTGTCCGCGGGAGAGACGATCGGGATCGTGGGCGAGTCAGGAAGCGGCAAGACCATGACCGCCCGCGCCATCATGGGTCTCCTGCCCGGATCGCTCGTCGCGCGCGGCGAGGTCGAGTACGACGGCCGCAATCTGCTGGAGCTGTCGGAACGCGAGTGGAGTCACGTCAGAGGACGGGAAATCGGGCTCGTACTCCAGGACCCGTTCACGATGCTCAACCCCGTGTTCCGCTGCGGGCGCATCATCGAGGAGTCGTTGATCTGGGAGGGCCGTCGGCGCCCGCCGCGATCCGAACGCAGGGCGGAGGTCAACCGCCGGCTCGCCGAGGTCGGACTCACCGACCCCTCGGTAGCGGATCGGTACCCGTTCCAGCTCTCCGGAGGCATGCGTCAGCGCGTCGCTGTGGCCGCGTCGCTCGCCCGCGACCCGAAGATCCTGATCGCGGACGAACCGACGACGGCTCTGGACGTCACGACCCAGAAGGAGATGCTCACCCTCCTGCGCGGTGTCCAGAAGTCGCGCGGAATGAGCGTCGTACTGATCACGCACGATCTGCGGGTGGCCTTCGCGATGTGCGACCGCGTCTACGTGATGTACGGCGGATCGCTCATCGAGGTCGCGCCCGGCTCCGACCTGGAGGCCAAGCCGCTGCACCCCTATACCCAGGGCCTGTTGCTGGCCGAACCGTCGGTCGACCGTCGGGTCGCCGAACTCCCCTCCATCCCGGGGTCGGTCCCCAAGGCCCGGGAGACCACGGGCTGCTGTGCCTTCGCCACCCGGTGCGAGTGGGTCACGGACCAGTGCCGCCAGGGACCGCCGCCACTGATCGAGGTCGCCGACCTGCGGTATTCGGCCTGTGTCCGCCTGCCGGAGATCAGTTCCGACATGGCGGCGAAGCGGGCCAGGATCGACGTCGTGGAGGCTCCGGTGCGAGACGTACGGGCGGAGCGGCCGCTGATCGACATCCGGGACCTGCGCAAGGAGTTCCGCGTCGGGCAGCGCACCGTCCACGCGCTCGCCGGGGTGTCGCTACAGGTGAACCAGGGGGAGAGCGTCGCCGTCGTCGGGGAGTCCGGTTCCGGCAAGACCACCCTCGCTCGCACGCTGCTGGGACTCGAGCGGTGCACCAGCGGCGACATCATGATCGACGGCATTCCCGCGCACGACTGGTCGCGGCTGAGCGCGGCGGATCTCCGTCGCCTTCGCGGAACCGTGCAGATGGTCTTCCAGGACCCCTACGCGAGCCTCAACCCGATGCGGAGCATCGGCTCGGCACTGTCCGAGGCGATCAGGTCGCACGAGAGCGCCACCAAGCACGCTTCGGGCGCGGTGGCCGACCTGTTGAAGACGGTCGGTCTTCCGGCCTCGTACGCGCAACGCAGGCCGTCGGCCCTCTCCGGCGGAGAGCGTCAGCGCGTCGCGATCGCCAGGGCCCTAGCCGTCAACCCACGGCTCCTGGTCTGCGACGAACCCGTCTCCGCCCTGGACGTCTCGGTGCGAGCCCAGATCATCAACCTCTTCGCGACGCTCCAGCGCGAACGCGGAGTCGGTTTCGTCTTCATCACGCACGACCTCTCGATGCTGCGGCAGATCACCGAGCGCGTCTGCATCATGTACCGCGGACGGCTCGTCGAATCCGGTCCGGTGGACCAGATCCTGGACCATCCGACCGATCCGTACACGATCAAACTGCTGCGGTCGATCCCTCGGTCGGACGCCGACTGGATCGACGCACCCGTGTCGACCGAGGTCTGACCGACCGATACGCGCGCGATCCGCGGCGAAATCCGCCGGTTCGCCGCGGCGCGCCGCGCCCGGCCCGTCTGTCCGGGCCGACATGATCATCCGGCTTTCTGGTCCGAATGAACGAACAACGCGTCCGGAAGCCTTGGCAAAGTCCCTCCTTGAGCAACTGACGCACACGAGTGGAAGGGCTGCCGATAGTGGTGAATGGCGAGCATTGCGTGGTCGTTGGCGCCGGCGCCGCCGGCTTGTGGACGGCTTGGGCGCTGACCGAGGTCGGAATGCGCGTGACGGTGCTCGACGCCGGTGCCGCGGCGGCCGGCGCGTCCTGGGGCAACGCGGGCTGGATATGCCCCGCCCAAGCCGGGCCGGTGCCCGAGCCCGGCATCATCATGCACGGCCTCAAGGACCTGACCCGGCGTGATTCCGCGCTCCACTTCTCGCCCGCGGCCCTCCTGCGCCTCGGACCCTGGATCGCGACGTTCGCGCGCTACTGCAACGACCGGTCGTACTCCGACGGGCTGGCGGCGTTGTCCACGCTCGGGTACCCGTCCTTCAAGCTCATCGAACGGCTCGGCCTCGACGAGCACTTCGACAAGACCGGTCTCCTGACCGTCTCCAAGAACCCCGCGGACATCGAGCACTTCATCGAGAAGATCGCGCCGCTGGCCAAGTTCGGGCAGGGAGCCACGACAGAGGTCCTGACGGGCAGCGCGGTCCAGGACCTGGACCCCACGGTGCCACGAGGCCAGGCGGCAGCGTTGATCGGCAACCACTGGCAGATCGTTCCCCACGCCTACATGGCGGCGCTGATCGAGAAGGTGGTCGCCGCAGGTGTCGAGATCCGCGAGCACGAGCCCGTCGAGCACCTCCACGCGCAAGGCGGACGGGCGCGAGCGGTGCGCACGAACCGCGGTACGTACGAGGCCGACCACGTGGTTCTCGCGGCGGGAGTGAACACCACCGCGCTGGCACGCTCGATCGGCCATCCCCTTCCGGTGATCGGCGGCAAGGGCTACAGCTTCGACGTCCGGCCGGGGCGGATGCCGAGGCAGGCGATCCAGACCCTCGACACGCACCTGGCGATCTCGCCGATGGGCGGCACCCTGCGCGTCGCCGGGGCGATGGACTTCACCAACTCACCGACCCGCATCCCCCCACGGCGCGTCAGGGCGATGCGGCGCTCGGCTCAGGCCCTCCTCGGGCCGTGGACCGACGAGTCGGCCGCCTGGTCGGGCCTGCGCCCCGTGGCTCCTGACGGCCTCCCCATGATCGGCAGGCTCGCGCCGGACTCGAACGTGTTCGTCGCCACCGGGTACCAGATGCTCGGCATGACGATCTCACCGGCCGCCGGAGTGCACCTCGCAGAGGCGATCGCCTCGGGGGACGACGGTCGTACCGGGCCGTTCTCGGCGCAGCGGTTCGCCCGCGGGAAGACGCGCAAGACGATGAGGGCCCAGGAGGGGAGTCGGGATGCGTAGTGATCTGGTGGTGCGCGGCGGCCTTGTCGCCGACGGCACCGGCGCACCGCTCAGACGCGCGGACGTACTGGTCCGGGGTGACCGGATCGTTCTCGTCGGCGAGGTCCCCGACACCGACGTGCCCGAGGTGGACGCCGCCGGCGCGTTGGTCGCGCCCGGCTTCATCAACGTGCTCAGCCAGGCCTACGAGTCGCTCCAGCGTGACCCCCGAGGTCTCTCCGACCTCTACCAGGGCGTCACGACCGAGGTGTTCGGCGAAGGCTACTCGCTCGGCCCCGTGGAGGGCCGGATGCGCGCCATCGCCAAGGACTACGCCGAGCGGACCCACGTCCGGCATGAATGGCCGCGGATCAACGACTTCCTGAACCACATGGCCGACGCGGGCGTCGGACCGAATGTCGCGAGCTTCGTCGGGGCGGACAACCTCCGCATGGCCTTCGCCGGTCAGCAAGACCGTCCGCTGACGCCTGACGAGCTGGCCGCCGCCCGCCGGCTCCTCGACGAAGAACTGGCGGACGGCGCGCTGGGTCTGGGCTCTGCTCTCATCTACGCCCCGGGCATGTACGCCTCGACCGACGAGCTGACCGCCTTCGCGGAAGTGCTCGCCGAGCACGACGCGCTCTACATCTCGCACATCCGCAACGAGTCCGACTCCCTGCTCGAAAGCCTGGACGAGCTCATCGGGATCGCCGAGAGGTCGGGAGCGCGGGCCGAGGTCTACCACCTGAAGGCGGCAGGCCGGGACAACTGGCCCCTGATGGCCTCCGCGATCCAGCGCATCGAGGAAGCCAGGGCCGGCGGCCTCGCCGTCACGGCCAACGTCTATCCGTACGAGGCGGGCGCTACCGGCCTGGACGCGTGCATCCCCCCACGATTCCACGACGGCGGCCCGGACGCTTTGCGCGGCAAGCTCGCGCATGAGGACTTCCGCGAAACGGTCAAGGAGGCCATCCGGGCCCCGGGCGCCGACTGGGACAACTGCTACAAGAGCGCGGGCGGCGCTGACGGAATCCTGCTCCTGGGCGGCAACACCTCCGAGTGGAACGGCATGACACTCGCGCAGGTAGCGACGCGGCGCGGTGACGCGGATCCGCTCGACACGCTTCTGGACATCGTCGTGGCGGACTCGCAGATGATCATCGCGCTGTTCGAGATGACGGAGGAGAACGTCCGTCTCGCGCTGCGGAGCCCATGGGTCTCGGTCTGTTCCGACGCCGAAGCGTGGACGGCATCTCCGCCGTACACCGACGCCCCGACGCATCCGCGGGCCTACGGGTCCTTCGCCCGCGTTCTCGGTCCGTACGTCAGGGACGGCGTCCTGCGGATCGAGGACGCCGTCCGACGGATGACGAGCCTGCCCGCGCGGACGCTGCGTCTCACCGACCGCGGCGTCATCCGCGAGGGCGCCTTCGCGGATCTCGCGATCTTCGAGCCCGACAGGGTCCGGGACCTCGCCACCTACTCCCACCCACACCAGTACGCCGACGGGATGCGGCACGTGATCATCAACGGCGTCGTCGCGTTCCGCGGGGGAAAGCCGACCGACGAGCTCGGCGGGCGCGCGCTACGACGCGGGACCCGGCCGACGACGAGCGGCTTCCGAGCCCGGTGAACCCGTCGACGAACGACGAAGGAGAGCGATGACAACGCCGTTCAGCGGCATACTCGCGGCAGTGGTGACCCCTTTTCGCGCTGACGGTTCGACCGTCGACGCCGGGGGAGTCCGTCGCCAGGTCGAGCACATCGTCGGTGCGGGCGTGCACGGCGTGGTGCCCTTGGGCAGCACCGGCGAATTCACGACGCTCAGCAACGCGGAGCGGAAGGAGGTCGCCGACCTCTACCTGAAGGCTGTGGACGGTCGGGTGCCCGTCGTCGTGGGCACCGGAGCGTTGACCACCGGCGAGACGATCGACCTCACCCGGCACGCGGCTGACGCCGGTGCGACGGCGGTCATGATCGTGCCCCCCTACTACGGCGCTCTCGGCTGGGAGGAGGTCGTGGCGCACTACGGGGCCGTCTCCGACGCGGTGGACATCGACATCATGTTCTACAACCTGCCGGACGCCACGGGACTGGACATCTCGGCCGGGCGGTTGGCCGAGCTCGCTCGGAGCACCCGCGTGACGTCGTTCAAGGACACCGGGGGTGACGCGGTGAAGTTCGCCACGGTCCTTCACCACTACGCGGACGTCATCCAGCCGCTCAACGGCTACGACACCCTCACGTTCTCCGGCATCGCCGCCGGCGCGCGGGCGGGAGTCTGGGGAGCGGCGAGCGTCATCCCTCAACTGTGCGCGGATTTCTACGAGACCCTCGCGGTCCGCGGCGACATCGCCGAGGCACGGGAGCAGTGGACGAAGATCTTTCCGATCTGCGAATTCCTCGAGGCGCACCCGTACGCAAGCGCGATCAAGACGGGCCTCGACCTGGTCGGCGTCCCCAGCGGACCCCCCCGACTCCCGGCCCTCCCCCTCACCCCCGAGCACGCGACCACCTTCGCCCGGCTCCTGCGCGAAGCCGGGATCGACCTGGCCCGCTGAGGGGTTCTTCACATCGACCTCGCACATCACCACCGGCGTGTTCGTCTCGCACCGCAAACGCCTCGGGCCGGTCACAGGTGCCCGGCGGAGAAGCAGCCGACGCCTCGGATGCGACTGCGCCGGGTCCTGAGCCGGGACCGGCCGAATTCGCTTCGCCATGACGCCACTTCATGCGCTCTTGCATCCGACGGGCTGTCAGGACACGCTTTCCGCGGAGCGCTGTGAACGCCTGTTCAGTGGGAGGTGAGGCCGTCAAGGGAACCGACGTCCTGGGATTCCTCCTGGCCTACAGCGACGCCCAGATCGAACCTGACGAGTGGTTGAACCACCAGATCAAGACCACGCTTGGCAGCTTCCTGGTGATCAAGCAGGTGTGCGTGGCCCGTGACGCGTCGCGGCAGGGCGTCGCGTCACGCCTGTACCACCATGTGCTGGAGCGCTGGACGGCCAACCCGGTGATCGCCGCGGGCCTCGCGGCCACCTTGGCGTTTACCCTCGGTAAAGAGGGCGCTCAGTCACGGGAAGTGGCCCGAGGCGTCGGAGCGGTCATCACGGTGATCGGGTTCGTTTCCGGGCTGGCGTTCGCCGTCATGCTGCGCTATGGACGCCGCTATTTGCAGACCCGCAAGAGCACGGTCGTGGAGCTGGAAGAGCACATGGCGTGGCACGGCGGGCAGCGGATAGTGGGACGCCGGCTGACAGAGCCGGGATCAGGGTGGCTCCAGGCGTCCCCGACCGGTCTCGTGATGGTGCTGCTTCCCGTCTTCGTCTCACTGGGCTGGCTGGCGATGCTGGTGGTCGTGCTGACGAACTGATGCTCCCTCAAATACCCCTCTACGACGGTGCCGTGTGGGGTCAGTGCGGCTTTCGGATGCTGTCGATGATGCGGGTCCAGTTGTCGCTGCCGTGGCCGTTGTCGATGGCGCGGCGGTAGTGGGCCTGGACGGCCAGGGGGAGCGCGGGGTCGAGGCCGAGTGACGTGCTGGTTTCGACGATGTGGTCGGATGTCGCGCCCATCATGGTGACCGTGCTGAGGCCGCCGGGGTGTTCTCCGGCGTCCAGCGCGGTGCCGGGGGTCGCTTCGCCGGCCCTGAGGATGGCGCCGATCGAGTCGGCGGAGGAGAGCAACTCCGGCAGTGCTTCCTTCGCCGTCATTCCCGCGGTGCCCAGCATCGCGGTGGCGTGCATCAGTGCGGACAAGGTGGTGAGGAATACCGTGAGCTGGGCTTGGTACATCATCTGGGCGAGACCCGGATCCACGCCCAGATACTTCGGCGCGCCGAGCAGCGCCAGTGTCGGCCGGTGGCTCTCCATCGCCTCGGTGGGGCCGCTGTAGTAGACGTGGGCCGCGTCCGTGCCGACCATCGGTGCCGGGACCATGACACCACCGGTGAGGAAGGTGGCGCCGTGGGCCGATGCCCAGGATGCCGCTTCGCGTGAGCGGTCAGGGGTGTCGGAGCTCAGGTTGACCAGTGTCCGGCCGGCGAGCGACGCGGTGGCGCTGTCGAGGATGTCGTACATCGCCTGGTAGTCGGTGAGGCTGAGGATCACGAGGTCACTTGCCTCGACCGCCTCGCGGGGTGTCGGTACGAGGACCGCTCCGTCGGCGACGACGCCGTCGGCCCGGCCGGCGGTGCGGTTCCAGACGGTGACCGGGTGGCCGGCGGCGAGGAGGGTACGGGTCATCGCCTGGCCCATCGGGCCGAGTCCGATCACGGTGACATTGCTGTGTTGCCTGGTGGTGCCGTGCTGTTGTTCGTTCACCTCTTCATGCTCGGAGAGGGCCACTAATCTGGGAAGTACCCACTATTTTCTGCGGTACTTACCTTTTAGTAAGGGGATCAGCGATGGCGAGGGCGCCGAGGTGCGGGCCTTACATCTGCGGCATCGACGCCGCGCTCGACGTGGTGAGCGGCAAGTGGAAGGGACTCATCCTCTGGGAACTTGACGCCCATCGTGTGCGCCGCTTCGCCGAGCTCCGTCGCGGCCTGCCCGGAGTGAGCGAGAAGATGCTGACGCAGCACCTGCGCGAGATGGAGGAGGACGGACTGGTGCACCGGAAGGTCTTCGCCGAGGTGCCGCCGCGGGTGGAGTACTCCCTGACCGAGCACGGGCGCACGCTCAATCAGGCGCTCGGGCCGCTCGGCGTCTGGGGGAGCGAACGGATGCGTCGCGAAGGCTCCGAAGTGGTCGAGGTAGCCGAGATCTCCCACGGCTGAGGGCTGTCCGGTACAGATCCTGACCTCGTCTCGGGCACGGTGAGCCGCCGTGCGGCCGTACCGGTGGTTCTTCGGCCCGGTGCGCTTCGGCGGGGCCTATGGGCCCGCGGCGCGTCCTCCCGTGCTCATTCGGGTGCGGCTGTCGGCAAGGGCCGCCCGGACCTCGCCCTCGATCTGCTCGGGGTCCAGGCCGAGGGCTTTGCCCATGTGCGCCGACCACACCTCCGAGTGCAGATTCGTCTCGAACATGCCGCGTGCAGAGAGACGAAGCCCATCGTGCCCGCGAACGAGGTGATGGCGTCGGCCATGCGGTCCTGCGTGCCCCGCATCCTGGCGTACACCACCCGTTCGTGCCGGAGCCGGACCGGCGGAGGATGGGGGAGCGGACGGTTTTCGGCGGGGGAGTCGAAACGGCCGATAGTGCCGGTGATCAGTCGGATGACGGCGCGGTTTCCCTGACCGAAGCGGGTGCGGGGCGGATCTGGGTTCCGGTGGTGCCGAGGAGGATGCCCAGGGCGTTGTCGACCGGGCCGATCGCCGCGACGCCGCCGGTGCGGGTGACGAAGTCGGCGGCGATCGCGGCGCGGGTGATCACGGCCTCGGGCAGACGTACGCCGGACAGTTCGTCGGGGGTCAGCCGCAGCAGCGGCCTGGGGCGGCCGTGTCCTCCCGCGGCGAACAGGTGCGTGGCGCCGGTGAGGAACAGCAGGATGTCCGCGTCCAGTTCGACGGCCAGCAGCGCGGCCGTCCGATCCGGGTCCACCGTCACCGGTACGGTCCGCAGGCGCGCGGTGCCGCGTTCCCGCATGACGGGGATGCCGCCGCCGCAGACCACCACGGTGCCGTCGGCCAGCAGTTCGCGGACGACCTGAGCCTCGGGAACGGCCTGCGGGCGTACGCGGGGCCGGTCCGGCACGCTCACCTGCGGGTCGTGGGCGCCGACCTGGGCGTGGGTCAGGAGCGCGACCACGGTACGGCCGACGAGCACGGAGTCCAGCGCGCGTACCAAGCGCGATCCGGTGACGGCCTGGGTCTCGGCGGGAGCGCCGTGGACGATGACGACCTCGTGACCGGCCCGGAGGAGTTCGGCCAGCGACGCGGCGGCCGGATCGAGACCGTCGTCGCCGACGAAGGTGTCGGTGTCGATGCTGACGATGATGCGCATACGGACGCTCCTCGGGAGGGGCGGAACTCCCGAGGGCGCGTATCGCCGTGGCGTCCCGCCCTGTCCACGCTCCCGCGCGCACGGCTGGGTGTCGTGGGGCCCAAGGGCCCGAGACGGGTGCCGGTCGGCCCCGCCCGGTCGGCGCCTGACGGCCCTGCGGCCGTAGCAGCGTCCGTCGGAGGAAGGCGGCAGCGCCTTGCCGGCCGGGCCCCGGTGGACAGCCGGTGCGGGACAGGTCTCAGCCGGCCGGCTGCAAAGCCCAGTAGTGCGGGTCGATGGGGGCTTGCCGCACCACGATGCGGCCGGTGACGTCGGGGCTGTCGACGAGTTTCCCCCACGAGTTGGAGTGGTCGCTGGGGGTGTGCTCGATGTCGGCCCAGACGACGGTGCCAGGACCTGCGGAGCCGTAGGACACGGTCCACTCGGCGTACTTGTCGGAGCAGGCGTCGGTGACCTTCACGTGGTAGTCCGTCGTCAGGCCCAGGCAGGTGCGCGGGTCGGAGTCCGGCGTGGAGACTTCCATGGTTCCGTTGGGGCGTTGCCGTACCTGCCAGTTCGCCGAGGTGGAGGCGGTGTCCGTGCAGGCGCCCAGCGCCACCATGCCGATGCGCGCCTTCGTTTTGGGCCAGGTCAGGCACATGCCGTCCTTGAGGGCCGCGAAACGGTAGACCCCGTCGACGAGCGGGGCGGCGTGGGCGGGTTGCGCGAGTGCCGCCGTGGCGGCGGCAGCGGCGGCCATGATGGCGATGACGCGTGAACGCATGGGGTGGGACTCCTCGAACAGCCGTGGTCGATCTGATCGCGCGTCACGGGCGCGCGGTCGACGCGCGGCCCGCCGGAGACGGCGGCGGCACCGATCCTGGAGCACCGGCCCGCTCGGCGGCAGCCCGCGGTGGCCGCTGTCACCCGGCTGGCTGAGCCGCGTCACCCGATGGCGTGGCGGTGAGAGGTCCCCGCGCTGTCGCGGGTGCCAGCGGTGTCGGTCGTCGGTGGTTCCGCGTACCCCTTGGCCGATACGCCGTGCCGGTCAGCTCGCCGGTTCGCTGCGGGCGGTGTGTTCGGCCTGCGCGGCGAGGAAGTCCGCGAAGCCGCCGCGGGCGCGGCCGTGCAGACGGGGCGAGGTCATGACAGGGGCGGCCGAGGTGCGCAGGACGCGATGACCGCGGCCGACCAGCGCGGCGACCAGTGCGTGGTCCTCGCCGACGTCGAGCGGCGGGAACCCGCCCACATCGCGGTAGGCGCTGGCACTCAGGCCCAGGTTGGCGCCGTGGACATGGGGGTGGTGCCAGTGGGCGCCGTCGGCCGGGCGGGTGGCTTCGTAACTGAGCTGGTGCCGGACGGTAAGGGCGGTCGCCGTCGGCACGGTCACGGTGCCGACCACCGCGTCCCACCCGTCACGGGCGAGAGCGCTGTGGTGTGCCAGCCAGTGCGGGGGTACGGCGCTGTCGGCGTCGGTGGTGGCGAGCCACACCCGCTCGTGCGGGACGGCGATCTCCGCCAGCGCGTGCTCGGCGCCCGTGGCGCGCGCCCGGCCCGGACTGCGGAAGCCGACCGGCACCACGAGGGCTCCGGCCCGGTGCGCGATCCGGGCCGTGCCGTCATGGCAGGAGTCCGCGACGACGACCGTGCGAATCCGCACGGCGGCGAGTGCGGGGTGGCGCGCGGCAGCCGCGACCGCCTCCAGCGCGGCGGGCAGGAGCGCCTCCTCGTTGTGCGCCGGGATGACGACGGCGATGGCCTCGACCCTCACACCAGACCCTCGCGCTCGGCGGGACCGGGCGGGCTGCTCCCGTCGGCCAGGTCACGGCCGTGGACCTGGAGGACGAAGTCGGCCTCGCGGTGATCGGCGAGCAGTGACAGCCCGGGCAGGCCGGTCACGCGGTCCGCGATCTCGGTGCCCGTCCACAGGTGTTCGGGCACCGGATGGTTCCAATGCACGGTGACGAGATGCCCGCCGGGCTCCAACGCCGTCCGGGCCCGGTCCAGAAGCCTGTCGAGATCGGGAGCGGCGAAATAATAGAGCACTTCGGACAGCACGATCAGATCGAAGGAGCCGTCCGGCCACTCGTCGGGCAGTGTGAGCTGACGTACCGTCACATTCTCTGCTGCGGCGGTACGTTGCCGAGTGGTCGCCACGGCGGACGCGACCCGGTCGCAGGCGAGTACCTCGTCGCAACGGGTCGCCAGTCGGCGAGTCAACTCACCGACCGAGCACGCGGGTTCGAAGGCCCGGCGGTAGCGCGGCAGGGGGAGCGCGGCCACGGTGATGTCGTACTTGCGCCGCTCGTACCAGCGTTCGGCGAGGTGCCAGGGGTCCTCGCCCCCGCCGTACATCGTCTCGAAGTAGGCGGCGGGCGTACTCGCCGCGTTCGTCCGGCTCACTGGAACATCACCTCGTGCGCGCGGAGGTGGTGGGCCACCTCGTCGGGCGGCAGGACCGCGGCGTCCTCCGGCGCGGGGCCGATGGGCTCGACCTGGGTGGCGAAACGGGCGACCGCGGCGCGCTTGCGGGCCTGGACGTCCGCGGGCAGGGTGACCCGGTGCGCGGAAGGCCACGGGACACGCGGGTCGCCGGGGCGTGCCCAGTGCCACATCCACACGGGATACATCAGGCAGGGCACGGACGCCTGCGCGGCGGCGGCGAGCGCGGCCCGTCCTGCGGCCTCATGGTCACCGTGGACGTCGCCGATCCACGGCGCGAGGCACAACGCGGCGCCCTCCAGCACCGGGACGAGTGCCTTGACGATCTCGTCCTCGTGGAAGGCCACCCGGGTGTCCGGCACTTGCAGCCGGACGACGTGGGCCGCGCCCGTGCCCAACGCCGCGAGGGCCTGGCGGAGTTCTTCGGCCCGCAGCTGTGTCAGCCGCCGGGGCGTGACGGCTTTGCTGTCGGCGTGCGACTGCTCCCCGTCGGTGACGGAGACCACGGTGAGGGCGGTCCCCGCGTCCGCCAGCATCGCCATCGTCCCGCCGGCGCCCAGCACTTCGTCATCGGGATGCGCGGCCACCACGACCACCCTTCCCGCCTCGGGCAGCCGCAGCTCGGGAAGCCCGCGCCAGCCGTCCCAGTCCCGCCAGAGCGCCTCGTCGGTGCCCGGCGCCTGGATGGGGTTGGCGTATGCGGGCGGCGGGCCTGGTTGCTCGCTCACGACGGCTCCTTGCGGGCGGCGAGGCCGCCCAGTTCGGCGAGGTTGCGCTCGGCGTGGTGTTGGCGGATGTACACGGTCAGGTCAGCGGTGTTCCGGGCGTGGCGTTCGTCGTGGCACAGCGGACCGGCGCCGGTGGCCCGTCCCACGTGCGTGAGGACGTCGGCGCACACGGACTCGACGAACGCGCGGGTGCGCAGGCTGCGCATCCGCGCGGTGCCGCCGGTGTCGGACGGATCGCCGTCGATCTCCGCTGCGGCCTGCTTCAGTACGGCCGCCGCGGCATGGAGCAGCATGTCGACCGCGCCCATGTGCGCGTCGGTGTGCGGGTCGGGGCCGCGATCGGCGGCGGCGCGCAGCAGAACGTCGGCGACGGCGCGGGCCCCGCCGTACCAGCAGGCGGCCACGCCGATACCGCCGTGCTGGAACCCCGGCCGCTTCAGATAGGCGCCGACGTCGCCGACCGGCACACCGGGCACATGGTCGAAGCGCACGTCAGGGGTGTCGCTCCCGGCCATCCCGACGGCCTGCCAGGTGCCCGGCACCGGGCGGCAGCCGTCGGCCACCCCCGTCCGTACCGCGAACAGCCGCTTTCCCCGCTCCGTCGCCGCGGTGACCAGCGCGTGGGTGCAGCTGTGGGCTCCCGAGCAGTACTGCTTGAGGCCGGTCAGCACCCAGCCGTCGCGGTCACGGGCGGCGTGCAGTCCTTCGCCCGGCGGTTCGGCCGCCCACACGCCCCACCGCTCTCCCGGCCGGGGCGGCGGCGCGTCCAGTTCCGCCAGGATCGCCGCCGCGTCCACGTGTCCTTCGAAGAGCCGGGCCGCGCACAGGTCCCGCTCGGCCACCGAGGTGAGGACGGCGAAGCGCTCCGCCGTACGACCCGAGCCCGGCAACGGGCAGTCCAGCGCTCCCGACGCCAGAGCGGCCACCAGCTCCGCGAAACGCTCCGCCGACTCCCGGGCCGCCGCCGCGACGGGAAGACCCGTCGCCGCGTCGTGGCCCGCCGGATCAGGAGCGGTCGCCGGTGGAGCGGTGGCGGGCCCGTCCTGCCGCGTGGTGCTCCGCATGTGTGGTGGCCTCCCTCGGTGACGACTCGTACGCATTCACAGCCTCACCCGGGACAGTGGCGTACGCATCCGGATGCCCCGCGGGGGCCGTCCTACACGGTCGCGCGGACAGTTCCCATGAGAATGAGCGGGAGAGCCCATGGGCGGCCACTATCCGGGTAGGGGACCAGGTGAGGCTCCACACGCGGTGCCGGACAACCGCACCGCGTACCGAAGGAGGGTGAGCCATGTTCAAGGCCATCGCAGATGTACTCGGAAAGATCGGCAGCGCTGTCGCCACGGTGGTGTCCCTGCCGTTCCGGGCCGTGGGCCGCCTGTTCGGCGGAGCGTCCGACACCGCCCACGGTCACCACTGACACATCGGGCACCCTGGCGTCACGCCGCGGGGGCTTGTCTCGGGTCACCGCTCCGGATGCGGGCGTCCGCCGCTTCCCGCAGGATGACAGAGTCGCCGACGTTCTCGGGACCGTCCTGAGCTGGGCTTTTCAGAGGGCGCCGCACCATGGCGGGACCGGAGCAGCGTCGCCTCGGCCGCGACCGGTGCCGCGGGGTGCGTACGGCCCGGTGTGCTCTGGCCGCACTCGACCGTGATGAGCCGGTCGCCGCGCGCCCCGAGCACGGAGCCGGACGGTGCCAGCCGTATACCCGTCTCCGGGCGCTCGGTCGCGGCCCTCGTCGGCCTTGACGGAAGAAGGAGTCAGCCATGCAGATCACGATCGTCGGTGCGGGCAACATGGCCCGCGGCATCGCCACCCGCGCCCTCGCGGGCGGCCACCGGGTCCGTCTCGTGGACAGCAACCGGGCCAAGGCGGACGCCCTCGCCGCCGACCTCGGCGCGGACGCGAGCGGCGCGGACTTCGACGCGCTGGACGGCGCGGACATCACCGTGCTCGCCCTGCCGTTCGAAGCGGCGAAGACGGTGGCCCGTGAACACGCCCGGGCCCTCGCGGGCAAGGTCGTCGTGGACATCTGCAACCCCGTCGACTTCTCCACCTTCGACTCGCTCGTCACCCCGCCCGGCGTGACCGCAGTCAGCCTCGTCGCGGCCGAGGCTCCGCAGGCCCGCTTCGTCAAGGCGTTCAACACGACGTTCGCGACCACGCTCGTGGCCGGCGAAGTGGCCGGTCAGCCTCTGGACGTGTTCATCGCCACGGATGACGACGACGCACGGGCGACCGTCACCGAATTCGTCACGAGCGGCGGCCTGCGCCCCCTCGACGCCGGACCGCTGCGCCGCGCCCTGGAACTGGAGGCGTTCCAGTTCCTGCACATGACGCTCCAGGACCGGCTCGGACTGAAGTGGTCCAGCGCGATCAAGATCATTCCCGAATCCTGAGGTGTCCCCGTCATGTCCGCCGCGAAGGGCTGCCCGGGCGCCCGCGTCGTGGTCGGCCGAACCAGCTCGTTTCAGGGGCGCAGGCCCCGGACGGCGTCCGGCCGCGTCCGGCTCATGTACCAGCCGTCGACGCGGGGCCCGATGAGGTCGGACGGCCAGCCCGACAGCCCGACCGCGGCATCGTAGACGGCGTCACCGAACGTCACGATGGCCTGGTGCGGGTCGGCCGTCTCCCTGAGGCTGTCCCACGGCAGGAGAACCAGACCGGCGTCGGGATTCCAGACCGCCCCGTCGACACCCCAGGACCAGCCGTCGAGGCCGTCCGGCTGAGGCCAGATGTAGGCGTACATACCGGCGCCGGGCGTTGTGGCGTCCCCGAAGGAGAATCCCACCGCCACGTACTCCCGGAGCTGGGCGTTCTGCATGAACGCCGGACGATCGGGCGGCGGCTCGGTGGGCCGCGCCCGGTGCCGCGTCGCGGACAGGTCGAAGCCGCCCCACATCACCCCGACCCGGGGGCGGTGCCCGAGGAAGGGCGCCTGCCACGTTTCGAGTCCGCCGGCGGCGAGGTTCAGCGCTTGCCACATCAGCCGGGCGACGCCGGGATCCCAGGCGCGTTCGACGTGATCGTCCTCGAAGGTCGGCTCGCAATCCGGAATCTCGCAGATCAGCGAAGTACGCGGCCGGGTTATGCCCAGCTCGGCCGCCGCGTCGCGGAACGCCGCGTAGAACGCGGCGACTGATCCGTTCGACAAGGGCACCGTCCGCGAGCCCGCGTCGGCCTCGACGACCACGTCACCGTCGAGCAGGCGGTAGTGCACAGCGAAGGTCACCCCTCGCCGCCGGAACGTCGGCGTCCTGAGCCCGCGGGGAGTGACGTCGAGGACGACGTTTCCCCAGCCGACTTCGAAGGGCTCGTCGAGGGTGTACTTGCCCGCGACCTGCACCACCCGGTTGACGTATCCGACCATGGCCGCCATGTCCTCGTGGACCAGCGTCGGCCATCCATTGCGTCGTTCGCTCACCGAGAGCCTCCCAGTGCGTCGATCGGGTCGGCAGAAGGGATGCGTCGTGGATCGCGTGGGCCTTGCGGACCGTGGCGCGATCGTAGGGCCATTTTCGCACGCGGGTCACGGCGCTGCCCGCTCGGTCAAGGCCCTGCCCGCTCGGTCACGGCGCTTCCCGCCCGATCACGGTCTGATCGACGCCGAGCCGACGCGTGCGTACACGGCCGTCCGCACGTCGTGGCGTGCCCGTGGAAGGCGGAAGGCGGAAGGCGGCCGGTGCGGGTACGCGGGCGGCGGGCGGCCCCGGGTCGCCCGGCAGCGGTGATCACGAATGCCAGGTCAGGCAGCACGGCAGGGGCCGGGTTACCGTCGGGTCATCGAGCTGGTCAACCAGCAGGTCAACCATCCGGGCAACCCCCATCGGCGAGGAGCTGGCGGCTGTGGCGATCGACGATTCCACCGGTACGGCGGCTCCCGCGGACGTCGTCCTGGCCGGACTGCCGGAAATCCGTTCCGAGCTGGAGGACGTCTACCGGGACCTGCACGCCCATCCCGAGCTGGGCCACCAGGAGCACAGGACCGCGACCCGGGTGGCCGAGCGCCTGACGGAGTGGGGCTACAGGGTGCACGCGGGTGTCGGCGGCACCGGCGTGGTCGGCGTACTCGCCAACGGCGACGGGCCGGTCGTCCTGCTGCGGGCCGACATGGACGCGCTGCCGGTCCGGGAGGACACCGGTCTCCCGTACGCCAGCACGGCCACCGCCACGGACGCGTCCGGCCGGGACGTCCCCGTGGCCCACGCCTGCGGCCACGACATGCACGTCACCTGTCTGCTGGGCGCGGCCAGGCTGATGGCGGCCTCCCCGACGTCGTGGCAGGGCACGCTCGTCGCCCTGTTCCAGCCCGCGGAAGAACCCGGGGACGGCGCCGACCGCATGCTCGCCGACGGTCTCGCCGACCGCGTCCCCCGCCCGGACGTGGCGTTCGCCCAGCACGTACTGCCCTATCCCGCCGGGACCCTGGGCACCCGCTCCGGGTCGTTCCTCTCGGCGGCGGACAATCTGAAGATCACCGTCCACGGCCGGGGTGCCCACGGCTCCGCTCCCCAGGCCGCGATCGACCCGGTGGTCATGGCGTCGATGATCGTGGTCCGCCTTCAGACGATCGTCTCCCGAGAGCTGGCCGCGACCGAGCCCGCCGTGCTGACCGTGGGTTCCGTCCACGCCGGTACGACCGGCAACGTGATCCCGGACACGGCCGAGATCCAGCTCAATGTGCGCACCTACGACGAAGGCACCCGTGAAGCCGTCCTGGCCGCCGTGCGGCGCATCGTCACAGCCGAGTGCGACGCCTCCCGCGCGACCCGGGACCCGCAGTACGAAGAGGGCGGCCGTTTCCCGCCGACCGTCAACGACGAGGCCGTCACCGCCGATGTCTCCGCCGCGTTCACCGCCTACTTCGGCGAGCGGGCCCGTACCAGCGCGTTGCAGAGCGCCAGCGAGGACTTCAGCCGCATCCCGGACGCCTTCGGCACCCCGTACACCTACTGGGGCATCGGCTGCACCGACCCCGACGCCTACCGTGCGGCCGAGCGGCGCGGCACCGTCGCCCAGGACATCCCCGTCAACCACAGCGCCCGCTTCGCCCCGGTCCTCCAGCCCACCTTGGACACCGGCGTGCAAGCCCTGGTCGTCGCCTCCCTGACCCGGCTCGCCCGCCCCGAGCACCGACGCGGCTGAAGCGCCGGTGGTCAGCGCTTCGCTCCGTCGTCAGGAGCGTGCGAGCCGGGCCGCGAGGTAGGGCGCGGTGGCGCTGCGGCGGGCCTTCGCCACCTTGTCCGGCGGCCCCGCCGCGACCACCCGCCCGCCCGCGTCGCCGCCGCCCGGTCCGAGGTCGATGACCCAGTCGGCGGTGGCGATCGTGTCGAGGTCGTGCTCGACGAGGACGACCGTGTTGCCGGCGTCCACGAGCCGGTGCAGCTGTCGTAGCAGCAGCGCGATGTCCGAGGGGTGCAGCCCCGCCGTCGGCTCGTCGAGCAGGTAGAGCGCGTGCCCGCGGCGGGCCCGCTGCAATTCGGTGGCCAGTTTGATGCGTTGCGCCTCGCCACCGCTGAGTTCCGTCGCGGGCTGCCCCAGCCGCAGGTACCCGAGTCCCACCTGGCGCAACGTCTCCAGACTGCGGGAGGCGGCCGGGACGGCGGACAGGAACCCGGCGGCGTCGTCGACGGACATTCCCAGCACTTGCGCGATGTTCTTGCCGCGGTAGGTGACTTCCAGCGTCTCGGCGTTGTAGCGGGCGCCCCGGCAGGTCGGGCACGGCGCGTAGGTGCCGGGCAGGAACAGCAGCTCCACCGCGACGAATCCCTCGCCCTGGCAGGTCTCGCACCGCCCTTCGGGCACGTTGAAGGAGAACCGCCCGGCCGAGTAGCCGCGCGCCCTGGCCTCCTCCGTCCCCGCGTACAGCCTGCGCACCGCGTCGAACATCCCCGTGTACGTGGCCAGGTTGGACCGGGGAGTCCGGCCGATGGGCCGCTGGTCGACCCGGACCAGCCGGTCGAACGACTCGACCCCCGACGCGTCCTGGACGTCGACCTCCAGCTCCGCCTCGTCGGGCTCCTCGGGTACGAGCCCGAGGTGGCCGCGCACGACCTCGGCGAGCACCTGCGTCACCAGCGTCGACTTCCCGGAACCGGACACACCCGTCACCGCCGTCAGCACGCACAGCGGCACGTCGACCGACACATCGCGCAGATTGTGGCGTGAGACGCCGCTCAGACGCAGCCAGCCGTGCGGTGTGCGCGGGCGGTGTTCGAGCGGCTGAGCGCGCCCGAACAGGTACTGGCTCGTGGCCGACTCCGCGACCCGCTCAAGACCGGCGACCGGGCCGCTGTACAGCACGCGTCCGCCGCCCTCACCCGCGCCGGGGCCGATGTCCACCACCCAGTCCGCCCGCCGCACGACGTCCATGTCGTGTTCCACGACGAACAGCGAATTGCCCGCCGCCTTGAGGCGGTCCAGCACGTCCAGCAGCGGTTCCGCGTCGGCCGGGTGCAGCCCGGCGGAGGGTTCGTCGAGGACGTAGACGACGCCGAACAGCCCCGAGCGCAGTTGGGTGGCGATCCGCAGGCGCTGCGCCTCGCCGGGCGACAGGGTCGTCGAGCGGCGCCCGAGGCTGAGATATCCCAGGCCCAGGTCGAGCAGTACGTCGATCCGCGCGACGAGATCGCCGCAGATCCGGACCGCGGCCTCGGTCGTCTCCCCGGACCGGGCGGTCGACGTGGTGGCGTCGGCCTCGGACCGCCCCACGACGGGCCGCAGCAGCGCCACGACCTCGGTGAGCGGCATCGCGTTGATCTCGGCGATGGAACGTCCGGCGAAGGTCACCGCGATTGCCTCGGGCCGCAGTCCGCTGCCGTGGCACTCGGGGCAGGGCACACTCCTGACGAACCGGAGCGCCCGTTCGCGCATCTTGTCGCTCTTGGAGTCGGCGAGGACGTGCATGACGTGCTTGCGCGCGCTCCAGAACGTGCCCTGGTAGCCGTAGTCGACGCGGTCCTCCTGCGGCTGGATGTACACGGAGGGCTGCTCGTCCGTGTACAGCAGCCAGTCCCGGTCCTTCTTCCTGAGCCTGCGCCACGGCCGGTCGATGTCGATCCCCAGGCCGCTCACGACACTGCGCAGGTTGGCGCCCTGCCAGGCGCCCGGCCAGGCGGCGATCGCCCCCTCGCGGATGCTCAGCGAGGGGTCCGGGACCAGCAGGTCCTCGGCGACGTCGTGCACGACGCCCAGTCCGTGGCACTGCGGGCAGGCGCCTGCCGCGGTGTTGGGTGAGAACGACTCGGCCTCCAGCCGCGCGGCCCCCGGGGGGTAGGTGCCGGCGCGGGAGTACAGCATGCGCAGCAGATTGGACAGCGTCGTGATGGTGCCGACCGTCGAGCGCGAGCTGGGGGAGCCGCGTCGCTGCTGCAGGGCGACGGCCGGTGGCAGTCCGGTGATTTCCCGCACATGCGGAGCGCCGACCTGTTGCAACAGCCTTCGGGCGTACGGTGCCACGGACTCGAAGTAGCGCCGCTGGGCCTCCGCGTAGAGGGTGCCGAACGCGAGCGAGGACTTGCCCGAACCGGAGACGCCGGTGAAGGCGACCATCGCGTCCCGCGGAACGTCGACATCGATGTTCCGCAGATTGTTCTCACTGGCGCCCCGGACATGCACGAAGGGGTCGGTCGCGTCCTTGTCCACTGTTCCTGACTACCCGATCGCGCCCGCATTCGCGCGACAGGCGCCGCCACCGGGCCTAGGTTCTGTCCGGCGGATCACGAATGGCCCCTTCGGCGACCGTGCTCCGGGCGCCGCGCGGGCCCCGTCTCTCCACGCGACGGGACGTCTTCCGGCGCGGCCCCATGGCGCCGGAAGACGTCCCTCACCTCATCGGATGAAGTGGGGCGCGATCAGTTGCCGGCCCATGTCCATTTCTGGTTGCTGCCGCCGGAGCAGGAGTACATCTGGATCTGGGTGCCGTTGGCGGTCCCGGTGCCGACCGCGTCCAGGCAGAGTCCCGACTGGGTGCTGGCGATGGAGCCGTCGGAGTTCAGGCGCCACTTCTGGTTGGCGCCGCCCCAGCAGGAGTAGATCTGCGCCTTGACGCCGTTGCTGGTGCCGGCCGCGTCCAGGCACTTGCCGAGGGATTTGAGTTCGCCGTCCGACGTCAAGGTCCACTTCTGGTTGCTGCCGCCGGAGCAGTCCCACAACTGGACCTGCGTGCCGTCGGTCGTCGTGGAGTTGGGCACGTCCAGGCACCGCCCCGAACCCGTCCCCTTGATCTGACCGTTGCTTCCGCCGCCCGGCGGGGTCGTGGGAGGAGTGGTCGGGGGCGTGGTCGGAGGTGTGGTGGGAGGCGTGGTCGTGCCACCTCCGGCCGCGTTGAGAGCGTTCAGGACGGCTGTGTACGCGGCCTTCTTGTTGCCGCTGTTGTCGAACAGCAACGGCGTGTCCTGGCTGCGCCACGAGTCGCTGTCCCGGACGCCCCATACCGTCATGCCGAGGCATCGCGAGACCGCCAGGCAGTCGTTGGTGATGTTGGCGTACGTGGTCGGCGACGCGCCCTGGACGTCCAGCTCGGTGATGGCCACGTCGACGCCGAGGGCGGCGAAGCTCTGGAGCGTGGTACGGAAGTTGCTGTTGTACGGGCTGCCGCTGTTGAAGTGGGACTGGAAGCCGACGCAGTCGATCGGAACGCCGCGGGCCTTGAAGTCCTTGACCATGTTGTAGACGCCCTGTGTCTTGGCGTCGTTCCAGTTCTCGATGTTGTAGTCGTTGTAACAGAGCTTCACGTTCGGATCGGCCGCCCGCGCCGTCCGAAAGGCGACCTCGATCCAGTCGTTGCCGGTGCGCTGGAGGTTGGAGTCGCGTCGTCCACCGGAACCGCCGTCGGCGAACGCCTCGTTCACCACGTCCCACTGGGCGAGCTTGCCCTTGTAGTGACCAACCACGCCGTTGATGTGGTTGATCATCGCCTGGCGCAGCGCGCTGCCGCTGAGGGACTGCATCCAGCCCGGCTGCTGGCTGTGCCAGGCCAAGGTGTGGCCGCGTACCTGCTTGCCGTGTTGTACGGCCCAGTTGTAGACCTGATCGCCGCCGTTGAAGTTGAACTGGCCCTGCTGGGGCTCGGTGGCGTCGATCTTCATCTCGTTCTCGGCCGTCACCATGTTGAACTCGCGGTCGGCGATCGTCGTGTAGGCCGAGTCGCCGAGCTTGCCCGAGGAGATGGCGGTGCCGAAGTACCGCCCGCTCTGCGCGGCTGCCGCGCCGAGGGACGTCGCGGCGGCGCCCGAGGGAGCCGCCGCCACCAGGACCGCCGTGGCCGCCACGACCGAGCCGGTCGCGACGGCGACGACGGCCCGGTGGACACGGCTGAGCCGTCGTCGGGTCCCGGGCGGGGGTGGGGGTATGGCCTTTGTGCTCATCGCAGAGCCTCCGTAACCGATTCACAGAACGTGGGGGGACACGCGGGACACGCCCGCGGATTCGTAGGCGTCGACCGTTCCGGCTCCACCGAGTCGGCAGGGCCGTCGCCTCGGGGACTCAGTGTGGAAACGCCCGCGAAACGTGTCAACACTTTCGGAGAAGTTTCGGAAACTATTGCTGGTCAGGGTGATAGCTGGACGGCTTCTGAGCACGTCCGAGGCACCGAAAGTTTCGATTCCATGGGGCAGTGGTGATGTCAATCCCGGCAGAGTCCGGTGCGTTGCACCAGCTTGTTAGCGCTCACAGCTCTTCCCCAAAATGGTGGCCGGGCACCGTTTGCTGCCGGTCGAGAAGGAGCCGAGCTTCTTGGGGGAGTACGCCCATCGGCCGGACTCCCCGGTCCAACCTGGCCACGTACATGGGGATGTTCGACAAGCGCCCGTTCGGACCACAACCTTCTGACGTGCGGCGCGGCGTCCGCCAATGTGGGGCCGATCTGGACGAGCACCTGGGCGCGGTGCTCCGCGTTCTCTTGGCGCTCCCGTGCTTGGGTCTGGGACTCGTACCGGTCGTGGTCGAGCCACCCCGGCGGGTACGCCGCCACTGGATCCGGCTCGTGGTCGGGCCCGGCGCGCGGGGTCGTGTCGCGTGCCGGGCCCGGCTGTCGTGCGGTGTCAGGGCATGTCGAGTGCGTAGTCGCAGGGAAAGCGCTGGTGGTAGGTGTGGTCATTCTGCTGGTACGTGATGTCGCAGCCCTTGATGTGGTGGGCGAGCTTCCCGCTGGCCTGGACGCGGATTGTCGCGTAGTAGGGGCTGGTCGCACCGGCCTTGATGGTCAGTGGCTTCTTTGCGTAGTCAGGCTTTTTTGCGAAGTCTGAGTCCTTGCCCTCCAGCAGGTATCCGTCGGTGTCGTTGACCGAGTAGACCGGGTAGCCGAGGACTTTGACCTGCGGCGGAACCGATTCAGCGGTGAAGGCCACGAGTGTTACGGGCTTCTTGCTGGTGTTCCTCAGCAGCGGGAAAGCAAAGTAGTAGGTGACGCCGGTCTTGGCGTGGGGGTAGCCGGAGGTGCCGAACATGGCGGGACCGCCGCCCTGCAGCGCCGTGCCTGTGCGTGGTCCGCTGCTGCCGGTGGCGCAGGCCGCCGCCAGCAGCACTGCTGCCGCGGCGGTAAGCGCTTTAGAAGGAGTAGAGGACACCGGGGTTGCTCCAGACCGGTCCTTTGGCGCCCCAGATGTCGTGTTCCTGGGGGCCGTTTCCTGCCGTGATCTTCTGGAAGTGATTCT
This sequence comes from Streptomyces sp. NPDC024632, assembly GCF_055559175.1. NCBI lineage: Bacteria > Bacillati > Actinomycetota > Actinomycetes > Kitasatosporales > Streptomycetaceae > Streptomyces > Streptomyces sp. NPDC024632. Next base: position 161,804 of record NZ_JBVHLD010000019.1, read on the forward strand.
TGTTGAAGTCGGTGTCGAGGCTGAGTTCGACGTTGAAGACCTTCACCGCGAAACTGTAGGTGACCGATGTGCCGGCGGTGACGGTGTAATACGCCCCCGGGCTCAACCTCGCCCTGTTGGCCGCCTTGGACTTGGAGTAGGCGTTGTAGCCGTCGTGGCTGCGCACGTCACTGCCGAAGGCGCTGACCGCCCCGCCAGAGGGCACCATGTACTTGATCGGGACGATCGAGTAGTTGTGGACGGTCCGGCCGTTGGGGCACAGCAGCTCGTGGTCGCGCTCCTGGTACTGGATCGGGACACGGAACTGCTGGGCCCAGTACGGGCCCTTGCCGGCGAAACCGGTTGCCCGCCCCATGGTGCTCTTGCGGGAGATCTTGCCCTTCACCGACCAGTACTTGCCGTCGATGCTGGTGGCCACGCCCCAGGTGCTGGACAAGGTGGTGCTGTACTCGAATGCGGCGGTGGCGTCGTAGTACGCGTGTGCTTCGCCGACAGTGGTGTAAAGGGTGAAGGACCAGGTGCCGTCCGATGCCGTGGTCGCGGTGCCTACCACCGTCGGGGCCGCGGAGGTGCCGTCCGCAGGCACGGAGTCCACCGCCGTCAGCCGTACCGGCGCACCGCCCAGTGGCGCACCCGAACCGGTGGTGAAGCTTCCCCGCGCAGTCGCAGGTCCTGACAGGACCTGCGTCGTGGGATCGGGTGACGGCGTCACCGTCGGGCCGCCCGACGGTGCTGGCACCGTGCCGGTCGGCTTGTTGACTGTGTCGCTCGGGTTGGGTGTGGGCGTGCTGCCACACCCGCCGCCTCCCGGCGATGTGTTGGTGCACGCCGCGTATGCGGCCGGTGCGGTTCCTACCCCGGACACCCACACCAGCGAGCCCGCAACCACCGTGGCAAGCACGGCCGCCACCGCAGGTCTATGACTTTTGAGCATGCGTATATCCCCCCTCGGAAGCCCCCTGGCCCTGCCAGTGCGGAGCCGGGCCCGGAACGTACCTTGCTGGCATATGCATGATCAACGGGCCAACCGTCGACGCCGAGGTAGCGGAATCGGTTTGGCAGCGGGAGCGGAGACCACATCGCAAGGCAGTCGGGGGACTCCTCACCGACGCAGAAGGCTCCGACGTCGCCCTCGCCGACAGTGCAGGCAACCGGGTCGACAACTACCGCTACGACTCCGCCGGAAGCCCCGAGCAGGGACCCACCACCACCGAGACCGTCCCCCAGCCCTACCGCTTCCAAGGCACCTACCTCGACCTCACCGGCCTGTACGAGATGGGCGCCCGGTACGACGACCCCACCGTCAGCCGCTTCACCCAGACCGAACCGTCCGGCCGCCCACCGGGCCCCGGCGGGCTCACCCCGCTCATCCGCCGCCCGTGCTGCACCCGTGCTCCCGGGATTTGCGCGAGCGTTCGAACTCCGCAGTCGGCTCACCGGCGTCGCCGCGCTCCGGCGCCTGCGACCGATCGCGACAACTGTCACCCGGCGCGAGGTTGCGGCGCGGCGGTCGGCTGAGCCGTGACACGCGATGTCAATGCGAGAACCGGGCGGGGGTCGCGCTAGGGCGAAGCCTTACCGCGAGGGTATGTCGGGGAATCCGACGGGTGTGTGATTGATCGAGGCGGGATCACCTGCTTCCTGCGAGGTTATTCGTCGGCCGGGTCGCTGGTCGCGACCGGCTGCGGAACGACTACGACGGGGCAGGACGCGTGCTGGACGCAGTGCTGGCTGACGGAACCGAGCAGGACGCCGGCGAAGGTGCCGTGTCCCCGGGTTCCCACCACCAGCAGCCGGGCGTCGCGTGCGGCGTCAGTGAGGACTTGTGCCGGGTGCCCCTCCACCGAGTGGGTTGCCACCTGGACCATGCTGCCGTTCTGGTTCTTCACGACGCGCGCGACGGTTTCTTCCAGGCATTTCTCGGCCGAAATGGCGAAGTTTCCGCCGTCGGGCATGGACGGCAGGTAGCCCCAGGAGTATCCGTACATACTGGGGTATTGCCATGCGGCGACCGCCGAGAGCGACGCCCCCACCTGTCGGGCGTACTCCATCGCCCAGTGCAGCGCGGCCTCGGACCCGGCGGAGCCGTCCACTCCCACGACGATCCGGTCGGTCTGGTCCACGGGCAGATCTCTCATCGGAACTCCTGCTGATCGTTTGCGTTCGGATCTCAAGCTCGGATCTCAAGCTCGGATCTCAAGCTCGGATCTCAAGCTCGGACCTCAAGCTCGAATTGTGCGGGCCATGCCCTTTGTTCGGTCTCAGCCGACCGTCCGCTCTTCCTTCGAGTCACCCGTCCACCGAGGCGCGTCGGCCACCGTTTCGGGAGCGCGCGTCCACTTGTCCGAGCCGGTGTTCGGCGATGGTGGTCCCGGCGCTGCCGTTCAGGACCGCGGCGGCCTGGGACAGCGAGCCGATGGCCGCTTTCCGGCCGGTCGCGGTGACGAATCGGGCGCAGGCGGTGAGTTTGGGGCCCATGGAGCCGTCAGGGACGGATATCCGGCTCATGTCGTCCACATTGATCCGCCTGCGCAGCATCGCCTGGGGTGTGCCGAAGTGTTCCATCACTCCCGGCACGTCCGTGAGGACGAGCAGCCGGTCGGCGTTCACCTTGATGGCGATCAGCGCCGCGGTGAAGTCCTTGTCGACGACGGCCTCCACGCCGTGGATCCGTCCGGCGTCGTCTTCGGCGACCGGTACTCCGCCGCCGCCACCGCAGATGATCACGGACTGCTGCCTGAGCAAGTGGGTGATGGTGCCCTGTTCGAGGACGCGCTGCGGGTGGGGCGAGGACACGACGCGTCGCCAGCGTCCGCCGTCGGGGGCGATGTCCCAGCCGTGGAGTTCGGCGAGCAGGCGGGCCTGCGGCTGGTCGTAGACCGGTCCGACGAACTTCGTCGGTCTGGCGAAGGCCGGGTCCTCCGCGTCCACGACCGTTTGGGTCACGATGCTGAGGATCGGCTTGGTCACTCCGGCGTTGCGCAGTTCCTGGACCAGCCAGTAGCCGATCATTCCCTGGGTCTGGGCGACGAGTACGTCCAGCGGGTAGGGGCGCGTCAACGAGGTGTCGCTCTCGCTTTCGAGCGCGAGCATGCCGACCTGCGGTCCGTTTCCGTGGCAGATGACCAGTTCGTTCTCGGCGGCGAGCGGGGCGAGGGCCTCAGCCGCGGCGCGGATGTGACCGATCTGGAGCGCGGCATCGGGCTTCTCGCCACGACGCAGGAGCGCGTTGCCGCCGAGTGCGACGACGATGCGCACCTCAGTCACCCAGCGCGGCGACGAGGACGGCCTTGATGGTGTGCAGGCGGTTCTCCGCCTGGTCGAAGACGATCGATCGAGCGGATTCGAAGACCTCGTCGGTGACCTCGGCGCCGGTGAGCCCGTACTGGTCGTTGAGGCGCTGACCGAGTGGTGTGCTGCTGTCGTGGACCGAGGGCAGGCAGTGCAGGAATTTGGTGTCGGGCTTGCCGGAGCCGAGCAGGACCTTCTCGGTGACGCGGTACGGCAGGAGCAGCGGAATGCGCGTCTTCCACTGCTCGTCGGACTCGCCCATGCTGACCCACACATCGGTGTAGACGAAGTCGGCGCGCGCTGTGGCCTGCTCGACGTCCTCGGTCACCAGGACGCGCGCGCCACTGTTCGTGGCGAGGTTCCGGGCGGTGGCGATGACGTCGTCGGGGGGCCACAGTTCGCGCGGCGCCGCGATCCGCACATCCATGCCCAGCAGGGCGCCGGTGACGAGAAGCGAACGGGCGACGTTGTTGCGGCCGTCCCCGAGGAAGCAGTACGCGATCTGCCACATGGGGCCGGGGTGGTGCTCGGTCATGGTGAGCACGTCGGCCAGCGTCTGGGTCGGGTGCCAGGAGTCGGTGAGCCCGTTCCATACGGGGACGCCGGCATGGTCGGCGAGCTGCTCCACGGTGTCCTGGGCGAAACCGCGGAACTCTATGCCGTCGAACATCCGGCCCAGCACCCGCGCCGTGTCGCGTACCGACTCCTCACGACCGATGTGGGAGCCCTCGGGCCCGAGGTAGGTGACATGGGCGCCTTGCTGGTGTGCGGCGACCTCGAATGCGCAGCGGGTGCGGGTGGAGCTCTTTTCGAAGACCAGCGCGATGTTCCGGCCTGTCAGCGCGGGCCGTTCGGTGCCGCCGGCCCTGTCGCGCTTGAGCTGCGCCGCGCGCGTGATCAGCGCGAGGAACTGCTGCTTGTCGAGGTCGGTCTCCTTCAGGAGCGAACCGGGATGCCGAAAGGCGGTGGTCGGGGCGGTGGTCGTCGTCATGGGGCGGACCTCGTTTCTGAGCGGTACGGCGGCGTGCGGGCGGGGCGGAGGCGGTTCAGATGCCGTCGCGCTGAGTGGGACAGGTCATGCACCGGGCTCCGCCGCGGCCTCGGCCCAGCTCGCTGCCGGGGATGCTGATGACCTCGATGCCGTTGTCGCGCAGCATGCTGTTGGTGACGGTGTTGCGTTCGTAGCCGACGACGATGCCGGGGGCGATGGTGAGGAAATTGTTGGCGTCGTCCCACTGCTCGCGCTCGGCGGCTCGCGCGTCCTCCTCGGCGGACAGGACGCGTAGTTTCTCGATGCCCAAGGCGTCGGCGATGGTGGCGAAGAGGTCGTCGCGCTGCTCCACGTGCAGCGCCGCGGTGTCGTGCTCGACGACCTCGTGCGGGTCGGCAGGCTCGATCACCCAGGTGCGCATGTCCTTCGGGTCGAGGTTGGGGTAGCGGACGAAGGTGTCCGTGTCGATCATGGTCAGGACGGTGTCCAGGTGCATGAACGCGTGGGACTTCGGGAGCTGCACGGCGATGACGGTGGTGGCCTGACCGGTCCGGAAGAGCTCTCGGGCCAGGATTTCCACGCCCATGGGGGTGGAGCGCTCTCCCATTCCGATCAGGACGGCGCCTCGCCCCAGGACGTGGATGTCACCGCCTTCCAAGGTGGCCGGCTGGTGATTGCTGTCGTCGTCTCCGTAGTAGCGGGGAAACGTGCGGTCGGCGAAGAGCGGATGGAAGTCGTACACAGCCCTGCTGTGCAGCGATTCGCGCTGCCGGGCGGACTTGGCCATCGGGTTGATGGTGACGCCGCCGTATATCCAGGCGGAGTTGTCGCGTTGGAAGAGCGTGTTGGGCAAGGGCGCCAGTACGAAGTCGTCGGGGTCCAGGGTCTGCCAGCGCAGGCTGCGTACCCGCAGCGGTGACAGGTCCGTGCGAGTGACGCCCCCGATGAGCAGCTCGGCCAGTGTCGCGGAGTCGGTGTCGTCGGCGAGCGCCCGCAACGGGGTTGCCAGGGTGGGTCCGACCTGTTCGGCCGTGCAGACGCGGTCCAGCACGAACGCCCGGGCTTCGGGGAGGGCCAGTGTTTCGGCGAGCAGTACGTCGAAATGGTGCACGGTGACGAAGCGGTCGCGGAGGGCCTGGGTGAACGCGTCGTGTTCTTCGCGGGCTCTGGCAGCCCACAGCACGTCGTCGAAGAGCAGTTGGTCGCAGTTGCCGGGAGTCAGGCGGCTGAGTTCCAGCCCGGGACGGTGGACAACGGCTTCACGCAGTTGGCCGACTTCGGAGTGGACTCCCGGCGTGCGGGTCGACCTGGTCTGCCCGGCGGCTCGGTCGGCGGGGCGCTCGGCGGCGGGAACAGCTTGTGTCGGTCGCGTCATGACGGGATCTCTCCGGTGTCGGTGGTGCGGGTGGCGGGCGCCGGGGTGAGCCGACTGCCCACCGGGGTCTCAGGGACCTCGGGAAGGGCGGCGCTGTCGAAGGGCACGACGAGGCTCTCGCCGTACTCGCCCCGCCCCGACTTCAGCCAGATGTAGACGGGCAGACCCAGCAGGACGCAGAACAGGCCGTAGTAGACGGCCTGGTACCCGCTGCCGGCCAGCGACCAGAAGGAGAAGACGAGGGCGACCGCGGACACTCCGCAGTCGCGGACCAGGTGCTGCCAGTGGGTCTGCCGGCCGCGCGTGAGGAGCCAGTACAACTGCGCGGCCGCGCTGAACAGATAGGGGATGACGGCGGTGACCACGGAGAGCAGGACGAGCGTGGTGAAGACCTTCTCGAAGCGCGTGTAGCTGACCACGGTCAGGACCGAGGCGAGGAAGGTCGAGCTGATGATGCCGAACGCGGGTATGCCGCGTCGGCCGCGGGCGAACACCGCCGGGAACAGGCGGTCCTTCGCGGCTGCCATGGGCATTTCGCCGACGACCAGGGTCCAGCCGATCAGAGCACCCAGGCCGGAGACGATCGCCGCGACGGCGACGGTCTGGCCGGCCCAACGGCCGCCGAAGATGGCGTCGGCCGAGTCGGTGAACGGCGCTGTGGACTTCTGCAGGGCGGCGTTGGAGACCGTGCCGAACACGGTGACCGTGCCCAGGATGTACACCACGGCGCAGCCGATGGTGCCCAGCACCGTGGCCCGTCCGACATTGCGCCGAGGGTCACGTACGCGGCCGGCCACCACCGAGGCGGTCTCGATGCCGATGTAGCTGAACAGCGCGATGGCCGCGGCGGCCGAGATCGCCGCGGTCGCCGAGGTGCCGGTGGGATTGAGCGGCCCGAAGTTGTGGGCCTTGATGAACAGCAGCCCGACGGTGGCCATGAACAGCAGGGGAATGAATTTGAGCACGGTCGTGACGTTCTGCGTGATGGCGATGTTCCGCACCCCGGAGAGATTGATGACCGCGGGTATCCACAGACCCACCATGGCGATCACGACGGACCAGAGCTTGGCGTGCCCGGTGTTCCAGAAGACCTCGACGTATCCGACCCACGCGACGACGATCGCGGCGTTGCCGGCCCAGGCGGTGATCCAGTAGGACCACGCGTTGAGGAAGCCGCCGAAGTCCCCGAAGGCGTCTCTGGCGTAGACGTACGGGCCGCCGGAACCCGGCACTCTCTTCGACAGCGACCCGAAGGTGAACGCCAGCGCCAGAGCGCCTACGGTGACCAGGACGAACGCGACCAGACTGATCGGGCCGTACGGCGCCAAGGCACTCGGCAACGCGAAGACTCCCGTGCCGATCACCGATCCGATGACCAGTGCGGTGGCCGTCGGCAGTCCGAACTGCCGCTTCTTCGCCGTCTTCTGCGTACTCGTCGGGTGCGAGGTTTCTCCGGACGCCTCATCGTGCACCTGCGTACTCAACTGAGTTCCTCCTCGCCTCTGTTCACGACGGCCCACGCTGGGGGCTCGGCAGCGGCAGTCCGGCGGTCCACGTCGGGCTGCCGCTACCGGTCGATCACACCGATGCGTTGGCGTTGGAGCCGTTCAGTACGGGGACGGGGACGGTCTTCACCATGCCGGTCGGCGGTACGGGGGCCGCGGCGGCTGCCTTCTCACGGGCGAGGAAGGATCCGAGCTCGCCGATGGTGCTCATGAGGGGGGCGGGGAAGACCACGGTCGTGTTCTTGTCGACGCCTATCTCGACCAGGCTCTGCAAGTTGCGGAGCTGGAGCGCCAGCGGGTGGTCCATCATGATGTCCGAGGCGTCGCCGAGCGCGGCGGCGGCCATCGACTCGCCTTCGGCGTTGATGATCTTCGCTCGCTTCTCCCGCTCGGCTTCCGCCTGGCGGGCCATCGCGCGCTTCATGCTGTCGGGCAGTTGGATGTCCTTGAGTTCGACCAGGGTGACCTCGACGCCCCATTCGGTGGTCGTCACATCGAGGATTTCGCGGATGTCCAGATTGATCCGGTCCGTTTCCGACAGCGTCTGGTCGAGGGTGTTCTGGCCGACGACCTTGCGCAGGGTCGTCTGCGCTATCTGATTGATCGCCGTGTTCACGTTCTCTATCGCGATCACCGATTTCACGGCGTCCGCCACTCGGAAATAGGCGACGGCCGACACATCGACGCTCACATTGTCCCGGGTGATGATGCCCTGGGACTGGATGGGCATGGTGACCGTCCGCAGCGACACCCGGTGCAGGACATCGACGAACGGAACGATGAACCGCAGCCCCGGCGGACGAGCACCGACCAGCCGCCCGAACCGGAACAGAACTCCCTGCTCGTACTGCTTGATCACCTTGACCGCCATGGCGATGGCCACGATGGCCAGGATGACCACGATGACGAGAAGGAAAATCAGAAGTGCCATTGCGTTGCTCCTCAGAAAGGATGGCGGATTCCTGGTCCAGGACATACCGACCGGCAGGACCGCGGGCAGTGCGTGACGGGCGGAGAGGATGTGACCGGTGGAGGTCGTATCAGCAGCGCTCAGACGCTCCCGTTCGTCCAACTCGTCTGTGCCGTCCTGTAGTTCATATCCGCATCGTCGCCGCGCCAGATCGTCGTCGGTAGGGCCGGGTGGTCCCTCCTCTCCGGCTCAGCGGCCCCCTGCGTCCACCGGATTCTCCTGAGGACTGGCCGCAAATCCATTTCGGAGAGCCGGTCGGCCCTTGGCCGCCGTACTGGCGCCGCACCATCGTGGAGTTATGAAAATCCAAGAGACCAACCTGAGGGAACTTTCCGGAGCGCGGCCGATCGTCGTCGGGGTGAACGGTTCCCGTGCGTCCCTTGCCGCCTTGCGATGGGCCGTGGGGGAAGCGGAGGCACGCAAGGTGCCCCTGGTGACGGTGCACGCCTGGGAGCCGTCGGTCCGTCGGCGTGCGCCGTATGCCACCGTGGCGGAGCGCCGTACACCGGCCGAGGACCGGGAGTCCGGGCAGAGGCTGGTCCAAGTCGCGGTGGCCGCAGTCCGGATGGCCCATCCGGGCGCTGACGTGCGGGCGGTGCTGGCCGAGGGGCCGCCGGTCGCGGTACTCCTGCGCTACAGCGACCACGCTCTGCTTCTGACGCTCGGGCAGAGCCTGTACAGGGACGGCTCGCCGACCGAACTCGGTCCGGTGACCCGCGCGTGCGTCAGGGAATCCCATTGCCCCGTCGTTACGGTTCCGGAGCTCCGCACCACAGCCCGGCACAGCGAACTCCCGCCCGTGGCCCCCGTGGCGACGGCCTTGGCCGGCTGACCTCCTGCGGCCGCGGCGCGAGCAGTTGGGGCTGAGTCGCGAGGAGGTCGCCGGACGGGCTGGTTCCGCGGGTGGCTACCTCCAGCTTGTGGAGGAGGAGGCCGCTGTGCCCGGCGTCACGTTCCTGCTGTGGTTGGCGAACGCGCTGGAGACGACGGTCGCGGAGCTGGTTGCGCAGGGCAATGTGTCGTTCAGAACCGCACCGGACGCGCTGCCCGCACAGGCGGCGGGCACGGATACCGCATTCGAGGCGGATCACCATCGTGCCCCGGCGGGTCACCGGTCGCAGGATCGCCGTGCGGCAGAATCCCGCCGCGGCGGGGCCGTCAGGAAAACCGCGGTGAGACGCGCCGTCGGGGGACCGGTTCGTCCGCTTGCGACCTCACCGCCGGACAGGGTCAATCGCGGCGGACGGGGACGGTCGGGAGACCATGGAGTACGGAGCGGACCGAATCGCCGTCGCACGGGGCGAACAGGGCCGACAACCCCGCGTTCAGGCGGACGCTGACGGACCGTTCGGAGACTCCGAGCCGCTGCGAGGCGTCGGCGCAGCTCTGGTCACCGATCAGCATCAGCGCCAGCTCCACCCGGTCGAGCGCGACTGACGCCGTCTCGGGGCACCGGTCCCTTATGTGGGGGACGTGAGGTGGGACAGGTGAAGAGCGCGTCCGATGCGTTGTGATGACGGAGTCCGGTGCGGCGAGCACTTCGGCCATGGCGGCTTCGACCACGACCGGATCGTCCGTCATCAGGGCTGACAGGGCGTGGATGGCGATCAGGTGGCGGTCGCACCAGATGATGATCGAGCGTCGGCGGGCGAGGAGTCGCTCGGTTTCGCGGTTCCGGGTGGAAGCGGCGGCCGGCTTCGTTCTGCGCAGAGTCACTGCGGACCTCTTTTCGAGGCGCGGGTCCCGATCACCGGGCGCGGGCGCTGAATTGAGCACGAGTTGAGCGAACCTGCGGAAGGAATGCCGCGCGGTGCCGCGCTCCGGTCACGCGGTGCCCGGGCACTGGTGCGGAGCCTGTGGCGAGGCATGCGGCCCGGTTACGCGAGTGGAGGCAACCACGCCAACAGCGCAGTCCGGAGGCGACAGGGCCGGTCCGGAAGCTCGCTCGGAAGCACTCGGATGGTCGGGCGATGGATCATCGTCTCACTCGCCTCAGGTACGTCCGTATCGACTGTGCGGTATGCCGCCGGGGTCACGGACGTCACGGCAACTGTAGCGGCGTTCGACCACGTCGACCATGATCCGAGGTGATAATCCCATCGGACGCATCCATCCGCGACGGTGGATCGACGGGAACTGCCGAGCAGGGCCCTTCGGCCCCTGGAAGGGCCGTTCGGCATCTGCGCGGACCGCGGGTGCGCGGGACAGACTGCGCAGCGGGGCCGGACGTACGACGTACGCAACCGACCGCCCCGGCGCCCGCACTGATCTCACTGGGCGTCCGCACACGATGCGGAACGAGGAAAAGCCATGACACTCACGACGAGGCCCTTCACCATCGGCGCAGAAGTCTCCGACGAGGACGGCGCCTTCGGGGTCCTGCGCCGGGTGGTCGTCGACCCGGTCGCCAGAACCCTCACTCACCTGGTGATCGAGCCCAAGTACCACCACGCGGCCGGCCGCCTCGTACCTGTCGGTCTGATCGACCAGTCCGCCGCACGGATCGCACTGCACTGCACCACGGCCGAGTTCGAGGCTCTGTCGAGCGCCGACGAGAAGCATTTCGTGCCCGCACCGGACAATGAGTGGGGCTATGCGGGCGGCGAGATTTTCGCTCTCCCCTACTACGGACTCGGTATGGGGACAGGCGCGGTCGCCATGAGGCCCGTTCTCCCGGTTCCTGGGCCGCGCCTCATCACGCGGGACCGTATTCCCACCGGCGAGGTGGAGATCCGCCGGGGTGACGCCGTGCACGCGACCGACGGTGAGATCGGCCGGGTCCAGGGCCTGGCCGTGGACACCGGTGACTACCACGTCAGCCATGTGCTGCTGGACGAGGGCCACTTGTGGGGAAAGCGACGCGTCGCGATCCCCATCGACGCGGTCGTCAGCGTCACCGGCGACGTCCGGCTCAGCTTGACCAAGGACGAGGTACGCGACCTGCCGCCGGTCGACCTCGCCCATGACGCCACACCGAGCGTCGCCGACGGAGATCCTGTCTGAGCCGCAGGGGGCAAGCCTCCGCTGACCGGCACGGCACGAGCCGCGACCCTGTGTCGACGTCTCGGCTCCTGCGGTGCCCTCAGGCGTTGCGCGGGCCAATGGCTGCTCTCGCCCCTGACGGCCAGGGAACAGCAGAGCGGCCGATCCGGGCGGAACGGGATCGGAGCCCCCTTCGCACGGCGCTCCGCCGGACGGCGGTGATGGCGGCCGGGCCGCAGTCCGCCACGGCCTCGGGCCGCTGCCCGGGGTGGGGCGGCGGGATGGGAAACTGGCGGGTATGGATATCCGTCGCAGGAACAACGTCACCGTTACCGGCTGTGCAGACGGGCCGGTGCTCCTGCTGGCGCACGGGTTCGGCTGTGATCAGAACATGTGGCGCACGGTGGTTCCCGCATTGGCTGAGAGCTACCGGGTGGTGCTCTTCGACTACGTGGGTTCCGGCCGGGCGGACCCGTCGGCCTGGGACGAGCGGCGTTACAGCTCCCTGGAGGGCTACGCGCAGGACGTACTGGAGGTCTGCGAGGAGCTGGACCTGCGGGACGTGACGTTCGTGGGGCACTCGGTCAGCGCGATGGTCGGGGTGCTCGCCGCGGCGAAGGCCCCGCGGCGTGTGTCCCGGCTGGTGATGGTCGCGCCGTCGCCCTGTTACATCGACGACGACGGTTACCGGGGCGGGTTCAGCGCCGAGGACATCGACGAGCTGCTGGAGTCGCTGGAGTCGAACTATCTGGGCTGGTCGGCGGCGATGGCCCCGGTCATCATGGGCAACGCGGACCGCCCGGAACTCGGCCAGGAGCTGACCGCCTCGTTCTGCGCGACCGACCCGGACATGGCTCGCGTCTTCGCCCGCACGACGTTCCTGTCCGACAGCCGCGAGGACCTGAAAACGGTCACGGCGCCGACGCTGGTCCTTGAATGCAGGCAGGACGTGATCGCGCCCCGGGAGGTCGGCGCCTACGTCCACGCGGCGATCCCCGGCAGCCGCCTGGTCACGCTGGAGGCGACGGGTCACTGCCCGCAGCTGAGCGCGCCGCAGGCCACCGCGGGCGCGATCATCGAGTTCGTCGGGACGAGCCGGTGATGTGCAGGACCGACCAGGCGCCCGAGCCGGGCGAGGAGCAGGACGTGGACACCACGGACGCGGTGTTCACCTCACTGCTGGAGGACAGCGCGGAGGAGCTGTACGAGCAGGCCCCGTGCGGATATCTGTCGACGCTGATGGACGGCACCATCGCGAGGATCAACACCACCCTGCTGGACTGGCTGGGCATGGACCGTGCGCAGGTGGTGGGGCGGATGCGGTTCACCGATCTGCTCACTGTGGGGGGCAAGCTCTATCACGAGACGCACTTCGCGCCGCTGTTGCAGATGAAGGGCGAGGTCAGCGGCATCGCCCTGGACATCAGGGCCGCCGGAAAGGCGCGGATGCCGGTGCTGGTCACCTCGAAGGTGAAGACCAGCGGGGACGGTGAGCCCCTGCTGATCCGCACCACCGTTTTCGACGCCCGCGACCGCCGCGCCTACGAGGCGGAGTTGCTGCGCGGCCGCGAGGCGGCTGAGGAAGCCCACCGGCAGGCCGAAGCGGCGCGTCGGCGGGCGGAGGCTGATCGCGTCCGGCTCCAGGAGGCGCTCGCCGTTCTCCAGCAGAGCCTGCTGCCCTCGCAGCTGCCCGCGATCCCGGGCCTGGAGGCCGGTTCCTACTACCACACGGCATCCCCGGATCTGCTGGGCGGAGACTTCTACGACCTGTTCCCCCTGGACTGCGGCCGGTGGGCGTTCTTCCTCGGGGACGTGTGCGGCAAGGGGCCCCAAGCCGCCGCGGTCACCTCACTGGCCCGCTACACCCTGCGCGCCGCCGCTCTGCACGATGCCGACCCGGTCACCGTCCTCACCACCCTGAACACGGTGCTGCACGAGCGGTACGCCAGCGGCGAGGGCCGCTACTGCACCGCCGTCTTCGGAGTCCTGGAAACCGATGAGGGCCACGTCGGCGTGCACCTGGCTTCCGGCGGACACCCCTCCGCGGTGATCCAGCGCGCGGACGGCAGCACCGACTGGGTTCCCACTCCGGGCGGCCTGCTCGTCGGCGTCCTGCCGCAGGCCCCGTTCACGGCCGCCCGCGCCGATCTGCTGCCCGGCGACACCCTGCTCCTGTACACCGACGGCCTGACCGAGGCCCGCCCCGGGCCGGACCGTGAACTGTACGGCGAGGACGCTCTGTGTGCTTTCATCGCCGCCCAGCCGCCGACGGGCCCGCAGGCTCTCATCACCGCCCTGAGCGGGCTGCTCGCCTCCTTCGGCGACGGGCTCGACGACGACACCGCCCTGCTCGCCCTCGGCATGCCCGCCCCGCTTCCCACCACCGCGAGTGACGAGCTGACATGAACCCTCTGACGATCACCGCCCGAGCCACGGCCACCGGTCCCGTCCTGGAGATCACCGGTGACCTCGACTACGCGACGGCACCCGAACTGCGCAGGGCCGTAGACGGCCTGGCGGTCGCCGCGGGGCAACTGCTGGTCCTTGACCTGGCCGGCCTGGACTTCTGCGACTCCAGCGGGATCAGCGCTCTGCTGTCGGTTCGGAGTCTGGCTATCGAACACGGCGGCGCCATGACCCTCGCCGCGGTTCCCGCGAACACCGCCCGCATCCTGGGCATCATCGGCCTGGACCAGGTTTTCACCATCCACCCGGACGCCACGACGGCCACCGCCCGCGACTCCGCCGCCAGTTGATCCTGCTCCGGACAGCGTCAGCCAAGGGGGTCAGCGTCCGGGTGGCCGCGCTCTGCCGCCCTCCGCCAACCCCGCTGCTGCGCGTTCCGTTACTTGCCGCCTGCCTGCTCCAGGGCGGCCTCGTAGGCGTACAGCGCGGCGATGACCGTGGCGCGGCCGGCGGGGTCGAGACCGCGCATGACGCGTTCCCGGGCAGAGGCACTGCCGGAGAGCCATGCGCCGATCGGTGCGGTGTAGGCGGGGGCGATGGCGACGATGCGGCGGCGGAGTTGGACGGCGACGCCGCCCACGCCACCAGCCGCGCCGGTGATCAGAACGTTGACTGGTGGGTGCGGCCGCCAGCGGCCGGGCGGGCAGGGAGACCCGCTCGGCCCGGGTACCGCAGCTGGGACGGGGAATCAGGCGTTGATCGAGGCTTCGTGTCCGGCGTCCTTCGCCGATGTCCGTGTCCGCGGCAGGACGAGATAGGTCAGGGCCAGTCCGATCAGGCTCAGGACCGCGCCCGCCAGGCCGGTCCACCGCAGAGCACCGGCGGCGACGATCGCGCCGCCGATGACCGAGCCGGCTGCCGCACCGAGGTTGAAGGCGCCCACGTTGACGGAGACCGCCAGGCTCGGCGCGGCGCCCGCGTGGTGCAGGATCAGTCCCTGCAGCGGGGCGATGGTCGCGGTGGCGAACAGACCGAGTACCAGGACTGCCGCCACGGCGGTGGGCTGCCACACCACGGCGAACGGGATGAGCGAGAGCGTCGCCGCGAGCCCGCCGAAGACCCCGCGTACGGTGGCGCTCATCGACTTGTCGGTCAGCTTTCCGGCGGTGAGGTTGCCGAGAAAACTACCCGCGCCGTAGGCGAGCAGCAGACCGGAGACCGCGTCGGCGGAGAAACCGGAGACCCGGGTCAGCAGCGGCGCGATGTAGGTGAACAGTGTGGCGACCCCGGAAAAGCCCACCGCGGTGGTGGCGATGGCGAGCATGACCGGCCGACGGGTCACCACGCGCATCTCGTCACGCAACCGCGTGGACGGTGCTTCCTGACGGGGCAGTACGGCGGCCAGGAGCACGGTGCCCACCAGGGACAGAACGGTCAGCGCGGCGAATGGAGCCCGCCATCCGGCGCTTTGCCCGAGCAGTGCCCCCAGGGGCACTCCGAGGAGCGTGGCCACGGTGAAGCCGGAGGCCACGGTGGCGATGGCCGAGCCCGTCTTCTCGGCCGGGACCACCCGAACCGCCGTCACCAGCGCCAGCGCCAGGAAAGCGGCGTGACTCAGCGAGGACACCACGCGGCCCACCAGGAGCAGGCCGAACGACGGCGCCACCGCGCTCATCGCACTGCCCGCCGCGAACAGCAGCATCAGCCCGATGGCGAGGCCCTTGCGCGGCAGACGCGAGGTCAGCAGGGCCATGAGCGGCCCTCCGACCACGACTCCGAGCGCGTATGCGGTCACTGCCTGTCCGGCGGTTCCCACGGAGACGTCCAGATCCTCGCCGACCTGGGGCAGCAACCCGGCGATCAGGTACTCCGAGGTACCCACGACGAAGACGCTTACGCACAGTGCGGCGAGCGTCGCGAAACCCTTGTTCACCTTCATGCCGCAGACGCTAAAGTCTCACATGGGTATGAGAGTCAAGCCTGAACGGACAATGTCCGCGCGACTGTCAGGAGGTCCCTGTGCGTATCGGTGAGTTGTCCCGGCGTACCGACGTGGCCGTGTACTTGTTGCGCTACTACGAGGAGCAGGGTCTGCTCCATCCGCAGCGTCGCCCCAGCGGCTACCGGGAATACGTCGAGGAGGACGTCGCCGTGGTCCGCCGCATCCGCAGCCTGCTGGCCGCCGGCTTGGGCACCTCCACGATCACCGCGGTCCTGCCGTGCCTGCGGGATACCGGCGACCGTCTCGTCCCCACCTGCTCGGACCTGCTCGCCGACCTCCACCAGGAACGCGACCGCATCGCTCAGGCCATCAGCGACCTTCAGGCTTCCATGGACGCGCTCAACAACGTCATCGCTGCGGCCCCGGCCGACGTCACTCGCAGGGCACTTGCTTCACTCGACGTGTGAACGAATCGCCTCTCACCGCCGTACCCCGACGGCGCTGAGGTCCCCAAGGTGGCGCCCGGCCTGTCGAAAGGGTTACGGAGTTGGCCCGCATATGGCCCGGATCTTGGTGACGGACTCCCGCCAGATGCCGAGCAGTGCCCGCACCTCTACTTGTCCTCGCGGCGCCCGGTTGCCACCGCGGTCCTGCCCGTGGAAGCGCACCGTCGGACAGGTGCGAGGCAGAAATGGCCGTGTGGCGTCGCGGTCACCGTCGAACAGCCGAGGCCGTGCGAACTGTCCAGGAGCCGCCGGGTCGTCGGGGTCCACGCGGACGTCTGTCTCGGCTGCGGGCCCATGCTCCATGCCGGCCCAGCAACCCCATTCTGATAGCGGAGAACGCCGTCCGTCCGCGGGGGCCGGGGTGGTCGTATGGGCTGATACGCCATACCGCCCAATAGGCGCAGACCAGCGCGTCGGCTACGAAGGGGCTTTGTGCCTGTGCAGCGCGGCCAACCGCGGGCAGGCCCGATATTCTTGGTACCGGCCGTATCGGTTCGTAAACGGCGCTTTGCGCCTCCGCGGGTCCGCTCGATGACGCAGTGGCCTCGCCGGACTTCGGGTCTCCGGGAGTGCCGTAGAAGTGAGCGTCCCAGGCGATCGGCTGTGGCTGAGCCTGGCGAACTCCGCGGCGAGATTGTGGACTTCTCCGCTGTGGCTCAGGGGGAATATGACCTGGCCTCTACCGCACTGCCCCAAATGCTCTGTCAGCAAAGCTGTGACCAACTCGCCGACGAGTACGCCGCCGCAGACCAACTGGTTCAGCAGATCGCCGTAACTGTTCTTGGCGGGGCCAAGGGCGGTAGGAGAGGATCGGCCCTGCTGACGACCGTCGGCCTCTTGGATTTGGGGGCGCGCTTGAGTGGCGTCATGAAGGACGTACTCCTCTGGGGCCCAGGTGGTCGCGTTCTCATTGCTGTTACCAGAGGCACGGGATCCAGAATTGGTCACGTCTTCAATGTGGTCAACGTGGACGGTAATATCGTCTTCCTCGACTACCAGTTAGGAAAGGCCCAGCCGGTAGGCTGGGGGAGTGCTAACTCATGAGGATGAACTGACGAGCTGTCAATGATTGAAGTGCTGGGCGCGGCCTCTGCTTTGTTGGTGCAGGCCGGTGCAGGCCGGGACCCGGAGACGATGAGGCTTGAGCCGGAGCACGCCTACGTCGAAGACGGGCACGCAGTCATTCCCTACAACTCCCGAGCCTTTTTGGACGAAGGCCGCAAAAGGGAGCGGCTGCTGGGAAATCTACCGGTCCTGGTAGATCTCTCTACTGGAGTGTGCCGATACATGACCATCCAGGAAGTACTGGCACGCCCAGAGGCTCAGGACAGCGAATGATACGGCGATGAGTTCGCCTTGCTTGGCCGGACGGCCCTGCCGCCCGACGGAGTCGTAGCGGTACTGCGCCACGGCTGTGGCTGTCGAGGCGCTCGCGCCGTTGGCGGTTGCCCACAAGTTGATGGCTGAGACTTGTCCCGCGCATCACCCGCCGGTCCTCCCGCCGCAGCGGGCAACCGGCCTCCCGCGAAGCCGAACGCGACTGATCGTTCTCAAGGGCACCACGGTCACCCTGGCACGAAGCGACCCTGCCCCTGGGCCCCGAGGCCACTTTTCCATAGAGTCCGTGGACGTGACCATAGTCCTGAACCTCGCCACCATAGTGATCGCCTCTCTGGCATTGCTGCTGGCCCTGCGGCAGAACCGCCTCAGCAACGGAGGGAACCACCTGCCGGTGATCCTCGAAGCCTTCAAGTTGGTCCACGGCCCGGAGTCCACCTACCTCGAAGATGAGAAGTATGTCTTGAACGATCTAGCCCGGCACTCCGTCGACTGCGGCGTTACCGAACTTCCCGACGAAGCTCGCCCCCATGCATTGAAGATAGGGATGTTCTTCGACGACCTCGGCAGGCTCGTCGCCCACGGCATAATCGATCAGGAAATGGTTGTCGGCTCCTTCGGTACGGGAATCGTCCGCATGTGGGACGCCCTGGCTCCATACGTCTACCAACAGAGACACGTCCACGACAACCACTTCTGGATCTACTTCGAGGACCTCGCATCCCGCACCGCTGCTACACCGAACACCCTGGTCTACGCCGCCTTGGGCCTGCGTTCACGCCCACCTCGGAGCCGGTGACACCCAGCGTCATCGCCCGCCCCACCCAGCACAGCATCCGTCACGGAACTGGGGCGGCCTCCGGATCGGCGGCCGCGAGCCGGGCAGCGAACGCCAGTTGGTCGACGCCCGTGCCAGGATCGAGTCGGGTGAGCGCGGACAGCACGGCGTGGGTGAGCGAAGGGTTCGGCAGGAGAACGTAGCCGGTCCGACGGTGTTCAAGGACTGTCTGCAGGTGCGGGTTATCGCCGTAGACTTCGTCGCCCGCGACCCAGCGAGCGGAAGCTCCCGCGTCCAGGGCCCGCTCAACCATGGGGGCAGCGAGTTGGGGCTTGGAGGCGAAGGCCAGATCGTCAGGGATGCCCGCGCTCCGGCAGCGATCCGGGTTCTCAGTCCACGAGCATGGCACGTACAGGGCTCGGTCGATGGCGGCGTGTCCGCGGGCGGCGTAGTAAGCGAGATAGACGGTGACCTGGACGTTCTCGATGTGGCCGGCCGTGCCGGTGTACAGGCGCTGGACGCCGACGGTCGCCGTGCCCTTCTTCAGGTCGCCCGTCTCGTCGACCACGAGCACCGCCTGGTCGTCGGCGAGGTGCTCGATCACGTAGGCGCGCACGTCGTCAGGGGCTGCGTCGGCGTCCCATTTCGCACGGTGGAGCAGGTGCTGCATGCCGTCTGGGGCTGCGTCGCCGGCGTGCTCGGCCAGCGTCCAGCAGTTCTTCCTCGGCAGGTCCGAGAGTAGGCCGAGCACCAACGCGGTTGCGCGACGTCGGGGTTCGACCCGAGCGAACCGGCCCGTCACGCGACTCATCAGCTGGTCGAACATCGCCCGCCACCGGGCAGGCACTCCGCTGTGCCCCGCGGCCACCGCCTGATTTTCGTTTGTCCACACAACTCACGGTGATCAACGGGGGCCGCAGCCATCTCCGCACCAGCCCCGACCAGCAAGGTCACGATCTACGACTGGAGTACTAACAACGGCCAACACAATGAGTTGACCTGTCGCAGGGTGATCAAGCAGCAGGCGAGTTTGAGGATGGCCTCGAGGATGTCAGCTCGTCGTTCCCAGTGGATGCGGAGTCGTTTGAAACCGTGGAGCCAGGCGAAGGTTCGCTCGACGACCCAGCGGTAGGTGCCCAGTCCGGTGCCGTGCCGAGTGCCACGGCGACCGACAGCACGAGCGCCGCAGCGGTGACGCACGAAGCTTCCCGCGGCGCCGGGAGCCCGGCGTGGCCTACGGGCTGGCGGCGGCCGAGGACTACGAGACGCGTAATGAGGCCAAGGTCGGCGTCTCCGACGTTCGGCGCATCGTTCCGCTCGAACACCCACCGGGCTGGCTGCGCCAGGACCAGCTGTGCCGTCTCAGTAACCACCAGGTGCCTTCAACGGTGTAGGAGACGTGGCACAGCGGCCCGATCAGCGTCTTCACCCGCGTCGGCGTCCACCGCTGGTCCGCCCATCCGTGGACTAGCGGACCGCGCTGCAACTCTTGCTCCAGCCGGGCGATCTGCGCGTCACTGAGGCGAGGACGGCCGGGCGAACCCTTCAAGGCCACTCCAGCCTCGCGACACTCACCGGCGGTGTGGCCTGGCGGTGGTCAGACGGCGTCGATCACCCGCCGTACTGCGGATTCGATGGCGCGTTGTCCGGCGGGTAGGGGGTGGCCGCGGTTGTCGCCGCCGTTCCGGCCGATGTCGTAGACCCATGGTGAGGCGCTGCACAGTTCGTGACCGTCGAAGCTGTTCAGGACCGAGACGTAGGTAACGTGAGCGCGGGCGGCCGCGGCCCGGGTGGCGGCATCCATCTGCGCGGCCAGGTCGTTGAGATTGGAGCGCTCAGAAGGTGTGAGCCAGCCGCACCGCATGGTGGCCGACTGCTGCGCGGGGAACAACCGCGGATAGCCGACCACGACTACCCGGGCATGCGGAGCTGTCGTTTTGACCAGCTGATAGGCGCTCAGCAGCTTCCCCGGGAGCGTCTGGCTGATGTAGCCCCTCGCGTGGGCGAGGGTGCGATCCAGGACGCAGTCGCTGAGGAAGCAGTGGGTCAGGATGCGGGAGAAGCCGACATCGTTTCCACCGATAGTGAGCGTGACCAGGCTCGGTGCGGGCCGAAGGGAACGCAGACGGGTGGTCACCTGTGCGGGTTCCCCCTTGAACGTCGAGCTGAGCGCCGAGATTTCCGCCCCTGAACACGCCAGGTGCGCTACGAGATGCACGGCCGCGTCGTCTACCGCCAGCAGCCGGGGCCACGCCTGCGGGCTACGATCGCAGGCGTGGGAAGCGGCGTCGAACGGCGGATTGCCCTCGCCAGAGGAGTAGGAGTCGCCCAGCGCGACAGTCGAGACCGGCGCCGGAAGCGCCGCACTGGATTTCAGGAGCGTGGCGCGAGGTTCGTCCATCCCCAGCCCCGGGCGCGGCATGGACACCAGCACGGTCTGCCAAGTGCCACATAGCCCGTCCGGGGCGGTGCACTGGACTTGTTCGACGTAGAGACGGCCTTCGGCTAGGGCGTACTGGCTGCTGTTTCCGCCTGCGCCGGAGTCGAGCGCGGAGGTGTCGAAGGAGTCCACCGGCGCGCCGGTGGTGTGGCTGTAGGTGTCTACCTGAAAGCTGGTGGAGGTGTACGCGTTATAGGTGACATTGCGCAGCAGCACGATGTGGCCGCGGCTGTCGGCTTGGACGGCGACCGGTGCGTAGGCGCGGTCGCGGGCGTCGTCTCTTTCGGGGACGGTACGGGTGAACAGCAGATGGCCCCTGGGATCGACAGCGATCAGGCGGTCGGTGCTGCTTCCAGCCTGAGTGACAGTCAGCAGGACCGGCACCCCCCACGAGGCAGCGGTCCAAGCGTTGATGAGTGGGTCGGCGCAGTATGGCAGGGTGTAACGGCCGGTGCGGCCACTGATGTTGAACACATCGAGGCGGTTGACCGGGTCGTACCGCCAGCAGTCGGGTTTGGAGGTGGGCCCGCTGCGGTTGGTGAGGTACGCGAACACGTAGCCGTCGGGGTTCACAGCGAGCCGCTGCGGCATCTCGGCAGCGGCGGACACCACGCGAACGCGGCCGATGTCGTTGCCGTGGTAGTCGATGTACCGCACGCCGTCTCCGGCGTAGTTCTCCACTACCAGGCCCCGCCGGTAGGCCCCGACGATGCCGGAAGCGTCCGCGGACCGGTTGGCGAACAGCAATGCCCCGGTCGTCGCGGATATGCCGAAGATCACGGCCTGCCGGCCGCAGTTGGTGTACGCGGTGCCGGCGCCGTAGATGTTGCCGTCCGCGCCCGGGACGAGCTGTCCGTATCCGATAGCGACAGGAGACTGGCCGCACGTCACGCTGATGGGGCGGGTCCACTTCAACGCCGCGCCCTGGTACGCCGCCACGACCGAAGGATCGGTGCCGTTGCCGTGCGGGCGTGGGCGGATGCCTACCGTCAGACCACCGGCGCTCACCATGCTGACACAAGACGCCAGCGCTCCTGCGGGCGCGCCGGGAAGCGGAGACCCACCGGCAGTGAACCGCTGCACTATCGGCCCTGTGCTGTCGTTGCCCGTGCATCCCTGGACGCTGGAGTTCCCCTGCAAGTCCGTATGGAGCAGCCCTGAACTCTCAACGGGCTGCTGCCATGCCGCAGCCGACGGCTGCGGCATGTCCTGCGGGAGTTCGGCACGTGCCGCGGGTGCCATGAGCCCCGCCGCTAATAGCATTCCTGTCACCGCTGCGACCAGCGCACGTCGTGTCCCCGGCATAAGTCCCACCCCTCAGCTCACTCCGCGGACCGCCGGGCGGATCACCCGGGCCAAGCGGAATCAGGCGATGTTAGCGGCCGATGTGTCCTTATGAGCCCTGTTCGCCGCTATTGCCTGTCAGACGCTCATTTGGCATCTCCTCCGATACGCACCGACAAGCACCTGCCTGTCAGCAGGCGCGTCCGCCCCACCGACTCTCCGGTGCCCTCTGCGCCGTCACAGGCCCCGGGCCCGGACGGATCCCGCTTCGAAATTCCCCGGGCCCGCTGTCACCGTGGATGACCCGTCTAACCGAACTAAGTTGATCGCATGGAGTTGACCTGTGTGGACTTGATTGAGTGAGACGGCTGCGTGTTGCGATTCCGTGGACCAGTACAACACCTAACTGTTCGTTCCCCACCAGCACACGCCCCCCTCACCCCTCGCGCGGACTGAACACGCTATCCGCCGACTCCCCCCGGCCGCTGGCCAAGCGAAGGACCCACCTCGGCGCAGCAACCCCACTCTGAGAACGCGGCCTCATTCCGTCACCCCGCACACGCCATTTCGTCGGTGCTCCTTCGTGTTGGCAGGGACTGGAGCCGGATGACAGCGCCTCCCGGTCAGATACCGGCCGACGTCCCGGAAACCAGAACCGCCGCTCCCTCCTCGGCAGCAGCGGCTCGATCCGCTCCTACAGCTCATCCGACACAATCCACGGCGAGGCACCAACGACCAGCCCAACGCTCAACTCATAAGCCGGACCCGGCCACCAAAACCGATCCACCTCATTGTGTTAGCCGTTGTAAGAACTCGTCTACGTGTGACACCCCGACCGTGCGGCGGTGGCCGCACGAGTCTGCCCGCCGAACGAGCAGAGCGCGACGACCAACTGTGAAGCTGACGGCGTACCGTCTCGCAGCCCCGGCCGTCCACGCCACCGGGTAACGCCCGGGTCTCGATTCCCTCCGATTCCAGTGTGGAATCCAGGTGGGCGCCTGGGTGCCGGCGCGCGGAGGGCATAGAGGCGGTCGGGGTCCCGGGGCGGGTTTCGCCGACTGCGGCGAGCAGTGAGATGAACTGGTCGGCGAAGTAGAGGCTGGGCACGGGCAGGCCGGCGTCTTCGGCGAGCAGTTTGCCCGCCGTGCGGGATACCGCCCGCTCGATTCGGGGTGCCGGGCCGGGATGCGGCTTGTACTGGCCGAGCCATGACGCGGCTGTGGGTTCGCCGCGTGGCAGGTGACAGGTACAGGCAGTGGGAGGCTGCGCGGTCCTCACCGGCGGCGTACTGCCACCACCGGCGGGCGTCGTAGGCGGCGTCGGCGAGGTGGAGGATGCAGCCCAGGACGCGGGCCGCAGCGTTGTGGGCAGTTGCTCGGTGACCCATTCACTGAGGTTCACGGCGTCCTTGGCCACGACGGCCTCGCCCAGTTGCGTCAGCAGCGCGGCGGGGCTCTGTGGGCCTGTTTCGCTGCCGCGTGGTCCAGGCCCACCCGGTCCTCGCTGAAGCGGTCCGAGGCGACCGGGCGCAGCCCGAGCAGGGAGTCACCGAGTCGGCAGCTGACGCCGCCGTAGAGGAACGACAGTTCCTCGCGCGTCTTGTCGTCCGCGTCCGCGGGCAGCTCGAAGGCCACGGGCAGTCCGAAGAGGTCCTCGTAGAAGGCGCGGGAGCGGTCGACGCCGGTGACCGTGAGGCGGATATGGGCGAAGGCGCGCGGAGTGATCTGCATCCACCCATCATGTGGCCCGGGCGACGGAACGCCCGGTAATCGGGGAAGCGTGAGCGTTCCGGGTGTTGGTGGCGGCCCGCACGGTACGGGCTATTTCCGACGTCGGATGATGATGTAGTACCCGACGACGACTGCCAACGAGGCGAGGAACACTACGGCAACCGCCTGTCCGGCACCGGGCTCCGGCGTTGAAACGAGGCTGAGCTGACCGAATGCCTGTGTGGGATCAGGGATGCGATGACTCATTTATTGCCAGCGGCGGAGGCGCGGTGGCTGATCCACGCTATAGCCCCGATCATGCCTATACCGAAGACGAGGGGGATGACGGCCAGCGCCCCGTTGCCTTTTATCGCCGCGCTGACACCCAGAACGATAAGAATGACCGCCGCGAAACCTGCGGCACTTCGACGACCGCGACCGGGGATGGACGAAGGTCGTCCTGAAGCCGTGACCGGCCCCGGGACAGGCGCTCAGGACGAGCCCTCGGCCCGCGCTCCAGGTCAGTGGCAGGCCGGCAGGTGGGCGGCCTGGACGAAGCCCCAGCGACCGGACGCGGGGGCGTAACCCAGGATCCAGACACGGGTGTCGTGCTTACCGCAGTGCTCGGTGGTGAGGTAGAAGGCATCGCCCGCCCGGACGTTGCCGATGGCGAAGGACTTCCCGGCGTCGCGCAGGGTGCCGACCTGCCCGGTGCCCACGTGGACGAGCCCCCGCTTGGACTTGCCGGCGTGCGGGGCGCTCATCGCCACCGACTTGACCGCCCCGCTGCCGCCCACGGCACGACGGTCGGGGAGCTGGCGGTGGTGCGTGTCGTAGGCGTGCGGATCCGTCAGGCAGGATGTGGCGACGAAGCCCCAACTGGGCTCCCCGGCAGCTCCGTAGTCCTTCACCAGCGCGTAGCCGCGGTAGGTGTACCGGACTCCCACGTGGTAGGAGCCGCCCTTCGGTGAGCGCTGCGGCTTCGTCCATCCCCAGTCAGCGACGCCGGCCTTGGGGTAGTTGGCATGGATGAAGCAACTCGGCTGCGAAAGAGTGGTGGAGTGGGTGTACTTGTCGCCCTGCCCGTTGGCGGCGAAGGCGGGGGCCGCCAGGACGGAGGCGGACGCCGCTACTGTGGCGGCGGCGAGTGCGAAAGGCTTCCACAGACGCATGGGGGATCTCCTGATGTCGTGTCGTCGTGTCGTCGTGTCGTCGAGGTGTCGTCATGTCGTCGCGCCGGTGCGAGCCGGGGCGTCCGGCCGGGGTTCCGGGCCGGACAGGCTACGAGCCCGGGGGCCGGGGCGGCCGGGCGTCCGCCGGACAGCGGCGCCACTGACAGGTCTAGGTGTCCAGGGGGGTGTCCGCCCAGCTCTCCGTGTCCGCGGACGTCCGCGGACACCGGCGGACACGGGCGGACACCTGACGCGGGCAGAGCTTTCGAGGGGACGAGGAACGGGATGACACAGGCACCGGACCCGGTCGCGGCATGGCACGACCTGATGGCGGCACTCGTGCGACGATCCGGGCTGAGCGTGCGCCAGCTCGCCGCCAGGGCGGGCTACAGCAGCACCTACTGCAACGAGGCGACTAACGGCACGCGCGTCCCGCCGTGGCCGGTGGCCGAGGCGATCATCACCGCCCTCGGGGACGGTGCCGAGGCCCGATTACCCGCCTGGCGTGCCGCTCGCCAGGCCCTGGGGATGTCCGCGGACACCGGCGAGAACGCCGACGCCGGCCCGCTCGTCCCCCCGGCCGCCACCCCGCCGGGAGTGCCGGGAGCAGCCGCGCCCCGCGGGCCGGCCGAAGTCCCGCCGACGCCCCCGGCCGAGGCTCCCCCGGGGGTGCCCGCCACACCTGACCCGCGCCCGGCGTCAGCCAACGGGCCCGCGACCCCTGCCGCCGGGCCGACCGCACAGCCGGCGCCGCCCGGAGCCACCCCTGCGCCGCGGTCACGGCAGCGGCGGGTCCTGCTCACCGCCTCAGTGACCGCGGTCGTGATCGCGGCGCTCGGCTACGCGGCCGTCGCGTTCCACCCCGCCGGACACCGGAACGGCGCCGTCCCGTCCGGTCCCGGCCGCACGCCGGGGCGGTCCCAGCCGGGCGACTTCCCCTGCCGCGCCACCCGGCAGTACGTCGTCACCAGCGACGGCGACGTCCTCGACGCCCACGGCGCCCCGGTGGGCGACGGCATCCACCGCGGCGACTACTTCGACCTGGCCCCGGAACAGCCGCACAGCCACTACGCCCACCGCTACTACGGCTCCGTCGTCGGACGCGAACTCTCGGGCTACGTCGACCAGGCCAGGATCCACCTGAGCGGCACGGTATGCCTCACCCCCCGTCGCTGAGACGCCGGTAGGCCAACGGATCGCGGCGTGGCCGACCGGCCCCGCGGACGCCCAGGTGCCCCCGCGCAGGCAGAGGTCGCTGGTCTGCGCCGGGGTGACGGGGCAAGCGCGTACGGGCCGTGACCCCTGATCTTGGACACACGAGACACCGGATCCTGAGGACCTGAGGACGGACATCTCGTGGTCATGAAGAGCTATCCGCCGCAGTTCAAGGCGGACGCGGCCACGCTGTACGAGTCGCGGCCCGAGGCAGCGATCAGGCAGCTTGCCGCTGATTCGGGGATCAACCCGGCGACGTTGCGGAACTGGGCCCGGGCGGCCGGAGTCAGCCGGCCACGGGGACGCCGGGCAGCGGCACCCGCGGAACCGCCGACGCCGTTGGAAACGGAGAACACCGCCCTGCGTAAGAAGGTCCACGAACTGGAAGAGGAATGGGAGATCCTGCGGAAGGCGGCCAAGTATTTCGCCGGGGAGACGCGCTGGTGAGCCGCTTCCAGTTCGTCGCCGACCACCAGCGCCGCTACGGCGTCAAGCGGCTGTGCGCCATCCTCGGCATCGCCCGCTCCAACTTCTACTGCTAGCACGCAACAGCCAGTGCCCGGGCAGCCCGGCAAGCGGCAGACGCTCACCTCGCCGCCCGGATACGGGAAGTGCACCGCGAATCGGACGGCACCCACGGCGTCCCCAGGATCACCGCCGAGTTCCCGAAGGCGGGCGAGTACGTCAACCACAAGCGCATTGCGCGCGTGATGCGGAAGATCCCTCGGCCAGGCTTTTCAGCAGGAATCGCGAACGTCACTCAATTCCTACTAGCGGCTACCAGACCGGCGGTTACAGGTCCGATACTCTTCTTGATTTCTTCCATTGGAAGGCCTGATCCGGCAAGGATTTCGATTACTCGAATCTTCACTGCTTGACGAACCTCCGAACTGGGGGAAGTAACGAGCTCTTCAAGGAGGCGAGCACATCTCACCACCACGGGGTCACCTGGTAGCTGCCTCTCTAGCGCAGGGACGAGCACAGGCCAGACAAACGCCTCGGACAGCAGCGAATAAATCCCTATTTCGTGCGGAACTAGACCTAGGTCGCGCGCCGACTCGACCTCAGCGGCCTCCAGCTCCTCAACCAAGGGAAGGCACTCGGGCAGCCAGTGGAGCAGAGCTGCGCGCACGTACTCCGCATCGGAAGATACTTTTTTAGACACGGGCACAGTCACCTCGCTGCATCATCGATGTTTTGGGGGCTACGCCACAGGGGGAGGCCCGCAGTCCCCACCAGAAATCTCACAATAGATCATCCCGTCCCTCAGGTACTGTACAACGACGTCGACTATGAGGAGGCTATCGGTAATGCCACCTAGCGTACTCAGCATGCCCGATGTTCTCAGGCTCGGGCCGCTAGTCCGGAGCACGGGCTTGTATGGCCTCTCCTGGAACTGCGAACCTGTGACCGATTCAAGCGCTGGCGAATTCGCAACCCGGTTAATTTCACCGCGAATATTCCTATCAGCCTCAGTGGGTTCGTTGAGGTACTTCGTCACCTCGCCAGCCTTGTCGACGGATTCGTCCGTTCGTGATGGCGTGAGCAAGAAGCCGTGGATCGTGGATGACGGGTTGTGGGCTCGGATCGAGCCGCTGCTTCCGGCATGGCCGAACCTGTCGCCGGGCCCGCGGCCTGTGGATAATCGGCGCTGCCTGCAGGGCATCCTATTCGTGCTGTACACCGGCATCACCTGGCAGCAGTTGCCGCTGGAGCTCGGCTTCGGCTCCGGGCAGACCTCCTGGCGGCGCCTGGGTCGCTGGCAGGCGGCCGGAGTCTTCGAGGACCTGCACCGCACACTCCTGGCCGAGTTGAACACGGTCGGCCTGATCGACTTGACACGCGCCTGTGTGGACGCCTCCCACGTACGCGCGGAAATGGGGGCGAGGCGACAGGCCCCTCGCCGGTCGACCGCCGCACGACCGGCAGCAAACACCACCTGATCAGTGACGGCGGCGGCATTCCGTTCCACGTGATCACCACCGCCGCCAACGTCAACGACGTCACCCAGACCCTCGACCTGGTCGACGGGATCCCGCCCGTCGCCGGCCGAGTCGGGCACCCCCGCAAACGCCGCGACGCCCCTGCTCGGGGACAAGGGCTACGACAGTAACCCCAACCGGCGACAACTGCGCCAGCGCCGGATCCTGCCGGTCATCTCCCGCAAGGGATCACGGGACATCATCGGCCTCGGCAGGCTCCGCCACGTAGTCGAGCAGACCTTCGCCCAACTCCACCAGTTCAAGCGACCTGCCGTCCGCCGGGAACGACGCCTCGACCTCCACAACGCCTTCGTCTCACTCGCCTGCGCACTCATCTGCTGGCGACGCCTCAACAACGCATCCTCATGATCGTGTTACGAGTTCTCAGGTGTCAACGCCCGCTTCGGTCGCATGTCAACGCCCGCGAACCTGCCCGCACGTTGGCGCGCGTGGCCACTCACCGGTGACACGCGTACGGTTGGCACGATGCCCCGGTCCCCGGCAGCGGGTTTTTGATCTGTCTGGAAGAGGCGCATCGGGTGCATGTATTTCACGCAAACCCAAGGGCGCGTGGGCGCGCAACAGCGGCGCCCGGGGGCATCGACGCCCGGACGCCGCACACGGTCACTGCGGCGGCCAGTCTTCCGGCCGACCGTGTCGTCGGCGAACTGGCCTCCAGCAGGGACGGTCTTCCCGCGAAGGCGGCGGCGGAGCGGCTGCTGCGATGGGGGCCTAACGCTGTGTCGTCGCACCGTGCGCGGGCGCTTCCCGTGCTGTGGCGGCAACTGCGGTCTCCGCTGCTGGGACTGCTGCTGGCAGCCGCGGCCGTCTCCTTCGGCGTCGGAGAGCGCAGCGCCGCCGTGATCATCGCGGTGATCGTCGCCCTCTCGGTGGGCCTCGGCTTCGTCAACGAGTTCCGGGCCGAGAAGGCCGCCGAGGCGCTGCACAGCCAGATCCGCCACCAGGCGATCGTCTTCCGCGACGGCAAAGCGGTGAGCGTTCCGGTGACCGACCTGGTACCGGGAGACGTGGTCAGCCTCCGGCTGGGTGACATCGTGCCCGCCGACGTGCGGCTGCTGGAGGCGACCGACCTGGAATGCGACGAGTCCGTCCTCACCGGTGAGTCGCTGCCGGTGTCCAAGGCGACGGACCCGGTTCCGGCCGGGACGGCGCTGGCAGACCTGGCCTGCTGCGCCCTGATGGGCACGGTCGTCCACTCCGGCAGCGGCCGCGCTCTGGTGGTCTCCACCGGCGCCGATGCCGAGTTCGGGAAGATCGCGGTCGGGCTGAGCGGCCACCAACTGGAGACGGAGTTCCAGCGCGGGCTGCGCCGATTCTCCATGCTGCTGGTCTACGTCGCGGGCTCCCTCACCGCGTCGATCCTCGTGATCAACGTGGCGCTCCACAAGCCGCTCATCGACTCGCTGCTCTTCTCGCTCGCCATCGCGGTCGGCATCACCCCCCAACTGCTCCCGGCTGTCGTCTCCACCAGCCTGGCCGCCGGGTCGCGGCGCATGAGCCGCCGCAAGGTACTGGTCAAACGCCTGGTCTGCATCGAGGACCTCGGTGACGTCAACATGCTGTTCACCGACAAGACCGGCACCCTGACCCTGGGGCGCATCGACTTCATGCGCGCCGTGCCCGCAGGCGACGACTCTCCCGAACAGGTACTGCGCTGGGGCCTGTTGAGTACCGAGAGCAATGCCGCCGACGGCTCGGCGGTGGGCGGCAATCCACTGGACGCCGCCTTGTGGGACTCACCCGCGGCCCAGACCCAGCACACGGCTCTCGCCGCCTGGACGCAGGTGGCGGTACTGCCGTTCGACCACCAGCGCCGCATGGTCTCCACCGTGGTCCGCGACGGCTCCGGCACGGCGATCCTGGTCACCAAGGGCGCCCCGGAGAGCGTGCTGGAGCGCTGCGTCGACGTACCGGACACCGCCAGGAAGGCGCTGGAGGCCGAGTTCGCCGCGGGCAACCGCGTCGTGGCCGTCGCCACCCGGCCGGCTCCCGGCTTGCGGAAGCCCACCGCCCCGGACGAGAACACCCTGCACCTCAGTGGCCTGCTGGTATTCCTCGACCCGCCCAAGCCCGATGCGGCAGCGGCGCTGCTCCGGCTCGCCGGCCTGGGGATCGACGTCAAGATCGTCACCGGCGACAACCCCGCGGTGGCGGTCCGGGTCTGCCACGACCTGGGTCTGCCCGCTGCCACCGCCCTGACCGGGACAGACCTGAACACGCTCGACGACAACCAGCTCATCGAGGCGATCGAGCGCACCACGGTGTTCGCCCGCGTGAGCCCGGAGGACAAGGCACGCATCGTCCGTGTCCAGCGCACCACCGGAAACGACGTGGCGTTCCTCGGTGACGGCGTCAACGACGCCCTCGCCCTGCACGCCGCGGACGTCGGGATATCCGTCGACTCCGCCACGGACGTGGCCAAGGACGCCGCCGACGTGATCCTGCTGGAGAAGGACCTCGACGTCCTCGCCGACGGGGTCACGGAGGGACGCCGGATCTTCGCCAACACCATCAAGTACGTCCTCATGGGCACGTCCAGCAACTTCGGCAACATGTTCAGTGCGGCCGGTGCCTCGCTCTTCCTCAGCTTCCTCCCGATGCTGCCGTCGCAGATCCTGCTCAACAACCTGCTGTACGACTCCAGTCAGCTCGCCATCCCCACCGACAACGTCGATGAGGCGCAACTGCGCCGCCCCTCGCACTGGGACATCGGGTTCATCCGTCGCTTCATGATCTGCTTCGGGCCGATCAGTTCGGTCTTCGACTTCGCGACCTTCGGCGTCATGCTGTGGGTCTTCCACTCCGGTGCGACGCAGTTCAGGACCGGCTGGTTCGTCGAGTCACTCGCCACCCAGACGCTGGTGATCTTCGCCATCCGTACCCGCCGCATTCCGTTCTGGCGCAGCCACCCCAGCCTTCCCCTGGTGCTGGCGGCGTTCGGCGCGGCTGCGGTCGGCGCCGTACTACCGTCGACTCCGCTGGCCCACACCCTCGGATTCCAGCCATTGCCGGCAGGGTTCTTCGCGGCGCTGGCGGCCCTGACCGTCTGCTATCTCGGCCTGATCGAAGCGGGCAAGTGGCTCTTCTACCGCACCTTGCCGTCGCCGGACACTGTTCCTTTGCCACACGCGGGTCACCGGCGCCTGCTGCGACGGCGGGCCGCACGCTTCAGCTCGCTGAAGCGTGCGGCAGGCGGCACGGCCCGGGTGTAGGCGCGTACTGACCCTGAATCGATGACTACGGCGTCCCGGCCCTCTGGCCTGGTGTGTTCCGGCGGCGGAGCCACCGGAGCGGTTCGTCGGCTCCTCAGATGATGAAGGGGAACGGCGCGATCACGGCCAGCTGTGACGGGCCGAGCGACGCGGTGCCGAAGATGTCCTGGAGTGGGGGCGTATAGACGACGGCTGCCGTGAAGACCGGTTCGAAGGCGATGCCCCACAGCAGGAGCGGGTTGGACCGCAGGCCGATGGTGAACAGCGAGGCGTGGTCGGTCCGGGCGGCGAACGCCGTGCCGATCTGGCAGGCGACGATGCCGGCGAAGGTGATGGTCGTGGCCTGCAGATAGGCGTGGTGAAGGGCCGTACCGCCGCCGGTGGGGTCGCCGGGGTGCCAGCCGGCCCGCCAGAGGGTGAAGAAGAAGCCGCCCATGACCAGGACTGCCGAGATGCTTCCCAGGAACGCCCAGGCGCGGATGAGCAGCGCCCGGTCGATGACTCCGGCGGTGCGGGGTCGCGGCGGCCGGTCCATCACTCCGGGTTCGGCGGGCTCGCGTCCCAACGCCAGCGCGGGCAGCGTTTCCGTTCCGAGGTCGATGGCGAGGATCTGCAGGACCGTCAGCGGCAGCGGCACCGCGCCACCGGACAGCGCGACCACTTCGCCGCGGGCCTGCACCGCCTGGGCGACATCTTCGCGGGGCGGGTCGGCCATCGCCACCAGACCGACCAGGGGCAGCCCGGCTTCGGCTTCCTGCCTGTTGTCCAGAGCCCCGGGTACGACGCGCCGGGCGACGGGTTTCGAGTGCGCCCTTGGTGTGCACCACGAGGTCGCCGGAGGTCTGGTCCACCGTCGACATGCGCTTGAGGTGGGCGTCGAAGTGGAAGACCGCCCGGCGTGCGGCCGTACGCTGCGATGAGGTCACTCCTACCCCGAGCTCCGATGCCAGCCGCCCGCCAGGGACATGGTGCACGACGGCCTCGACTTCGACGGTGTCTTCTGCGCGACCGGCACGGTGGCGATGGGCGTGCCGCGCGGCCTCGCCGACTCAGAGGTGCGGGTGCCCGGTGAGGTCAAGTTGATCGGCCTCGACAACGTCGAGACGAGCGCATACCGCGCCCCCTCGCTGTCCACGATCGACCCGGACGACGACGCGACGGCACAGTCCGCGGTCGGCCTCCTGGCCCGGCGGTCGCGTCGTCGGTCAAGGACCAGGAAGGGATCGTCAGCCGCTTCAGTCCGGTGGCCAGGGAATCGACCTGCCGATGAGGCCAGATGGACCGCGGCAGAGTGAGCCGGCCCGAAAGTGCGTCCCGCGCAGGGGATGACGGGCCCTCGTCGTACTCGCTAGGCTCAATCCAGCAGTGGGAGCGCTCCCACGTACCCCGTCGCATCTGGCCCTCGCTCCCTGAGGGCCCTCTCCCCCCACGAGAGCACGGAGGAAAACTGTGACACCCCCCATCGGTACCCCACGCCCGGCCGAGGCGGTCAAGGCTCCCGCGCGCGGGTCGCGGCTGCGCAAGGCCATGGCGCTCGGCGTAGCCGCAGGTCTCGCCGCCACCGGCATCGTCCTGAGCACCGAGATCACCGCAGGTGCCGCGGCGCAGGGCAGCCTCCCGACCGGGACCCAGCTCTACGCGGACCCCAACTCCCAGGTCGTCCGCTGGGTTGCCGCCAATCCCGGTGACTCCCGCCAGCCGGTCATCGCCCGGCGGATCGCAAGCCAGCCGCAGGCGATCTGGTTCTCCAACTACCGCCCCTCCACCGTCACCGGCGACGTCCGGGCTGTCACCACGGCCGCGGCCACCGCCGGACAGGTGCCGGTGCTGGCCGTGTACGAGATCCCCAACCGTGACTGCGGCGGCGCGTCCGCAGGCGGCGCACCGGACCTGGCCTCGTACGACGCCTGGGTGCGCAACTTCGCCGCCGGGCTGGGCAGTGGCCGGTCGATCATCATCCTGGAGCCCGACTCCATCGCCCTGACCACCTGTCTGACCGCACAGCAGCAGGCCGACCGGTTCGCCTCGCTCTCCCGGGCGGGAGCCGCCATCCACGCCGCCGCACCCAACGCAAAGGTCTACCTGGACGGCGGCCACTCAGCTTGGAACAGTGCCTCGGAGCAGGCCAATCGGCTGCGCAGCGCCGGCATCCTGACGAATGCCGACGGCCTCTTCACCAACGTCTCCAACTTCAATACCACGGCCAATGAGGTCAACTTCGCCAAGAACGTGCTGGCCGCGCTCGGCAACCCGGCCAATCTGCACGCCGTGGTGGACACCAGCCGCAACGGTAACGGTCCAGCCGGCGGCGGGGCATGGTGCGACCCGTCTGGCCGGGCGATCGGCGCCTATCCCACGACCAACACCGGCGACGCGGCGATCGACGCGTTCCTCTGGGTGAAGCCGCCAGGCGAGGCGGATGGCTGCGCCGGCGCCGCAGGTACCTTCCTGCCGGACGTGGCATACGCGCTGGCATCCGCCGGAACCTCGGACCCCGTTCCGCCGACGACCCCGCCGACTACCGTTCCGCCGACCACCGTTCCGCCAACTACCGCCCCGCCGACGACCCCGCCGACCACGGCCCCGCCCACGACCCCGCCGCCGACAGGTGCGGCCTGCTCCGTCAGCTACAAGATCGTCAGCGCCTGGACGGGCGGCTTCACCACGGACGTGACCCTGCGCAACACCGGCGGCAGCGCAGTCAACGGCTGGTCGCTCAAGTGGACTTTCCCTGCCGACCAGAAGATCACCAGCGCATGGAACGCCACGACCACCCAGTCCGGCGCCACCGTGACCGCCACCGACCTGGGCTACAACGGCGCCGTCCCCGCGGGCGGCTCCACCAGCTTTGGTTTCCAGGGAACAGGCTCCGGCACCACCTCGCCCACCGCGTTTACGCTCAACGGCTCTGCCTGCACCGTATCCTGACGCACCATCCGCTCTACGGCGGTGGGGGGGGGGGGGGGGGGGGGGGGGGGGGGGGGGGGGGGGGGGGGGGGGGGGGGGGGGGGGGGGGGAGGGGGGAGGAGGGGGAGAGGG
>NZ_JBVHLD010000019.1:195971-203542 GCF_055559175.1 Streptomyces sp. NPDC024632
CCTCCATGAGAATCCAACAACAAAGAAGACTACACCGGGAGAGAAGCGGCGACCCACCCCCCCCCCCCCCCCCCCCCCCTACCTCCCCCCCCCCCCCCCCCCCCCTCCCTCGTTCCCCCCCCCCCCCCCCCCCCCCCCCCCCCCCCCCCCGGTACGCCCGGCATGGGCGATCGATTGGACGAGCCCCCATGCGGGGGAAAGCGGTAATGATCGCGTCTTTGAGTCTGACTGGGGCCGGCCTTGCCGGCACCGGCTGACAAGGTCAGGCGGCCGCGCACACCGTTCCGTTGACTCGGAAGCCGTACGGCACGACGTTGCTTGTGCGATAGGCGGCGGTGAATCCGATGTCAACGGCGCCGCCGGGTGCCAGGGTGGCGTTGTATCCGGCGTCCCGTGCCGTGACGGTCTGGCCAATTTGGGTCAGTACGCCGTTCCACGCGTTGTCGATCCGCTGGTCACCGCCGAAGACCCAGGTCGCGCCCCAGTCACTGGTGACGGTGTAGGCGGCGGATCAAGGTCGGGGCCCGGTACGCGGGATGGTTCCCAGAAGGTGTCTGCGGTTGGTCCGCCCACGACCCAACCCTGTCAGTCCGTCACGAACATACCTTCGGGGAAGAACGTGCCCCCGACGGGAACGTCGACCTCGAAGAGCTCGTTCGTGGACAGGACGAATCGCAGACGTTCGTTGTCGCCGCAGTGTCGGGATGAGTGGCCCAGCAGCAGGAAGTGCTCGTGGGGCCTGAACTCGAACTCGCCCTTGGCCGGGATGACGACCTTGTCCAGGATGACCTGCTGCAAGCCCGGTGAGCAGTCCAGGCTGATCTACGCGATCCGCGAGTACCGGGGCCGCAAGGACGAACCGAAGGGCTTCGGCTGGAAGGACTACCGCGACCTGGTCATCCGTGCCCACACCCAGCTCGGCGGCCTGATCGTCCTGGTGTGGGACAACTTGCGCATGCACCTGGTCGCACTCCTGCGGGCGTTCTTCGAAGCCGACACCGCCTGGCTCTCCGTGTTCCAGCTACCGACATACGCTTCCGGGCCTCAACCCGCAGGAGGGCGTCTGGTCACTGGTCACACGCGACATCGGCAACCTCGACGCCGCCGACCTCAGCCAGATCACCCGCGCGGTGAAACGCAAGCTCAAGATGCTGCAGTACCGACCGGAGGTCATCGATGGCTGCCTGACGGGCACCGGCCTGAACTTGTCGGGGTAATCGTCAGAAGTAGCCGAAGAAGCGATTCCACCAGGTGGGCCGCTGGATGTGCGGGTGCAGTCGGCTCGGCCCGTCGTAGTCGCTCTCCAGCAGTTCCTCGGGAACCACGACGTAGCCGAGCTCTTCCAGCGCCCGGTTGACCCTGGCGAGGTCAGCACCGTCCAGCTCACCCTCAGCCTGCGCGTCGTCCGTCCCGAGGAAGGCACCAGGATTGTCCGCGCACACCAGCGCCAGTGAGCCGAACTGGCTCACACAGACGACGATCCGGGTCCCGCACACAGTCGCGTCCCCGGGCACGTGAATACGTCCGTACTCGCTGGAGTCCTGATTCTCCTGCCCGGCCACGGTCGTGCAGTGAGCTGCGAAGTCACCTTCGAGTCGGTCTACCAGCTGACCGAAGCGCACGGCGATCTCGCGACGGTCGAAGTCCCGCGGCCACTCCAGCCACTCAGGATCATCCAGCTCACGTAGCAACACCAGCAGATCCGCGTTGTTCTCGGTCATGCACTCATCCTGCCGCGACGCCTCCCCGGGAGCCAGCGTGGGCAACGCGATGCACACAGCTCCCCGACAACACCCGTTCAGGTTCAATAGCCCAGGGACCGAATCGCGGTCGCGCATACTCCCGTTTCTTCGCCGGTCTCGCGGACCGCCGCATGCTGCGGGGTTTCGCCGGGCTCGATGCGTCCGGCGGGGAACTGCCACAGCAACGTGCCCTCCGGAACCGTGCGGCGCACCAGGAGCACGCACCCGTCATGAAGGATCACGGCGGCGGCGACCGATGGCTCGTGCCCAGGGCGCAGACCCGCAGCGGTGGTGTGTGTCCC
The DNA here is from genome assembly GCF_055559175.1 of Streptomyces sp. NPDC024632. NCBI lineage: Bacteria > Bacillati > Actinomycetota > Actinomycetes > Kitasatosporales > Streptomycetaceae > Streptomyces > Streptomyces sp. NPDC024632. The sequence continues at coordinate 198,016 of NZ_JBVHLD010000019.1, forward strand.
GGTCATGGTGAACCGGCGGCAGTGGTGAGGAGACGGCTGGTGGCGCCGTGGCAGCGTGCAGGCATCGAGGCGATCCTCCCGTAGTCGTTTGGGTGGGGATGGCCGCGCCGCGTGGGCGGCGCGGCCATCGGTTACCGGCCGACGTGACGCCGCCGGCTAGTGGGGGTGGCTATCCCTGGACCGGTTTGACGCTGCCGGTAGTTGGGGGGCCAATGTCGGAGCGTGCTCCGGGCGGTAACCCGATACGGAACAGACGCAACTGCACGACGTGGTCCTTCGGGTGCGATGGAGCTGGCACGGTTGTGGGTGTGCCGGGCTCATTGGGCCAGGAAGCTTGCTGGCGGTGGTGATGCCGAGCTCTGGCAGTTGGGTCTGCCGCACGATTGGGTGACATCTTGACCTGACCTGTCAGCCAAACGTGCAGCAGACCCCGAAGGCCACCTCACGGTCGTCCGTGGCGACTGACAGCTGACCCTTGCGCGCCGCCCACCGGCCGATTCCCGGCCACCTGATGGGCTATTGCGGCAAGGCGCTTGCTGCGCGCCCCTCATCGGCTTCCCGTATGTGCGCCAACTGCCTTCGCTTGGTCGAGTCCCTCGACCGCTTCCGGCAGCGGGTACCTGAGCTGGACCTGCCCGAATCGGAACCCTGCCACGGCGACACCCACCTGTGGACCGTCAAAGGCCAGACGAACCCGGTCACAGGACACCTTCGCGACGGACTCGTCGGGACCTCCTGGCCCCAGCGCCGCCATTTCGACGTCTTCGGCGGGCCCGCCCGCGCCCTGCGCGCGGGCGACGCCTACCGCCTGTCGGGCTGCGCGCACACGCACGCACTACGTCGAGGCTGCAACCGATCGCAATTTCTATTGTTGCGAATGGTATTCCCACCTCGTTTGGTGAATTCCGATGGTGGGGCGGGTGCAGTCTCTTCTGTGTCCGCCCCGCAAGTGCCGCTACTTGCAGTTGCTCAGAATTGAATCGACATCCGGGATGCTGACCCCGAATGTGATTCCGATTTTAGCGATCGAACGCTTGTTGCTCCGACGATGAGGCGAGCGGCATTTTTTACACCCCACGGTCCCCGAATCGCGCGCTTGATTTTTAGGATCTTGGCGGCGGGCAGCCACAGTGATGCTACGACAAGGCCATGGCGCTGGCGCACTTGAGGATTTTCCAAGCTTTGCGCATTTTGCCAAGGCAGGACTGACCGTTGAGATCATACATCGTCAGCGGATTGGCAGGATATCTGTAGCGATTCGGCGAGCCGTCGGCGACCGGATCATTTTACAGGAATCGTCCAGATGCCGGATCGTAGGGGCGTACCCGGAAGAACCCGTGATGACGTCCAGATCGCCGTCAATGCCGTGGATGGAAACTCGCAATATACCCCTGCCGCCGTTCGCTATGGCTGGCTCGGGGGCGAACAACGTAGGTCTTGATACTCGGGAAGCGGCCGTATGACCTTCGGTACGCGGGCATCTCCTGCTGGCTGGCCTCCGGTGTTGATCCTGCCAAGTGGGCCCGAAGGGCCGGGCAGCCAGGTCATGTTCAGCTGCTGCGCCACGTTCCTTGCTGGAGCGCAGGACTACGCCGACGGTCGCATCGAGGAATCGATGCGGCTCTGGGGGCAGATGGCGGAGACCGTCGGCGGCGGGCCTTGGGCGGCCCGGTCCGGAAATAGACCGGGACAGCTGGTCAGAGGGGGGAAACCAGGGGGAGATGTCGGGAGAACACCGGGCGCCGTACACCGACGGCGCTGAGGACACCAAGGTGGCGCCCGACCTGGCGAAAGGCCAGGTCAGGCGCCATATTTGAGGAGTCTAGAAGAAGCCGAGCTTCTTCGGGGAGTACGAGACGAGGAGGTTCTTGGTCTGCTGGTGGTACAGGCAGCTGTGGCCTGTGACCTGCGGGAACGAGCGTCTTACCGGGGGAGTGGGCGTGATTGGCCCGCGTCTGGTCCGGATCTTGGAAGCCGCAAGGGCCACGGGGCCGAGCGGTCGCCGACGGCGCCGGTGCTGCTCGTCGCTAATCCCGCTCATGCCGATCCGTGTCGTGAGAGGTCGCTTTGGATAATGTCGCGGCACGCGGCAGCTCGCCGCGACATGATGCCGGGGGACATGCGCGTCGGAGATCTGCGGTTTGAGTTCAGGCGCGCCGCATGCTGCGGCGACTTGCTTGTCAGATGTCGCGGAAGAAACCGGTCGGTGCCGTGACCTGCCATGTCTGGGCGCTGAGCGGTTCTGACCTGAGTAGATGATCTTTCATGTCTTTCGCGATCATGTCCGTTGATGCTGCCGAAAGTCCCAGAGATGTCCCTGGCACCCCCCTACTTCTGGGGACAGCGGTGGGGCACCTCATCGTGCTACCTCGTGATCGTCATCTCGTTCGTACCCGGCGATACAGTCAGTGACTGTTCATCTGGTCGTGGCGGCCAGGGCCGCGGTGACGGTGGCGGCGCGAGCGATGGCGGCGAGCATGCGGGCGCCGTCGAGGCGGGCGGTGATGCCGGGGGCCGCCCAAGCCCGGAGTGTGTCCAGCCAGTCCTGCGCATCGTCCTGCGTAGGGTGGGCCTGAGAGAGCGAATCGCGGTGCCTGGTGTGGGGAGTTGGTCCACGACCTCGCCGTGATCGCGGTGCCCGCCGGCCGGGTCCCCGAGGCCGTCGCCGACTGCGGCGCCGCGGGCGTCCAGGGCCTGGTGGTGGTCGCCGCCGGATACTCCGAGACCGGCGAAGAAGGCAGGGCGCGCCAGCGCGAGCTGGTCCGGCAGGCCAGGAGCCACGGCATGCGGGTGATCGGCCCGAACGCCTTCGGCGTCCTCAACACCGCCGCCGGGGTCCGGCTCAACGCCTCCCTGTCGCCCGAGATGCCGCGCAGCGGACGCCTCGGCCTGTTCACCCAGTCCGGCTCGATCGGCATCGCCCTGCTCTCCGGACTGCACCGCCGCGGCGCGGGCCCCTCCTCCTTCGTCTCCGCGGGCAACCGCGCCGACGTCTCGGGCAACGACCTCCTCCAGTAGGGCCTCCGGGGCGGATCGGAACGGCCAGTAACGGGAGCGGTCAGCTGGCGGTGACCTGGTTCCGAACGCGGCCGGAGGCGGGGAGCTCCTGCAGGTCTGGGGTGTGGTTGTAGAGGGTGCCGGGGCTGACGCCGAGGATCATGGCGATTGAGGTGATCGACTGCTTGGGGTTGGGGCAGCAGCGTGCGGGCGGCTTGGATGATCTCGGGGGTGGCGATGGTGGGCCCGGCTGCCGACCCGGCTGCGGGCGCGGGCGGCGTCCAGGCCTTCGCGGCTACTGGAGACGATCAGTTCGCGGATGAACTCGGCGAGGGCAGCGAAGACGTGGAAGACGAGCCGGCCGCCGGGGGTGATGGTGTCCAGGCGCTCGTGCAGCGAGCAGAAGCCGATCTCGCGGCACCGCAGTTCACCGACTGTGTCGACCAGATTCTTGAACAAGCGGCCGTAGCGGTCAAGGGGGGAACCACCAGGGTGTCGTCGGCAGCGAGGAAGGCGTGGCAGGCCTTGAGCTCGACCTCGCTCGCGGCGACCTTGCGGCGGCCGACCTAGTACTCCAGCAGCGGATCGTGTCCTGAGCTTGCCCTACCTTCCAAGCGCGGGTCTGAGACGGTCATTCGTAAGATCGTCGGACCCGGGGGTTCAGGGTATGGCTGTGAGCTTGTCGCCGCCTGATGGCTCAAAGAACTTGGCCGCCCGGAGCCCCGCGACGACTCGACCGCTAATTGGGATACGCAACTCGATCGCTGTGTAGGACAACGTCGGCGAGGTCGTCTGCTGGGCTTCTGTGTGTGATGACGAGCTGGCGGAGGTGACCGTGCCCGAGATCTGGGCCAGCGTGGACATCGGCAAGGAACATCACCACTGCGTGGTGATCGACGCGCAAGGCGAGCGCCTTCTGTCGCGGCGGGTCCTAAACGACGAGTCCGCTCTGCTGGAGCTGATCGGCGACATCCTCGCGGTCTCCGAGGACGCGTTGTGGGCAGTGGACATCAACCACGGTGGGGCCGCGCTGCTCATCGGCCTGCGGTCGGCTCGGGGCTGCGGCCCTCGGCCTGGAAGGACCTTGACGCGCAGCGCGTCGTTGACCCTGGTCACGGTGCCGTCGTCGTGCCACCAGGTGAAGTACCAGTACACCTTCGGCCACGGCGGAAAATCGTTGGGGAAGTAGCGCCACTGGCAGCCGGTCCCAGCCACGTACAAGATCGCGTACACGATCTGCTGACGCGGGTGCTTCTCCCGCCGCCCACCCCTGACACCCGTCCGCGGCGCCGGCAGCAACGGCTCGATGAGAGACCACTGCTCGTCGGTCAGATCAGACGGGTAACCCTGCCTCGCACGGCTCACACCCTGCCCAACGAGCCACCCGAACAGCCGACACGCCAGATCTCAAACGCGCTCTGAAGCGCGCACGGCAGGCTCTCCGATGGGGCGGGATTCTCTGCATCTCTGGCGTGAAGAGGGACTCGGGCGGAAAGGTGCGGGCGCTCACACCGGGGCGTGCGGGGGGAAGAGAGCGCTCCCTTATTCCACTCTTTGCTTCTGACTGCGCCTCATGCTGCTCCCGGTATGATTCATCTGTGTTTTCTGTCCCTGAGAGTCGGGCACCAACCAGGAAAATCATCCTTCATAGGTCAGTCGGAATGATGTGCCCAACTCTTCGGCTGGGGATTAGATGGACCGTCCCGGTAGAAAGAACATGGCTCTGCGCGGCCTGCTCAGGGAAGCAGATCTCACCTCAGAGGAACTGGCGAGGGCGGTCAACCAGTTGGGCCGTCTCCAGGGCATGAAACTGACGTACGACCGGACCACTGTCGCGCACTGGCTGACCGGGTCCCGGCCCCGTCAGGGGGTTTCCGTCCTGGTGGCACAGGTTCTCAGTCGGCATGTGCGGCGACTGGTCCATCCCGCGGATACGGGACTTGAGAAGGACGCTTCCAGCCACGACCTGCGATCGAGCTCCGTTTCGGCCGACAACAATAGCAACCCCGTCGACGCGCTGCTGCACTTGTGCCGTACCGAGGCGGATGCTCTGGGATTCACCATACTCACACGCACTCTATACCGGCTTCCCGAAAAGTCGGTTGAGGCCTGGCCGGAGCAGTTGACGGTGCTGCCGTCCAGCCTGCCGCACGAAGTCCGCAAGGCCCGTGAGGATGACGTTCGGCTGCTGACTGATCTGAGCATGTTGTCCGCTCAATTGGACGAGGAGTACGGCGGGGGTCGCCTGCGGTCCGCGCTGGCTGTCTCTTTGAGAGATGAATGTGGTCTCCTCCTATCCGTGGCTCCAGCCGATGCCCGCTACAAGGCCCTTTTCGGAGCCGGTGCCCGGATGACCCATAATCTGGCCCAGATGCATGTCGACATGGAGTGCCACGGATCTGCGCAGCTTTACCACCGTGTCGCCCTCGGTTTGGCTAGTACGGCAGCTGTAGATCGTGATCATGGTTGAGCTGCTGCTTGTCTCAGGTAGTGGCTGTCGCGGGCGCGAGCTTGGTGGCGTCGTCGCCAG
>NZ_JBVHLD010000020.1:0-17569 GCF_055559175.1 Streptomyces sp. NPDC024632
GGCAGATCTTCCGCAGATCCCGCGTCAGCCCCAACCGCATGAGCGTCATCACCAAAGCCATCATCACCCTGGAGAAGCAACGCTGAAAATGCTCACTGGGCCGGGGAAGGCGAACCGAGCGACGTGTTCGGCCGCCTGGCCGTGCGTCGGTGGCGCGCACGCTGCCGTGTCGCGGGCGGGGGAATGGTGTTCGGCGGGTCCGCGGCAGGGTCGCCCGCCGTGCCCGAAACACGCGTCATAGGCTGTTTGTTCTTATTTACTGCCGGCCTATGGCGTGTGGGGGGTGCATGGTGACCAGACGGTTCGCGGGAAGCGCGTCGGCCGTGAGCTCCGGCGGTGACGGAGGTGCTGCTGGCGGAGCCGCGGGAATGCCGTTATCGAGGCGGAGGGTCTGTCCGGTGACTAGCGCGCGAAGGGCGGCTTCAACGCGGCGGCGTCCCAGCGGGCGCAGTTGGTCGAGGGCGTCGGGGAGGGGGAGGACGAGCGGGGTGGAGCGGGCGTCGAGCGGGCGGAGCGTGGCCGCCTGGTCCGGGGTGATGGGGGTGGTGGCGAGCAGGTGTACGTGCGTTTGCCGGCGCCGCATCTGTGTGGTGTCGGTGGCCAGCACGCGGATGACCGGCAGACCGGGTCTGCGGCCGAGCATGGCGTGGACGGCTGCCTCGGCCGGTGGCTGGCCCTCGGGCACGGGGCCGCCGGGCAGGATGCAGGGGCCGTTTCCGGGGGCTTGGTTGAGGATGAGCCGACCGTGCTCCACGAAGATCAGCACGGCGGTCCAGCGGATCGGCGGACGCCAGTTGTCATAGCGCGGCTGCGGGGACGGCGGTCGTTGTGCAGTGGCGGGCGGCGATGGTGTCGGCGGCCCGTCCGGTGCTGGCGCGGTCATGAGGCGGCCTGGGCTGTGACGGCGGTGATGAGCTGCGCGAGGTGTGTGGCGGAGCTGGTGCCGGGGATGGGGGCGACGTGGCCGCCGTGCTGGAGCAGCCAGCGTAGGGCGGGTCCAGGACCGGATGTCGTGGTCAGGGTTCCGGCGTCCAGCGGCCGGTAGGGGACGTAGGGGATGGCCAGCTCGCGGCAGAGGTCCACGGCGGGGTCGTGGGGGTGGGCGGTGTTGAGGACGTTCTGCACCGCGGCGACGGTGAGGTGTTCGCGTGATTCGCGGATGGTGTCGGGGGTGACTTTCGACAGGCCGGTGTGCCCGATCTTTCCTTCGTCCTGGAGGTCACGGAGGAGGCCGAGCTGGTCGGCGAGCGGGACGGCGGGGTCGATGCGGTGGAGGTAGCACAGGTCGAGCCGGTCCAGCGCGAGGTGGCGCAGGCTCGATTCGACGTTCGCGCGGAGGTAGGCGGGGTGGCCGGGCTGGCCGGTCTCGACGCCCGCGTCCAGGACCAGGTCCAGCAGCGTCCTCGGCTGTTCGAACAGCGGGTCGCTCAACCCTCCGGTCAGGGCGGCGAGGTTCTCCTGGTGACGGCGGACGACGGTGACGGCGGCGTCCACCGAGACGAGTTCGGCCAGCACCTCAGCGGCCTCCGGATGCCGCATGACCGTCTCCAGCATCCACAGCGCCCTGCCGATCTCCACCAGGGTGCGGTCGGTGGTCGCGGCGACGAACGCGTCCAGGCCGCGCCGGTCGGCGGCCTGCGCCGCGGCGACCTCCACCGCGGTCCGCTGAGCTGCTGCCAGCGCACGCTGGACGTGGCCGAACTCGTCGCCCTGCACCGGATCGGGGAAGACCGCGCGTGCGTCGACCCTCTCACCGGCCCGCAGCCGCGCGACGATCTCCGGCAGCCGGCGGGCACCGTCCTCGGTCTGCCGCCGCAACTGGCCCAGCCGGGCGGAGATCGCGCGCAGCAGCAGCACCAGCAGACCCGCGATCACCGCGACCGCCGCCAGGATGCCCGCCGAGGTCCAGATCACATGGCCGCGGATCTCGTCAGCACGCTGGAAACCATGCCGCAACAGGCCCTGCGTCCGCGCCAGATTGAGCTGGCCGATCTGCTGGCTCACCCGCCCGTACGCCGGACCCCACTGCGACACCGGGGGAAGATCTCCGCCGTCCACGACGCCGTGGTGCGACGGCGCCGCGATCACCTGCTGCTGCGCCCGCTGGAGCACCGCCCAGTCGGCACTGGAGGTGATTGTGTCGTAGAGCGCTTTCTCCGCCCCCGGAAGATACGGCGCGATCCACCGCTCATACATGACCTGCTGCGCGCCGTACGCCTCCGCGAACGCCACCCGGTGCCCGGTGGTCATCCCGCCCGACGCCCTGGCCTGCGTCATCAGCATGTCCTGTTGCGCCAGGGCGTCCGAGGCGTAGAACAGCCCGACGAGCGGGCGCGTCTCCAGCACCAGCGGGCCGTCGTCCATCGCGGAAAGCGCCTGGTAGAACTCGATCAGGCTGGTGATCACGCCGGTGTAGTAGCCCGTGATCTGGTCGGCGTCACCGCTCCGCCCGTCGACCGAGCCCCGGACCTGCGGCAGCCGGTCCAACTCGCCGTAGATGCGCACCACGTGCTCGAAACGGTGGCGCTCATCAGTACGCAGTCGAGTTCCCGACAGTGTCCGGAACTCGGCTGCCCCGGCATCGGTCTTCAACCGCTGTCGGCGCAGAGCCTGTTCCGCGGCCGACGTCGGATGCGCGAGGTAGGCAGCGGTCAGCGTCCGCTCCGCCTGAAGCCCCACAAAGACAGGCAGACTCGCCTCGCCGCCGAGCCGGCCGGTCGTCGAGTCACGGCGCAGGCTCGTCTGCTGCCGCCAGTCAGGGACCGCGACCAGCACTGCCAACACGAGGAACGAGGCAATGGAAACCGTCGCGACGATCACGAGAAGGGCCCGCACCGTCAACGGCGTCCGTAACAACCGCTGGCGTTGGCGCGGCGCCCGATGGGCGGGAGACAGGTCGGGGGTCATGAGTCCTCGTCAGGCGCGGGATTTGGAAGCGCGGAAATTGATGAGGCCCGTCTTGCGACGAGCGGACGGCGGGAAATGTTTGGATGCACCACGATTCCGCTTCGGCTGTTTACCGTCACGGGCAGGAAAACCCAAGAAATCTGGCGACGTACGCAGCCGCTGACCTGCGCACATCCACGCTCGTGGCTGGGATTGTGGACACCTGGGCGCGTGGCTTTCCGGTCAACTCGCCCTCAGGACGGGTGGCATGGGACTACCGTGAAGGCACTATCACTGCGTATTCACACTGGGACTTCGCCATGGCCCACCACAGGACGCCGGGCAACAAGAGGGAACGCGACGCGCTCCGCAGGGAAATGCTTGCTGCCGGATGTACCCGCTCAGACATCGCAACCGAACTGCGGACACGATTCACGTTCCGGCCCCGCGAGGCATGGCGACACGCCCACGGCTGGAGCCTCCAAGAAGCCGCAGACCGTATTAACACCGTTGGCACCGGACGACCTGACGCCGTCGCTGCGGACGCCTCCCTCCTCGGAAAGTGGGAGAAGTGGCCGCTCACAGCTGGGCGCAAGCCCTCGGACGCGGTCCTGCGCCTGATGGCTGCGGCCTACGAGTGCGACGTGTTGGAACTGCTGGACTTTGAGGACCGGAGGGCGATGCCTTCGGCGGCAGCCGCGCGCAGTCCGTCCGGTCCTCAGCCCTCCGCAACGCCTACGCCCGAGCCTCCGGCACGGACCGCGCCCGATCTTCCGACCGGTGCTGTCGCTGTGCGGCGCGCCGCAGAGTAGAGCGCAGCTTGGGCAGCGTGGGCCGAGAGCACCAACGTTGGACAGTACGCACTGGAACAAATCCAAGCTGACGTCCGTACCCTCGCGGCCGACTACCTCGTCGGCGACGCAATCGACGTTTTCACCCGCACCCGGGCCCTGCGTGACACAGTCTTCCGGCTTCTGGAGGGCCACCAGCCGCCCCAGCAGGCCGCAGATCTCTATCTGTGTGCCGGATACGTGTGTGGCCTGATGGCCTGGATGTCCAGTGACCTCGGCCACCTATCCGCCGCCGATACCCACGGGCGTACCGCAATGTTGTGCGGCGAAGCAGTCGGGCTCAATGGACTGAGGGCGTGGACGGCATCGACTCGCTCGAAGATTGCGTTCTGGGACGGTCGGTACCGCGACGCCATCAACCATGCCCGCCGGGGGGCCTCGTACAACCCGCCTGGCACCGTGGAGGCGTTGCTCGCCTGTCAGGAAGCCGACGCCTGGAGCCGCCTCGGCGCTACGGACGAGACCCATGCCGCCTTGCGCCGCGCTGAAGCGGCCCGTGAATCGATCGAGGGCGAAGACGAGATTGGCGGCTTGCTGTCCTGCTCGATCGGCAGGCAGGAGCAGTACGCCGCCGCAGCCCTTCTCCGTATCGGCTCCTACAGCGAGGCGCTAACCCAGGCCGACAGCGCCCTCGGACACCTTCGGGCCCAGCAGGTGCGCGTATACGGCACGGAAGCACAGACCAGCATCAGCCAAGCCATGGCATACGTCGGCCTAAAGAAGCCTGAGGCGATCATGGACAAACTGGAGCCGGTCCTCGAATTGCCGCCCGAGCGGCGCCTAGACACCGTGATCGGCCGTATACGCGACCTCGGATCGATGATGGCGGGTGGTCCGAATGCCCGCGGAGCGGCCAGCGTCAAGGCCCGCGCACACCTTACCGACTGGTGCCAGGACAGCGCTCCTCGACTCCTGGCCCTCTGGCCAGGAGGTGACTCGGCCTGATTGGATCACCCGTCATGACCACAACACCCGAATCCATGATCAACCACTGGTGGTGGCGCCCCGGGTGGCGCAAAGGCCGATCCTTCTACACCTGGCACTTGACCTTCGGCGATCAGGCGGACGTCCAGCGCTTCGCCGCCGAGTACCGTGCGGCCCTCGCGCCCATCGGTGGACTGGACCTCATACCTGACCAGTGGCTCCACCTGACAATGCAAGGAATTGGTTTCGTCGGCGAAGTCTCGGAGGACACTGTCGATGCCATCGCCGAGGCCGCCAAGCCGCGTCTTGGAGCGATACCTCGCTTCGCCATTACCCTCGGCACACCGGTCGTCGACCCGGAGGCGATCCTCGTGCTCGTCCAACCAGCAGACCCCGTAAGGGAGCTGCGGGACGCCATCCGCGCTGCGATCGGCGACGTCCTTCCGGAAGTCCCCGAAAGCTCCAGCGGATTCACTCCGCATGTCTCCGTCGGCTACAGCAACAAAGTCGGCCCGTCAACGCCGTTCACCGAAGCCATCACAAGCTCGAACGTCGCCCCCGCGACAACCAGCGTCACCAACGCGGCTTTGATACGCATCAACCGCGACCACCAGATGTACGAGTGGACAACCATCGCTGAGATCCCACTCGGCTGAACATCACACGTCGGCTGCGCTACCCAGCAACGGACCCAGGGTGCCGATCCGGAGGAGCGAGCAGATTAACTCCGAATCGGCACCTGCTTCACATTTCACTTCGAATAGGTGTCGCCTGACCCGCGAACCGAGGCCTCGCGTCAGTGAGCCTTTTCCATCATGGGTTTGAGCTGGCCAGATGCAGGCTGAGGACGGCTTGGACGAAGGCGGTTATCCGGGTGGTGGAGCACCGGAGTTTGCGCGGGAGTCGCCAGTTCTTGAGGGTCGCCATGGCCTGCTCGACGAGGGCGCGGATTTTCGCGTGGGACCGGTTCACCGCCTGCTGACCGGCAGAGAGGGTCTCCCATCGTCCCCGGTACGGGATGCGGACGGTTCCGCCGGCGCCGCGGTAGCCCTTGTCGGCCCAGCAGGGGATGTCGGCCTGGGCGAGGGCGTCGATGATGCCGTGTTCGCGGGCTGCTCGGATGTCGTGGACGGCGCCGGGCAGGGCCGGTGAGGCCCACAGCAGTCGGCCGGACGGATCGGTGAGGACCTGCACGTTCATGCCGTGTTTCTTGTGCGTCCGCGTACAGGTGCAGCCTGGTGACGCGCTTCGCCGAAACCGGCCGTGCGGTTACCGGCCCTGCGTACGGCATCGCACCACAAGGTGTCAGATGTGGATCTGCGAGACGCTCTGAGCAAGCTGATTCAGGGCGTGAAGGATCCCGTGGCCGAACTTTGTCGGGGCGATCAGCACGCCCAGGACCAGCACAATGACCGCAGACATCTGTTCATCGGTACGGCTCCTGGCCTCAGTGCGGCGGCGCAACCGGAGCACCACGATGACCGTCAGCAGGAGCGTCATGTTGATCGTCAAAGTCACGGTCAGTCCCTCCGCCAGCCGACCCACACATGAGACTTCGGGCGCTGCCCGGCCTCACCGCTCCCGAGCATGAGCGCTGACACGGCCCCTCACCCGGAAAGTGTCCACACCGCCTTGAGTCCGTCAGAAAGTGGCCGATACCGCCCTCTTGAGCGAGGACACCGGTCGGCAGTCAACTGCCCGATCGCCCCAAGGCGTAAGGGCAACGCGACAAGTCCGCCAGCCGCTACGCGGCTGGCGGACTTGTCGCGTTGCCAGCGGTCAGGAAGCCGACGTGGGCCGACGCTTCCGCATGGCTAGCCCCAGGATGCCAAGTACCGCTCCCAAAGCGAGGATTCCTATGCCCATCCCCCGCTCGACGCCGCCGTTGGCTGCGGCAGCCACCGCTGCGCCGGCCGCTATGAGAATGACGGCTGCGACGATCACGATCATGGCGGACTTACCTGTCACTGGGTTTCCTCTCTAGCCGGTCAGGTATACATGGCGATTCCGTAGCCGATCAGGAATCCTCCTGCTGCCACGGCGAGGACGCCGACGCAACTCCAGCCGCTCACAGCGGCCGGATATTCAGTGCGGCCCGGAGCAGACGTCTGCTGGCCGACAGCCCAGTCGCCGGTCGCGGCCGGCGCAGGGCGGGGCCCTGTCCGAAGCATAAACCGGACCGGGGCATATCCGACAGCATGCGATTCAGGCGACCGCAACCTGGCCTGCTGCTCGCATTCCGCAACGGAACACGGTTTACCTACGTGGGGCGGCACAAGGCCGCTTATCCCGCCTGCCTCCGGGAACCCCTTCCCTGCAGGCTTTTCCCATGATTCTTTCTTCGGCGGGCCACCTTTTCCGTTGCAGGCTTATGGGGCGCCAGACAAAATCTGGCGCCCCATAATTCTTCTATCACACGATCTCACTACAGCGAGTCGTCAGCGCTCCAATTCAGTTGACCGTGTGCGGGCCAGTCGCCGGACAGTGAGGACGAGGGCGACGGTCACGATGGCGACTACAAGGGAAACCCACCAAATGACTGGATGGTCGGTTGCGTTGGGCGATGTGGTCACCATCGCGATGCCCGCCGCCACCAGGACCAACACCATCAAGCTTGATGACATTACAAGCTTCGTCATGCAGGCTCCGCGACGCACTGGCTCCGAGTCTTCCTATCCCCAATGTGCGGTGTGTTGGGCCTGCAGTGGGCTGCCGGGACTTCACTGTCGGGCCACTGAATCTTTCGAGATCAGGCTGATTGTCGGTTTTTTGAGATCCTCACGTAAAGGATTCCGGAAACCAGCCCAGCCGCGCCGAAAACGAGAGCGGACTGCCATACTGGCCAATCGAATGCTCCTACGGAAGTGGCGATGACTCCCGCAACTGAGGTTGCAATCCCGCATGCAATGACGCGGATAATTCTCCGCTTTTTATCCTCGTCGTTCACTAGTCCCTCCATAGCATGAGCTTAGGCGAAAAATCCGCCGGTGAGAGCGCCAACGAGTCCACCCAGCGCTCCGTTCACTCGCTCTTCCTCGCCTCCTCCGGCCACCGTGGCGCCCAGGCCCCCACCTGCTGCACCCCACAGTCCAGCAGTCACCACCGTTGCTGCCATGCAGCCGATTCCTCCCGTACCGACGCACGCTGCGCCTACCAACGCACCTGCTGCCACGCCCGTGAGAGTCCCTGCTGCGACGCCCACTGCATCGGCGAACGTGAATGTGCCGTTGGGGTCGGTGTGGTTGATGGGGTCGTTGCCGAAGGCGGCGTAGGGGTTGGTTTCCTGGCCGGAGGGGTCGGTCTGGGTGAAGCGGGTGATGGCGGGGTCGTAGTAGCGGGCGCCCATTTTGTACAGGCCGGTGGGGTCGAGGTAGGCGCCTTGGAAGCGGTAGGGCTGGGTGAGGGTGCCGGTGGCGCTTCGGGATTTTCCGGCGGGGGTGTAGGTGTAGCCGGCCACGCGGGCGCCGGTGTTGTCGACCAGGCCGAGAACGGATCCGGCTGCATCGGTGAGGTAGTAGTAGTTCTTTCCCCCGGTCCTCATGGAGTTGAGTGTGCCCCCGGGCTCGCGGGTGAATCCGGTGTCCACGCCGGCGGTGGTGGAAGCGGCGAGCCCTTCGGGGCCGTTGTGGAAGCTGGTGGTGTTGAAGCGGGTGCGTTCGCCGTTGTCGGTGCCGGCGTAGTCCGCGGTGTAGGAGGTGCCCCCGACGGTGAGGGAGGTGAGCTGGTTGAAGTCCGACCAGGCTTCGCCGGTGCGTGCGCCGACGGGCGAGGCGCCGTTGGTTTCGTCGCCTGCGCTGTCATACGTCCAAGCGTTGGGGTCGAGGCTGTGCGGGTCGGTGAGCTGGGACGCGTCGTTGTAGGCGTAGTCGAAAATGGTGGCGTCGGCGCAGGTGCTGGAAGCGGTGGCGGTGGTGTCGGTGTCGGTCAGGTTGCCGGCCGCGTCGTGGCAGTACAGCCATCCGGCGGTGCGAGTGCCGGCTGAGTTGGTCTCCACCGTGCGGTATGCCTGGTCCTGGGAGTCGTAGGCGTAGGTCTGTGTGGTGCCGGCGACGTTGTCGGCGCGGGTGTGGATCAGGGCACCGTCGGTACCGGAGGGACCGGAGGTGTAGGTGTAGGCGAGATCGACCAGCGTCGTCGAACCGGCCTTGGCGGTGATCGACTTGGGGCGGCTGGAGTTGTCCGGGACGATGGTCTCGGTGGTGCCGCCGGGGTAGGCGACGGAGGTCAGCACGTCGTCGTTGTTGTAGGTGTACGTGGTGGTCGAGCCGGAGGGGTCTTTGAGGGTGTGGAGGTTGTTGGCGGCGTCGTAGCCGTAGATGACCTGGCCGGTGGGGTCGGTGTAGGTGGCGACGTTGCCGGCCGGGTCGTAGGTCAGCAGCGTCGTGGAGGTGTCGGGCAGCGTGCGCAGCGATTCGCGGTTCAGGGCGTCCGGCTGGTAGGTCGTAGTGCCGGTGGCGTCGGTGCGGGAGGTCCGGTTGCCGTCACCGTCGAAGACGTACACCACGTTCGCGCCGCCGGAGGTGGCCACATTGGTGGTGCGGTCGCGGCCGTCGTAGGTGTAGGTGGTGGTGATGTTGCGGCCGTCGGTGGCGGTGTGCGGGCGGCCGAGCGCGTCGTAGGTGTAGGTGGTGGCGCCGAGCGGTGCGGGCGGGGTGACCTTGTCCAGATTGCCGCTGGTGTCGTAGTGGAACGACGTCGTCTTGCCGTTCGCGTCCTTGGCGGTGCAGCGCTGGCCCTTGAAACCGCCGCAGGACGGGGTCGCGTCGTTGTAGGTGTACGAGCGGGACGCGGCCGCGTCGCCGGTCACCGAGACGGTCTTGGTGTTGCCGGCGGTGTCGTAGGAGTAGCTGGTCTTGTTGCCCTGTGCGTCGGTGAAGTCCGGCGGCACGTCCACACCCGCGATCGTGGAGTACTGTCCGAACGCGGCCGAGGCGCCGGTCGGCAGCCCCACCGAGGACGGGTTGTTGCGGGCGTCGAACCCGTAGACGGTGACGTTGCCGCCGGTCCCGCCAGTGCCCATGGCGTCGGTTGCGGTCTTGACGTTGTGGTTCGAGTCGTACGTCGTCGACCGTGAGTGCGTCAGAGCATCGGTGACCTTGGTGACCGTGCCGTCGGTGTTCACGGTGTAGGTGGTGGCGTGGGTGTTGGGGTCGGTAGCCGTGGTGGTGCCTGCGGCGCCGACGGCGGCGGAGTAGGCGTAGGTCCAGGTGGGGCCGGTGTTCGCGGCGGTGTCGGTGATCCGCTGAACGGAACGCACCCGGTTCGAGGAGTCGTAGGAGATCCGGGTGATGTTGCCGTCCGGGCTGGTGATCTTGTTGATCCGGAACGAGCCGTCGGACAGCGACTCGTAGCCGAAGACGGTTGCGCCGTCTGCGGTGTCGGTGGTTTTGACGAGGTTGCCGTATCCGTCGGTGTCGTACTTGGCGTACCGGCCGGTGTTGTCGGTCGCCCGCCACTGCGTGGTGTTGTACGGCGCCAGGTCGACGGACCGCCCGGTGCGGTCCTCGGTGAGCTTGTAGCCGCCGCCCGAGTGCTGGGTGACGGTGATGGTGGCGCCGTTGCGGTCGGTGACCTTCGTCAGCACGCCGGCGGAGCTGTAGGTGTCCTTGGAGCCGGACTTGCGGCTGGTGAGGGAGTAGGTGCCGTCGCTGTTCTTGACCAGGTCCTGGGAGTATCCCGCCGGGGTGGTGTAGGCGCTGCCGGTGCCGACGGTGAAGTGGGCGCTGCCGCCGGTGGAATCAATGACGTAGACGTCCGTACCGGAGATCTGCAGGCGCCGGTCGTAGCTCGCCCACCAGCGGGTGCCGAGTGTGCCGCCGACCCCGGTGAACGAGGAGTAGGTCCGGGTCAGTTGCAGCCGGTCACCGGCTCCGGCGATGTCGAAGTCGGTGCCCGCCAGCAGGAAGTCACCCGACGACAGGTCGACCCGGGCTACCAGCGAGTCCGTCAGGCGGGTGTCGGAGTACTGGTGCCACGGCACCTGCCCCTGGCCCGACGGCGGCGCCGCAAGCGGGCTGACCGTCTGGCTCCCGGCGGCGCCGCGCGCCCGGCGAGCGGAGGCGCCCGCCGACGCCGCAGCCGTCAGGTGCGTGTCGGAGGGCACCGGCCGGTTGGTGCCCACCGGAATCGACGGAACGCTGACCTGGTGACGGTGACCCCAGACTGAAGCGGGATCGGCCGGCGCGGCCTCGGCGGTAGCGGCGCTCAGCGGGATTCCTGCAGCGGCAACGGCGAGAACCGTTGACGCTGCGGCGAGGCTCCAGCGTGAGCGGCGGCGGGCATGCGAAATCGCGCCCGCCGTGGGCTTGTTGCTCATCTTCCCCCCATGGAAAGAGTCCCTGGCAGCCCCAGCGGCTCCCAGGAGAAGCCACAACCTGTCATGGTCACGTGACCGTGTGCTACCGCTTTTTATCGATCCTCAGTTTGATAAGCGATTTTCGGCCAAGCGGGAGCTTCCGCCGGAGGTGGCGCGGGTGCTGGGCTGGGTGGCGAAGGCGTCCCGGCCGCTGGCGGAGGTGAAGGAGCCGGTGGTGGTGCGGGAGGTGCTGGACTCCTTCAAGCTGCGGCTGGACGGGAAGGCGGCTGCCGGGGCGACGGTGCGCCGCAAGCGGAAGACGTTCGTGGCGGCCCTGAACTACGCAGTGGACCGGGGGGACTTCGTGGAGAACCCGGTGCACGGGGTGAAGTGGGAGAAGCCGAAGGTGGCCGCCGAGGTCGATCCGCGGGTGGTGGCCAACCCCGCCCAGGCCGTCTCGCTCCTGACGGCCGTCTCCTATGTCGGGGGCTATCACCGGGCCCGGGGGCGGCGGCTGGTGGGGCTGTTCGGCGCCATGTACTACGCGGGGCTCCGCCCGGCGGAGGCCATCGGGCTGTCCGAGGACGACTGCACCCTGCCGGCGCGTGGGTGGGGAAGCGCTACTCTGCATCGGACCCGCCCGACGGCGGGCAAGCGGTGGACGGACTCCGGTGAGGTCCATGACGACCGGGGGTTGAAGAACCGGGCTGCGGAGGACACCCGGGTGGTGCCGCTGCCGCCCCGCCTCGTGGTGAGCTTGAAGGAGAGCATCCGGACGCACGGCGTGGCGGAGGACGGGCGGCTGTTCTTCAACGAGCGGCGCGGAGTCCTGGGCTCCTCCACCTACGACCGGGTCTGGCACGACGCCAGGCACTTCGGGCTGCCGCCGCGCCTGGTGCGCTCCCCGCTGGCCCACCGGCCCTACGACCTGCGGCACTCGGCCCTGTCCAACTGGCTGAACGCCGGAGTCGACCCGACCGAGGTCGCCGAGCGGGCCGGCAACAGCGTCGAGGTCCTCCTCGCCCGTTACGCTAAGTGCCTTTACGGCAGGCGCGAGATCGCCAACCAGCGCATCGAGGCCCTGCTGGACGAGTACAACTAGCACCTTCCCAACGACCTGCCGCGGCCCTGGACACCTGTCCGGGGCCGCACCCGTTTCGGTGTCTTCCGGCGAACCGTGCCGCGATTTCGCGTCACAAATGCGTCACGCGGTCCGGCCTGGAGGTGCTTTTGGCTGCCTGTAGTGGCCTAGACCTGCTGCCCAAGCAAAAACCCTCTGATCAGACGTTCTGCCTGATCAGAGGGTTTTCTAGGCACTTGACCTGCGAGAAGTCGAAGGTGCCCCCGGCAGGATTCGAACCTGCGCACACGTCCGGAGGACGTTGCTCTAACGCCCGCGGTCGAGGTCGACGAGATGCGCTGGGCGTGGTCGTGTCCAGAGCCGTCTGGTGGAATTTTTGTGGGGTCCGCGGGCTCCTTATAGCCCAGAAAATACCGTCAGGCAAAACGCGTTTCCTGTGGATCATTGGTGATGTCCCCGGTGCCCACGTAACTGTTTCCGAGGGCGCATGCCAATAGTCGCTGAGTTGCTGTTGTACGAAGGAGAATATGAGCCGTCCTCCCGCGCTCAAGCTCGCCGAAGTCTTGGCGGAGATCCGGATGAGCCCGTCTGCGTTCTATCGGCTACGTGCCAGGAACCTAGCACCGCGCATGATCAAACTACCGAATGGTGAACTACGCTGCAGGCGGGCCGACCTGGACGCCTGGTGGAGAGCATGCGAGGAGAGCCCCCAGAGTTGGTGATGAGCTATAAGGTACGGTTCTGGGAGATCCGCGAGCGTCCCGACCGGCGCAAGGGCTTCGAGGTCCGCTGGACCGTCAACGGCCACGAGAAATCCGAGTCCTTCCTGACTAAAGGGCTGGCTGAGAGCCGGCGCTCGAAGCTTATGACGTCTGCTCGTGATGGTGAACCCTTCGATCAGGAATCGGGACTTCCCGCCTCAGAGGTCCGGGCCGCCAGGCAACAGAAGACCTGGTACAGCCTGGCCCACGACTACATGGATCAGCGGTGGACCCGCACGCCCGGCAACACTCGCCGAACTCTGGCCGATGCTCTGGCTACCGTAACCCCCGCATTCGTGCGCTCTGGTAGTGCCTATACAGATCCCCGTGTGCTGAGGCGCGCGCTGTACTCGTGGGGGTTCAACAAGAACGCCTGGAGCACGGACCCGCCTGACGAATGGCGTGACGCGCTGACCTGGCTGGAACGACACTCGGTCCCGGTGAGCGAACTGATGGATCCTGATGTCCTGCGACGGGGTCTGGACAGTTTGTCGTTCAAGCTAGACGGGAATCCAGCTGCACCCAAGACCGTTAAGCGCAAAAAAGCCGCGGTGAACGAGGTTTTCTCTGCGGCTGTGGAGCGCGGGTACTTCGTACAGAATCCCATGGCCGGTCTGCGCTGGACGCCCCCGGGCCACGTTGATGAAGTCGATCCGGACTGCGTCCCGAACCCCCATCAAGTCGCGCGCCTCCTCGCTGCGGTCGGGACGCAGAAGGGGCGGGGTCCCCACTTGGAAGCATTCTTCGGTTGCATGTACTACGCCGCAATGCGCCCTTCGGAGGTCATCCACCTTCAGCTCTCGCAGTGCATGCTGCCCACGACGGGATGGGGACTGCTCAACCTGAAAGGAGGAGTCGTCATCGCAGGGAAGGGCTGGTCCAACGACGGCTCCGTGCACGAGGTCCACTCTTTGAAGCGGCGCGCCGCCAACGCCACCCGGCCCGTGCCCATTCCACCGGACTTCGTCGCCACCTTGCGTGCACACGTGCATCGGTTCGGCGTGGCAGACGACGGGCGGATATTCCGGAACTCGGCTGGTGGCTACGTCGACGCCGGCGCCTATGGAGTCACCTGGGCCAGAGCGCGGGCTGCTGCGCTGACACTGGATGAACAGGCTCTGCGGTTGGCGAAGCGGCCCTACGACCTGCGGCATGCAGGAATCTCCTTCTGGCTCGCCTCAGGCGTTGACCCTGCCGAGTGCGCCCGACGCGCTGGGCAGAGCATCCAGGTCATGTTCGGCTACTACGCGAAGTTCCTCGCGGGAGCGCAGGATTACGCCAACGGCCGCATCGAGGAGTCCATGCGCCGCTGGGCGGACACAGAAGAGGCCGCCGACAAGGGGCCTCAGGGAATCCGGCCCGGAAATGCCCCGGAACAGCTGGTCAGAGGTGGGAGACCAGTGGGAGATATCGGGAGAATACCGGGCACCGCGCCTCGGCGCCGCTGATGGCGTTAATGTGGTGCCTGATCTGACGAACGTCCAGGTCAGGCACCACATTTCGCGGTTTTAGAAGAAGCCGAGTTTCTTCGGGGAGTACGAGACCAAGAGGTTTTTGGTCTGCTGGTAGTGCTCGAGCATCATCTTGTGGTTCTCGCGGCCGATGCCGGAATTCTTGTAGCCGCCGAAGGCCGCGTGGGCCGGGTAGGCGTGGTAGCAGTTGGTCCAGACGCGGCCCGCCTTGATCTCGCGGCCGAGCCGGTAGGCGGTGTTGCCGTCGCGGGTCCAGACGCCCGCGCCGAGGCCGTACAGGGTGTCGTTGGCGAGCTTGAGGGCCTCGTCGGTGGAGTCGAAGGTGGTGACCGAGACGACCGGGCCGAAGATCTCCTCCTGGAAG
This sequence comes from Streptomyces sp. NPDC024632, assembly GCF_055559175.1. Taxonomy (NCBI): domain Bacteria; kingdom Bacillati; phylum Actinomycetota; class Actinomycetes; order Kitasatosporales; family Streptomycetaceae; genus Streptomyces; species Streptomyces sp. NPDC024632. The sequence goes on from NZ_JBVHLD010000020.1 coordinate 14,635, forward strand.
ATCCGCATGTTGTTGGTGCCGCGGAAGATCGTCGGCTCGATGTAGAAGCCGCCCTCCAGGCCGGGGACAGTACGGCTGGTGCCGCCGGTCAGGACCTCGGCGCCCTCCTGCTTGCCGATGTCGAAGTACGACAGGATCTTCTCGTACTGGTCGTTGCTGGCCTGGGCACCGAGCATGGTCGCCGGGTCCAGCGGGTCGCCGCCGACGATGGCGCGGGTCCGCTCCAGACAGCGGGCCATGAACTCGTCGTAGATCGAGGAGTGGATCAGCGCGCGGGACGGACAGGTGCAGACCTCGCCCTGGTTGAGGGCGAACATCACGAAGCCCTCGATCGCCTTGTCGAGGTAGTCGTCGTCCGCGGCCATCACGTCCGGCAGGAAGATGTTCGGGCTCTTGCCGCCCAGCTCCAGCGTCACCGGGATGATGTTCTCGCTGGCGTACTGCATGATCAGCCGCCCGGTCGTGGTCTCACCGGTGAAGGCCACCTTCGCCACCCGCGGGCTCGACGCGAGCGGCTTGCCCGCCTCCACGCCGAATCCGTTGACGACGTTGAGCACACCGGCGGGCAGCAGGTCGGCGATCAGCTCGATGACGACCAACAGGCTGACCGGAGTCTGCTCGGCGGGCTTGATGACCACGCAGTTGCCCGCGGCCAGCGCCGGCGCGAGCTTCCATGTGGCCATCAGGATCGGGAAGTTCCACGGGATGATCTGGCCGACCACGCCCAACGGCTCGTGGTAGTGGTACGCGACGGTGTCGGCGTCGATCTCCGAGATGCTGCCCTCCTGGGCGCGCAGCGCTCCCGCGAAGTAGCGGAAGTGGTCCACCGCCAGCGGCAGGTCGGCGGCCAGCGTCTCGCGGACCGGCTTGCCGTTCTCCCACGTCTCGGCCACCGCCAGCCGTTCGAGGTTCTCCTCGATCCGGTCGGCGATCTTGTTGAGGATGTTCGCCCGCTCCGTGGCCGAGGTGCGGCCCCACGGACCGGCGGCCGCGTGCGCGGCGTCCAGGGCCAGCTCGATGTCCGGCGCGGTGGACCGCGCGACCTGGCAGAAGGTCTCACCGGTCACCGGGGACGGGTTGTCGAAATACTGTCCCTCGGCCGGTGCGACCCAGTCGCCCCCGATGAAGTTGTCGTACCGCTGGGCGAAGCTGACAATGCTGCCCTCGGTGCCTGGCTGCGCATAGACCATGGCGGCGCTCCTCGGTGTACCGGTGTGCGGGTTACGGTGTCAGCACTCACTGTGGTGGCCCGAGGTTGGCAAAAGGTTGGCGGCGCGGGGCCTGTGCGGACGCCGGGGCACGCAAGGTTGGCGGCGCGGGACCTGTGCGGACGCCGGGGCGCGCGGGCGCCGCTTCCCGCACGGCCGGTGACCGTCGCGTCAGCTCCGCAGCGCCGCGTTCAGCCGGCTCGCCGCGATCCCGCGCCGCGCGTCGCCGGGACCGAGCAGCCGCAGCGCGTGCTCGTGCACGGCGGCGTCGTACGGCGCCCGCTCCCCGTACCGCAGCGCGTGCTCGGGGCGGGTGTCGGCGAGCACCGCCTCGCGGACCACCACTTCCAGATGCTCGCGCCAGGCCACGATGCCCGGCGCCTCCGACATCGGCAGCAGCGGCCCGCGGTAGTGGCCGACGGCCGCCGCGATGTCACCGCACTCCAGCGCCCGCAGCACCTCGGCCGCGTCGCAGCTCACCGGCACCGTCAGCGCGTACCGCCTGGTCGCTACCCCGCCGTTCAGCGCGCGCCGCAGATGCGACAGTTCGGCCTTGAACGTGGACGCGGTCACGCAGCGGTCGCCGTACAGCGACGCCCGCAGCCGGTCGGGCGCGAAGCCCTCGGGCTCCAGGGCGAGCAGCGTCAGGATCTCCAGTTGGCGCGGCGGCAGATGCAGCGGCTCACCGTCGCTGCTGGCCTGCGCCGTACCGAGGCAGCGCAGTTCGAGACCGGCGGGTCGCTGCGGCTCCGGAGCGCCGTCCAGTAGCCGGGCCTCGATGGCGGAGGCCAGGGTGCGTACGGTCGGCAGGGCCAGCGGGTGCGAGCGGTCCCAGGTGGTGGAGAGGTCGAGGACGCCCAGCACCCGGCCGTCGGGGGCGTGGATGGGCGCGCAGTAACAGACCCAGCCGTGCAGGGCGGCGACCAGGTGCTCGGCGGAGAAGACCGTGCTCGGGCGGCCGGTGCGCAGCGCCAGGGAAAGCGCGTTGGTGCCCATCGCGCGCTCGTCCCACCGCCCGCCCGGCGCGAAATTGACCCGCTCCGCCCTGCGCCGCATCAGCCTGCCGCCGCACGTCCACAGGATCGTGCCGGACTCGTCGGTCACCGCCGCGACGAAACCCGCGTCCTCGGCGATGCTGTGCAGTTCCCCCGACAGGTCGGCGACCGGCGCGCGCAGCGGCGAACCCTTCCACCGCGGATGGACCGCGCCGTCCTCGGAGACCGGCGCGCTGTCCCGCGCGGGATCCACCGTGCCGACGCTGCGCACCCAGGAGTCGGTGACCTCACGGCGCAGCGGCGCCGGGCCCGCCGGATAGCCCCCCGCCGACCTCAACTGCGGTACGCGGCGGGCCCATTCGTTTTCCAGTACGGTCCTGCGGTGCTGGAGCGCACCCTGCTCTGCCATGGCCTTCCCGACTTCTGTGTCGTCTTCGTCGTCGACATGGATGTCCGGGCACTGCCGGGTGCCACCTCGTAGGGGAGGCGGCGTGATCCGCATCATAATCGGACACCTCGCCCGCAGGAAGGCTGTTCGCGGCAGTCCGCACCGCGTTCGAGTCCGGTCGGCAACAGAACGGCACGGGCCGCTCAGGCCGCTCGTACCGCTCGCGCGCCTCGTACGGCTCCCAGGACGCGACGGAGGGGGGGGGGGGGGGGGGGGGGGGGGGGGGGGGGGGGGGCGGGGGGGTGGGGGGAGGGGGGGGGGGGGGGGCGGGGGGGGGGGGGAGG
>NZ_JBVHLD010000020.1:18412-46700 GCF_055559175.1 Streptomyces sp. NPDC024632
CCTCGTCCCTACGTCGTTTGTCGGGGGTCGTCGGCCGGGTTGTGGGGGGGATTGTAGACGGCGGGGGGGAGCCCCCGCCCCCCCCCCTCCCCCCCGGGGCCCGTCACCACGCGTCACCGCCCGCCACCGGGGCGTGCGCGCGGCGTCAGTGCGTCGGCGGGTAGCTCACCACGTCCACCGGGACCGTCGCCGAGCCCTGCGCCGCCGCGCCGTAGTCGTTGATGACGTGGTCGATCACGCCGTCTCCGTTGAGCGAGACGGTCAGCAGGTCGTGGAACCGTACGCCCGGCCGTTCGGGCACCTCGAAGCTGTGGGCGTTGTGGATCGTCGGGTCCACGTTGAAGAAGCAGTAGCTGCCAAGACCCCAGCCCTCGTGGTGCCGGACCGAATCCGCCACCTTGTACGCGGCCCAGCCCGCGACGCCGTGATGCCCGTAGGCGGCCTGATTCGGCGGGTCGTACGGCAACTCGTTCTGGAACATGACCGTCCGGCCGTGGTCGCCGTTCCAGATGACGTTGTACTTCTGGTAGTGCTCCACGAACAGGCCGGTGGCCAGGACGTGGTCACCGTTGACGACCACGCCGGTCTCCGCGGTGTTCACCGTCCAGCCGACGCCCGTACCGTGGTCCGCGCGCCAGGCCCAGATGTGGTCGAGCAGCACATTGTCGCTGTTGACGACCAGGCTCGTGGTGGCCTTGCCCGCGCCCGCGCCGCCGATCCGGAAGAACACGTCCTGGAGCGAGGTCGGGTCGCGCGGGTCCGTACGGCCGCCGCGCCTGCTGCCGACCTCCAGCAGGGCGGGGGAGTTGGTCTTGCCCGCGTCGAAGAGCAGCCCCGCGACGCGGACGCCCTTGACGTCCGCGACCGTCATCGGCACCGCTCCGCCGACCGGCGTGAGGGTGGGGAAGCCCAGGCCGAGCACCACCGTGCCCGACCACTTGACCTTGATGGACTCCGCCAGCCGGTAGACGCCCGGCGTCAGGAGCAGGTGCTTGCCCTGCGCCAGCGCGCGGTTGATGGCGCGCACCGAGTCCGTGGGCTTGGCGATGAAGAACCGGTCGATGGGCACCGAGGTGCCCTCGGTCGTACCGCCGGACCAGGACGCGCCGACCGCGTCGTGCCGCAGCGACGGCAGGAACACCCGGTAACGGCCCGCCGAGTCGACGTACAGGAAGGGCTTCTCGCGGCTGAGCGGGCTGGTGGCCAGCGTCGTGTACGGCGGGTCGGGGAAGGACTGCTCGGGGGCGCCGACGACACCCGCGAAGACCTGGTTCCACACGCCGTTGGACCAGGAGCCGACCGAGCTGTCCCGCGTCAGCCACTGCTGCTGCGAGGCGTTGATCACCTGCCCGTCCACCACCGAGTCGGCGATGAAGCCGCCGCTGGAGTAACCGCCCTGCCGGGGGAAGAGGAAGAGCTGGCCGCGGATGTGCACCCGGCGCAGCGGCGCGGCCTGCGACACCGCCCACCAGTTGATGCCGTCGGTCGGGTTGACCGCCAGATTCTCCGCCGAGCGCCAGAAGTTGGTGAGCGCGCTGTCGCCGCCGCCCGGCTGCGCCTGCCCCTCGACGCGCACCGCGCCGTTGATGGTCACGTCGTCGGGCGACAGCCCGAGGCCCGCGACCGAGGTGTAGTAGCCGAGTTGTGCGTCGACGTCGTACGTGCCCGGCTTGAAGAGGAAGGCGTAGCGCTGCGTGCCGAATTCGTTGGCGACCTGTACGGCGGTGGCCGCGTCCAGCGCGGCCTGGATGTCGGCGGCGGGCATGCTCGGGTCGAAGACGGTGACGTTCGGGCCGAAGTCGGGTTCCGTGGACGGCGAGTGGCCGCCGGGGGAGTGCGCGCCGGCCGACCGCGCCGCGGCGGGGGTCGCGGCACCCGCCAACGGCACCACACCGGCGAAAGCGGCCGTGGCGATCAGCGAACGGCGGCTCAGACCGCCGCGCTCCCCGGATGTGTGCTGCGACTGCGATGGCGCCTGCGGCTGCTGCGAGTTGGGAAGTGCACTGTCTGCGGCCCTGAACGAAGACATGAGCTACGACCACCTTCTGACGGCGAGGGGGGAATTGAGAGCGCTCTCTTGGAGACGTACCCTCGCGGGCCGCGCGACTGGGTGTCAAGCACGAAGAGAGCGCTCTCTCGCAGCGAATCGGCTGGTGACTCCACCGGGTTCACCAGCACACCACTGGCCTCAGGAGTGCTGCCTCGGCCACCGGCGGACGGGTCGTCAGACGGTCGCGAGCGAGATCTCCGTCGACTTGATCAGGGCGGTGACGGCGGTGCCCTGGGCGAGTCGGAGGTCGACGGCCGCGTCCTTGGTGATCGCGGAGGTCAACTCGCCGCCCTCGACGGAGATCTTCACCGCGGCCATCGCGCCGCCCGTGGCGATGTCTGTGACGGTGCCCGGCAGTTGATTGCGGATGCTGAGCCCCGAGACCGGGCCCGTGGCAAGGGAGACCTCGGTGGACTTCACCAGGGCGCGGACCGCCGTGCCCTCGGCGAGGCCGAGTTCGTCCGCCGCCTCCAGGGTGATCGCGGCGGTGATGTCCTGGCCGCCGTCCAGCCGTACCTTGACGGTCGCCATCACCTCGCCGGGGGTCACGGACGCGACGGTGCCGGGAAGTTGGTTGCGGATGCTCAGGCTCATGGGGATACGCCTCGATCGCCGTATGGAATGTCGGATTTGCCGGGTGCGGCTCTGGCACTCTAACCGGGCGCCGTACGCGCGCCGGGGCGCGAACCGGCACGGCGCGTCCGCCGTGTCGCCGCCGCCTGCCGCCCACCCCCGTGTCGCCCGCCTCTGGCGTCCGCCGGAGTCCATTGAGGGGCCGCCGTGTCGCCGCCCGTGGTGTGCGGAGCCGGGTGGCGGGCTGCGCTTATTGTCTTCCCCATGCAGTCCTACACGATCGGCCAGGCCGCGCGGCTCCTGGGCGTCAGCCCCGACACGGTCCGCCGCTGGGCGGACGGCGGCCGGGTCGCCACCCACCGCGACGACAACGGCCGCAGGCTCATCGACGGCCGCGACCTGGCCGCGTTCTCCGTCGAGATCGCGCAGTCCGACAGCGCGGACGAGGACGCCTCGTACACCTCGGTCCGCAACGCCTTCCCCGGCATCGTCACCGCCGTGAAGCTCGGCGACGTCGCTGCCCAGGTGGAGATCCAGGCCGGGCCGCACCGGCTGGTGTCCCTGCTGACCCGCGAGGCCGTCGAGGAACTGGGCCTGGAGGTCGGGATGCAGGCCACCGCCCGCGTGAAGTCCACGAACGTGCACATCGACCGGGTCTGATCCGCCGCGCCTTCGTCCGCGCCACCGTCGCGCCTCAGCGTGTCGTCGCGCCCGCTGGTGTCAGCCCGCCCACCGTCCCGAGGTGAAGGCGACCGTGAGGACGGTGGCCAGCGGCGCGGCGACGCACACGTACGCCGCGGTCAGCCAGGGGCGTCGTACGCTCCAGGCGGCCAGCCCCGTCCACAGCGGCCACCACAGCAGTGAGGCGCGCGGCACGGACATGTACCAGTACGAGGTGCCCAGCGCCCACAGGCTGAGCCCGAGGTAGACGGCCTCCGGCCAGCGGCGCCGCTTGAGCAGCAGGCAGAGCAGCGCCAGACCGACCGCCATGGCGACGAGTTCGAACTGGAACAGCAGCGCGTACGGCGTGGCCTGCGTGTGGTCGAAGGCGCCGTCCCAGGTGTGCCGCCACGCCTGCCACGGCGAGTGGAACGTCCGGTACCAGCCGCGTTCCTCCGCGTGCTTCCAGGCCATCCAGTCGCCGGTGCGCGCGTGCAGATACCAGGCGTAGACGAGCGCGGGCAGCGCGGAGAGCGCCGGCCAGTGCAGCAGCCGCAGCCGTTTGGTCAGCGGCCCCGAGGTCAGGAGCTGGACGACGAGCGCGGCGCCGAGGAACAGACCGCTGATCCGGACGGTGGTCGCGGCGGCGGCCAGCGCGGCGGCGAGCGGCCAGTTCCCGCGCTTGGCGGCCAGCCAGCAGGGCAGCGCGAAGGCGAGGAACAGCGCCTCGGTGTACCCGGCGGCGAGGAAGACCGCGCAGGGGGAGAGCAGCAGGAAGAGCACGGCGCGCGATCCGGTGCCGTTCCCGTCGTCCGGGAGCCGGTCCGCGCCGCGCCCGGCTACGGACGTACGCGCGGACCGGCCGTCCAGCGCGGCGATCCGGGCCAGCGACAGCACGGCGACGGCCCCCGCCACGAACGAGATCAGCAGCCCCGCGGCGGTCCAGTCGCGTATCAGCAGGTGCACGGCGCGCAGCAGCAGCGGGAAGCCGGGGAAGAACGCCTCGCGGTTGTCGGGCGTGGCCGCGCCGCTGCCGAGAACGGCTCCCTGCACCGGCGCCGGGAAGTAGCCGTCGCGCGCGACGTGCAGGTAGTAGCCCCAGTCCCACTGCTCCCAGCGGGACATCATCGAGGGCGCCCGCTGTGCCTTGCCGTCGCCGGTGAACAGCCGCCCCGTGCAGTACGCGGTCGTCCAGACGCCGACCCGCGTGAGCGCGTACAGCCAGAGCACGGCGCGGTCGGTGGGGCCGAGGCGGGGGAGCGGCAGACGCCCCGGGAGCCGGTGGCGGAGCGGGACGGTACGGTCCGGCGGCTCGGACGGTACGGGGCGGGGCGCGGTCGCGGGCGGGGAGAAGGCGCTCTTGGGCATGGTCGTGCTCCTGAGGGGGCTGCCACGGACCGCTCGGGCGACGCGTGGGCGACGACGTACAGGTGGCGGTTCCGGGCATGCCGGACTGCCCGGCCGGCCGGTGCGGCCGGGGCGGGGTGCGACGGGGGGGAGTGCTTAGCGGGCTGTCGTCATGTGGACCGTGCCGGTCGGCGGGTAGGTGCGGACCGGGTAGTCGGAGGTCGCGGTCGACGACGGGAGGCCGTTCGGGCCGGTGGTGGCGGGCCCCGGGCTCGTGGCGGGCGGGACGGCGCCGCCGTCACCGGGCAGCAGCGTGACCAGCGACGCGGTCGTACCGCCGATCAGGACGCAGGCCACCGCGGCGACCGTCGCGAGCCGCTGCCTCCGCTTGCGGTCGCCGCGGGCGCGGACGACGGTCGGGGGCGCGGGCGTCGCCGCGCGGCGACCGTCCGCCGCGGCGTTCTTGAACGCGGACCTCAAGCGCTCCTCGTGGGTATCAGGCACCAGGGGGCTCCTCTGCGTGCGGTTCCGGCAGATGCTGGGCGAGCGTGGCCCGGCCCCTGACCAGGTGCGTCTTGACGGTGCTGCTGGACACACCGGTCTCCGCGGCGATCTGGTCGACGGACAGGTCGCACACGTAGTGCAGGGTGACGCTCCGCCGCTGTCCTGGCGGCAGTTCGCGCAGCGCGGAGACCAGGGCGACCGTGCCGGGGCCCGGTTCCTCGACGGACGGCGGGCCGCCGTACCGCTGCCACGCCTCCTCCGAGCGCCGACGGCCGCGCCAGCGGCTGACCGCGAGCCGCCAGGCGACCGTACGGATCCAGCCCTCCGGGTTGCCGTCCCTCGCGAGCTGCCGCCGTCGGCTCCAGCCCCTGACGAACGCTTCCTGCACCACGTCCTGCGCCTCCGGCAGATCGCCGAGCATCACATAGAGCTGACCGGTGAGCCGTCTGACCGCGTGGGCGTAGAACTCTTCGAACTCCTCAGCGGTCAACAACAGCTCCCAGTTCTCTTCGGCCTCATCACGCATACGCCTGGGGCCGGACGTCCGGTCGACATCCACGGGAGAGAATCTGCTGTGACGGCCGCCACATGAGGTGGCGGCGCGCCGTGGCCGCTACTCCGCGGCGGGCGACTCGGCGCGTTCCTTGAGGCCGCGGGCCTCCATCTCCAGGTACCTGCGGGTCAGGCCGCCCGCCACCAGGCCGACCAGGCCGGACAGCGCGCCGCGCTGGGTGAGCACCAGGGTGAGGCGGGTGCCGTCGCCCTCCGGCTCGACCAGGTGGTCGCCGCTCGTGGTCACTCCGGGAACCGCGGACCGCCATGAGAACCGGGAACCCTCGTCCAGCGCCGTGACCGTCCACACCGCCTTGCGCAACTTGGGCTGCTCGACCGCGAACCGGCGCCCGACGGCGACGACGTGGTCCGCGCTCCCGCTCCGGCTCGCGCCGTCCGCGTCGAGCGGGCGGACGGAGGTCATGGACGCTGTGAGAGCGGGCCAGTCCTCGACGGCGACGAGCACCTCCCAGACGCATGCGACGGGAGCGTCGACGATGATCGAGGTCTGGTAGGTCGGCACAGGGACTCTCCCTCGCGGTCGCGTGGCTCCGGCAGGAGACAGACTCCCACGCGCCCCTCGTACCCCGCCGGGTAGCATGGCGGTCTGCGGCGCTCCCCGGAGCACCGCGCGGCGGTGGGGCCCGCCGTACCCGAACCACGGCGACACAGCCGTCAACGGTCCCTACTTGCGACGCGCGCACGCCAAGCTTGGGCGTGCCCGGTGAGTAGGAGACGAAAGTGGCAGAAGTCCGGCCCGTGACGCCCGACGAACCCGTGGACCCCGACATCGATCTGCACGACCCGGCACAGCGCGAAGCGTCGCGCGAGGGCCAGGCCCCGGTCGTCGCCGTGGTCGCGGTCGGCGGCGCGGTCGGCGCGTGCGCCCGCTACGGGGCCGCGCTGCTCTGGCCGACGGCCTCCGGCACCTTCCCGTGGACGACGCTGACCGTCAACGTCGTCGGCTGCGCGGTCATCGGTGTCTTCATGGTGCTGATCACCGACGTCTGGAACACGCACCGTCTGGTGCGGCCCTTCTTCGGCACCGGCGTGCTCGGCGGCTTCACCACCTTCTCCACCTACGCCACCGACATCCGGGCCCTGATCGACGGCGGGCAGGCCCGTACCGCGCTCGCGTATCTGGCGCTCACGCTGCTCGCCGCCCTCGCCGCGGTGTGGCTGGCGGCGGCCGCGACCCGGCACGTGGTGCTCGGGCGGCTCGCGGACCGGGCCGAGCGGGCCGACGAGGCGGAGGCGCGATGAACTGGCTGCTGGTCATCGTCGGGGCCATGGTCGGCGCTCCGATGCGCTACCTCACCGACCGCTCGGTCCAGAGCCGGCACGACAGCCTCTTCCCCTGGGGCACCTTCACCGTCAACGTCGTCGGCTGTCTCGTCCTCGGCGTCGTGACCGGCGCGGTCACCGAGGGCGCCGCCTCGTCCCAGGTCCAGGTGCTGCTGGGCACCGGCCTGTGCGGCGCCCTCACCACCTACTCGACCTTCTCCTACGAGACGCTGCGGCTGGCCGAGAGCGGCGCCCGCTTCTTTGCCGCGGCCAACGCGGTGGCGAGCGTGGCGGCCGGGCTCGGCGCGGCCTTCGCCGGTACGGCGCTGGCGCAGGCGTTCTGGGGCTGAGCCGCGGGGTTCGTCAGCGCGCCGACAGCACGCTCATCAAGTGACGTACGGCGCGGGGCAGTTGGGCGCCGAACCGCTTCGTGTCGACATGGGGCGGGGGTTCGGGTGAGCCGTCCGCGTCCGTCGGGCGCTCGCCCGCGCCGATCCACTCCTCGGTGGCGCCGACCTCGATCGAGAACACGGCGCCGCCGTGCAGGACGTCCACGGTCTGGCTCGTGGAGTCACCGGTGAGAAAGGCGCGGTCGCCGAGGCCGGTGACCGGCCTGCTCGTCCGCGGGTCGTGGACCATGACCACGCCGCTGCCGGCGGCCGGCTCGGCCGGGTCGGCGTCCCGCGCCTTCAGTCCGTCCTCGAACTCCGTCCGGGGGTCGGTCTTCTTGTGCAGGTCGACGCTGACCGAGATGGTGTACGAGGTGATCCAGTCGTCGTTCTCCGACGTGTTGCCGACCAGGCGGCACGCGATGTGGTCGAGCGTCCTGCCGACGTTCATCGGTCCGGGGATCTCGCTCATCGAGGACAGGCCGATCATGTCCACGAGGGGCTGGAGCGCCGCCACGGTGCACGGATCCGCGAGGCGGTATCCGTGCAGGTCGGGCGGGGCCGTACGGCCGTAGTCGGCACCCCGCAGCGCGCCGGCCCAGGCCGCCGACGCGACGACGGCCCCGGCGAGCGCCCAGACCCAGGGCCCGCGCCGCCGGCGCACACCGGACAGCCGTCCGCCGCGCGGCTCCCGCGGCCGGTCGTCGTCGCCGATGACATCGACGGGCCGGTCGTCGCCCGACCCGTCCGTCAGCTCGGGCTCGGTGATCACGCCGCCCCCCTCGTCGCGTTGGGGCCACCCTATTGCGGGGGCACGGCGCGCGGACGGGGGACGGGCGTGATCCGGTCAGCGGTCCAGGTACGACAGGAGTTCCCGCGCGGCCGGTCCTGGCCGGTCGTCGTCGGGCAGGGCGACGGAGACCGGCCAGCCCGGGTCCTCGGCGCCGGTGATCGGCACGGCGCACAGCGACGCGGCCGACTCCTTGCGGGCGATGGGGCGCGGGACGACCGCGATGCCGAGCCCGTAGCGGACCAGGTCGATCACCGTGTGCACGTCGTACACCTCGAGGGCGACCTGGCGGGAGGTGCCGCAGGCGGCGAAGGCCCGGTCGGTGAGCTGCCGGGCGCCCCAGTCGGCGTGGAAGTCCACGAAGGTCTCGCCGTCGAGGTCCGCCCACTTCACCTGCGGCTCGCCCGCCAGCCGGTGGCCGGGGTCGCAGAGCAGCACCATCGGCTCGGTGGTCAGCGGCAGCAGGCGTACGCCCTCGGGCGGCGCTCCCGGCAGGGTCACGAAGGCGACGTCGAGATGGCCGTCGGCCACGTCGCCAGCGAGCACGGTCGAGCCCGCCTGGCGCAGCCGGACCTCGACATTGGGGTGCCGGGCGCGGAAGCGGGCCAGCAGGTCGCCGATGTCGATGGTCACGCACTGCTCGATGCCGACCGAGAGAGTGCCGCGCAGCAGCCCCTGCACCGCGGCCACGGCCTCCCGCGCGGCGCGGGCGCCGGCCAGCGTACGGGTCGCCTCCACGAGCAACGCCCGCCCGGCGCCGGTGAGTTCGACGCTGCGTGTGGTGCGGACGAACAGCGGCGAGCCCAGCTCGCGCTCCAGCGCGCGCACCGAGGCGGACAGCCCGGACTGGGAGACCAGCATGCGCTGGGCGGCCCGGGTGAAGTGCCGCTCCTCGGCGACCGCCACGAAGTATTCGAGCTGGCGCAGTTCCATGATTCAGCACTCTAGCTGCTGAATCGAGCCCCATTGTTCCAAGCCCGGACGGAAGGCGGCGGTCGCGGCCTGTGGCCGCCTGGGGCGGGAGGGGCGGTCCGTGCGGGGGTGACGAATGCCACCCGCCACCCTTGACGTGCTCGGAAGGCGACGGCATTCTTCCATCATTCGGTATTCAGTTACCGAGGAGTGGAATCAAGCGGAGGAGTGCGCGATGACCGCCGTCCCGGCCGACGCGGACCGGCCCACGCCCAAGGCGCCAGGGCTCGCGGCCCGGCTGCGCGCCTCCATCGGCGCGGAGAAGGTCCTCACCGACCCCGCCCAACTGCGCACCTACGAATGCGACGGCCTGACCAACTTCCGGGTACGGCCCGCCGTCGTCGTCCTCGCCGAGCACCGCGACGACGTCGTGGCGGCGGTGCGGCTGTGCGCCGAGGCCGGAGTCCCGTTCGTCGCCCGCGGCTCCGGTACCGGGCTGTCCGGCGGCGCCGTCCCCGTCGCCGACGGCGTCCTCATCGTGCTGTCCAGGCTCCGCCGGATCGTCTCCGTCGACCCCGACAACGCCCGCGTCGTCGTCGAGCCCGGCGTGATCAACCTGTCGGTCACCCGCGAGGCCGCCCCCTACGGCCAGGCGTACGCGCCCGACCCGTCATCGCAGCAGGTCTGTTCCATCGGCGGGAACGTCGCGGAGAACGCGGGCGGCGCGCACTGCCTCAAGTACGGCTTCACCGTCAACCACGTCATGGGCGCCGAAGTCGTCCTGCCCGACGGCGAGGTGGTGCACCTCGGGGGCACCGCGCCCGAACACCCGGGCCTCGACCTGCTCGGCGCGTTCGTCGGCAGCGAGGGCACGCTCGGCGTCGCCACCGAGGTCACCGTCCGCACCATCCAGGCGCCCGAATCCGTGCAGACCATGCTCGTCGGCTTCCACACCGTGGAGGACGCGGCCGGAGCCGTCAGCGACATCATCGCGGCGGGCATCCTGCCCGCGGCCATCGAGATGATGGACGCCCTCGCCATCGAGGCGGCCGAGGCCGCGGTCAACTGCGGTTACCCGCAGGGCGCGGTCGCCGTCCTCGTCATCGAACTCGACGGCCCCCACGTCGAGGTGGACGAACAATTCGTCCAGGTCGAGCAACTGGCCGCCGCGCGAAACGCGTTCGAGACCCGCATCGCCCGCGACGCCGCCGAGCGCGCCCTGATGTGGAAGGGCCGCAAGTCCGCCTTCGCGGCCGTCGGCCGGATCAGTCCCGCCTACTACGTCCAGGACGGCGTCATCCCGCGCACCCGGCTGCCCGAGATCCTCACCGAGGTCGGCCGCCTCGCCGAGCGCGCCGGGATCCGCGTCGCCAACGTCTTCCACGCGGGCGACGGCAATCTGCACCCCCTCATCCTCTTCGACGACACCGTCCCCGGCGCCGCGCACGCCGCCGAGGAGCTGGGCTTCGCCATCCTCGACCTGTGCGTCGAGGCGGGCGGCTCCATCACCGGGGAACACGGCGTCGGCCTGGAGAAGAAGTCGCGGATGACCCGGCAGTTCACGGACGAGGACCTGGACACCATGCAACTCGTCCGCTGCGCCTTCGACCCCGACAACATCGCCAACCCCGGCAAGCAGTTCCCGACCCCGCGGCTATGCGGGGAGCGCCCCGGCGTCCGCACCGCCGCCGACACGCACGACCCGGCGCTGGGCGAGGTGTTCTGAGATGACCGCACCGCACCGCGCGCGTCCGGACACCGCGCAGGCGGGGGCCGTACGGTCCGAGACTGTCGAACCCGTGGCCGCCGCCGAGGTCGCCGAACCCGCGACCGCAGCGGAGACCGTCGAACCCGCGACCGCAGCGGAGACCGTCGAACCCGCGACCGCCGCCGAGGTCGCCGAGATCCTGCGGAGCACCACCGGCACCGTCGTCCCGGTCGGCGGCGGTACGAAGACCGGCTGGGCCGCCCCTGCCACCTCCTGCGACCTGCTGCTGCGCACCGCGGGACTGGGCCGGGTCGTGGAGTACGCGCCCGGCGACCTCGTGGTCGTCGCCGAGGCCGGGGTGCCACTGGCCGACCTGCAACGACAGCTCGCGGAACACGGCCAGAGGCTCGCCCTCGACCCGCCGGAAGCGGGCGCCACGCTCGGCGGGATCGTCAGCGCCAACGCCTCGGGGCCGCGCCGACTGCGCTACGGCACCGCCCGCGACCTGCTCATCGGCGTCACCGTCGCCCTGGCCGACGGCACGCTCGCGCGATCGGGCGGCAAGGTCGTCAAGAACGTGGCCGGATACGACCTCGGCAAGCTCTACACCGGAGCGCACGGCGGCCTCGGCGTCCTGGTCTCCACGACCTGGCGCCTCCACCCGCTGCCACCGGTCACCGGCGCGGTCACCGTGCCCGTACAGGACAGCGCCGAAGCGGGCAGGTACGCCGCGCTGCTCGCCCGCTCCACGCTCACCCCCACCGCCGTCGAACTCAACTGGTCTTCGCGGGCGGGGGAGTTGACCGTGCTCTTCGAGAGCAGCGCCGCTTCCGTACGCGCCCAGTCGCGCGCCGCGATCGCGTTGCTGGGGGCGGGGGCGCACGCGGACGAGGTCCCCGACTGGTTCGGAGCGCGGCCGACCGGCGGCCTCGTCCTGCGGCTTGCCCACGAACCCTTCGCGCTGCCCCGCGTGCTCGACGCCCTCCCGGACGGCGCTTCGGGCACCGCGTCGGCCTGCACGGGAGTGGCGTACATGGCGGTGCCCACCGACACCGACCTCGCGGCGCTGCGGGCGTCGATCGCCCCGTACGACGGCTCCGCGGTGGTGATCGCCGCCGACGACGCGCGCGACGCGCTCGACCACTGGGGGCCGGTCGCCGACTCGTTCGACCTGATGACGCGAGTCAAGGACCGCTTCGACCCGGAGCGGCGTCTGTCGCCCGGCCGACTGCTCGGAGGACTCTAGATGGCCGCGGACACCCCCAACGGGCCCCTTCCGCACGGGAATTCGGCGGACACGTCCAAGGATGCCTCCCAGGACGCCTCCAAGGGCTCCTCCAACGGGTCGCTCCCGGACGGGGGTTCAACGGGCGCCTCCAACGGGTCGCTCCCGCCACGGGGTTCGGGGGAGCCCCCGGTCCCGGTGCCGCCCGTACTCGGTGTGTCCGTCGCGCCCAGCGCGGGCGCCGCCACCGTCGCCCTCGGCATGCCGGGCAGCGCGCCGCCGCCCGGCAGCGCCTTCGACGCCCACCACCCGCCGGACGCGGCGCTCGTCGGGGACTGCGTGCACTGCGGCTTCTGCCTGCCCACCTGCCCGACGTATGTGCTGTGGGGCGAGGAGATGGACAGCCCGCGCGGGCGCATCGACATCATGAAGGCCGGACTCGAAGGCGACGCTTTCGACGCCGGCAGCGTGCGTCACCTCGACCAGTGCCTCGGCTGCATGGCGTGCGTGACGGCCTGCCCGTCCGGCGTGCAGTACGACAAGCTCATTGAGAGCACCCGCGCCCAGCTCGAACGCCGGGTCCAACGGCCGCGCGCCGAACGGCTGTTGCGCGCCCTGATCTACGGCCTGTTCCCCTACCCCCGCCGTCTGCGCGCCCTGCGCGGACCGCTGCGCGTCTACCAGGCGAGCGGTCTCGGGCGGCTGCTCGCCCGCGGCGGAGTGCTGCGACGGCTGCCGCGCCCTCTCCAGGCCATGGAGTCGCTGGCCCCCAGGCTCGGCCATGTCGACAAGCTGCCGGAACACACCCCCGCCGTCGGCGCACGCCGCCGTACCGTCGGCCTGCTCACCGGCTGCGTCCAGGGGACCTTCTTCCCCGATGTGAACGCCGCGACCGTACGCGTCCTGGCCGCCGAGGGCTGCGACGTGGTCGTACCGCGACGTCAGAGCTGCTGCGGCGCGCTGTCCGCGCACGCGGGCCGGGCCCCCGAGGCGGAGGGCTTCGCGAAGTCCGTCATCGAGACGTTCGAGGCGGCCGGGGTGGAGACCGTCGTGGTGAACGCCGCGGGCTGCGGGTCCAACCTCAAGGAGTACGGCCACCAGTTGCGCGACGAGCCCGACTGGGCGCGGCGCGCGGAGGCGCTGGCCGCCAAGGTCAAGGACATCACCGAACTCCTCGACGAATTGGGCCCGGTGGCCCCCAGGCACCCGCTCCCCATGACCGTCGCCTACCAGGACGCCTGCCACCTGGCGCACGCGCAGGCCGTACGCGACCAGCCGCGCCGACTGCTGAGGGCTGTTCCCGGCCTGGAGACAAGGGAGTTGGCGGAGGCCGAGATCTGCTGCGGCAGCGCGGGCACGTACAACCTGCTGCACGCGGAACCCGCACGCGAACTCGGCGAACGCAAGGCCAAGGCGGTCCTGGCGACCGGCGCGGACATCATGGTCACCGCGAACCCCGGCTGCTGGATGCAGGTCGCCACCACGTTGGCCCGCATGGGCGAGCGGCTGCCCGTCGCCCACACCGTGCAGGTGCTCGACGCCTCGATCCGGGGTGTCCCCGTCGACCGGCTCCTGGCCCGGGCACTCGAAGGACCCGGCACCGTCATCTCCTACGCCACCCCCGGGACCCGCGCCACGCGGCGGAGCTCCGGTGAGGCGGAACCGCCCGGGCGCGCCCCGGTCGGCCGATGACGCGTTGACATGCGGTGACGCCCGGAGTTCACTGGCCAGTACGGCGTAGGGCGGTACGCGGCGCGCCTTCGGCACGCCACAGCCTTCAGCTTCCACCGATCTCATGGTGTTCGGGTGGGCGTCGGCACGACACCACGGCCCGGATCACGACCCCGCACGGCAGAGAGAAGTGGCACTTCACATGATGTATGACGCCGAACGCGCACGGCAGCCCGCGACCGGGGCGGAGAATCCGGCGTTCACCGAACGGTGGGCCAAGCGCGAGTCCCGGCCCGAGCCGCTGCTGCCGCAAAAGGAGCGCGACGACTCCGCGGCGCTCCTCCAGCGGGCCGCGGGCTCCTTCGGCGAGAGTCCGCGCCAGGCGCTGGACGAGGCCGACCAGGCCCTCGACGCGGCCAGCGGCCACCTCGCCGAGGTGCTGGCCGAGCGGCTGCGCGTCCTGCGCGCCCGCTGGCAGGAAGCAGACGGCGTCCCGGACGGCGCCGTGGGCCTGCTGCGCGACTACCGCGAACTCACCGAGCGCCTGCTGCGCCTCTGACCGAGGGCCCGAGGGCCGCGCGAAGCCCGCTGGCGGAGAGCGATTCTCCGGCCCGGCGGGCTTTTGTCGTGACCCCGATCACACCTCGACGCCGGGCGTCCGGCCGGAGCACCGCGCCGTTTCCGCTGCTCAGACGAATATTTGCCGGACGGCAATAATCTTCGGCATATGAGGTGTGCGTGCGGGACGGGCGGGCACGCGACGGTGTGAGTAAGCGTCACTGACTATCGGATGACACAACGTCACTACCGCGAATCGGGACGGAAATTGCGATAAAGGAGCCGCGACATGAGTGACAATATCTGGGGCTACGAGCAGACCTCCGGCCACACGGCGGGAACCGACCTGATCGGATACAAGGTCGAGGCGACCGACGGCCACATCGGAAAGGTCGACAAGCACTCCGATGACGTCGACTCCGCATATCTGGTGGTCGACACGGGTGTGTGGATTTTCGGCAAGCACGTACTGCTCCCGGCCGGCACCGTGAGGTCGATCGACGCGGCGGACCAGAAGATCTTCGTCGAGCTGACGAAGGAGCAGATCAAGAACTCCCCTGAGTTCGACAAGGACAAGCACGTCGGCGACGCCGGATACCACCAGCAGGTGGGCGAGTACTACGGCAGCCACCGTAACCGCTGACACAGCGAGCGGCAGGGAAATATGGGGCCGCCCCGGCACTCGCCGGGGCGGCCTTTTCCCGTGGGCGCGTGAATTCCGTGGGAGCGGGAAATGCCCCCCGGGGGGTGTGTCACCGCACGGGCATCTCACGCCGGCATGTCACGGGCATCTCACGGGCGCCTCACGACGGCGGAGCCGTCCCGGTGTACGGCCGCAACGGAAGCGGCCGGTCCAGCAGGAAGGCCACGAGCGCCGACTCGTAGACCGCGGGCCGGTCGATCGCGATGGCGTGCCCGGCGCCGGGCACGTACACCAGGGTCGCGTCGGGAAGTGTGCGCTTGTAGTCGTAGGTGACCTCCCACTTCTTGTAGTCGCACTCGCCGCGCATGATGAGCGTCGGTATGCGCGCCGTGCGCAGCCGGGGACGCGGGTCCGGCAGGTGCTTGGCGTCGTCGATGGTGAACTGGTTGACGTAGAAGCCCGTGCGGTTGTCCGGGAGCCGCGCCGGGGGCCGGCCGGGGCACTGGACGGCGGGCAGTGACGTGGTGAGGATCTCCCGGAAGCGCTGGTCGGCCTCCCGGTCGCCGACCAGGTGGTGCGCCGCGTCGGGGTTGACCGACTGGAGCAGGGCCATGGCGATCATCCGGGGAGTGTTGGTCAGCTCGTCGACCCGCTTCCTGGCCTCCGGCGTCAGCCGGTCCCACAGCTCACCGGTCTCGCCGTCGGGGAAGGCCCCGTACCAGAGCACGCCCGGCGAGCTGAGGACGGCCTTGGCCACCCGGTCGGGATGCGCGGCCATGTAGTGGGCGGCGAGCGAGCCGCCCCAGGACTGGCCGACCAAGATGATCTTCTCCGCGCCTATCGTCCGGCGGATGGCGTCCAGATCCGCCACCTGCCGGGCGACGGTGTACTGCGTCACGTCGCGCAGCCTGCTGGAGCGTCCCGAGCCGACCTGGTCGTACGCGTAGACGTCGAAGCCGTCGGCGGCCAGCGCGCGGCCCGCCTGCGAGATGTCGTCATTGGCGGTGCCCGGACCGCCGTGCAGGAAGATCACCGGTGCGGGCCTGGCCGTGCCCGTGGCCGCCGCCTCGCGGTACGCGATCCGGGAGCCGGTCGGCAGCGCCCAGAAACGCACGTCCGGCGGCACCTTCCCGTCCGCGGGCCGCGGCATCGGCCGCAGGACGGTCGCCCCCGACAGCGCCGCGGCCACCACGGCGAGCACGGTGGCGGAGATCACCGCGGCCCGGCGCCGACGGGCGACGCCGAACAGTACGAAGCCGGGCCACGCCACGAGGAAGGTGACGCCGAACAGGACGGCGAGGGCCGCCGCCACCAGGAGCGGGACGGAAGCGGTGGCCGCGCCCGCGCCGATGAAACCGGCCACGGCCGCGGCGAGCCCGAGAACCGCGGCCACCAGAAGGAGCAGGACGCCAGCGGTGCGGCGTAGGAGTGTCTGTGCCATGTCGGAAACCCTATGAGCGCCCCTGGCCGCGTTCCTCCTGCTCAGGGGCCGGATCGACAGGGGGGCGCGACGGCCGGACGGCGGGGACCGACCCCGCCGTCCGGCGGGGTCGGCGTACGCCCGGCCGGATCAGCCCCGACTCGTACGCGGCGATGGTGGCGTGGACGCGGTCGCGTACGCCCAACTTGCCCAGGACGACGGCGACATGGTCCTTGACGGTGGCCGCGCTGATGCCGAGCGCCTCGGCGATCTCCGCGTTCGTCCCGCCGCGCGCCACCTGGACGAGCACCTCGGTCTCCCGGGGCGTGAGCGCGGCCAGCGGCGCCGCGTCGTCGGGACCCGGCGCGGACGTGAAACGGTCGATCAGACGGCGGGTGATGCCGGGGTCCAGCAGGGCGTCCCCCGCGGCGACGACCCGGACCGCGTCGATGACGCGCTCGGGTTCGGCGTCCTTGAGCAGGAACCCCGCGGCCCCGGCCCGCAGCGCGGCGAACACGTACTCGTCCAGGCCGAAGGTCGTCAGCACCAGGACGCGGGTCTGCGGCACGTCGGCGGTGATGCGCGCGGCGGCGGCGATGCCGTCGAGCCTCGGCATGCGGATGTCCACCACCGCCACGTCGGGGCGCAGTTCGGCGGCGAGGGCCACGGCGGCCTCCCCGTCGGCGCACTGGCCGACGACGCTCAGATCGGCCTCGGCGTCGAGCACCGCGGCGATACCGGCCCGCACCACGGCCTGGTCGTCCGCGACCGTCACCCGGATCATGCCGGCACCACCTCGGGAAGCCATACGCGGACCGTGCCGTCGCCGGTCGTCGCGAGCGTACCGCCGACGGCGTCGGCCATCGCGTGCAGCCGCCGCAGCGACGGTCCGGCCGGGGGTCGGCGATGGACGACGACCTCGACCCCGTCGGCCGCGTAGTGCACGGTGACCCGCGCCTCGTCGGACATCAGCGCCTCCGCCGACCGGTAGGCGGCGACCTCCATCGCGGCCGGAAGCGACCGCACGCGCCCGGTCAGCCGGGCCGTCGCGCGGTGCCTGGCGGCCAGGGCGGCGATGCCCGCCACCGTGGGCGGCGGTACGTCGTCGTCGGCGTCGAGCGGTTCGCGGACCTCGGTCAGCAGCTCACGCAGCGCCCGCAGGCCGCCGCGCGCCTCGGCCAGCACCTGTGGCAGGTCGGCGGCGTCGGCCGCGGCCACCATGGCCGCCACCGGGCGGCGCGCCGTATCGCGCAGTTCGGCGGACAGCCGCAGCCGTTCGGCCCGCGCCGCCTCGGCCGCCGCCCGGTTCAGCGCCGCTCGCCGGGCGCTCTCGCTGTCGGCTCCGGTGCGGCGGCGCCCGCAGGACCGGACCCCGCACGCCCAGACGGCCGCCGCGGGCACCGCTGCCAGCGCGCCGAACACCGCCCAGCCCAGCGCGACCCGCCGCACGTCCTCGCTGACCATGGCCAGCCCCGCCACCGCGGCGACGCCGAGCACCGCGGGCCAGGTACGCCGCGCGCCCGGTGCGGTCGGCGCGCGGGCCGCGACCGAGTACAGCAGCACCAGATCGCCCCACCAGCACCACAGCAGCAAGTCCGTGGTGTGCGGCGCGGTGACGCCCAGCCGGTCGCAACCGAGCCACAGCAGCACCACGGCCGAGGCCGCCAGCAGGCCGCTTCGCGGTGCCGTACGCCGCCGGGCGAGCGGCAGCGCGTGCAGGACGAGCAGGGCGAGGAGCGCGATGTGGCCGGTGGCCCCGGCGCCGCCGGGGAAGACGTCGGGGCCGCCGCCGGGCAGCAGACCGGCGCCCAGCGGAACCGCCAGGGCGAGCAGGGCGAGGGCCGCGTCCAGTGCCGCGGGGCCGCGCCGACCGGACCTGGAACGGGCGCTTTCTCGTACGGCGGTCGGCCCGGCCGCCAGCGGCAGCCGCGCGCTGACCCGCCACCCCGTGCCCACCGGGCCCGCCGTCAGCCGCCCGCCGTCGGCCGCGACCGCCTCGGCCAGCGCGGTCAGGCCGCTGCCGCTGCCGAGGTCGGCGGCCGCGAGCGCGCCGCCGCTGTCCCGCACATGGACGACGAGGTCGCCGCGTTCGACGGCCAGCCGCACCTCCACCGTCGCTCCGGCCGCGTACCGGACGGTGTTCGTCAGCGCCTCACGGACGACGCGGAAGGCCAGCGAGGCCGTGGCGGGCTCCACCGCGGGCTCCAGGGTGGCGACCGTGCGGGTGTAGCGGACGCCGGGGAAGGCCGCCACCAGGGCGTCGACCTCCTCCAGGCGGCGGGGCACCGCGAGCGCGTCGGCCAGCGCGTCGAGTTCGAGGAGCGCCAGCCGTCCCTCGTGGCCCGCGTGCCGGGTGGCCTCCGCCATCAGGTCCTCACGTCCGAGCCTCAGCGCGGCGGCGGCCGACACCGTGACACCCGTCAGCCGGTGCGCCACCACGTCGTGCAACTCGGCCGCGAAACCCCGGCGTTCACCGCGCGCGGTGTGCCGGAGCAGGTCGGGCGCCCGCCGGGCGTACTCCTCCCGCGCGGAACCGAGAGCCCGGCGCCATCGGCGGGACCGGCCCCGTACCCATACGGCCGCCGCGCCCGCACAGGCCAGCAGGGCGCCTGCCGCCACGATCCGCGGCTGCGCGCCGTGCCACAGCACGAGGCAGCCGACGGTCAGGGGGGCGAGGAGCGCCCCGAGCGCCGACGCGCCCGCGGTACGGCGCAGGGCCAGTGAGTACAGCGCGACGAGCACCGCCGGAACGGTCACCGGCGCCCAGGCCAGGACCCGCGAGACATCCGCGCCCACCACGGCGGCGACCGCGGCGGCCAGGGCGGCGGCCGGGGCGGCACGCCGGACCGCCATCGCACCGAGGGCGACCGCGACGGCCGCCGCGGCCAGCGCCGTACGGGCCGGACCGGGCGACGCGTCCCGCCCCAGCGCCGCCACAGCCCACCAGAGCGCTTGAAGGACAGCCAGGATCCCCGGCACCAGACGCGCCGAGCGCTCGCGATGCTCTCCCATGGCCCGGAGATTACCGGCCGGGCGACGCCCAGAGCGGAGGGTTCGGGCCCGTACGACGCCACGCGGCGCGGACGCGCGGCGAGCCTTCCGCCGATGCCGATCAGGTGCTTGGCGCCGCAGCGGTCGCAGATGCCGCCGTCTTCGGGTGCGGCTGGGCGGTCGAAGCGAGGGGCGTGCCCTCAGGCAGGAAGAGTGCCTGTGCGGGTGATCTCCCTGCCACGCGTCAGAAGAGCGGTGGCTCGCCGCGGGCACTGCGGCAGACGAACCAGGAGCGGATCACGGCCCTGCTGCTCGCCCGCGGGCCGCCGCACCGCGCGGGTCGGCCCGCCACGCGGGCGTGTCCCGGACGACGGCCGCCACGATCGTCAGCGGTCTGATGGCCCGTGTCCGGGCGTCGAGTCCGACGCGGCGCGCCCGGACGGACTCGACGGGCGGGTCCTCGAACGGCTGGCGGTCGACCCCTCGCGGCCGTGGTCGTCGGCATGAACCACACCTTCGACGGTGTCCGGGGCACCTCGGCGAATGGTCCACCGGGAAGATCGCGGGCGAGGGTGCGCGGCTGAATTCGGGGTCCGGCCGCGCGGAGCGGATCGCCGCCGGGTCGGCATCCTTCGACGGATGCTGAACGACCACGGCCCGCGCCGACGCGGCGCCGCCGTCGCCCTGATCGAGATCGCCCGACCTGGCCGCCGCCCTCAGCCGGGTCGACGTGCGCGAGGCCACGGCCCGACATCCCTGCTCTGTCGGCGGGGAGGAGGCCAACACCGGCTCCCCGCACCGGAGTCGGGCTCGCGTCAGCGGCTCTCGTGGTGCCGGGCCAGCAGTTCGCCCGCGTGCCGGACGTGGTCGGCCATCGCCGTACGGGCCGCGTCCGCATCGTGGTCCGCCAGTGCGGTCAGGATCGCCTCGTGGTCGTGCGCGGACGCCTCCGCCCAGCCGTCGACGCCGGAGAAGAACATCCGGGGCGCGTAACGCGACGCGGTCCGCAGGAACCACAGCAGGCGCGGGGAGCCCGCGGCGCGGTTGATCTCGCGGTGGAAGAAGTGGTTGAGCCGTTCCACCCGCGCGGCGTCACCCGCCCGGTGTGCCGCGACGAGCTCTTCCTGGAGCGCCACGAGCCCGTCCAGCGCCTCCGCGGTGAGGCGACGGCTGGCGAGCGCGGCGAGTTCACCCGAGACGAACGCGTGCACCCGGTAGATGTCCTCGATGTCCGAGCGGGACAGCGGCAGCACGACGAAGCCGCGGTTCGGCTCCAGTTCCACGAATCCCTCGCCGCGCAGCAGACCCATCGCCTCGCGTACCGGCGTGACGCTCAGCCCCAGCCGCTGGGCGAGCGGTTCGAGCCGCAGGAACTCACCCGGCGCGACCCCGCCCGAGACGATCAGATCGCGTACGTACGAGGCGACGTCGTCGGACCTCCGGCGCCCGTCCGTCACCGGCCGCACCCACTCTCTCCGCTGATCCTCTGCCGGGTTCTCCGCCGGTTTCCCCTGCTGGGACGGCGTTCACCCTACATCATGTACGATCTGGAGAAATCGTATATGAAAGGTCGGTGGCCATGGCGTCGAGCGTGCGGGTGCGCGGCCCGGTCGTGGGCAGGAGAGGCCGTTGACCGCCGCCGAATTCGAGAAGATCGCCGCCACCTGGCGACCGGAGCCCGCGCAGGTCAGCGGCGCGGTGGAGCGGGGGACCACCGACAAGCTCGCCGCGCTGCTGGACGTACCCGCCCCCGAGGACGGCGCCGAACTGCCGCCGCTCTGGCACGAGGTGCTGCTGCGCGACACCGTCGGGATCGAGCGGATCGGCGCCGACGGACACCCCGAGGGCGGGGCGCTGCTGCCGCCGCTGGCCGACCGGCGGCGGATGTTCGGCGGCGGCACGGTGGAGGTCGTCGCGCCGCTGCGGGTCGGCGACCGCGTCGCCCGCATGAGCCGCGTCGCCGACGTCCGGGTGCGCGAGGGTCGCTCCGGCGTGCTGCTGCTGGTCACCGAGGACCACGTGTGGTCGGTCGCGGGTGAGGACCGGATCAGGGAGCGGCGCGACATCGTCTACCGCCGCGCGGCCGACATCGGACCGCCCACCGCCACCACCGGAGGCGCGGTGTCCCCGGTCACCCCGTCGGCCACCCATGTCCCCGACGAGCGCTACCTGTTCGCGTACAGCGCGCTCACCTACAACCTGCACCGCATCCACTACGACGCCCCGTACGTCCGCGAGGTCGAGCACCACCCCGGCCTCGTCGTCCACGGCCCGCTGCTCGCCCTCTGGTGCGCCGAACACGCCCGGTACCGCCTCGGCGCCGCGCCGGCGCACCTCACCTACCGGCTGACCTCGACCGCCTACGTCGGCCAGGAGGTCACCGTCGGCTCGGCCGGGCGGGAGGACGGCGCCCTGTCCATCGAGGCATGGTCACAAGGGCGTTGCTGCGTACGGATGACCGCGCGGGACGCCGCACCCGCCGCCGACTGAACCGGCCGCGCCGTCGCCGCCGGGCACCATCGAAGGAGAGCGGATCAGCCATGGCACCTTCCGAAGACAACGAGAGCGCGGGCCCGTACGGCGGAGGCGACCGTACGGGTGTCGCGGACGCGCTGGGCCGCGCCCGGTCCTTCCTTTTCGTGCCGGGCGACCGGCCCGAACGGTTCGACCGGGCGCTCGCCAGCGGTGCGGACGCGGTCGTGGTCGACCTGGAGGACGCGGTGCCGCCCGACGCGAAGGAGGCCGCGCTGGCCAACGCGACGGCGCTGCTGGGCCGGGCGCCCGGCGTGGTGATCCGCGTCAACGACCCCCGCACGCACCGTGGTTCGGCGGATCTGGCGGCGCTCGGCGCGGCGGGCGCGCCCGTCGCGGTCGTCGTTCCCAAAGCCGAGGACGCGGCCACGGTCGCGGCGGTCCTGGCCGCCCTGCCGCCCGGCTCCGCCGTGCTGCCGCTGATCGAGACGGCGGTCGGCGTCCTCGACGCCCGGCTGATCGCGGCGGCGCCCGGCGTCGTCCGGCTGGTCTTCGGACACCTGGACCTCTGCGCCCAGTTGGGGCTGCGGCCCGACGACACCGCGCGGCTCGTCCCCGCCAGATTCGCCCTGGTCGCCGCCTCGGCCGCCGCGGGACTGCCCGCTCCCGTGGACGGCGTCTGCACCGAAGTCCGCGACCGGGAAACGGTGTTGGCGCAAGCCCGTGCGTCCCTCGACAGCGGCTTCACCGGCAAGTTGTGCATTCACCCCGCCCAAGTGCCCGCCGTCCACGAGGCCCTCGCCCCCGACCCGGACGAACTGGCCTGGGCCCTGCGGGTCCTCGAACTCACCACGGAGGACGAGGTGAAGCTCGTGGACGGCCACATGGTCGACCGCCCCGTCCACCTGCGCGCCCGCTCGATCGCCGCCCGCGCCGATCGGTGACGTGTCGGCGTGGCGGCGGTCCACGGTGGTCGGCGGCGGAAGCGGAGGTCGGCACCGGGACACCGGCCACGCCCAGGCGGTCCGTGGCCGTACCGCGTGGAGTCACCCGGCGGCGCGCCACCGGGGCGGGCGGCGCTCCATGAACGCGCGGATGCCCTCCTGCGCCTCCTCGCTGGCGAACAGCCGCGCCGACAGGGCGGTGAGGTCGCTCGCGTCCGCGGCGATCCGCCGCCGCCGGTCCGCCGTCAGCAGCTTCTTCGTCTCGGCGGACCCCTGCGGTGAGGTCTCGCGGACGGCGGCGGTGAAGCGGGCGACGGCGGCGTCGATCCCGTCGGCCGGGTCCGCCGATGTGATCAGGCCGATCTGCGCGGCGCGCGCCGCGTCGAAGGTCTCGCCGGTCAGGTAGTAGTGCGCGCCCGCGCGCGGTTCCATGACGTCCAGCGTGCACAGCGAGATGATCGCGGGCGTGACGCCGATCCGCGCCTCGGTGAAGGCGAAGGACGCGCCCTCGTCGGCCACCGCGATGTCGCACGCGCCGACGATGCCCATCCCGCCGGCCCGTACGTGCCCGGTGACCCGCGCGATCACCGGCTTGGGCAGCTCCACGATCAGGCCGAGCAGCGAGACGATCGCCTGCGTCGCCGCCGTCATCGAGCCGCCACCCGCCTCCGACAGGTCGGCGCCCGCGCAGAACGTACGCCCGGTGTGGGTGAGGACGACCGCGCGCACATCGGCGTCGGCGCCCGAGGACTCCAGAGCCTCGGTCAGCTCCGCGACCAGTCGGGAGGAGAGCGCGTTGCGGTTGTGCGGCGAGTCGAGAGTGATCGTCGCGACCTGGTCGCGTACGACGTGACGGACGAGCTGCGTCATGGAGGACACCTCGGGTTGGCGGCGGTCGACGGTCCCTGTGGTGGGGACGATGCTAGGGCGTGTCCGGTGGAACTACCGGTCGCGGTGCCGGGGAGGCTCGGGGCGGGCCCCGCCCGGCGGCCCGGCCGCGGAGCCGGGGAGGGGCAGGGGGAGGTCCGTGATCTGGCGCAGGGCGTCGAGGACGACGTGGACGGCCGCGCGGGGCGGGGAGCCGCGGCGGATCGCGGCGGTGATGGTACGGGAGACGGGGGTGGCGAGCTCGCGGGTGGCGACGCGGTAGCGGCTGTGGGCCACGGTCAGGCCGGGGAGGAGGGTGATGGAGAGCCCGGCCTCGACGTGCTGGAGGGTCATCATGTAGTTGCTGAAGCGGCAGACCACGCGCGGTTCGAACTGGGCCTGGCGGCACAGCCGCAGGGCCAGCCCGGCCATGTACGACTGCGGCATGTCCAAGGACCACGGCTCGTCCGCGTACGCCGCGAGGTCCGCGGCGCCGCGTCCCGCCGCGGGGTGCTCCGGCGGTACGACCAGCAGGATCGGGTCCCTGGCCAGCGGGACGAGGTCGAGGTCGGGGCCCAGGGGCAGCTCGTCGAAGTCGGTGGTCGTGATGATGACGTCCGCGTCGCCGCTGCGCAGCGCCGGCATGCTCTCGTGCGGCTCCAGTTGCAGCAACTCGATGTCGAGGCGCGGGTGTTCACGGGCCAGTCGGGTCACGACCGGCACGGCCATGGTGTGGATCGCGCTCTGGAACGCGCCCAGGCGTACGAGTCCGGCCGGCTCCTCGCCGAAGCCGTGCAGCTCCGCCTCGACGCTGTCCATGTGGTCGAGGACGGCGCGCGCCCGCCGGGCGAGGATCAGCCCGGCCGAGGTCAGCCGCACCCGGCGCCCGGTGCGTTCCAGAAGCTGCGTACGGGTCTCGGTCTCCAGCACGGCGAGCTGCTGCGACACGCTCGACGGGCTCAGGCTGGCGGCCTGGGCCACGGCCCGGATGGTGCCGAGCGTGTCGAGCTGGGTGAGCAGCCGCAGCCGCCAGGGATTCATCATGGGGCCATTCTTGTGCGGATCTACCGAACAGGACAGCCGGAAATGTGCGATGGACGTGTCGCTCGCGGGCCGCCTACCGTCGAGGACATGGCTGCTTCCCGCACTGGCACCCCCACGTCCACTACCGGCACCTCAACCGGCACCTCAACCGGCACCTCCACGGGCGTTTCCACGGGCGCTTCCACCGGTACGACCGCGGGCACGACCCCCGGCGTGATCACCGGCACCGCGACCGTCCCGTCCGCCCCGCCGTCCGCCGAGAGCTTCTGGGCCGACGCCGAACGGCATCTCGTGCGCTACGGACCCGAGTTCACCCCCGAGATCATCGAACGCGCCGCCGGAAGCTTCGTGTACACCGCCGACGGCCGGAAGATCCTGGACTTCACCTCCGGCCAGATGAGCGCGATCCTCGGGCACTCGCACCCGGCGATCGTCGCGACCGTCCGGCGGCAGATCGCGGACCTCGACCACCTCTACAGCGGCATGCTCAGCCGACCGGTCGTCGACCTCGCCCGGCGGCTGTCCGACACCCTGCCCGCGCCCCTGGACAAGGTGCTGCTGCTGACGACCGGCGCCGAGTCCAACGAGGCCGCGATCCGGATGGCGAAACTCGTCACCGGCAAGCACGAGATCGTCTCCTTCGCCCGCTCCTGGCACGGCATGACGCAGGCGGCGGCGTCCGCCACGTACAGCGCGGGCCGCAAGGGGTACGGGCCGGCCGCGCCCGGCAACTTCGCCATCCCCGTACCGAACGCGTACCGGCCCGACTTCACCACGCCCGACGGCGCGCTCGACTGGCGCCGCCAACTCGACTTCGCCTTCGACCTGATCGACGCGCAGTCCACCGGCAGCCTGGCCGCGTGCCTGGTCGAGCCGATCCTCAGCTCGGGCGGTGTCATCGAGCCGCCGCCCGGCTACTTCGCGGCCCTCCGCGACAAGTGCCGTGAGCGCGGGATGCTGTTGATCCTGGACGAGGCCCAGACCGGTCTGTGCCGCACCGGGACCTGGTACGCGTTCGAGCGCGACGGCATCGTCCCCGACATCCTCACCCTGTCCAAGACGCTCGGCGCGGGACTGCCGTTGGCGGCCGTCGTGACCAGCGCCGCGATCGAACAGGAGGCGTACGACCGCGGGTTCCTGTTCTTCACCACGCACGCCGCCGACCCGCTCGTGGCGGCCGTCGGCAACACCGTCCTCGACGTCCTGATCGCCGACAGGCTCGACGAACGCGCCCGCGCGCTCGGCGCGTTCCTCCGCGAGGGCCTGGCGGAGATCGCCGAACACCACGCTGTGGTCGGCGACATCAGGGGCCGCGGCCTGCTGACCGGACTCGAACTCGTCGTCGACCGCGACACGAAGCAGAGCTCCGACGAGCTGGGCGCACGCGTCACCCGCCGCTGCCTCGAACTCGGCCTGCACATGAACATCGTCCAACTCCCCGGCATGGGCGGGGTCTTCCGCATCGCCCCGCCCCTGACCGCCACCGAGGACGAACTCTCCCTGGGCCTGGCCGTCCTCGACCAGGCGATCGGCGACGCGTCCGCCACGCTCTGAGCCGCCCTCACGGCCTGGGCCGCCGTCACGCTCTGGACCAGCGCCATGCTCTGGACCACGCCCCCGCTCCGAACGACCGCCGCGCGAGCGGCTCGTGTGGCGGTCTAGCGCGGGGAAGCGCTCCCCTTCGGCGGAGTCGAGGCGTAGGGGAGCAGCGCCATCTCGCGGGCGTTCTTGACGGCCTTGGTGATCTGGCGCTGCTGCCGCGCGCTGATCCGGGTGACGCGGCGGCTGCGGATCTTGCCCCGGTCGGTTCGGGTCCCGGCCGCTCCGGCCGGGGGATAGGGCGGATCAGGACAGCGGGGAGAGCAGTTCGTCGAAGGCGGCCGGGAGGGTCCGCCATCCGGCGCGGCCCGCCGCGTACTCGGCGTCCGTCAACAGGCAGGAGTCCAGGAGGTCTTCGAGTCCCGACCGGTCGAGGCCGGGGGAGGTGAAGACCAGATGCTGGCAGCGGTCGCCGTGCTCCGGGTCCCAGTCGAGGGACGCGGCGGCCGTACGGACCGGGGACTCCAGCTCCCAGGCCGCGTCCGGCAGCGACGCCAGCCACGGGCCGACGCTCTCCACGCACAGGGCGCCACCGGCCGCGTCCCACGCCAGGAGCGTGTCGGGCCGGTCCGCGAGCCAGAAGCGGCCACGGCTGCGGGCGGCGGCGCAGGCCAGATCCTCCAGTGCCGCGTACAACCGGCCGGGGTGGAAAGGGCGGCGCCTGCGCCAGACCAGGGTGCCGACCCCGGCCTCCTCCGCTTCCTGCGGCAGCCGTGAGCAGGCGGGGTGCTGCGCGGCGGCGGCGCCTGCGACATCGAAACCGGCGAAGGCCATCCTGGCCAGCTCGGTGGTGCCCGCCGCCACCTGCCGCGCTGTCGGGTGGAGTTGACGCAGCAGGGCGCGCTCCTCGTCGGTCGGCTCCTCGTCCTGGACGACCACCAGCACCGGCGGGTACTCCAACTGGCGGGCCCAGGTGTCGCCGACCGTGCGCCGGTCCTGCGGCGCCACCGCGAGGCCCGCGTCGCCGAGGTCGTCGCCGTTGGCCAGGCAGGGCAGGACGAGAGCGGGGTCGACCGCCGTCATGACACCGGCCAACTCCAGGAAGCCGGAGCCCAGTTCGGCGATGATCTCGGCCATCCCCTGCGGCTCGACGGAGTCCCACAGCTCCACCACCGCGAGCCGCGTCAGACCGCTCGCGGCCAGCCGCTCCAGCTCCGGCACCAGGTCCTCGCGCAGAGCGCAGCACGCGCAGTCGTTGACCAGCGGCGTCTCGCCCTCGGACACGAGGCCGTCCGCGTCGCGCACCGTACGGCGCACGACACCGCGCTCCGCGGCCCGCGACAGGTCGTGGTGCAGGGCGACGCTGTCGGGGACCATCGACAGCAACTGCCCGACGACCGTGCGGCGCGCGTCGCCGTGCATACCGGCCACCACGACGACCGGCAGCCGGTCGTACCCCCGCGTCATCGCGGACCCCGCCGCGCGTACCGGCGCTCGAAGCGCTCGACGCGGCCCGCGGTGTCCAGGACGCGGGCGGTGCCGGTGTAGAAGGGGTGGCTCCGCGAGGAGATCTCCACGTCGATGACGGGGTAGGTCCTGCCGTCCTCCCACACCACCGTCGTGTCGCTGGTGGCGGTGGAGCGGGTGAGGAAGGCGAAGTCGGCGGCCTTGTCGCGGAAGACGACCGGGCCGTACGGGGGATGGATGTCGGGCTTCATGGAGGTGTCCTCGTCGTGAGTCGTCGGCTGCGGGGTCCGGTTTCTCCGGCCGCGGTGTCGGGTCAGCGCGCGGGGTCGAGCAGGCCGCGCTCGTAGGCCCTGACGAGCCGCCGGGGGACCGCGTACGCGACGCCGTCGATGGTGACGGCGACCAACCGCGGTGCGGCGGCCTTCCATTGGGCGCGCCGGTGCCGGGTGTTGCCGCGAGACATCTTGCGTTTGGGAACGGCCATGACGGTCCTCCGTGAGGTGGGCGGACGGGCGAGCCACCACACTATATGGAGATGGATATCGTTTTCAATTAGAGATGCGTGGACGGGCGCGATCCCGGACACGCCGGTGGGGGGGGGGGGGGGGGGGGGGGGGGGGGGGGGGGGGGGGGGGAGGGGGGGGGGGGGGGGGGGGGGGGGGGGGGGGGGGGGGTTGG
>NZ_JBVHLD010000020.1:46710-98744 GCF_055559175.1 Streptomyces sp. NPDC024632
ACATACGAGTCCATCCCTTGCCCACAACCCACCCCCCCCCCCCCCCCCCCTCCCCCCCCCCCCCCCACCGCCCCCCCCCCCCCCCCCCCCCCCCCCCCCCCCCCACCCACCTCCCCCCCCCCCCCCCCCCCCCCCCTCCCCCCCCCGCACCGGTCGAGCGGGTCGGACGTGGCCAGGCGCGGTCAGGCCGGTTCGGCGTAGCGGCGGCGGGCGAAGTGCCTGACGACCGGCTCGACCTCGCCGGGCTCGCGCAGGCGGCGCACCGCCACCAGGGCGTACGTCTCATGGCCGTCGACCACGTGGGTGCGCGGCAGGGCGAACCTCTCCCCGGGGACCGGCCAGACCAGCAGCCACAGGTGCTTTTCCGAGGTGTACGGGCGCGGGCCGACGGTGACCGCGGCGATCTGGTCCCAGCGGAAGACGAGGTCGGTGGCGCCGAAGTCCCGCATCGCGATGCCCTCGGGGCCGATCCGCAGGAGCAGCGGACACAGCCACCGCAAGAAGAGCCAACCGCTGCCGTACAGACCGCCGAGCCCGGCCAACGGCCCGAGGGCGACGACCTGTTGGACGCCCCCGACGGGTCCGCCGGTCCGTAGCGCAGCCCGACCCCTTCGATCTCACCCCAGCCCAGCCGGTGCTCATCGAGGGTGATCCCGTACTCGTCCACCCGCAGCCAGAACGGCAGGCTCGCCCTCCGCAGCGACCGCGCACCCGCGAGGACGGACAACACGGCCAGGAGCAGGGCGATATAAGCCGTCTGCCGGGAATCGCCGCGCGCGAGCACCGCCCATGCGGCGGCGCCGACCGCCGCCGGCGCCCCCCGCCCCACCCAGCGTCTGCCGCTCCGGCGAAGCCGCCCGCTCCTGGTGAACTCCACCGTGCTGCCCCCCTGTTGCCGTCCCTCGGCCGCGTCCGTCGCTACGCGTCAGGGGAGACGACGGGGCCGCGCGCGGCAGTTCCTGTCCGCGCGGGAACGGTGGGGGAGTGACAGGGAAGCGGCCGGGGGCACCGCCGTGGTCGGCGGTGCCCCTGCGGCGTACGGCGTCCGGTGTGCGGCGTGCTACGAGGGTCAGGCGCCGGTGGCCTTGGCGTAACGGGCGCTGACGTCGGTCCAGTTGACGAGGTCCCAGAGCTTGGTGACGTAGTCGGGGCGGATGTTCTTGTACTGGAGGTAGTAGGCGTGCTCCCAGGCGTCGAAGACCAGCAGCGGGGTGGCGCCGTGGCCGACGTTGCCGTGGTGGTCGTAGACCTGTTCCACGATCAGCCGCTTGCCGAGCGGCTCCCAGGCCAGGACGCCCCAGCCGGAGCCCTGGACGGACGCGGTGGCGGCGGTGAGGTGCTTCTTGAACGCCTCGAATCCGCCGAGGTGCTCCTCGATGGCGGTGGCCAGCGCGCCGTCGGGGCGGTCGCCGCCGTCGGGGGACAGATTCTCCCAGAAGATCGAGTGCAGGACGTGGCCGGAGAGGTTGAAGGCGAAGGTCTTCTCCAGGCCCACGAGCCGGGCCGGGGCGAGCTGTTCCTTCTCGCGGGCCTCGGCGATCTGCTCCAGCGTGTCGTTGGCGCCCTTGACGTAGGCGGCGTGGTGCTTGGCGTGGTGCAGCTCCAGGATTTCGCCGGTGATGGCCGGTTCCAGAGCGGAGTAGTCGTACGGCATGTCAGGAAGCGCGTAGGTGCCCATCAGGCACGGCCCCTTTCGACAGAGTGAGAATACGTGCCGCGACCCACCCTATGACCTTATTGCGAGAGAGTTGCAATAGCGGCACATGTGCAGCAGCATGGTGTCGGGCGGGGTCGGCCCGACAGCATCCCGGGAGAGTCGCTTCCTCGACGCTGATCGTCTTTCCAACCGGCAACCCGCCGGCCCGCCGGTCCCGCCCGCCGACGTACTGCTGTGCCCGCCGCCCGCGCTCCGATGCCGCCGACCTGGGCGGGCGGGGGGGGGCCGGGAACGCCGGAGCCCCCTTCGGCGCGGATCTCCGCGTCGAAGGGGGCTCGGCCACGCGTGCCGGAAGTCGGCCGCCTACTGCTTCTTGCGCCGCCCCGCCGCCTTGGGTTCGTCCAGGCAGAGCCGCTCCGCGGTCCTGCTCAGGTGCTCGCGCATGATCCGCTGCCCGGTCTCCACGTCGTCCGCCCGGATGGCCGCGATGATCGCCCGGTGCTCCTCCATGCCGCGCTTGCCCCTCTCGGGCGCCGTCCGCTGCGCGGTCGCGGGTGATATCAACTGCGGCCCGTGGAAGGAGTGGATCAGCATCTCGAACGCGCTGTTGTGCGTGCTCGCCGCCAGCCGCGTATGGAATTCGGCGGACAGCGACACGTCGTAGTCGCCGCCCGCGACCGCCTCCTCCTGCCGGTCGCAGATCGCCTGGAGCGCGGCGATGTCCTCGTCGTCCGCGGTCGCGCACAGCAGCGGCATGATGCCGACCTCCAGGACCAGCCGGACCTGGGTCACATCGGCCGCCGACACCGAGGAGAGCGTGAGCAGATCGGTGATGCTCGCCCCGATCCGGTCGCTGCTCGGCGTGGTGACGAACGCCCCGCCGTGCGCGCCCACCCGGATCTCGACCAGTCCGCCCGCCTCGAGCACCCGCAGCGCCTCGCGCACGGTCACCCGGCTGACCCCGAACCGCTCGCACATCTCGCGTTCCGGAGGGAGCCGGTCGCCCGGCGTCAACTTGCCCTCATGGATGAGCGAGCGCACCTGGTCGACGATCAGCGCGGAGATCCGTCGGTCGTTCACGGGGCTGAGGAGCCGGCCGGACTGACCGTCCTCGGTCCTCGCTGTCGGACGGCGAGCGGCCATAAGGGTTCCTTCCCTAGACGCGGACGACCCCATAGTAGCTGATTAAGGTATGACCAATAGGCCCTGGTTGGGGCCCGGCTCGTGCTCCCCCGTGAGGTCGGCCTCCGGGCCCTATCGACTCCGTGTGCCCCGGTATTGAGCCTTTCCCGCCTTCCGGCGCGCGGATGTTCTCCCAGTGTGTTCGACCGCGCCGCCCGGCCCCCTCCCCGGTCTCCTGGCGATAGCGGGCGCCCTGCCGCCGGCCTGGGCGCTGACGGCCTGCGCGGGCGAGCCGCCCGGTCACAGCCCGAGATGGACCCGCCGCACCCGGCGGGTCAGCGCGGGGGAGGGAAGGACTGGGTGGCGCCCGGTCGCGCGGGCATGGGCTGGGTGGAGGCCGCGGTCTGGGCGGCGAGGTGGGCGGCCGTCGTGGCGGGGGCGAATTCCGGGCTGGTCGGGGCGGGTTTGCGGTCCTGGAGGCGGAGGGCGCCGGTGAGGTCGCCGAAGGTGCGGCGGCGCCACTTGCTGATCGGGGTGAAGGTCACCGGACCGTGGCCGGACAGGCCGCCCGCCGCGGTGACGGTCTCGATGAACCGAAGCGCCGAGGTGTGGTCGGAGACCTCGGAGAAGATCCGGCCGCCCACGGTCCAGGGGGAGACGATGACGCACGGCACGCGGAAGCCCGCGCCGACCGGCAGCCCCCCGCCCGGAGTGCCCTTCGGCGACGTCAGGTGGACGAACTCCTCCGGGTACGTACGGGGGTTGGGGACGGGCGGCGGGACGTGGTCGAAGAAGCCGTCGTTCTCGTCGTAGTTCAGAACGAAGACGGTCGAGTTCCACAGCTCGTCGTTGGAGGCCAGCGCCTCCAGCTTGGACGCCAGGTACTGCGCGCCGGCCGCCGGGAGATTCGGCGGGTGCTCGTCGGCCTCGCTCGGCATGTAGAGCCAGGACACGTCCGCGAGGACGCCGTTGGCGCAGTCCTCCTCGAAACCGAGCGCCGGGTCGGACGCCGGGGACGGGTGGGTGGGATCGCCGACCCGCCCCGGTGTGCCGTCGCCGTAGAGCGTGCCGCCGGTCATGACGGCGGTGTGGAGGGCGACGGGCAGGGTCGCCTTGTTCTTGAAGCTGGCGAACCAGGCGAAGACGTTGAACCCGGTGGTCGCGCCGGAGAAGTACGTCTTGACGCTGTACCCCGCGTCGTGGAGGATCTCCGCCGCCGACGGGTGGGTCATCGGGTTCGGCGTGACCGTCTCCAGCACGGGGCCGCCGAATTTGCCCTCCGGGTCGTTGGTGCCGGACATCCACACCAGCCGGTTCGGGTCGGTCGGGCCCAGGACGGAGCAGTGGTAGTTGTCCAGCAGCGTGAAGGACTCCGCGAGCGCCCAGTGGAACGGGATGTCCTCGCGGGTGAAGTAGCCCATCGTGTACGCGCCGTTGACCTCGCCGTCCGAGGCGATGTGCGCGGACAGCCAGCCGTCCATCGCGCCCTGGTTCCACGAGGCGTGCTGGTCGCGCCAGTCGTGGGAGAGCGACGGGATCGCGGCGGCGCCGGTGCTGAGCGTGGACATGTGGAACGGTTCGAGATACCCGTCGGGGTTGGCCGGATCGGGCTGCCGGAAGACCGAGTCGCCGTTGGGCAGCTTGATCGCCGTCTTGTCGTTGAAGCCGCGGGCACCGGGAAAGGTGCCGAAGTAATGGTCGAACGACCGGTTCTCCATCATCACGTACACGACGTGCTTGATCTGGGACAGGTCCCCCTCGGCCGGCCCCGCGGTCGCGGCCCGCGCGAGGTTCTCGGGCAGCACGCCCGCCACCCCGGCGGCACCCGCCAGCGCGGCGGCGCTGGCGACGAAGCGGCGCCGGGAGATCCCCGAGCGGCCTGAAGCGGTGTTGCTCATCGTCTGTCTTCTCTCCGTCTCGTGGGACCCGGTCAGGACTTCTGCGGGGCGGGACCGCGCGGGGCGGCGCCGTGACCGCGCGGAGCCGTCGGGCCCCGCCGCGTCACCGGACCGGGCGACACCGAGCACCTGGGCGACCGCGTTGTTGCGTGTGTCGGCGAGGTACAGCAGGTCCGAGGACCGGTCGACCGGAGGTCGCCGCGCCGCCGTCGCCGGAGAACGCGCCGAGGCCGTCGTCCGCCTTGTCGGCAGTATGGTCGCCCGCCACGGTCGTGATGGTCCCGGTCCGCGCGTCGACCCGGCGGATCACGTTGTTGGCCGAGTCCGCGATGTAGTCGCGGAAGGCGCCGTCGCGGTCGTCGGCGCGGCGGCGTGCGGCGGCTCGGGGTGGGGCACGCGTGCACCGCGAGCGGGTCTCCTGTCGTTCTTCCAGCGTTCAACTCGTAGTCCATGACGGCGCATTGTGCTGTCCCTAGGGTCCCTGAGGGCTGTGAAAGAAGGGACTCATGGACACTCTCCTTGCTGTCCGGGCTCGTGGGATCACCAAGTGCTTCGGTGACGTCGTCGCCCTCGACGGCGTGGATCTGGACGTCGCGCAGGGGCGGATCCACGGCCTGGTCGGACCGAACGGCGCTGGCAAGACCACGTTGTTGGGCCTGCTCCTGGGCCTGGCTGTCGCCGACGCCGGGCACCTCGACATCCTGGGCACGCCGATCGGCCGGCTGCTCGCCGCTCCCGAGGGGGTGGCCGGATTCGTGGACGGGCCGGGGCTGTACCCCTCGCTCACCGCCCGGCAGAATCTGGCCGCGCTGGCCGCCCTGCGCGGACGCGCCGCGCGGACGGCGGGGATCGACGACGTACTCGACCAGGTCGGCCTCACCGACGTCGCCGACGACAAGGCGCGCGGGTTCTCCCTCGGCATGCGGCAGCGCCTCGGACTCGCCGCGGCCCTGCTCACCACACCCCGGCTGCTCGTCCTCGACGAACCGTCCAACGGCCTCGACCCGGCGGGGAAGAAGCACGTCCACGGTGTCCTCACCCGGCTCGCCGCCGAGGGCGCCGCGGTCGTGCTCTCCAGCCACCGCATGGACGACCTCGAAGCGCTGTGCTCCGACGTCACCATCCTCGCCACCGGAAGGACCGTCTTCTCCGGCCCGCTGGGCAAGCTGGCCGCCGAGAGCCGCGAACTCGACTACCGGCTGCTGACCTCGGACCAGCGGGCCGCCAGCCGGCTGGCCCATGACACGGCCGGTGTGCGTGTCGTGGACGAGGCCGCGACATGGCGCGGCGCCGACGTCCTCGTCGTCCGCGCGCCGACGCCGGCCCTGGACGACCTGGTGGCGCGGATCGTCCGTGACGGTGTCGCCGTACGAGAGGTGGGCCCGGTGCAATCGCCCCTCGAAGCCGCGTTCCTCGCCCTCACCGAGCAGGAGGCGGCCCGATGACCGCGACCGTGTCCGCGACCGACCGCCCGGCTGATGGCCATGACGGCCATGACGGCCATGACGCCCATGACGACGGGGCCGGAGTCCGCCGCGTCTCGGTGGCCCGCGCCTACCGCTTCGAACTGGTCAAGCTGGTGTCGCAGTGGCGCATCCGCCTGCTGGTGCTCGCCTGCTGGATCGCGCCCGCGCTCTTCGTCGCCGCGGTGAGCCAGCAGAGCACGCTCCCCTCCGACACCCTCTTCGGCCGCTGGATGCATGCCACGGGGTGGGCCGGATCGCTGGTGGTGCTCGGCTTCTCCGGCACCTGGGCGCTCCCGCTGCTCACCTCGCTGGTCGCCGGGGACGTCTTCGCCTCCGAGGACCGGCTCGGCACCTGGCGGCACCTGCTGGTGGCGGTCAGGTCGCCCGGGCGGATCTTCGCCGCGAAGGCACTGGCCAGCCTCACCGTCATCCTGCTGCTCGTGGCCGGGCTGGCCGCCTCCGGCGTGGTCGGCGGGCTGCTGTCGGTCGGCAACCATCCGCTGGTCGGCCTCGACGGGCACCTGCTGGCGCCTTCCGACGCCGCGCGTGACGTCCTCCTCGCCTGGGCCTGTGTCGTCGCGCCGACCCTCGCCCTGGCCGCGATCGGACTCCTCGGGTCGATCGCGCTGGGACGGTCCCCGATGGGTCTGCTCCTGCCCGCGCTCGTCGCGCTCGCGATGCAGCTCGCCCAGATGCTGCCGCTGCCCGTCGCCCTGCGCCTGGCCCTGCCCGGCTACGCCTTCCTCTCGTGGAACGGTCTGTTCACCAGTCCGGGACAGCTCGAACCGCTGCTGATCGGCATCGCGGTGAGCGTGGTGTGGGCCGTGGTCGCGACGGGACTCGCGTGTCTGCTCTTCCTGCGCCGCGATTTCACCGACCTCACCTCCGACGGCTCGGGGCGCCGTGCCGTCACCGCCGGACTCCTGCCGCTGACCGGCCTGTTGGCCGCGACCTTCGCGGTCATCGCCGTGGCGACCCCGTCGACGGGCTCCGGAATCGACCAGGACAAGATCCAGCGGTCGGTGGCCACCGCGTTCGCCCACCTCTACCGCGTCCAGGCCGGCGACCTGAACCGCCCCGACGTGACGGAGGAGCACCTGCGCGTCACCGCGGCGTGCAACAGGGGCGGGGGCCAGGTCGCCGCCGAGGGTCCGGGCAACGACTGGCGCTGCGTCGTCACCTGGCATCTCCCCGACGTCACGGCCGCGGGGACGGCTGTCTACCAACTCGACGTCACCGCGGACGGGCGGTTCGTGGCCGACGGCGACGGGCCGAAGGAAGTCAACGGCTACTTCCTCGTGCGCACCCCCGTCGGGGACGCGCCGAACCCGCTCTGGCAGTTCGACGGCAACGTCGAACTGCTCCACTCCTCGAAGGGATGACTCCATGCAGGTAGCTCGCCGCCGAAGGCGTACCGAGAAACCGGAGTTCAGCATTTTCGGCAAACGCGTCGGACGCCGGGCGGTCCTGGTGACGTCGGGCGTCAGCGCCCTCGCCCTCGCCGCCACCGGCACCGCGTTCGCCCAGACGCACCAGTTCGGCACCGAGCAGGTCGGGCAGACCACCGACCGGGGCCAGGTCATCTCCAGCGACCAGTACATCGCCCCGTACGGCGAGCGCCTCGTCGTCAACAACGGCAAGATCATGTCGTCCACCGTCAGCCCGGACGGCACCCACCTGGCGGCCGCGGTCACCGACGGCGGGATGGCGCTGTCCGTCGTGGACCTGAAGAGCTGGAAGGTGCAGCAGCTCATCGGCAACTCCGCCGCGGCCGATCTGCGGATCAGCGGCAATGACGTGGGACAGGAAAGCCCCGCGTACTCGCCCGACGGCTCGCAGTTGTGGCTCGGCCAGACCGACGGATACACCAAGTTCACCGTGAACGCGGACGGCAGCCTCGCCCACCCGACGGCCGTCAAGATCCCCGCCGACGGTCCCCGGCACGCGCTGGCGAGCGCGGCGGTCTTCTCGCCCGACGGCGCCACCGTGTACAGCGTGGTCAACGGCCAGAACCGCGTGGTCGCCATCAACGCCGCGACCGGATCCGTCCAGCGGAGCTGGCCCGTCGGCAACGCCCCGCGCGGCATCGCCCGGGTCGGCGACAAGCTGTACGTCAGCAACGAGGGCGGACGTCCGGCGCGTCCCGGCGAGACCACCATCAACTCGTACAACACCCAGGTGGCCGCCGACCCGGTGACCGCCGCCACCACGACCGGCACGGTCAGTGTCATCAACCTGGCCAAGCCCGACGCCGCGCCGGCCAGCATCACCGTCGGGCTGCACCCGACCGCGGTCTACGCCAAGAAGGGAGCGGTGTTCGTCACCAACACCGCGACCAACGACGTGTCGGTGATCAGGACGGCCAATGACAAGGTCGTGCAGACCATCGCCACCCGGCCGTGGCCCGAGGCGTCGGTGGGCTACGAACCCGACGCCGTGACCCTCACCGACGACGGGCACCTCCTGGTGACGCTCGGCCGCGCCAACGCCGTCGCCGTCTACCGCTACACGACCCCGCAGGAGCCGGTCAGTTACGTCGGACTGCTCCCGACGGACTACTTCCCGGCCGAGATCGCGACCGTCGGCAAGCAGGTGGTCGTCTCCAACACCCGCGGCGTGGACGCCCGTCGGCCCACCACCGCCGCCGGGCACGGCACCCACGACACCACGTCGAGCGTGCAGCACTTCACGCTGCCGAACGACCGTGTCATCGCGTCCCAGACGGCCAAGGTCTTCCGCCAGAACGGCTGGACCAACGGCTCGCTCAAGGAGGCCGCGTCCAAGGGCCACGCGAAGCCGGTGCCGGTCCCCGCGCGGCTCGGCGACCCCTCGACGATCAAGCACGTCTTCCTGATCGTCAAGGAGAACCGGACCTACGACCAGATCCTCGGCGACCTCCCG
Organism: Streptomyces sp. NPDC024632; assembly: GCF_055559175.1. Classification (NCBI taxonomy): domain Bacteria; kingdom Bacillati; phylum Actinomycetota; class Actinomycetes; order Kitasatosporales; family Streptomycetaceae; genus Streptomyces; species Streptomyces sp. NPDC024632. The sequence goes on from NZ_JBVHLD010000020.1 coordinate 55,755, forward strand.
CAGGGCGACGGCGACCCGTCGCTGACCCAGTTCGGCGAGAACGTGACACCCAACCAGCACGCGCTGGCGCGCCAGTTCGGGCTGTACGACAACACGTACGACATCGGCACCAACTCCGCCGAGGGCCACAACTGGCTGATGCAGGCGGACAATCCGGAGTACACCGAGTCCTCCGCCGGTGAGTACCTGCGCAGTTACGACACCGAGGACGACGCGCTCGGCCACCAGCGAAGCGGATTCCTGTGGACCGGCGCGCAGGCGGCGGGCAAGTCGGTGCGGGACTTCGGGGAGTTCCAGCAGTTCCTGACCAAACCCGCCGACGCGAGCTGGCAGAACCTGTACTGCGACGCCAAGACCATGGACGCCACCGGGAAGGACACCGCCTACCCGCTGGACTCCTCCTCGCCGATCCCGTCGCTCAACGCCGTGTCCGTGCCGGGCTTCCCGAAGTTCGACACCAGCGTCCCCGACGTCTACCGGTACCAGATCTGGAAGCAGGACTTCGAGAAGAACGGTCCGGCGAACCTGAACATGTTCTGGCTCTCCAGCGACCACACCGGCGGTCCCGCGAGCCCGGCCGCGCAGGTCGCCGACAACGACCTCGCGGTCGGCAAGATGGTCGACGAGATCTCGCACAGCAGGTACTGGAAGGACTCCGCCATCTTCGTGGTCGAGGACGACTCCCAGGCCGGTCTCGACCACATCGACGGCCACCGCGCCCCGATCCAGATCATCAGCCCGTACGCCCGGCACGGCGTCGTCGACAACCACTACTACTCGCAGATCACGATGATCCGCACCATCGAGCAGATCCTCGGGGTCCACCCGATGAACCAGAAGGACACGGCGGCCAGCCCGATGACCGCGGCCTTCACCAAGAAGCCCGACCTCGCGCCGTTCAACGCGCTGGCCAATCGCACCTCGCTCACCGACGGTCTGTCCACCCCGCCCTCCTGCGGCGTCGACACCCCGGCGGCGCAGGACCCCAACGCGGCGGCGGTGCCGGCGGCGGCGGTCCCGGCGGCCGAGAAGCGGCTCGCGGACCAGTGGGACACCTGGAAGTCCCAGCAGCGCCTGACCGGCCCCAACGCGGTGCCCGACTACGCCAACCCGGCGCAGATGAACCACCTCACCTGGTACCAGACGCACAACTGGACCAAGCCGTACCCCGGCGAGGCCAGGATCTTCGCGCCGAACGACGTACCGGGCGCCTACATCCCGTCGTCGGAGAACGACGGCTGACGGTCCGAGCCGGATCGATCGCGAAAGGGCCCCTGGCCGGCGTCACCGCCGCCCAGGGGCTCTTCTGTCGTCCTGCCGTCTTTCCGTCAGCGGGAACGCGAGATCCGCTCCTCGGCGCCGTAGCGGTGCTCCTGGTCGCCGTCCATCGCCTCGTAGATGGTCCTCTTCAGGCCCTCGGGGTCCGGAATGTGCTTCAGGGTCAGCAGGCCCTGCTCGGAGGCCGACTCGATCTTGAGCGTGCCGCACCGGATGATCCGCTCCCACAGGGAGGCGGCGAACGAGATGTCGTTGATCCGGGCCAGCGGGATGCTGCGCCCGGTCTTGTTCACGAAGCCGACCCGCGTGTGGACCCGCTTGGTGGTCAGGATGTAGAGGGTGCCGCGCCACTTCATGAGCTTGATCAGCCAGAACCACAGCGACACGAGCGCGGCCACACCGAGCACCACGTACCTGGCGGCGTCCGTCCAGCTCTTGCCGGAGGGCAGCACCCACAGCAGCGCGCCCGCCGCCGCCCATGTCACACACAACACCACGAACTCGCCGACGAGTTGAGTCCAGTGCTGCCGGGTGACGTATATGAGTTCTTCGTCATCGGTGAGATAGCGGTCCACGGAAGGCATGCTGCGCATATTGGCATACGGCTCTGACGTCGAACACCGCGGCCGGAAGCCCGGTACAGCCCCGTTACGTTTCCGCCCCCCGCCCCCCGCCCCCCGCCGACCACGTCGCGGCGCGGCCGGTGCCGCCGTGTTGTGTGTCGAACCCGCCGTCCATCGCCGTTGGTACCGGCAGGTGCGGACGGAATCCGGCTGGGCGGGCCGCTGGTCGGCGGGTGGCCGGTCGCGAACGGGCAGGTCGGGGACCGTACAGTGGGCGATCCGAACGGTGGTACGAACAGCGAAACGCGTGTCGGCACGGGAAAGGCCCGATCATGACGTCCCCTCTGAGCCCGCAGGTCCGCCCGAATCTCGTTCCGGACGACGGCGTCGTGCTCTTCATCGGCGACAGCATCACCGACTGCGGTCGTGACCTGGACGCGCCCGACTCCCTCGGCGACGGCTACGCGGCGATGGTGGCCGAGCGGTACGCGGCCGGGCACCCCGGCTCCGGGGTCCGCTTCGTCAACCGGGGCATCAGCGGCAACCGCGCGGTCGATCTGCGGGGCCGCTGGGACCGGGACTGCCTGGCGGTCGGCGCCGACGTGGTGTCCGTCCTGGTCGGGATCAACGAGGTGTGGCGCCGCTTCGACAGCGACGACCCCACCTCCGACGAGGAGTACGAGGACCACTACCGCACCGTGCTCGGCCAGGCCGCCGACCGGGGCAGCGCGCTGGTGCTGATCGAGCCGTTCGTGATGCCCGTCAGCGAGGACCAACTGGCGTTCCGCGACGACCTGGACGGCAAGCTGGCGGTGGTACGGCGACTGGCCGCCGACTTCTCCGCCACCCTCGTCCCCGCCGACGCGCTGATGACGCGGGCCGCCGCCGACGCCGGTCCCCGCAAGTGGACCGACGACGGCATCCACCTGACCCCGGACGGTCACGCCCTGCTCGCCGACGCCTGGCTCACCGCGGTCGGAGCGGCGCTCCCCGAGCGGGCCTGACCCCCGCGCCCGGCCGCTTGCCGGTCGCCAGGGCCACCCGGCTCACAGCCGGGTGGCCGTGCGGACCAGGGCGGCGAGGGGGAGGGAGCGGCTGTGGGCGGGCCAGGCGATGTGGGTGACGACGGGCGGAGCGTCGCTGAGCGGGACGGCGGTGTGCTCGGCCCACAGCCAGGCGCGGGCGGAGTCGGGGAAGACGGCCATGGTGCGGCCGAGGGCGATGAGCTGGGCCAGTTGCGTCTGGTCGTGGATCTCGGGGCCAGGGCCTGGGGGATACGTGCCGTCGTGGGCCCAGCGGGCGAGCGGGAGATCGGGGAGGTCGCTGACGTCGGCCAGCGACAGGACCTTGCGCGTGGCCAAGGGGTGCCCTGCGGGCAGGATGGCGATCTGGCCCTCGGTCATCAGTTCCTCGCTGTCGAATCCGGCGAGGGAGTTGAACGGCTTGTGCATGAGCGCCACGTCGGCGCGGCCGTCGCGCAGCATCTCGCCCTGCTCGCACGTGCCGCTCGGCAGCACCTCGATCTCGGCGGCGTCCGGCTCGGCCGCGTAGGCGTCCAGGAGCTTGTGCAGCAACTCGTGCGACGCGGCGGCCTTCACCGCCAGGACCAGACGGTCGCGGGCCCCGCCCGCGCGGTCGGCGTCACCGGCCCGGCGGGTACGGCGCGCGGCGGCGGCCGTCGCGTCCAGGGCCGCGCGGCCCTCGTGCAGCAGCACCTGACCGGCGCCGGTCAGAGCGACCCCGCGGCGGTCGCGGATCAGCAGCGTGACGCCGAGCCGCCGTTCGAGCTGCTGGATCGCGCGGGACAGCGGTGGCTGGGCCATGCCGAGGCGCTCGGCGGCGCGGCCGAAGTGCAGTTCCTCGGCGACCGCCGTGAAGTACCGAAGCTCGCGGATCTCCAAGGTGTCCATGACCCCAGCGTACGTGTGATACCTGCCGGGTATGACAGAGCACCGTATCGGTGTTGGATGCGCGGCCCGGCCGCGGGCGAGCATCGACGGTATGAGCGAAACGAAGATCGCGCTGGTGACCGGCGCGAACAAGGGAATCGGCTACGAGATCGCGAGCGGCCTCGGCGCCCTCGGCTACCGGGTGGGCGTGGGAGCGCGTGACGGGGGCCGCCTCGAAGCCGCCGTCGACAAGCTGCGCGCCGCGGGGGTGGACGCCTTCGGGGTGCCGCTGGACGTGACCGGCGACCGCAGCGTCACCGACGCCGCGGAACTCGTCGAGCGGCGGGAGGGCCGCCTGGACGCCCTGGTCAACAACGCCGGTATCTCAGGACCGACGGGGCCGGGGTGGACGCAGGACCCGACGACGCTCGACCTCGACCTGGTCCGCACGGTCGTGGAGACCAACGTCCTCGGCGTCATCCGCGTGACCAACGCGATGCTGCCCCTTCTGCGGCGCTCCGCGTCGCCGCGCGTCGTCAACGTCTCCAGCAGCGTCGCCTCCCTGACCCGGCAGGCGGACCCGGACGTCGAGATCGGCCCGGTCATGGCGGCCTACTCGCCGACGAAGACGTTCCTCAACGCCGTCACCGTGCACTACGCCCGGCAGTTCACCGGTACGAACATCCTGATCAACGCCGCCTGCCCCGGCCTGGTCGCGACCGACTTCACCGGCTTCCTCGGCCCCCGCACCCCCCAGCAGGGCGCGGCCACTCCCATCCGCCTCGCCACCCTGCCCGACGGCGGCCCGACCGGCGGGTTCTTCGAGGACGCCGGCGTCGTCCCCTGGTAACGGCTTCCAGCACCGAGTCCCGAGGGCGCGCCGGGTCAGCCGGTGACGGCCTCGGCCGCGAGGGCGTCCTGCGCCGTGCCGCGCATGCCCGCGACGATCATGTCGACACCGCGCCGGTAGTACGCGTCGTTGCTCGCGCACGACAAGAGCGCGTCGGCGGCGGCCACGACGTGCGGGTACCGGTCGGGGGAGAGGTCGAGCAGGCTCGCCTTCTTCGCGCTGACGGCCTCCTCGCGGGACTCGGGGTCCAGGGCCGGATTGCTGCGGCCGGGCTCGGTGATGACCAGGGTCACCAGCGAGCACAGCGCCTGACCGGCGGTCTGCGCGCCCTGCTCGACCGGCAGACCGGCCGCGGAGAGCAGCGCGAGGGTGCGTTCGGTGACGACGAGACCGGGCTCCGAGGCGAAGATCCGGGTGATCACCAGACCGGCGGCGTTGGGGTGCGGGCGCAGCGCCGCGAGGAAACCGCTCAGCAGGTCGTTCATCTGCTCGTGCCACGGCCGCTCGTCCGGCTCCGGGACCCGGACGTCGGTCAGCAGCCGCTCGGTGACCGCGTCGAACAGCCCGTCCTTGTCCGGGAAGTGCCGGTACAGCGCCATCGGCGTCACGTCGTGCTGCTGGGCGACCCGCCGGATGGTGACGGCTTCGAGACCTTCGCTGTCGGCCACGGCGAGCGCGGTGGAAATCAGCTCGTCCCTGTTCAAGCGCTTGTGAGCCGCCACGGGTCCCGCCACCTCCTGGTCGACAGCCTGAGCGACACCGGATTCCTCGCCGCCGCCACTACGCAGCGTACTGCGTATACAGCCGCGAACGGTGCCGCCGAGGATCAAGGTATACGCCGTACGCATACGGGGTGCGACTCCGGGACTGTCCCGGAAACGGCGGCCGGTCCGCACCTCGGCCGGTGGCCGTATTGCCGGAATTTGCTATGGTCGGATGAGTACCCGACGAGCGCGTCGTACCGGGACCCTGCAAAGACGGCGCACCCCCGTAAGCACGAAACCCACGGAGGTGCCCTCATGGCATGGGTCCTTGTTGTTGTCGCAGGTCTGCTCGAAGTGGCCTGGTCGATCGGAATGAAGTACACCGACGGCTTCACCCGTCCCGTCCCGAGTCTGCTGACCGGCGCGGGCATCGTGGCGAGCATGCTGATGCTCTCCCAGGCGGCGAAGACGCTGCCGATCGGTACGGCGTACGGCGTCTGGGTCGGCATCGGCGCGGCCGGTGCGGCCGTGGTCGGCATGGCGGTGCTCGGCGAGCCCACGACCGCCGCCCGGATCTTCTTCGTCTCGCTGCTGCTGGTCGCCGTGGTCGGTCTGAAGGCGACCTCCGGCCACTGACCGGCGCTGCCGACGGGTCAGCTCGGCTGTCCCGTCGGCATGACGGTGACCTGCTGGATGTTGACCCGCGGCGGCAGCGTCGCGATGAAACCGACGGTCCTGGCGATGTCCCCGGCCTCCAGGAACTCCATCGACCGCCGGGCGCCGTCCAGCCACTCCAGCGCGCCCGCGTCCGTGACGTGGGTCTGGAGTTCGGTGCCGACGATGCCCGGCTCCAGGGAGGTGACGCGCACGTTCTTCGGGCCGAGTTCGACCCGCAGATTCGTGGACAGATGCGTCACGAACGCCTTCGTCCCGCAGTAGACGGCGAAGGTCGGGAAGATGTTCCGCGCGCCGATGGACGAGGTGTTGATCAGGTCGGCGACGCCGCGCTCGGCCGCGGCGGCGATCAACTGCGGGGTGAAGGCGCCGATCGCGTTCATCAGGCCCTTGACGTTGAGGTCGATCTGCCGCTGCCACAGGTCGGTGCGCAGCTCCTCGATCGGCGAGGGCAGCATCACGCCCGCGTTGTTGAACAGCAGGTCGGCGCCGCCCAGTTCGGCCGCGACCCGGTCGGCGGCGGCCAGCAGGGCTTCCGGGTCGGTGACGTCGACCGGCAGGGCCAGCGCGGCGCCGCCGTTCTTGGTGATCCGGGCGACCAGGTCGTCCAGCCGGTCGGTGCGGCGGGCCAGCACCGCGACCTTCGCGCCGAGTTCCGCCAGGTGCTCCGCGGACGCCTCGCCGAGACCGCTGGAGGCGCCGGTGACGACCGCCACCCGGCCGGTGAGGGGCTTGCTGATGTCGTGCGCGGACATGGCTGTCCACCTTTCGTGTTCGGTGTGATGCGGCGGCGGACCCTCGGTCCGCCTGCCGTCCAGCACACCACCCGGGCCGCCGCCGCGGAGCGCCGAAAAGTGCCCTGAGCAGGCAGGTAACGGCCTGACCCGCACCGGCGAGGCAGGTACTGACAGGGCCAGTCACGACGCGCGCGGCCCGCGCGCCGCCCGCCACACTGGGGGTATGGACCGCAGCACCGACACCGCCGACTTCCTGCGCTCGCGCCGGGCCCGTATCACCCCCGATGAGGCGGGACTGCCCGCCGACGGCCGGGTCCGCCGGGTGCCGGGGCTGCGCCGCGACGAGGTGGCCCGGCTGGCCGGGGTGAGCACCGAGTACTACACCCGGCTCGAACAGGGGCGCGGCGGGAACCCGTCGCCCGAGGTGCTCGACGCGCTCGCCCGCGCGCTGCGGCTCGACACCGCCGAGCGCGAGCACCTGACCGACCTGCTGACCCGCAGGCCCGCAGGTTCCCGGCACGCGCCGAGCGGACCGCAGCGGGTTCGGCCGGGACTCCATCTGCTGCTCCAGACGCTGGAGCACGTGCCCGCCTTCGTCCTCGGCCGCCGCACCGACGTGCTGGCGTCCAACCGGCTGGCCCGCGCGCTGCTCGTCGACTTCGACGCGCTGCCCGCGACCCGCCGGAACATGGCCCGCTACTACCTGCTGGACCCCGAGGCGCGCGAGCGCGTCGTCGACTGGGAGCAGCTCGCCGCCGAGACCGTCGCCATGCTCCGGCTGGAGGCCGGCCGCTACCCGAACGACCGTCAGCTCGCCGACCTGGTCGGTGAACTCACCCTGCGCTCACCGGAGTTCACCACGTGGTGGAACGACCACCGGGTGCTGCGCCGCACCCACGGGATCAAGCGCTACCGGCATCCCGTCGCGGGGGACCTGGAGTTCTCCTACGAGTCGCTGCAACCGCCCGGCGATCAGGACCAGACGCTGTGCGTCTACACCGTCGAGCCGGGCTCGCCGAGCGCCCAGGCGCTCCAGCTCCTCGGCAACTGGACGGCGCCCGCTCCGGAAGGGCGCGACGGCGGCCGGGGAAGCGGCCAGGACAGCGACCCGGAGCTGCAAATTTAAGTTAATTAGGAATTATCGTTGACAGGGTTCGGGACCGCCGCCACAGTCTTCGTCGTGGCGGCGGTCCCCGGTGTTCCGGGAGGCGGCCGTCCGCGTATCCCCAACTCTCGGGAGACCCTTCATGACTTCGCATCGTTCAGGGACGGCGCGTGCCCGGCGCGCCGTGGCGACGGCGGGAGCGGGCGTACTGCTCGCGGTCGCGGTGCCGGGGGCGGCGCATGCCGACGCCTCGGCGCGTACCGCCGCCGACGGCGCCCCCGCCTTCTACGACAGCGGCCTCGCGCCGACGCCGTACATGGGCTGGAACACCTACTACGGCCTCGGCGCCCCCACCGAGGCCCAGGTCAGAAGCGTCGCCGACCACCTCGTCAGCAGCGGTCTGCGCGACAGCGGCTACGACATCGTGTGGCTCGACGGCGGCTGGCAGGCCGACACGCCCCGCGACAGCGCCGGACGCCTGACCGCCAACCGGGACCGATTCCCCTCCGGCATACCGGCGTTGGTGACCTATCTGCACCAGCGCGGACTCAAGGCCGGCATCTACACCGACGCGGGCGACTACGACCCGGCGAACTGCGGGCTCGGCAGCCGCGGCCACTACCGGCAGGACGCCGACCAGTTCGCCGCCTGGAAGATCGACGCGGTCAAGGTCGACTTCCTGTGCGGCATCGCGGAAAAGCTCGATCCCGGCCCGGCCTTCAAGGAGTTCAGCGACGCCGTCGCGAAGTCCGGCCGCCCGATGATCCTCAACCTGTGCAACCCGCTCACCGACGACTGGGGTCTGCCGCACACCCCGGCGCAGGACGCGCACAACGCGTACGTATACGGGCCGACCACCGCCGACTCCTGGCGCAGCGGCACCGACATCGCCTACGGCACGCCGACCGCGGACGAGTGGCCCAATGTGCTGCGCAACATGGACGCCAACGCCTGGCACCCCGAGGCGCAGGGCCCCGGCCACTACAACGACCCCGATTATCTGATCCCGATGCGGAAGATGCCCGACGGCTCGTACGAGCTGACGCAGGAGGAGTCCACCACGCAGCTCGTGATGTGGGCGGAGATGGCCTCCCCGCTGGTCATCGGCTCCGACCCGCGCACCCTGCCCAAGGCGATGCTCGACACGCTGCGCAATCCGGAGATCCTCGCCGTCGACCAGGACCCGCTGGCGATCCAGGGCGTACGGGTGGCCACGGACGCGACCGGCGACGTCTACAGCAAGGTCCTCCAGGGCGCGGGCCGCCGCGCGGTCGTCCTGCTCAACCGCTCGGACCGGCCCGCCGCGCGCACGGTCGACTTCGCCGCCGCCGGGCTGACCGGCAACGTGGCCGTACGCGACCTGCGGGCGCGCGCCGACCGGGGCACGCGCAGCGGCTCGTACACCGTCACCGTCCCGGCCCACGGCACCGCCTTCCTGAAGCTCACCGGGCGCGACGACGCGCCCGGCGTCACGCTCGGCGGCCGGTCCACGGCGAGCCCCGCGCTGGTGCGCGACGGCGCCACGCTGACCGCGTTCACCCGTGGCGACGGCGGCGAGCTTCGGGCGCGCACCGGCCGGGACGGTCACTGGCCGGCGCGCACCACCGACCTCGGCGGCCCCACCCGCGGCCGGTTCCTCGGCGACCCCGCCGCGTACGGCAGCGCGGGCGGCCGGATCGACGTGTTCGTGCGCGGCACGGACGGCGCCGCGTACCGGCGGACCTACGAACACGGCCGCTGGGGCGGCTGGCAGAGCCTGGGCGGGCGGCTCGCGGACGCGCCGACCGTCGCCTTCGACGGCCCCGACCGGTGGACGCTGTTCGCCACCGGGAGCGACGGCACGGTCCGCAGCCGCGGCCCGCGCACCGGCTGGACCTCGATCGGCGCGCCGGACGGACTGACGCTGTACGGACGGCCGTCGGCCGTCGCCGACTCCGCGGGCCGGATCCATGTGGCGGTGCGGGCCGCGGACGACGCGGTGTGGACGCGGGTGCGCGACACCTCGGGCGCCTGGTCCGGCTGGTCGTCGCTGGGCGGCACCATCAGTGCCGCGCCCACGCTGGTCACGGCGGGCGGCACCGTCCAACTGCTCGCGCGGGCCTCGGACTACACACTCTGGCAGCGCGGGTACGACGCCGCGAGCGACACCTGGTCGGGGTGGTACCCGCGCACGGCGTTCGTGAGCGGGGCGCTCGACGGGTCGGCCGGGGCCACGGCCGCGGCGGACGGGAGCGTGCTGGTGGTCTTCCGCGGGGTGGGCGGAGCCGTCCGCCAGAGCACGCTCTGACAGGTCGGGTACGGCGTCCGGTGTGGGATCGCGCACGCCCACGGGCGTGCCTAAGTAAATAAATTAGGAATTAATCTTGACGGCGCTCCGCCGTCACGACAGTCTGTACCAGCCGAACGAGGGCCCGGTCGTCAGGGGGCCGGGCCCCGTTCCGTGGGCGTAAGGGAGTCCCATGAACACCTCGCAACCCAGCCGCCGCCGGTTCCTCGCCGGTGCGGGCGCCGTCGGCGCCGCGGCGATGATGAGTAGCTGCGTCACCTCCGGCTCGTCCGGTGCCAAGACCCAGTCGGGCAAGGGCCCGGTCACCCTTCAGTCCAACCTGTCGTCCCCGCAGGCGAAGGCCGCGATGCAGGACCTCGTGGCCGCGTACAACAAGCAGGGCGACGGCAAGGCCAAGCTGAACACGGTCGCCTCTGAGACCTTCCGCACCCAGCTCCCGACGTACCTCACCTCCGGCAACCCGCCGGACCTGCTCACCTGGTACCCCGGCTCGGTCGCGGACTCGTACGCCAAGAGGAATCTGCTGCTCGACGTCGGCGACATCTGGGCCGAGCCGGAGCTGTCCGGCTACTCCAAGGCGCTCCAGACGCTGTGCACCTCCTCGTCGGGCCAGAAGGTGTTCGTGCCCGCCACGTACTACTGGTGGGGCGTGTTCTACCGGAAGTCGAACTTCGCGAAGTGGGGCGTCCAGGAGCCCAAGACCTGGGACGAGTTCATGGCCCTGTGCGAGACGCTCAAGTCCAAGGGCGTCGCGCCGATCGGCCTCGGCGCGGGCGGCGGCACCGCGTGGGTCGCGTCGTCCTGGTTCGACTACCTCAACATCCGTATCAACGGCGCCCAGTACCACCGCGACCTGCTCGCGGGGAAGCACCGCTTCGACGACCCCGAGGTCCGCAAGGTCTTCGACAAGTGGGCCGAGGCGCTGCCGTACTTCGACCCCAACGGCACCGCGCTCGCCTTCCAGGACGCCACCACGGCGCTGCTCCAGGGCCGCACCGGGATGATGCTGATCGGCACCTTCTTCGCCGACTCCGCCCCGAAGGGCGAACTGGACGACATCGACTTCTTCCGCTTCCCGGTGATCGACGCCAAGATCCCGATGGCCGAGGAGGGCCCCACCGACGGCTACTTCGCCAGCGCCCGCACCGGCCACCGGGACGAGGTCAAGGACTTCATGCGGTATCTGGCCACCGCCCCGGCGCAGGAGACCTACATCAAGGGCTCCTCCGGCACCGCGCTGCCGACCAACCCCAAGGCCAAGGACAGCGGCACCCCGCTGGTGAAGAAGGGCCGCGCGCTGATCGAGAGCGCCGCCGAGGTCACGCAGTTCTTCAACCGCGACTCCAGCGACGCCCTCCAGCCGACCGCCGACACCGCGCTGACGAAGTTCCTGGCCAAGCCCAAGGAGATCGACTCGATCCTCACCACCTGGCAGCGGGACGCGCAGAAGATCTGGAGCCAGTGAGATGGCGGTGCTCACCGCGACCCGCGCGGACCCGGGCAAGAAGCCGGGGAAGCCGAAGAAGCGCAAGCAGGCGACCCGGGTCCCGCCCGTCGTCCTCGCCTTCGTCCTGGTCCCGCTGCTCGCCGAGGGCTTCTGGGTCTTCTGGCCCGCCCTCCAGGGCTTCTACCTCTCGCTGACCAAGTGGGACGGCGTCTCGGCGCCGCGGTTCATCGGCCTGGGCAACTACCGGGAGATGGTGCACGACAGCGTCTTCCACACCGCCGTGCTCGACACCGTGCTGTGGCTGGTGCTCTTCGGCGGCCTGTCCGCCGCACTCGGCCTCGGCGCGGCCCTGCTGCTCCAGCAGGAGCGGCGCGGGGTCGGCTTCTACCGGGCCGCGCTCTTCCTGCCCGTGGTGTTCTCGCTGACCGCGACCGCCCTGGTCTGGCAGGCGATGTACCAGCCGGACGGCCTGATCAACCACACCCTGTCCGGCCTCGGACTCGGCAGCCTCACCCACCCCTGGCTCGCCGACCAGGACACCGCGTTCTACGCCGTGATCGTGCCCGCCCTGTGGCGGCAGATCGGCTACGTGATGGTGCTCTACCTGGCCGGGCTCAAGGGCATCGACCCGATGCTCTACGAGGCCGCCAAGGTCGACGGCGCCTCCCGCTGGCAGCAGTTCCGGCACATCACGCTGCCGCAGCTCAGCAGCGTCAACGCGGTCGTGCTGTCGGTCATCATCATCGACTCGCTGCGCTCCTTCGACGTGGTGTGGGCGCTCACCCGCGGCGGCCCGTACCACTCCTCCGAACTGCTCAGCACGTACATGTACTCCACCGCCTTCCAGTCCCTGCGGCTCGGCTACGGTTCCGCGCTCGCCGTCGTGATCTTCGTGCTGGCGTTCGGCGTGATCGCGTCGTACCTGGTGCGCGCCTTCAAGGAGGCCGACTCATGACCGTCACGCACGCGGGCGCCGACGCGGCGCCGACCGCGGACCGTACCGGCGAGGACGCGGGTGCCGGTGCGAAGGCCGCGCGCAGCGGGAGCCGTCGGCCCGACCGGCGCCGCGCCTGGGGGACCGCTGCCTTCCACACCGGCGCGGGACTGCTGTCGCTGATCTGGCTGATCCCCATCGTCGTCGTACTGGTCACCAGCACCCGCTCCTTCGACGACATCGCCGCCAACGGCCTCGGCGGCCTGCCGCACTCCTTCACCCTCGACGGCTTCCGCCAGGCATGGGTCGACGGCGGACAGCAGCGCGCGCTGATCAACAGCATGCTGGTGTCCGTCCCCACCGTGCTGATCTCGCTGCTGCTCGCCTCGATGGCCGCCTTCGCGCTCAGCCGCTACGACGTGCCGCTGCGCCGCGTACTGCTGCTGGTGATGCTCAGCGGCAATCTGCTGCCGCCGCAGATCCTGCTGATCCCGGTCTCCAAGCTCAGCGAGCAACTGGGCTTCTACGACTCGCTGTACGCCCTCATCGGCGTCCAGGTCGGCTTCGGCGTCGGCTTCTACGTCTTCGTGCTGCACGGCTTCATGCGGTCCATCCCGCCGGAGATCCAGCAGGCCGCCGTCATCGACGGAGCGGGCCCCTGGCAGATCTACACGCGGATCATCCTGCCGCTCGCCAGGCCCGCGCTCGCCGCGCTCACCGCGCTGTCGTTCACGTGGATCTTCAACGACCTGCTGTGGGCCATCACCGTGCTGCGCACCGACAGCAAGATGCCGATCACCGCGTCGCTGATCGGCCTCCAGGGCCAGTACGTCTCCATGTGGAACGTCATCGCGGCCGGTTCCGTGATCGCCGCCGCCCCGACCGTCATCGTCTTCCTCCGATTCCAGCGGCACTTCGTGGCCGGACTCAACCTGGGAGCAGTCAAGTGACCCCGTCCGCAACGCCGTCGGCCGCACCGTGGCTGCTGCGCACCGACACCACCACCTACGCCGTCCGCCTCGGCGGCGACGGGCGGTGGGCCGAGGTCGCCGCCTGGGGCCCGCACGGCGCCGAGACCGGCCCGTCCCCGCTGGACTGGTCGCGCCGCACCCACTACATCACCCCCGCCGACGCCGCCCCGGCCGAATACCTGCCCCAGGGCATGCGTCCCTTCGGCGGCGCCGACCTCGTCGTACGCCGCCCCGACGGCGAACGCGGCGTGTGGTGGACCTTCGAGCGCGCCACACAGGACGACGACCGGTCGCTGCGCCTGGACTTCACCGACGACCACCTCGGACTGCGGGTCGCGCTGCGCTACGAGACCGTGCCCGGCACCGACGTACTGCTGCGCTGGACCGAGCTGACCTGCACGGGACCGGACGAACTGCGCCTGGAACGCCTGGACTCCGCCGCGATCAGCGTCCCCGTCACCGACGGCGGGGGCGCCCGGCTCACCTACCTCACGGGCCAGTGGTCGCAGGAGTTCCAGCGCACCCAACTCGACCTCGTCAGGGGCCGGTTCGAGATGGCCTCCACCCAGGGAGTGCCGGGCCACGCCTACGCGCCCTGGCTCGCGGTCCAGGACGCCGCCGCCCCGCAGGAGGGCGACACCCCCACCTACGGCATCGCGTTGGAGTGGTCGGGCAACTGGCACATCACCGCGGACGCGGAACCCGGCGGGATCGTCCGCGTACGCGCCGGACGGCTGCCGCACGAGGAGTCCGTCCGCCTCGCGCCCGGCGCCACGCTCACCACCCCGCGCGTCGCCTGCGCCTTCAGCCCGGAAGGGCTCGACGGACTGACGCGGATCTGGCACGCGTACGAGCGCGCGCTGAGCGGCGAGCGGCTGCACCGTACCCGCAAGGTGCAGTACAACTCCTGGGAGGCCACCGGCTTCGACGTCGAGGCCGACGCGCAGCTCGAACTGGCCGCCGTCGCCGCCGACATGGGCGTCGAACTCTTCGTCGTGGACGACGGCTGGTTCCGCGGGCGGCGGGACGAGACCGGGGGACTGGGCGACTGGACCCCGGACCCGGCCAACTTCCCCGAGGGATTCGACGGCTTCATCGAGCGGGTCCGCGCCACCGGCATGGACTTCGGCCTGTGGGTCGAACCGGAGGCGATCAGCCCGCGGTCCGAGCTGTACGCCAAGCACCCCGAGTGGGTGTACCGGATCGACGGCCGCCCGGCGACCCTCGTCCGCGAGCAACTGCTGCTCGACCTCGGCCGGGTGGACGTGCAGGACTTCGTGATCGCCACCTTGGACCGGCTGCTCGGCGAACACGCCGTCAGCTACCTCAAGTGGGACATGAACCGCCCGCCGACCGAGCGCGGCAGGCCCGACACGGGACCGGCCGCGGGCCAGGACCTCGACGCCGACCACGTCGCCGGATACCTGCGGGTCCTCGACCACCTGCGCGCCCACCACCCGCACGTCACCGTCGAGGGCTGCGCGGGCGGCGGCGCCCGCATCGAACACGCCACGCTGGCCCGTACCGACGTGGTCTGGCCCAGCGACAACACCGCGCCGCTCGACCGGCTCGCCATCCAGTACGGCTATCTGCACGCGCACGCCCCGCACACCATGAGCTCCTGGGTCACCGACGCGCCCGGCGTCTTCGACCCGCGGCCCCGCTCCCTGGCCTTCCGCTTCGTCCTCGCCATCGCGGGCGTGCTCGGCATCGGCGCCGACATCCGCGCCTGGACGCCGGAGCAGCGCACCGAGGCGGCGGGCTGGATCGCCCGCTACAAGGAGATCCGCGACGTCGTCCACCACGGCACGGCCCGGCTGCTGAACGGCCCCGCCGATCCGACCTGCGGTGTCCAGTACGAGGAGCGCGGCGGCGCGCGGGTCGTGGTCACCGCGTGGAGCACCGGACGGCTCGACGGCGCGCCGCTGGTCCCCGGACGCGCCTCGCGGCTGCGGCTGCGCGGCCTGGACCCCGCCGCCCGCTACACCGACACGGCGGACGGGACGGTGTACAGCGGGGCGTATCTGCTCCACAGCGGCCTGCCGTTCGGCTGGACCGGTCGACACGACGCCGAACTCGTCGTGCTGGCGCGGCAGGAGGCCGCCGACGGCTCCGGGCGTCACTAAAGTCGCGGGAGGCCCGGACCGGTCCGACCGCACCGAGCGACCCGACCGCACCGACCGTACCGACCAGCCCCACCGTACCGAGGAGCAGGACCAGCACATGAACGCAGCACTCCGCTTCGCCGACAAGGTGGCCGTGGTCACCGGAGCCGCTTCCGGGATCGGCGCGGCCACCGCAGAACGGCTCGCGGCCGAGGGCGCCGCCGTGGTCCTCGCCGACATCGCGGCCGACCGCGCCGAGGGCGTCGCCGCGGGCATCCGCGAGGAGGGCGGCCGGGCGGTGTCCGTACGGGCGGACGTGTCCGACCCCGAGGACTGGGAGCGGATCGTCGCGGTGGCGCACGCCTACGGCCCCGTGGCGGCTCTGGTCTCCAACGCCTACACCGTCGACGTGGCCCCGGCCCACGAGATGTCCGTCGCCTCCTGGGAGCGTCAGCTCGCGGTCAACCTCACCGGCGGCTTCCTCGGCTTCCGGGCGCTGCTGCCCGACCTGCGCACCGCCCGCGGCGCCGCCGTCCTCACCTCCTCCGTGCACGCGCACAAGGGCATCCCCGGCCACCCCGCCTACGCGGCGGCCAAGGGCGCGCTGCTGTCGCTGAGCGGCCAACTGGCCGTCGAGTACGGGCCCGAGGTCCGGGTCAACGCGGTGCTCCCCGGTCCGATCCTCACCGCGGCCTGGGACCGGGTGCCCGAGGAGGACCGGGCCCGCAGCGTCGCGGAGACCGCGGCGCGCCGTTTCGGCCGCCCGGAGGAGGTCGCCGCGGCCATCGCCTTCCTCGCCTCGGACGACGCCTCGTACATCACCGGTTCGAGCCTGCTGGTGGACGGCGGCTGGAGTGTCACCAAGGCCTCGGCCTGACCGCCGCCGACCACCATCGCCGTACCTCACCCGGGGTACCCCACCCGACCTGGAGAAAGGCAGAACGACATGACGCCATACGCGCGCCGCGGAGTGCACGGGCAGACCGTGGAGACTCTCGCGCGCCGGGTGCTCAGCGGCGAGATCCCCGAAGGGGCGACACTCGATCTCGTGGCGTTGCAGAGCGAGTTGGACGTCAGTCTCACCGCGCTGCGCGAATCGCTGAAGGTGCTGGCGGCCAAGGGGATGGTCGACGCGCGGCAGAAACGCGGCACCTTCGTCAGAGCCCGCGCCGACTGGAATCTGCTGGACGCCGACGTGCTGCGCTGGCAGTTCGCGGGCGGCACCGGCACCGGGGCCGACCTGGGGCTGCTGCGCAGCCTCGGCGAGGTCCGCGGGATCGTCGAACCGGCCGCCGTACGGCTGGCGGCGGTGCGCCGTACCGACGGCGACCTGGTCGCGCTGGACGCCGCGCTCACCGCGATGGGTGAGGACGAGGGCGGCGCCGCGCACGCGGTCGAGGCCGACCTCGCCTTCCACCGCGCCCTGCTCGCCGCCACCCACAACGAACTGCTGGAGCGGATGGAGATGGTGATCGAGTCCGGTCTCGCGCACCGCGACGAGATCGTGCACAGCTCCCCGCACGGCCAGGACCCGGTGCCCAGCCACCGGGCCGTCCTCGACGCGGTACGCGACCAGGACCCGGACGCCGCCGAGCGCGCCATGCGGGCCCTGCTCGACCAGGCCGTCCGCGACCTGGACCTGGTGCACGGCTCGGGCGCCGAGGCGGTCGAGGGGTCCGGCGGGTCCGGCGGGTCCGGGACAACCGGGGCAACCGAAACAGCGCGGGCATCCGAAGGGGCGCGGGCATCCGAAAGGGCGCAGGCATCCGAAACGGCGCGGGCAACCAAGGAATCCCAGACCTCCACGGCTTCAGAGGCGGCGAAGTGAAGATAGTGCGCGTCGAGACCTTCCTCGTACCGCCCCGGTGGCTGTTCTGCCGGATCGAGACGGACGAGGGCGTCGTCGGCTGGGGCGAACCCGTGGTCGAGGGGCGCGCCGAGGTGGTGCGCGCCGCCGTCGACGTGCTGGCCGAGTATCTGATCGGCCAGGACCCGCTGCGGATCCAGGACCACTGGCAGGTGCTCACCAAGGGCGGCTTCTACCGCGGCGGCCCGGTGCTCTCCAGCGCCGTCGCCGGTCTCGACCACGCGCTGTGGGACATCGCGGGCAAGACGTACGGCGCCCCCGTGTACGGCCTGCTCGGCGGTCCAGTCAGGGACGCGGTCCGGGTCTACGCCTGGGTCGGCGGCGACGAGCCCGCGCGGCTCGCGGAGGACGTCGGCGCGCAGGTCGAGGCGGGCTTCACCGCCGTCAAGATGAACGCGGCCGGCCGCACGTCGGCGCTCACCACGCCCGCCGAGACCGCCGCCGTCGTGGAGCGGGTGGCCGCCGCGCGCCAGGCGCTCGGCCCCGGACGCGATGTCGCCGTCGACTTCCACGGCCGCTTCACCGCCGCGGGCGCCCGGCGCGTCCTGCGTGAAATCGCGCCGCTGCACCCGCTGTTCGTCGAGGAGCCGCTGCTGCCGGAGCTGGGACATCTGCTCGGCGGCCTGGTGGCCTCCACCGAAGTGCCGATCGCGACCGGTGAACGCCTGTACGGGCGCGCGGAGTTCCTGCCCGCGCTCACCGCGGGCATAGCCGTGGCGCAGCCGGACCTCTCGCACGCCGGGGGCATCACCGAGGTGACGCGGATCGCGTCGCTCGCCGAGACGTACGGCGCCCAACTCGCCCCGCACTGCCCGCTGGGGCCGATCTCGCTCGCCGCCAGCCTCCAAGTCGCCTTCTGCACGCCGAACTTCCTCATCCAGGAGCAGAGCCGCGGCATCCACTACAACAAGGACGCCGACCTGCTGTCGTATCTGGTGGACACCGAGCCGTTCCGCTTCGTGGACGGCCAGGCGCTGCGCACCGGGCTGCCGGGGCTCGGGATCACCGTGGACGAGGCGGCGGTACGCGCCGCCGACCGCGGTGGGCACGCCTGGCGCAATCCGGTGTGGCGGCACGCCGACGGGTCGTTCGCGGAATGGTGACAGCGCTGACTGGGGCGGCGCTTCCCGTACGGATCGTCACCGACCTTGCGCACGGCGGCCGTTGGACGTCGCTGCGGGCCGGGGACCGCGAATGGCTCTGGCACCGGGACGAGCCGCGCCGCGCGGGCGTCGCGCCCGGTGACGCCTTCGCCGACGCGGGCGGTGTGGAGGAGTGCCTGCCCACCGTCCGGGGCGTCCCCGACCACGGCGACGTGTGGTCGCGCCCCTGGCGGCGCGAGAACGGCGGGGACGGCGCAGATGGCGCGGATGGCGCGGACCGGGTCGACCACCCCGACTTCCGGCTCACCCGGCGGATCGGGGGCGGCCCCGGCGGCGGCGCGGTGGTCGACTACCGGCTGACCGCCGCGCCCGGCTACCGCTTCCTGTGGGCCGCCCACGCGCTCCTCGACGTGTCGCGGGACGGCCGGATCGAACTGCCGCCCGGCGCACAGGCCCTGCACTACCCGGACGGGGGTGCGCGGCGCGAGCCGTTCACCTGGCCGTCCGCCGGGGGCACGGGCGACGGGACGCCTACCCGCTTCGACCTGCTCGGGCCCGACGACGGTACGGCGAGCGGCGCGGTCGTCGAGGCCGCGACGGCGACCGTGCGCGACGGGACCGACCGGCTGCGGTTCGCGCTCGACGTGGCCGGTCAGCCCGCGTCCATCGCCCTGTGGCGGAATCTGGGCGGCTTCCCCGAGGGCGCGCCGTACCGCTCGATCGGCGTGGAGCCGATGCTGGGCCGGGTCTTCGACCTGGCGACGGCGGGGGAGGGGGACGCGGCCCGCGTGCCCGCGAGCGGCGAGGTCCGCTGGCGGCTCACGGTCACGGCCGCCGGTGCTTCCGCCGCCACCGCGTCCGCCCCGGACCGCTGAACCCTTGACGGGATCGGCTGACCGTGTCCGGCTCACCGCGACCGGCTCACCGCACCGCGACCGGCTCACCCCGACCCCACCGCCCGCCCCGGACCCACGCCGTCCGAATCACCGCAACAGGAAAGGAACGTCACCCGTGGACCTGCTCACCGCGCTGCGCGCCCACCGCCTCGTCGCCATCGTGCGCGGCGACGACGAGGACGCGTCGCTGCGCACCGTACTGACCCTGGTCGAGGAGGGCGTCGCGCTGGTCGAGGTCTCGCTCAGCGGCCGGAACGCGCTCGGCGTCATCGCCGCGGCCCGGGCCGCCCTCGGCCCCGACGCGCCGCTCGGCGCGGGCACCGTCCTCACCGAGCGGGACGCCAAGGACGCGCACCGCGCCGGGGCCGACTTCGTCGTCACGCCCGCGGTCGGCGAAGGCGTCAGCGCCGCACGGGAGTTGGGCCTGCCCGTGCTGGCCGGAGTGATGACGCCCACCGATATCGTCACCGCGCGGCGGCTCGGCGCCACCGCGCTCAAGCTCTTCCCCGCCGAGCAAGCGGGCGGCCCCGGCTACCTCCGCGCCCTGCGCGGCCCCTTCCCCGACCTGCCCTTCGTGCCCGTCGGCGGCGTCGACATCCCGGCCGCCCGCGCCTACTTCGCCGCCGGAGCCCTCGCGGTCGGCGTCGGCTCGCCCCTCATCGGCGACGCGGCGAGCGGCGGCAGCCGGACCGCGCTCCGCGCGCGGGCCAAGGACTTCCTCGCCGCCGTCGCGGAGACGGACTCGCTGAGCGCGCGGGCCGCGCGATGACCGGGAGTACGACGGGACGGGGGCAGCGCCCGGCGCCGTCACTCGCCATGACCGGACGGGGCCCGCGCCGTACCCCCGCGAGGAGACTGCCGTGATCGGGATCGGCGGCCCCGTCGCCTGCCTCGGGGAGACCATGGTCGCGATGGTGCCGGAGACCGGTGAAACGCTCGCGGAGGCACGGCGGTTGCGGGTGGAGGTCGCCGGGGCGGAGTCGAACGCGGCGATGTATCTGGCCGACCACGGGGTGGAGGCCCGGTGGGTGTCGGCGGTCGGTGACGATCCGTTCGGGCGGCGGATCGTGGCCGAGGTCGCGGCGTGCGGGGTGGACGTCGGCGGCGTCAGGACCGACACGGGGCGGCCGACCGGGGTGATGGTGAAGAGCCCCGGCGGGCAGGGCACCCGCGTGCACTACTACCGGCGGGGGTCGGCCGCGTCCGCGCTCGGGCCGCGATCGCTCGCGGCCGAGGCCGTACGCACCGCGGGGCTGCTGCACCTGACCGGCGTCACGGCGGCGCTGTCGGACTCCTGCCGTGACCTGGTGGACGCGGCGCTGCGCGGCCCGCTGCCGGTCAGCTTCGACGTCAACCACCGGCCCGCGCTCTGGCCGGACGGCGCGGCGCCCGGCGTCCTGCGCGACTTCGCCGACCGCGCGGACATCACCTTTGTCGGCCTGGACGAGGCCCAGGAGCTGTGGGGCGCGCACCTCGCCGACGCCGCCGACGTACGCGCCCTGCTGCCGGGCCCGCGCGTGCTGGTGGTCAAGGACGGCGCCCGCGCCGCGACCGCCTTCGGCGGCGCGACGGCGCACACCGTGCCCGCCCGCGCCGTCGAGGTCGTGGAACCCGTCGGCGCGGGCGACGCCTTCGCCGCCGGATTCCTCACCGGCCTGCTCCGCGGCGAGCCGCCCGTCCGCGCGCTGCGCCTCGGCCATGTGACCGCGGGCGCGGCCCTGCGGGTCCCCGGCGATCACGGCCCGCTGCCGGACCCCGCCCGTATCGCACACCTGCTGGACGCCACCGAGGCGCGGTGGGCCTCGGCGGCGTCCCCGGGCGGCGTCACCGATAGCTGACGGTCACCTTCCCGGCGGCGGCGTCCCACGCCCAGGCGCTCCTGGCCACCGGGACGCCGTCCACGGTCACGGACTTCGGCGCGGTGGCGTTGGTCACCGGCACACCGGCACACCGGCACACCGGTCCGCCGGACCTCCGGGCCTCCGGGCCTCCTCGGCCAGGGTGTACGTGTACGGCAGCAGCGCCTCGCGGAGGTTGAGGAACTTCTCCGCTGACGTCTTCGCGGCGTCCCCGTACTGCCAGGGCAGCCGTTCGCTGGATGTCGTGGCTCACGGCGGACAGCCCCGTGGCCACCGACTCGCCCGGTGCGTAGCCGACTTCGGCTTGGAGCATCGCCCACGTCGAGCGGGTGTCACCCGTGAAGTGCACGGTGGTGCGCTTGTCGGCCCGCGGCCCGGTCGCGAGCCCGGCCCTGCCGCCGTAGCCGCCGGTCTGGAGTGAGCCGTACGCGCGCGAGAACCCGCTGGGTGAACGGGGCGCCGCCGAAGCCGTCACGGCCGACGGCGTCGAAGGTCGGCGCGTCCAGGAACGCGGTGTCGCCCGCGTACGCGGTGCGGATCAGCGTGGGGGAGAGGACCTCGAACCGCGCATCGCCCGAGACCACGGTGTCGGTTCGACGTCGGTCATGTCTGGTTGTGGGTCCGCTGGAGCGCATTTCTGTTCGTGCGCTGACAAGTCGACGATGACAGATCCGGCGCCGCGAGGGGAGTGTGCCGACTGGTGCGAATGGGGTTGGTGCAAAGAGCTGACGCGAGCGGATGTACCCGGCGGGGCGCACCGGCTGGTGAGCCGTCAGGGGGCGGTCTGCTCGCGCAGCGGGCCGGTGTCCTTCGCGGGGTCGGCCGCCGGGGCCGGGGCGCCGGAGTCGTAGCGCCAGAAGGAGCGGGCCAGCGGGGCGGCGAGTGCCACGACCGCCACGCAGGCGAGGCCGCCAATTGTCCAGGACAGCCCGGCGCCCAGCGCGGCGGCCATGGTACCGGCGCGCAGGTCGCCCAGCCGGGGGCCGCCGGCGACGACGACGGTGTGGACGCCCTGCATACGGCCTCGCATCTCGTCGGGGGCGTAGGTCTGGAGGAGCGTCTGGCGCAGGACCGCGCTGATCAGGTCGGCGGCGCCGGCCACGGCGAGGAGCAGGACGACCAGCCAGAGCTGCCGGGCCAGGCCGGAGACGGCGACGGCGGCGCCCCACACCAGCACGGCGCCGGTGAGCACCACGCCCTGCCGCCGGATCCGTCCGATCCAACCGCTGGCGAACCCGGCCAGGACGGAGCCGATCGGGATGGCGGAGTAGAGCAGTCCGACCGAGCCGCCGAAGCGGGCGTCCGCGACGGCGGGGAACAGCGACCGCGGCATCGCCAGCGTCATGGCGCAGATGTCCACGAAGAAGCTCATCACCAGCACCGACCGCCCGCCGATGAAGGACAGCCCGTCCCGTACCGACCGCAGACCCAGGCGGGCCGCGGAGCCGTCCGGCGGAAGTCGGGGCAGCCGCAGCGTGGAGTGCAGCGCGGCCGTGAACAGCACGGCGTCCGCGCCGTACGCGTACGCGAAGCCGTGCGGGACGGTCACGAGGACACCGGCGATCAGCGGGCCGACGACCTCGCCGACCGTGCCGATCACGTAGTTGAGGGTGTTCGCGGCGGGGATCAGGCCGGGTTCGACGATGCGCGGCACGATCGCGCCGCGCGCGGAACTGGCCATCGCGAACCCGGCGGACTGCGTTGCGACCAGGGCGAGGATCAGCCCGATATTGCGCAGGTCGAGCAGCGTCTGCGCGAGCAGCGCCAGCGTCACCGTCCAGGTGCCGAGCGAGGACCACAGGTACAGCGTCCTGCGGTCGACGGCGTCCGCGACGGCCCCGCCGTAGAGGCCGAAGACGATCAGCGGCACCAGACCGGCGAAGCCGACCATGCCGACGGCCAGCGACGAGTGCGAGATCCGGAAGACCTGGACCGGCACCGCGATCTGGGTGAGCATCGAGCCGACGAACGACGTGCCCTGGCCGATGAAGAGCCGCCGGAAGGCGGGCAGGGCCAGCGGGCGGGTGTCGATGGCGTGGTCGGCGAGCAGCCGCCGCGCTCCGCGAGGGCTCGGCTGCTCCGCGCGCTCCACGGCGTCGCCTTTCATCCGCCTCTGCTTTCCGGGCCGCCGCGGCCCTCTTCCCGTTGCCGTCCGCCGGGGGCCCTGCCCGGCCGTTCGTCCTGCCGGCCCTTTGCCGCCGCGGCTCACAGACGGCAGCTGATCTCCATGCCGTCCTCGACCGGGAAGGTGACGCTCTCGTAGCCGTTGCGCGGATCGCGCACGTAGTCGAGATACGGCGCCAGGTCCGTGAGGTCCACGTCGTCGGCCACGACGAGGGTGCCCGGCGCGAGGCGCGGTTCGAGCAGCCGCAGGACGGGCAGACAGAGGTCCTTCCAGCCGTCGAGCAGCAGGAAGTCCACCGGATCTGACAGCTCGGCGAGGGTGTCGCGGGCGTCGCCTTCGAGGACGGTGACCAGTCCGTCGAGACCCGTCTCGGCGAAGGTCACGCGGGCCGCGGCGGCCTTGTCCGCGCTCAGTTCGGTGCTGATCACCCGCCCCGCGCCGTTGTCGCGCACCGCGGCGGCCAGGTGGAGCGTGGAGATCCCGAAGGAGGTGCCGAATTCGACGACGGTGGCCGGGCGGACGGCCCGGACCAGGCTGTAGAGGAGTTTTCCGCCGTCGGCCGAGATCGGCATGTACACCTCGGCGTTGGCGTCGGCCAACTCCCGCGGCGTCGCCGGGGCGAAGCCGTCGGGCCACGCGGCCCGGATACGGCGGCGGGTCGCGTCGTCCTGCGCGGCCCGGTCGAACATCGCGGTCAGGGCGGAGACGACCCGGGGGTCGCGGAGGGTGCTGGTCGCTGTCATGAGCCCTAGAGTAGACGCACCGTTGCGTTGCGTCTAGAAGTTGCCGACCTACCCCGGGACCCGGAGGATGCAGACATGGAGCGAGGGAGTTCGGTCGCCGACGGCGCCAGGGGCGCCGAAAGCGCGGGGGGCGCCGAGAGTGCGGGCGGCACGGAGGGTGCGGAGGGCGCCGGGGCTGACGCCGACCGGACGGCGCGGCACCACGGCAACCGGCACGGGCGCAGCGAGCAGGCGCGGATGGCCGTACTGGAAGCCGCCGACGACCTCCTGGTCGAGAAGGGCTTCGCCGGTGTCACCGTCGAAGGCATCGCGGCGCGGGCCGGGGTCGCCAAACAGACCATCTACCGCCGCTGGAACACGAAGACCGACATCCTTCTGGACGCCTTCCTCCAGGACGCCGCCGAAGCCCTCGCCCCGGCCGACCACGGCGATCTCGGCGCCGATCTCCGCGAGCACCTGGGCCTGCTGGCCGGCTTCCTCACCGCGTCAGACGCGGGCGCGGTCTTCCGGGCCCTGCTCGGACACGCGCAGCACGACCCGCAGTTCGCGGCCGTGCTGCGCGCCCGCTATCTCGACGAGCAGCGCCGCCGCGACCGGCTCCCGCTGGAGAACGCGGTGGGCCGCGGCGAACTCCCCGCCGGTCTCGACCTGACGGCCGAGGTCGACCGGCTCGTGGGGCCGATCTACCACCGCGTCCTGGTGACCGGGGACCCGGTCGACCGGGACTTCACCGACCGTCTCGTGGACGACTTCCTGCGCCGCCACCCCCGTGCCCGTCCCGCGTCGGACGGCGCTTCCTAGCGGCGCGTGGTACGTCCTCCCGTCGGCGTCCCTCAGGCTCCGGTGCCGTCGGCGGCGGCCTTGAGCGCCGCCAGGTCGATCTTCTTCATACCGAGCATCGCCTTCATCGCGCGCTGGCCGCGCTCCGCGTCGGGGTCGTTCAGCATCGCCACCATGCCGGTGGGGACGACCTGCCAGGACAGCCCGTACTTGTCCTTGAGCCATCCGCACGGGCCCTCGGAGCCGCCGCCCTCGGTGAGCCGGGCCCAGTAGTGGTCGACCTCGGCCTGGTCCTCACAGGTGATCAGCAGCGAGACGGCCTCGGTGAAGGGGAACTCGGGGCCGCCGTTGATCGCGATGTACGGCTGGCCGTCCAGCTCGAACGCCACGGTCAGTACGGTGCCCGCCTCGCGCGGACCGGCCTCGCCGTAGTAGGTGGTGTCGGTGATCCGCGAGTTCGGGAAGACCGAGACGTAGAACTCGGCGGCTTCCTGGCTCTCGGTGTCGAACCAGAGGTTGGGGGTGATCCGGGGCATCGCGGTCTCCTCGCGTCAGGCTGTCGTCGGCGCCCGAGCGCCGCCGTTCACCTTTATGACCGGCCGCCCGCCGAAAACTCATCGGCGACACAGCACCCGCGCGGCTCAGTCCCCCAGCCGGTCGATCTGCCGGATCTTGTTGGTGACGTCGAGCGCCGCGACCTTGTAGGACTCGGCGAGCGTCGGGTAATTGAAGACGGCGTCCACGAGGTAGTCGACGGTGCCGCCGCAGCCCATCACGGCGTGGCCGATGTGGATCAGCTCGGTGGCGCCGGTGCCGAAGCAGTGCACGCCGAGCAGCTTGCGGTCCTCCGGCGAGACCAGCAGTTTCAGCATGCCGTGCGCGTCACCGATGATCTGGCCGCGGGCCAGCTCGCGGTAGCGGGAGACACCGACCTCGAACGGCACCAGTTCGTCGGTGAGCTGGTCCTCGGTGCGGCCGATGAAGCTGACCTCGGGAATGGTGTAGATGCCGATCGGCTGGCCGTCCTGCATCGCGTGCACCGGTTCGCCGCAGGCGTGGTACGCGGCGGTCCTGCCCTGCTCCATCGAGGTCGCGGCCAGCGCGGGGAAGCCGATGACGTCACCGACGGCGTAGATGTGCGGGACCGCGGTGCGGAAGTGCTCGTCCACCGATATCCGGCCGCGCTTGTCGGCTTGCAGACCGGCCTTGTCGAGGTCCAGTTCGTCGGTCAGACCCTGCCGTCCCGCCGAGTACATCACCGCGTCCGCGGCGATCTTCTTGCCGCTCTCCAGCACGGTCAGGGTGCCGCGCTCGTGCCGCGAGACCGCCGCGACCGTCTCGCCGAAGCGGAAGGTGACCGCGAGATCGCGCAGGTGGTACTTGAGCGCCTCGACGATCTCGGCGTCGCAGAAGTCCAGCATTCCCTCGCGCTGCTCCACCACGGTGATCTTGCTGCCGAGGGCGGCGAACATCGACGCGTACTCCATGCCGATGACCCCGGCGCCGACGATCACCATGGACCGCGGCACCCGCTCCATGCTGAGGACGCTGTCGGAGTCCAGCACCGTACGGTCGTCGAACTCGACGCTCGCCGGGCGCGCGGGCCGGGTGCCGGTGGCGATCACGATGTGCTCGGCCGTCACCAGCCGATCCTGGCCGACCGCGTCGCGCACCGCGACGGTGTGCTGGTCGACGAAGCGCCCGGTGCCGGAGAGCAGCGCGACCTGGTTCCTGGAGAGCTGACTGCGGATCACATCGACCTCGCGGCCGACCACATGCTGCGTCCTCGCGGTCAGGTCCGCGACGGTGATGTCCTCCTTGAGCCGGTAGCTCTGGCCGTACAGATCCCGCTGGTTGAGGCCGGTGAGGTAGAGCACCGCCTCCCGCAGCGTCTTGGACGGGATCGTGCCGGTGTGGATCGACACCCCGCCCAGCGAGTCCGCGCGGTCCACCACTGCCGCCCGCCGTCCGAGCTTGGCCGCCGCGATGGCCGCCTTCTGACCACCAGGACCTGAACCGATCACCAACACGTCGAAGTCGGGCACACCAGCGAGTGTGACAGTCGGCGGGCCGCCCCGGAAGGCTTTGCCGAACAGGGCCGCCCGCGGCCGTGGTCGCGCTGCCGCCGGTCCGCTACGTGACCGGCCGCCCCGCCCGTTGCCCGACCCGTTCCCGAACCGCTGCTCGCCCGGTTCCCCGACCCGTAACCCGACCGGCTACGTGACCGGCGCGAAGAGGTGCTGCGCCGCCACGGCCGCGCCGCCGCGCGCCCACTCCTCGAACGGCAGCGGGCGCAGCAGCAGATCGCACTCGGCGGCGGCGCCGAACGCCTGGGCGGCGAAGGTCTCGCGGATCTGGTCGGCGAACAGGTCGTAGGTCGCCACGCCCTCGCCGGAGATGATGATCCGCTCGGGGCCGATCAGGTTGGCGACCGAGGCGATGGCGAGACCGAGCGCGTGCCCGGCGCGGGAGAACACGGCGCGGACCGCCTCGTCCCCGGCGTGCGCCAGCCGTACCGCTTCGGTCATCGTCAGCCCCGGATTCCCCGTGGCCTGCCTGGCCTGCTCGGTGATGGCGTGCGTGGACGCGACGGCCTCCACGCAGCCGGTGTTGCCGCAGGTGCAGGTCCGCTCGGTGCCGCCGACCGGCAGGTGGCCCACCTCCCCCGACACGCCGTGCGCCCCCGACACCACACGCCCGCGGATGGAGAGTCCGCAGCCGATCCCGGCGCCGACGGTGATCAGCGCGAACGAGTCCAGGCCCGCGCCCGCGCCGAACCACTGCTCGGTGACGGTCAGCGCGCGTACGTCGTTCTCGATCACCGTCGGTGTGCCGGTGGCGGTCTCGACGAGCCGGGCCAGCGCGACCCGGCGCCAGTTGAGGAACGGCGAGTACTGCACGATGCCGGTCTGCCCGTCGACGTCACCGGAGATGGTCACGCCGATGCTGTGCACGTCCTCGCCGTGCTCGGGCCCGGCCGCCGCGCGCAGCCGCTTGACCAGCCGGGCGATGGCCAGCACCACGGTGCCGACGTCCCGCGAGTCGAGGGTGACCCGGCGTGCCACGAGCGGCTTGGCCGTGAGATCGGCCAGTACGCCGATCAGCTCGTCCGCGGTCACCTTGACGCCGATGAAGCGGGCCCGCTCCGGGCGTACCGCGATCAGCGTGGCGGGTCTGCCGGTCGCCCGCTTCGGGGCCGGGGTGCTCAGCTCGGTGATCCAGCCGTCGCTCAGCAGCGGCGCCGTCACTTTGGTGACGGCCCCCGCGGACAGGCCGGTACGTCGGCCGGCCTCGGCCCGGGTGAGCGGCCCGTGGGCGAGCAGGGTCTGGAACACCAGGGCGGCGGCGGGCGGCTGATCGGCGGGAGTCACGTCTCCGACCCTACCTTTCCGCCGGAAGGTAAGGGAAGGCGATGGCGTCGCGAGAGGTGCACAGGTTTCACAGAATCCGCCGGGAAGACAGGTGGCGACTATGTTGACGCTGGAAGGAAACTCTGGCTACAGTCGCCGCACTCCACAGCCGAACGGGGTCCGGGACGGCCTCGAACGGCAGGAGCGCGACCGGCGTTCCTCCCCTCCGGCCGCGGCCTGCGCACGGGGCGGCGTCCCCCCGGACCGCCCCGCGAGCGCAGGCGTCCACGCCAACCAACCCTCCTCGTCACCCGGCCCCGCCGTGCCCGCGCACGGTGCCGAGATGGAGCAGTCATGGCACCTTCCGATGGACCCGTACGCCTCAGCGCCCGTGCCGCCCGCGCCAGGGGCGGCGCCCGGAACGCCGTCCTCCCCGCCCTGCTGGCGGCCGGAGCGCTGATCGCGGCCTTCGCCGTACCGGCGTCCGCGTCGGCGCCCGCTGCCGCGCCCGGCTCCGCACCCGAGTCCGTACAAGCCGCCGTCTCCCGAGCCGCCCCCGCCCCCGCTCCGTCCTCGGTCCTGGCCGCCAAGCCGTACATGGGCTGGAGCAGTTGGAGCCTGGAGTCGACCAACTTCCCCGGCTACGGCGGGATGAGCTGGCTGACCGAGGCGCATGTGAAGCAGCAGGCCGATGTGGTGGCCAAGAAGCTCAAGTCCCACGGCTACGAGTACATCAACATCGACTCGGGCTGGGTCGGCGGCTTCGACCACTACGGCCGCCCGATGCCCAATGCCACGACGTTCCCCGACGGACTGAAGGGCCTGGCGGACTACGTGCACGCCAAGGGCCTGAAATTCGGCGCCTATCTGGCCGTCGGGCTCTACTTCGACGCGTACAACGACGGGAAGTCGCCGATCTACGGGGCACCGGGCTGTACGACCAAGGACATCGTCTACCCGGACCTGCGCAAGACCAGCGGCTGGGACAACGTCTCCTACCAGATGGACTTCTCCAGCCCGTGCGCCGCGAAGTACATCGACTCCGTCGCGGCCGAACTGGCGGGCTGGGGCGTGGACTTCCTCAAGGTCGACGGCGTCGGCCCCGGCTCCAACCAGGGCGACGCGGCCCACGACAACATCCCCGACGTCCAGGCATGGCACGCCGCGCTCCAGAAGACCGGCCGTCCGATGCAGTTCACGGTGTCCTGGTCGTTGAGTCATGACCGGGCGGACGTGTGGAAGCGGAACTCCAACGGGTGGCGGGTCGACACCGACGTGGAGTGCTACTGCGACACGCTGGTGACCTGGGACAACTCCGTCAAGCAGCGGTGGAACGACGTCGTCCAGTGGATCGACGACGCAGGCCCCGGCCACTGGAACAACCTCGACTCGCTCGACGTCGGCGCAGGCGCGATGGACGGCCTCACCGACGCCGAACGGCAGACCTACATGACGCTGTGGGCGGTCGAGTCCGCGCCGCTGTACTCCGGCGACGACCTCACCCGACTCGACCCCTACGGCCTGAAGCTCCTCACCAACGACGAGGTGATCGCGGTCGACCAGGCGGGCAACCCCGCCAGGCCCGTCAGCCAGGCCACCGACCAGCAGGTCTGGTACGCCCGCAACACCGACGGAACGTACACCGTCGCCCTGTTCAACCTCGGCAGCGCACCCGCCGACGTCACCGCGGACTTCGCCGACCTCGGCATCACCGGCAAGACCGCCGTCCGCGACCTGTGGAGCCGCACCGGCCTCGGCAGCGCCTCGGGCCACCTGACGAAGAACCTGCCCCCGCACGGCTCCCGCCTGTTCACCCTCACCCCCGCCAAGAAGACCCCCGCCCCCGGCACCCCCCTCGGCGTCCACGGCACCGCGTCCACCGCCACCACCGTCTCCCTGGCCTGGAACCCGGTGAACACCGGCCCCGCCACCACGGGATACGACGTGTACGTCAACGGCCGCAAGGCCACCTCGACCGGCACCACCTCCGCCACCGTCACCGGCCTCACCCCCGCCACCGGCTACACCTTCACCGTCACCGCCCACGACGCCAAGGGACGCCACTCCGCGCCCGGCAAACCGGTTCCGGTCACCACCCCCGCCCCCGGCGGACGCGTCACCTACGAAGCGGAAGCCCCCGCCAACACCCTCACCGGAAACGCGAGCATCACCGACTGCGCCGCCTGCTCCGGCGGAAAGAAAGTCGGCAACCTCGGCGGGGACAGCGCGGTCGCCATCAACCATGTGACAGCGCCGAAGGACGGCACCTACCTCCTCACGCTCGGCTACGCGGACGGGTCCTCCGGCCGCACCGCCGTGGTCACCGCGGGCGGCTCGTCGTTCCAGCTCCCGCTGCCCGGCGGCAACGACAACAACTGGGGCGTGGCGCGGTCCGTGACCGTACCGGTCCACCTGAAGGCGGGCGACAACACCGTCACCTTCGGCAACCCGGCCGACTACGCCTCGGACGTCGACCGCGTCACCGTCTGACCCCGGTCGCCGTCCCGCGGTTGGGGCGCGGCAGCCGCCACGGCTGCCGCACCCCACCGGCGGCGCCCTGGTGCCCGATGACGATGATGGTCACCGGACCTGCGGAAAGGACTCATTCATGACCACCATCCCCGCGCGGATCGTCACCCTGCGCGCGGCAGGCGCCGCCCTCGTCGTGGAGCTCGGCGAGCCGGTGCCCAGAGTCCTGCACTGGGGCGCCGACCTTGGCGATCTCTCGGACGCCGACCTCGCCGCGCTGAGCCTGACCGCCGAGGGCGCGGTGCTCAACAACTCCCTCGACGTCCCGCGCCGGTTCACCGTCTGGCCCACCGAGGCCGACGGCTGGTCCGGCAGCCCCGCCCAGCAGGGCCACCGGGCGGGCACCGCGACCACCCCGCGGCCGTCCCTGACCGGCGCCGAGCAGCGCGAAGTGCCCGGCGGCGGCGAGTTGGTGATCCGCCTGCGGGACGAGGTCAGCGACCTGGCCGTCACCGTCACCTACCGCCTGGAGCCGTCGGGCGTGCTCGGGGTGCACGCCGAGCTGACCGCGGGGCAGGCGGCGGGCTCCGGCACGGACCCGGCGCCGTACGACCTGTCCGCGCTCGGCCTGCTGCTGCCGCTGCCCGAACGCGCCGGTGAGGTACTGGACTTCACCGGCAAGTGGAGCAGGGAACGCTCCCCGCAGCGCCGCCCGCTGCACTACGGCTCGTACGTCCGCGAGGTCCGGCGCGGCAAGCCCGGCGTCGACTCGCCGTACCTGCTGACCGTCGGCGTGCCCGGCTTCGGCTTCCGGGACGGCGAGGTGTGGGGCCTGCACGTCGGCTGGAGCGGCGACCAGCGGTATCTCGTCGAGCGGCTGCCGGAAGGCGCGGGCAGCGACCACGCCGTGGTGCTCGGCGGCGGCGAACTGCTGCGCGCGGGCGAGGTACGGCTGGCACCGGGGGAGTCGTACACCTCCCCGGTCTGCTGGTTCGCCTGGTCCGACGCGGGCCTCGACGGGCTCGCCGACCGCTTCCACACCCTGCTGCGCGCCCGCCCCACCCACCCGGCCACCCCGCGCCCGCTGATCCTCAACAGCTGGGAGGCGGTCTACTTCGACCACGACCTGGACCGGCTGCTGCGGCTGGTCGACCGGGCCGCCGAGGTCGGCGTCGAGCGCTTCGTCCTGGACGACGGCTGGTTCAAGGGCCGCCGCGACGACACCGCGGGCCTCGGCGACTGGACGGTGGACGCGACCGTCTGGCCCGACGGCCTGACCCCGCTGGCCGACCACGTCCGCTCCCTCGGCATGGAATTCGGCCTGTGGGTCGAGCCGGAGATGGTCAACCTCGACTCCGACCTCGCCCGCGAGCACCCGGGCTGGATCCTCGGCCCCTCGGCGGGTCTCGGACCCAGCTCCCGGCACCAGTACACGCTCGACCTCGCCAACGAGGACGCCTGGCAGTACCTGCTCACCTCGCTCGACACCCTCGTCGGCCGGTACGGGATCGGCTACCTGAAGTGGGACCACAACCGCGAGCTGCACGAGGCGGTCGAGCGCGGCCCCGGCGGCGTCGACCGGCCCGGCAGCCGCGCCCAGGTCCTCGCGCTGTACCGGCTGATCGACGCGCTCAAGGCCCGCCACCCGGGCCTGGAGATCGAGAGCTGCGCCAGCGGCGGCGGCCGGATCGACCTCGGCATCCTCGCCCGTACCGACCGGGTGTGGGCCTCGGACTGCAACGACCCGGTGGAACGGCAGACCATCCAGCGCTGGACCGGCCAGCTCCTGCCGCCGGAACTCTTCGGCGCGCACGTCGGCCCCACGCCCAGCCACACCACGAGCCGTCCCGGCACCGACACCTTCCGGATGGCCACCGCCCTGTTCGGCCACGCGGGCATCGAACAGGACCTCAGCCGCTGCACCCCCGAGGAGCTGGCCCGGCTCACCCACTGGTCCGCGCTCTACCGCGAGCAGCGCCCGCTGCTGCACTCGGGACGGGTGGTCCGCGCCGACCTCGCGGGCGGCGCCGTCCTGCTGCACGGCGTCGTCGCCGCCGACGGCTCGGCCGCGCTGTACGCGTGGGCCAGGATCGCCACCTCGCCCGAGGGCCAGTCGGGCCGCGTCCGGCTGCCGGGCCTCGACCCCGCCACCGCCTACCAGGTCCGCGTCCGCACCGAGATCGGCCTGCCCTCCTTCCACCAGACGACCGCACCGCCGTGGCTGGCCCGCGCCCTCGAGGGCTGGCTGCCGCTGCCCGGCGCCGTCCTGGCCACGGCGGGAATCCCCATGCCCACGCTCGACCCGGAGCACGCGATGCTCATCGAGGTGCGCACGGCACCCTGACCCGGCGGACCGGCGGACCGGCGGACCGGCCGGCCGACGGGCGTACGGACCGGGGGAGCCCATTGGGGGAGGCATTCGTACCCCAGGTGTACGAATGTCGAATCCACCGGCGCAGGCGGCACGGCGAACCGCCCTCGAACGGGTCACGGACCCGCACGGAGGCGGTTCGCCCTGTTAGGCAGGAGTCGATGCCCGCCATCGAACCCTGGAGTCCCCTTGTCCTTCGCCACCGCCGCCCGCGAGGAGCCGACCGCCTGCCTGCCCGGCCCGGTGCCCGCCCAGAGCGACGGCGCCACGGCGCGGCCATTCGCCCGGATCAGTGAGTGGCATCTGGAGTACGAGGGCTTCCGGTACACCTGCCGGATCAGGCACCACGAACGGCCGGTCGACGCCCCCCTGCTGATTCTCGGCGGCTCCTCCCAGGACCGGCACTCGTGGATGCGGCACGAGCAGCGGATCGGCACCGCGGCCGACGTGATCACCGTCGACCTGCCGGGCTACGGCACCGCCGACTTCCTCCCGGCGTTCTACGGCATCGACTTCCTGGCCGCCGTCGTCCGGCATCTGCTGGACGAACTGGTCGTGCCCGCCGTCAACCTCGTCGCGGCCTGCTTCGGCGGCGCCGTCGGCCTGCGCTTCGCCCAGCACTACCCGGCGCGGGTCGAGCGGCTGTTCTTCGTCGGCATGACGACCCGGATCCCGCCGGACTACGCGGCGGCCATGGAACGCTGGGACGGCATGATCGACCGCGGCGAGACCGACCGGATCGCCCGCGAGCTCACCGACCGCTTCATGTCCCCGCCCGGCACCGGCCGGGTACGCAAGCACGCGGCCGTCGCCCGCCTGGTGTACGGCGGTCTGATCGGCCAGGACGCCGAGCAGTTGCGGAAGTCCGCCGAGCACAACAAGCGGCTGATGCGGCACGAGTGGTACCGGCCGGAGCCCGTACCCGCGGTGCCCAGCCTGGTCGTCACCGGCGAGTACGACACGCTGTGCACCCCGGAGATGGGCCGCGAGGTCGCCGCGGTGCTGCGCGCGGCCACCTTCCTGACCATCGACGAGACCGACCACCTCGCGCCGGTCGAGCGGATCGCGGACTTCGCCGACCTCGTCACCCGCTTCTGCGCCGGCCACCCGCTGGACGACCTGCCGTACTGCAGCGCCCCCGAGTCGGCCGCGGCCGGCACGCTCCGGGAACCGGCCGTGGCCTGGCGCGGCCGACCGTAAGACCGGCGGTACGAGCGACTGTGAAGCCCGGCGGTGATGACCGGCGGTGACGGGAGTCCGCAAGGGCAGGGGACCCGCGCTACGGGGTCGGGATGCCCGCGGGCTTGTTCGGCAGGCCGAAGCGGACCGGGACGCCGGGGGAGTACAGCACGCTGACCGGGTCCCCCAGCGGCCGGGCCAGACCGGCGGCCGTCACCACGTCCTCGTCCAGGGACAGCAGCTCGGCGCGGTGTAGCGGCCAGCGCGGATGGGCGTTGGGCAGATACACCGGCCGCCCGAAGAAGGCGTTGTGCATGCCCCAGCGGGCGGTGAGGAAGTGTTCGAGTTCCGTGGGCTCCGCCACCGGCTCACCGATCCGTACGCTCAGCGAGGCCCGCGCGCCGCGCGGCCCCGGCCAGCGGCGGGAACTGGTGTACGTGATGGTGTCGGCGTCCCGGCGCACCGACATCCGCGACCACAGATAGGGCAGCCGGAAGACGCCCCGGCCCACGACGACCGGTATCAGCCGGGACGCGTCCAGCGACCGGAACACCACACCGCGCCGCCCCCGCTCGTCCACCGAGTACAGCCGCACATTCGTCTCGGGGAAGGTGCCCAGGTACGGCACACCGGGCAGCCGGAACCAGCCGACCCGGTGCATGCGGAAGGCGACCAGACCCACGTACGTGACGCCGTGCAGGGTGTCGGGCCGTACGCCCGCCGGCAGCAGCGGCGCCACCAGCCCAGGCTCCACCGGCCAGTGCACGAAAGCCAGGTCCAGCCACCACTGCGTCATCAGCGGCTCGGCCGCGGCGCCGGGCGGCGCCTCGGCCACGATCGGCTCCGCGTCGGCGGGGATAGTGGACACGCCGTCCAGCATGCCACCGCCGCGTCACCGGCCGGGCTCCGGGGGACGGCCGGTCAGCTCGGGCGGTAGCGGATCTCCAGCATCAGACAGCCGGGGCCCGTGCGGTACGGGCCGTGCGGCATGCCGGGAGGGCGGGAGGCGAAGTGGCCGCTGGCGAAGGTCTTCCCCAGGGTCAGATCCTCCAGCTCGCCCTCCAGGAGATAGACCTCCTCGTAGTAGGCGTGCCTGATCACCCCGGCGGCTGAGGTGTCGAGCCCCGGCTCCCAGCGCGCGAGCCGGGTCAGCTCCGCGCCGTCGGCGGCCGGGTCGGCCGACAGCACGCGCTCGCTGACGCCCGGCGAGCCCTCCGCCGGGGTCCACGGGATGTCCGCGGCGGCGAGGAATTCGTGTTCGTCCTTCACGGGGAGACCTCTTTCAGCACGGGTACGGGGGTGCGGGCGCCGGCCTCGAATTCGGTTGACCGACGCATGCGGCCGGTATAGCAATGCCGGGTGATAGAAGGCGAGAAAATCCAGCTCAGGGCCAGGATCGAGAGCGATGTCCCGGTGCTCCACGCCGAGTTGCAGGACGACGTGGTGGGCAGGTCCCGCTCCGACTCCCGACCTTGGCGCCCCATATCGCCGGGCACGGCGGACTCACCGTACGCGGTGAACGGGCTTCCTCCGGAGGTGGTCGTCTTCTCCGTGGTGGAGACGCGGACGCGGGAGCTGGCGGGCGCGGCCTCGATGTGGGGAATCGACACCCACAACCGGCTCGCCCACCTCGGGATCGGTCTGCGCCCCGCCTACCGCGGTCGCGGCCTCGGCACCGACGTCGTGCGCGCGCTGTGCCACTACGGCTTCGTCGTGCGCGGTCTGCACCGGATCCAGCTCGAAACCCTCGCCGACAACACCGGGATGATCACCGCGGCCACGCGCGCCGGATTCCGCGTCGAGGGAACGCTGCGCCGGGCGGCCTGGGTGTACGGCTCCTTCCTCGACGAGGTGGTCCTCGGGCTGCTCGCCGACGAGTGGACCCCGTAGGGCGGACTCACCGCGTCCGGCTCATGGACGTACGGTCGGTCAGCCGTCAGCCGTCAGCCGTCAGCCGTCAGCCGTCAGCCGTCAGCCGTCAGCCGTCAGCCGTCAGCCGGTCGGCCGGGGAGACCGGCGGACGGCCGCGCGGCGCGGTTCACATGCCCTCGCGTACGCGGCAGGAAGCGGCCGACCCGCCTGGCCGGGAAGACGTATTGTCCGATATGCCCCGTTATGCTCGACGGTGTGAAGACGATCCGATCCCGCTGGCGCTCCTGGTGGCCGGACGTCCGATGGGATCCCGTCCTC
Source organism: Streptomyces sp. NPDC024632 (assembly GCF_055559175.1). Classification (NCBI taxonomy): domain Bacteria; kingdom Bacillati; phylum Actinomycetota; class Actinomycetes; order Kitasatosporales; family Streptomycetaceae; genus Streptomyces; species Streptomyces sp. NPDC024632. The sequence goes on from NZ_JBVHLD010000020.1 coordinate 92,232, forward strand.
CTGACCCCGCTCCTGCTGACCGTGATGATCATTGTGGTGGCGCTGGTCACTCCGACCGACTTCGCGATCAGCCGCCTGCTGCCCGCCGCTCCCGCGCTCGCCGCCTCCATGTGGCCGGTGCGCCCGACCGTCGCGCTGGGCGTGGTGGCGACCGCCGTGGTGGTCGGTGATTCGCTCATCATCGACTCCCCGAACATGCTGTTCACGGCCGGGGCGATCGCCGTGGTCACCGCCGCGGCCGGATACGCGGCGCACAGCCGGCTGCACCGCGAGGAGACCCTCACCCAGGTGAGATCGGTGGCCGACACCGCACAGGCGGTCGTCCTGCGGCCGGTGCCGCCCCGTGTCGGGAACGTGGACGTCGAGACGCTGTACGTGGCCGCCGCCGCGGAGGCCCGGATCGGCGGCGACTTCTACGCGGCGGCCGACACCCCGCACGGCGTACGCCTGCTCATCGGCGACGTCCGCGGCAAAGGGCTGAACGCGGCGGGCGCGGCCGGGGCGATCGCCAACAGCTTCCGCGACGCCGCCCACGACGAACCCGACCTCGCGGCGGTCGCGCGCAGGCTGGACAGGAGTGTGGTCCGCTACAGCGCGTCGATCCCCGGCGGCGACGCGCCCGAGCGCTTCGCCACCGCCCTGTTCGTCGAGATCCCGGCCGACGGCGGCCACGCCGTCCTCCTCAACTGCGGCCACCCGCCGCCTCTGCTGCTGCGCGGCGACCAGGCCACGTCCCTCGACCCGAGCGCCCCGTCACCGCCCCTGAACATGGCCGTGCTGATCGGATCCGACTACCGCATGGACACCGTCCCGCTGGTCCGCGGCGACCGGCTGCTGCTCTACACCGACGGCGTCATCGAGACCCGCGACGACACGGGCGCGTTCTTCTCGCTGCGCCGATGGGTGAGCGGCAGACCGCCCGTGGAGCCCAGGGAACTGCTCGACCAGCTCCGCGCCGAGCTGCTGCGCTTCAGCGACGGACAGCTCGACGACGACATCGCCGCCGTGCTCGTACGCTCCCGCGCGGGGGCGTACGATTCGCGCGGTTCGGGCAGCGCGGACGGCTCGTCCGGCTCAGGCGGCGGCTCACCCGGTTCACGCGGCGCGGCTGAAGACGTGTGAGCGGCCGATCGGGGTGAAGCCCCGTCGCGCGTACCAGGTGCGCGGCCAGTCGTCCGCGTCCGCGATCAGGAACAGCAGCGGGCACCCGGCCGCCAGGTGCACGGCGGTGGCGAGATTGACGTCCGCGTAGCCGCGCCGCTGATGCGTGGTCGCGGTGACGACCTCCTCGATCTGCGCGATGCCCTCCGCCGGGTCGAGGTAGAGGTCGGTCCACGCGCCGACCGCCCCCTGCTCGTCCCTGACCGCCAGGAAACGCACCTGCTCCGCGCCCCGCAGCCGGGCGGCGCGGCGGTCGGTGAGCTGGCGCAGCACCTCGTCGTCGGCCTTCGGCAGCCACTGCCGCGTCTGGCGCAGCACGGCGGACCGCAGGGCCCGCGGCGTGACGGTCTCGGCGGCCGGGTCCGGCGCGGGCGCGGGACCCGAGTGCCGCATCACCAGTTCCGTCTCGTGCTCGTAACCGGCCGCGAGCAGCGTCGGCGCGCACAGCACGCCGAACTCGTCGTCCAGCACCGAGATCCGGCGGTGCGGCAGATGGGCGAGTACGGCGTCGGCGAACGCGGGCAGCTCGTCCACCGCCACCGGTCCCTCCACGACGATCTGATTGTGCTCGTGGGAGGCGGCGTACGCGCCGTTGAGGACCGCCGCGCCGCCGGGGAACTCGACGACGCACCGGGCCTGCCGCCGCTGGAAGGCGGCGCGGAAGGACGCGATGCGGTGCAGATCGACGGCGGAGACCTCGACAGCGGGCATACCGCCCAGTCTAGGAACACCTGGTCACGGCGCCGCAAGCGCATTTCCCGCCGCCCGCGCGCCGTACCGCTGCCTCGGGGAGGCGCGACCGGTCGGCCGTCACTCCCCGATGTCCTCGTACCAGAGCTCGGGCCGGGCCGCGATGAAGTCCCGCATGAGCGCGACGCAGTCGGGGTCGTCCAGCAGCGTGATCCGCACGCCGTGCTCCGCGAGCCAGTCGTGGCCGCCGGAGAAGGTGCGCGCCTCGCCGATCACCACATGGCCGATGCCGAACTGCCGGATCAGCCCCGAGCAGTACCAGCACGGGGACAGCGTCGTCACCATCGTCGTGCGCCCGTATCCGCGCAGCCGTCCGGCGGCACGGAAGGCCGAGGTCTCGCCGTGCGCCGACGGGTCGCCGTCCTGCACCCGGCGGTTGTGCCCGCGGCCCAGCACGTGCCCGTCCTGGCCGAAGAGGGCCGCGCCGATCGGGATGCCGCCCTCGGCGAGCCCGGCGCGGGCCTCCTCCAGGGCCGTGGCCAGCATCGTTGTCGGGTCCGGGGTCGCCGCGTCAGTCATGTGCCCACTGTGGCCGCGGGGGAGCGCCGCCGCAATGCCGTCGGCGGCGGACGGCCCGAGGCGCGGAACCGCTCCCTTCCCCCGTGGCCCGGCGCGGACGCCGTGCAAGGGTAGTGACAGGCGTGGCCCGCGTTGCTTCAATGCAGCAAGCGCTTTCCGTCCCCGTTTCCCTGGAGCCGCCGCCGTGCCGATATCCCGTCGTGTCCTGCTCTCCTCGGTCCCGGCGGCGAGCCTGACGGCCCTGGTCGCACCCTTGCGCGCGCGAGCCGCGGACGGCCCGGTCCCGGCGGGCGGCGCGCACAGCGCGAGCGCGGACCAGGCGGCGCTCGTCGCCAACACGGTGGCGGTCTTCGCCGGTACCGCCGAGTCCAACGTTCGCCCCGAGGTCGCCGCGAAGCTCACCGCGATCGAGGCGACCGCCCGCGCCAGGCTGGCCGCGCTGGGCACGGCAGGAGCGCATCAGCTCTTCGGCGGCCTGACGCTCGGCACCAGCGACACCAACCTGACGACGTCGTTCCAGTACCTGTACGAGACGGCGCTCGCGACCCGCGTACCCGGCGCGCCCGGCGGTCCGGGCTCCGGGCTGCGCGACCACGTGGCCGTGCAGCGGCGCGTCATCGACGGCCTGGCCTTCCTCTACGACGGCTACTACGGCGACCAGGCGAAGGGCTACTACGGCAACTGGTTCAACTGGGAGATCGGCATCTCCACCCACGTCACCAAGACGCTGCTGCTCCTCCAGGACGCCCTCGCCGCCTACCGGCCCGACCTCACCGCCGCGTTCGTGGCCGCCATGGACGCCTATCTGCGCAATGGCGAGGACGGCGACGTCGACCTCGACTCGCGCTTCCACACCGGCGCGAACCTCGCCGACATCACCACCAACCGCATCCTGCAAGGCGCGGTCCTTGGCGACGACGCCCGCACGTCCAAGGCCGTCGCCGACCAGTTGACGGTCTTCGCCACGATCGACCCGTACGGTCTGCGGCACGGCGTCACCGACGGCTTCTACGCGGACGGCTCCTTCATCCAGCACGCCTCCGTCGCCTACACCGGCTCGTACGGCACCGGTCTGCTGAGCCGCGTCGTGCAGACGGTCCGGATGCTCGACGGCACCAGCCATGTGCAGGGCGACGACCTGATCGGCGTCGTGCAGGGCTGGATCGCCGAGGGCTTCGCCCCGCTGATCTTCGAGGGGTGGATGACCGAGATCGTCAAGGGCCGCGCGATCTCCAGGACCACCACCGGATACGCGGACGTCGCCACCGTCGTCGAGGCCGTCACCGGAATATCCGCCTACGCCACCGCGAACGATGCGGCGGCGCTGGCCGGTTACGTCCGCTACGTACGGCAGACCTCGCGGGCCGCCCTCGACCCGGTCAGCTTCGTCTCCCCGACGACCGTCGTCCGCTACGCCGACATCCTCGCCGACACCTCGGCCCCGGCGCGCGACCTCGTCCCGGCCGCGCACCACGCGGCCCTCAACTCCATGGACAGGACCGTCCACCGCCGCCCCGGCTACGCCTTCGCGCTGGCCCGCAGCTCGGCCAGGATCAGCAAGTACGAGTACATGAGCGGCGAGAATCTGCTGCCGTGGTTCCAGGGCGACGGCGCCCACTACCTCTATCTCACCGGCCAGGACCAGACCCGCGCCTACGGCATCGACTACCTCACCGCCGTGTCGCCCTACGGCCTCGCGGGCGTCACCGCCCCCGTCGAGACCCGGCGCAGCGTGCCCGAGCTGTACGGCACCGCCTGGTACGACAACCCGGACCAGGGCTTCACCGCCTCCTCCGAGTCGCAGAACACCTACGTCTACTTCCCGCGCGCCACCAACGCCCTCTCCGGCGGCGCCACCCTCGGCGCGTACGGGACGGCCGCCTTCGTGCAGTCCGACGACGCCGCCTACGCCGCCGAGCGGGCCGGGCTCCTGCCGGACGACTTCGTCGTCTACCGCAACGCGGACGCCACGAAGTCCTGGTTCATGCTCGACGACGAGATCGTGGTCCTCGCCGCCGGAGTCGGCGACGGCGCGGGCCGCGCGGTGACCACGACGCTCGACACCCGGATCGCCGACCCGGCGGACCCGGTCACCCTCACCGGGCGGCTGCGCGACGGCGCCCCGTGGTCCGGCGCCGGCACCGCGCCGCTGGCCTGGCTGCGCTACGCCGACGCGGGCCAGGGCACGGCCGTGGGGTACGTCTTCCTCGACGGCTTCGAGGACCGGCGACAACCGGACCGGGGACACGGGCGGTCCGGACCGCGCACCACCGTCGCGCTGGACACCGTCGCCCGCAGCCGCCGCGTCGTCCGTACCTCCAACCCCGACACCACCGTGACCAAGCAGGTCTTCGCCGTCCGCGTCGAGCAGGCCGCCGGAGCGCGGCCGGTCTCCGTGGCGTACGCCCTGGTCCCCCACGCCACCGAGGCGCGTCTGCGGTCGTACGCCCGCGGCCCGCTGTCGGTGGTCGCCAACTCCACGGCGGCGCAGGCGATACGCCACCGCGACCTGGGCCTGCTCGCCGTCAACACCTTCACCGCGGGTTCGCACCACGCCGAGCGGCTCTCCGTCGAAGGGCCCGCGTCCGTCCTGCTGCGGGAGGACCGGCGCGGCGTGGTCTCCCTCGCCGTCGCCGACCCGACCACGCAGCGCGACCGGATCACGCTCGTCCTCCGGGGCCGTCCGCTGCGCGCGGTCACCGCCGACGACGGCGTGCGCGTCTCCCGTGTGCCCGGCGGCACCCGCGTCGAGGTGACCACCCGGCACGCGTACGGCCGCAGCTTCACGGCCACGCTGCGCTGACCGCCTGGCCCGGCCGGTCCCCGGGAACCGCGGCGACCGCCGTGGGCGCTGTCCGTCGGGGGTCCCGGTAAGGGGTCGGCAAAGGATCGGCGCGGACCGCCCGCGTGTCCGATTCGCCCGCATGCCGTTCGTCTACAGTCGTGTAGTCGTCGGCCTGTCGGGGCTCGCCGCCCTGGTCGGCGCGTGCTCGGGGCCGTGCTGTGCGGAGAGCGGAATCGGCCTGCGCGCCGGGAGAGTTGCGGTCCTGTGGAACAACCTGTGGAGCAGCGGTCCGCGCGTGCGCGGACGGTCGGAGCGGTGCCGTACGAGTCGGCGGGCGCCCGTCCCGTACGGCACCGGCGGACGGGGCGGAGCGGCCTCGCGGCCGGCGGCGCCCTGAGCAAGGTGCCGGAGGTGACCGCCTGGTTCTGGCTGACCAAAGTGCTCACCACCGGCATGGGCGAGACGACCTCGGACTTCCTGGCCCGCGCGCTCGGCCCGGTCGTCGCGGGCGGCCTCGGCCTGATCGGCCTGGTGGCGCTGCTGGTCGCCCAGTTCCGCGCGCCGCGCTACTCGCCGTGGATCTACTGGTCGGCGATCGTCATGGTCAGCGTCTTCGGCACCATGGCCGCCGACGTCGTGCACGTGGTGGCCGGGGTACCGTACGCGGTCTCCACGGTGGCCTTCTCGCTGATCCTCGCGGCCGTGCTCACCGCCTGGTACGCCGGCGAGGGGACGCTGTCCATCCACAGCGTCCGTACCCCGCGCCGCGAGGCGTTCTACTGGGCGACCGTCCTGACCACCTTCGCGCTCGGCACCGCGGCCGGCGACCTCACCGCGGGCAGCCTGCACCTGGGCTACTTCTCCTCCGGCGTCGTCTTCGCCGTCCTGATCGCCGTACCGGCGCTCGCGGGCCGCTTCCTCGGGCTCAACGCGGTGGCCGCCTTCTGGTGGGCGTACATCCTCACCCGCCCGCTCGGCGCGTCCTTCGCCGACTGGATGGGCGTACCCCTCCACCGCGGCGGCCTCGGCTGGGGCACGGGACCGGTCAGCCTGGTGCTCACCGTCCTGATCGCCGCGCTGGTGGGCTTCCTGGCGGTCAGTCACCGCGACCTGCCCGCGAACGCGGGCGCGTAGCACCGGACGTGGCGCGCGGTCGCGCGCGCCGCCGCCGGGATCCGGCGGCGGGGGGGGGGGGGGGGGGGGGGGGGGGGTGGTGTGGGGGGGGGGGGGGGCGCCCCCCCCGCGGTTCCGACTGCCTCCCGAGAGCCAGGACCTACTGCCCACCAACAAAAACTCCG
>NZ_JBVHLD010000020.1:98754-165306 GCF_055559175.1 Streptomyces sp. NPDC024632
GCTGGCGGCCCACCACACCCTCCCAGCAAAGGGGGCCGGTAAAACCGGTCTGCCCCCCCCCCCCCCCCCCCCCGCCGCCGGGATCCGGCGGCGGCGCGGGGGCCGAGGAAGCTGTCCACCGCCCCCGCGCCGAATTTCTGCACGATGCTGTACGCCAGCACCGGCATCAACACCTGCGGATGCGCGGGAAGATGAGTCGCCGCGAGCACCGCGCTCGCGCTGCTGTTGTTCATCCCCGAGGCCAGCGTGATCGCGACCGTGTCGGCCCGGTCACTGCGCAGACCGCGCGCCAGACCCCAGCCGACGGCCAGCGCCGCGAGGCACGCCAGGGCCGCCACACCGACCGACGCGGCGATGAACGCCACCTGCGGGTGCCGCAGTTGACCGCCCAGCGCGCCGCACGCGTTGGCGTACGTCAGCAGCAGTGACGCCAGCAGCGCGGCCAGCTTCAGACCGGGAAGCGCGCGGTCCCGCCGCTCCCGCGACGTCATCCGCTGCGCCAACAGCCCGGCCAGGCACGGCGCGACGACCCCGGCCAGCGCGAAGGCGCCGCTGCTCGCACCGGCCATCCGCCCCAGATCGTGGGCGTAGTGGCCGTGCGCGAAGACGGCGGCCATGGAGAGCGTCAGCGGGGTGGTCAACGGGCTGAGCAGCGTGGAGGCGAGCACGATGCCGACCACCAGCGCGTGGTTGCCGCCCGCCCGGCCGCCCCAGACCGTCGCGCCCCCGGCCACCGGCATGGCGCCGACGAGCGCGATCCCGGTCAGCAGCCCGCTGCCGCCGTCGGTGTCGGGCGAGAACCGCAACAGTCCCGCCAGCAAGGGCAGGACGAGCAGCGGCACGGCCGCGTTCACCGCCGTACCGGTCATCAGCGCCCCCGGGCGCCTGGCCAGCGCGGGCAGCCGCCGCACCGGCACCTGAAGGGCCGCCGTGAACAGCACGAACGCCAGTAGCGCCGAGGGCGGCGACAGCGCGGCGGCCGGTACGCCGACCCCGCGCGGCGCGCTCCACCGCAGGTGCCGTAGCCACAGACCGGCGGCGGGAGCGACCGTCGCGACGGCGTAGGCCAGGGCCATCAGCCAGGTCAGGGACCGTTGGACGCGCGCGAGGGCGCGGGGGACGAAGGGAGCACGCACGGGCTGTCGTTCCTGTCTGCTGCGATACGGCACGGGGGACCGGTGGACGCCGGTGACCGGCGCGGGCCGCGTATCAGCGCAGACAGGACGGTGGCAGCCGCGTACGTCATCAGGCGGTTTCCGCCGCCCGCCGGTCCTGCTGGGCGTGCTCGTCCAGCGGCGTGTGCGGTGCGGGCCGCTGGTCCTTGCGGGTCCGGGTCAGATAGACGACCAGGGCCAGGATCGTGGCCAGGAACAGCGCGCTGGTGCCCACCGTGCCGAGGCCGAGACCGCCGTCCGCGCGCGGCTGCGAGAGGTAGTCGCCCAGGGACGCGCCCAGCGGCCGGGTCAGGATGTACGCCAGCCAGAACGCGAGCACGGCGTTCAGCCGCAGCCGGAAGTGCGCCAGCGCGACCACCGCGATGACCGCGCCGAAGGCGAGCGCGGAGAGCCAGTAGCCGAGGTTCATCCGCTCCGCGACCAGGTCGCCCGCCGCCGTGCCCAGGGCGAAGGTGAACAGGATCGCCAGCCAGTAGAACGCCTCACGGCGCGGGGTGCGGATGCTGTGGATCGACAGCGTCCGCTCGACGGCGAACCAGAGCGCGAAGGTCGCCGCCAGGACGACCGCGAAGACCGCGGTCGTGGTGGTCAGCGCCACCCCGAGGTTGTCGGTCAGATTGTCCGTGACCAAGGTGCCCACCACGCTGATCAGCACCACCGCGAGCCAGTACACGCCCGGCACGTACCGCCGTACCCGGAACTGCGCCACCAGGGCCGCCACCAGCAGCACCGACATCACGTACGTCGTGTTCGTCAGGCCCATGTGGAGACTGGTGTTGAGATAGTCCGCCGCGGTCTCGCCGACCGTGGTGCACAAGACCTTGATCAGCCAGAAGTAGACGGTGACTTCCGGCACCTTGTTGAGCATCGTGCGCACCCCGGGCGCGGAGCCCGAGCGTTCCATGGTCGTTGTCATGCCGCGCAGGCTGGCACGCGGCGCCTGAACACAACCTGAGCGCCGCCCCGCCTCCGGCCGCCCGGCCCTTCCCCGACGTGCCCGGTCGTCGATACTGGGCCTCATGACCGCTCACTGCGTCCTGATCGTCGAGGACGACCACGGACTGCGCGACGTCCTCGCCCGCGGCCTGCGCGAAGAGGACTTCGAAGTGCTGACCGCCGCCGACGGCGCGAGCGCGCTGCGTACGGTCGGCCCGCGCGTGGACGCGGTCGTCCTCGACGTCGGCCTGCCCGACTCCGACGGGCGGGACGTCTGCCAGGCCATGCGCGCCGTCGGCATCGAGGCCGCCGTGCTCTTCCTCACCGCGCACGACGCGCTGCACGACCGGCTGTCGGGCTTCTCCTCCGGCGGCGACGACTATCTCGCCAAGCCCTTCCACCTGGCCGAGCTGACCGCCCGTCTGCACGCGGCGCTCCGCCGCGGCAACCGCGTGGCGGCCCGCGAGGTCGAGGGACTGCGCCTGGACCCCGTCACGCACGCGCTGTCCGCGGACGGCGGCGCGGCCGTACCCCTGACCCCCACCGAATTCCGCATCCTGGCCTGCCTGATGGCCGCGCCCGGCGCCGCCGTACGACGGCACAGCCTGGTACGGGCGGCGTGGCCGCACGGCGCCCAGGTCAGTGACAACACCCTCGACCAGTACGTGTCGCGGCTGCGCCGCAAGCTCCGCGAGACGGGCAGCACGCGCGGCATCGACACCGTGCGCGGCATCGGATACCGGTTCGCGTGAGGCCGCCCGCCCGCGTGCGACGTCCGGGCCGGGCGGAACGCCCGAGCCGCGCCGGGCAGCAGCCGCGCGCGGGGCGCCCGCGCCGCCGGGGTCTGTCCGGCACGCTGCCCGCGACCCTGCGCGGCCGACTGGCGCTGCTCGCCCTCGTCACCACCGTGCTGTGGGTGGCGCTGCTCACCGCCGCGTTCAACGTCGCGCTGCACGAGATACTGCGCCGCCAGGCCGACGACCTGCTGCGCACCCGCGCCGCGGCCGTCGCCGCGACCGTCGACATCCGCGCCGACGGGACCATCGCCGTCCGGGAACCGGGCGACGACGGCGCGCTCGACAGCGGCATCTGGATCTACCGCGGCGCCCACGTCGTCGAACGCCCCGCCGCTCCGGAACCGCTCCAGCGCCGCGCGGACGCCCTCGCGGGCAAGGGGACCCGATTCGCCGACACCTCCACCCCGCGCTCGACCCGGCTGTACGCGATGCCGCTGAGCAGCGCGGGAGTTCAGATCGCCACCGTCGTGGCCGCCGCGAGCCTGGAGCCGTATCTGCTCACCGCCCGTTCGGCGCTGGCCGGTTCGCTCGGCCTCGCCCTGCTGCTGGTCGGCGGCGTCTACCTGGTCACCCGCATGGTGATCGGCCGCGCCCTGCGCCCGGTCAGCACCATGAGCGATCAGGCGTCCCGCTGGAGCCGGTACGGCGCGGCGCAGCGCTTCGGCGCGCGGGAGGCCAGGCCCGCGGAACTGGCCGCGCTGGCCGCCAATCTGGACCAGCTCCTCGACCGCCAGGCGGCCGTCCTGCGGCACGAACAGCAGCTCACCGCCGAGCTCTCCCACGAACTGCGCAATCCGCTGGCCCGGATCACCGCGGAGACGGACTGGCTCACCGCCCGCCCCCGCACCGCGGACCAGTCCCGCTCCTCCCACCAGGCCATCGCCGCCGCGGCCACACAGATGGCGCAGATCTGCCGGACACTGCTCAGCGAGGCCCGGCAGCCGTCCGCGGCGGCGGCGGGCCGCTGCGCCGCCCTCGACGTCGCCCGCGCGGTCGCCGACCGCAGCCGCGCCGAACACCCCGAGGCGCCCCCGGTCACGGCGTCCGGCGAGCCGGTGGACGTCGGCGTCACTCCCGAACTCCTCGAACGCGTCCTCGCCCCGCTGCTCGACAACGCCCGCCGCTACGCCGCCCGCGCGATCGCCCTCGAATGCGTCCGACTCCCCGACGGCGCGCGGGTGTTCGTCGCCGACGACGGCCCCGGCGTCCCCGCCGAACACGCCGAGGCCGTCTTCGAGGCGGGCCGCCGCTTCGGCTCGGAGACGGACGCCCACGACGGCGCCGGGCTCGGCCTCCCCCTGGCCCGCCGCCTCGCCCGCGCGGCAGGCGGCGACATCACCCTGGTCCCCGCACCGCGCGGAGCCCGCTTCCAGGTGACACTCCCGCCGGGCTAGAGTCCGTTCCGCGGATCACGAACGGCCCCTCGGCCCCGGCCTCTTCGGCCCCGGTCCCTTCGGCCCTGGCACGCCCGCCCGTGCCCGGCGTCGTCAGGACCGGCGGCCGCGCGGGCGCCGCGCCGGGCGGGTGCCGGGAGCGGCGCCGGTGGCCTGCCCCGAGGCGTGATCGCGCAGCAACCTCTCCAGCAACCTCTCGTCCTCCGCGGGCAGTTCGGAGACGAAGCGGGCCAGGACGGCCGCGCGGTCGCCGCCGGCTTCCAGCAGGTCGCGCATGCCGGCCGCCGCGTGGCCCGCCTCGTCGCGCACGGGGGAGTAGAGGTAGCCGCGTCCGGCGCGCTCGCGGGTGACCAGGCCCTTGTCGTGGAGGCGGGTGAGGATCGTCAGGACGGTGGTGTAGGCGGGTTCGCCCGCGACCTGTTCGCGTACGGCGCCCGCCCCGGCCGGCTCGCCGACTGCCCACAGCGCCGCGAGGACTTCGCTCTCCAGCTCGCCCGGCGCGCGTCGCCCGGCGGCCGGGCCTTCCTGCTCGGCCACGCTTCCCGCTCCTTCGTAGAATCCTCACGGTACTACGGCACGACCTGGCCGCCCCGGCCCCGGCCGCCCGACCAACCGGCCACCGCGAGCCCCCCGTGATCGCGCAACGGGCCGACCGTCAGGCCGCGTTCCTGACAGAAGTCGAGGAGGCGGGGGAGCGCCCCGAGCGTGTTGCGCCACGACCCGGTGGCCGAGGCGCAGTCGGAGTCGTGGAGCAGGACGGTGCCGCCGCCGCGCAGGTCGCGGGTGACGGTGTCGAGGACGGTCCGGGGCGTCGCGCGCCCGCGCCAGTCCTCGCCCCAGGCGGTCCACAGCACCGGCGTGAGTCCGAGGCGGCGGCAGGCCAGATGCGTACCGGCGGTCATGACGCCGTACGGCGGCCGGTAGAGCGTCGGCGCGCCGCCGGTGAGGCCGCCGACGAGGTCGCGGGCGCGGGCCAGGTCCTCGTACGTGGTCCAGGGGCCGCGCAGCAGCGCGGGCCGGTGGGTCCAGCCGTGGATCGCGACCTCGTGGCCCGCCTCGTACATCTCCGTGACGAGGCCGGGGGAGCGGACGGCCATCGAGCCGAGCAGGAAGAAGGTGGCCCGCACGCGGCGGGTGTCGAGCAGTCGCAGGAAGTGCGGGGTGGACAGGTGGTCGGGGCCGTCGTCGAAGGTGAGCGCCACGCTGTCGGGCCGTCCGCGTCCCGACAGCCGCGGCATGAGCCGGTTGCGCAGCGGGCCGAAGGTCGACAGCGCGGGCCCGGCGTAGGCGGCAGCGAGCGCGGACGCGGCCACCGCACCCGTGCGCAGGACGGTACGGGCGACGATCCGCCGGTCGGAATGAGGAGTCACGGTGATCGGCCTCCTTGCGGGCGTGGGCAGCGGGAGCCGGGCATGCCGGACCCGCGCCCCGCGGTGACCTCGGCGGACGGCCCCGGCCGGGGGCTGCCCGCGAATCTACTACACGTTGTAGAAGGTGGACGAGGTGCCCGTCGATCGGAGGGCGCACGGGGCGAGCGGCGGCGGTCTCCCGAATCCATGGACGGGCAACATTGGATCTTGCGAGAGAAAGTAGAGATTGAGCAAAGATAAGTTCGTATATTGCGCTGCCGTGTCCACGACATTACGGTTCCCCTTGCGCCGTCACCCCCCCACCCGCCGACCGCTTCAGCGCAACGCCCCAGCCGCCATCCCCTTCACCGCCACCGCGACGGGCCGTGTCCCAGGCCCGCTCCGGCGTCGGCGGCCCAGCTCCGCGTCACCTCGCTTCCCCATGCCCTCGTACGGCTGTCCGCACGGCGCAGGTCCGGCATTCCGTGTCGAAAAGGAGCAGACGTTGTTCCAGCCCATCAGATCCCTGAGGCGCACCATCGCCGTGGGAGGCACCACCGCGCTGATCGCCGCCGCGGGCGTCATCGCCCTCGCGGCCCCACCGGCATCGGCCGCCGCAGCCACCGGCGGCAGCGGCGCGAGCCTTCCCTACGTCGAGGTGCAGGCGGAGAACTCCGCCACCAACGGCACGGCCATCGGCCCGAGTTTCGCCGCGGGACAGCTCGCCGACGAGGCGTCGTACCGCAAGGCGGTGACCCTCTCGGGCAGCGGCAAGTACGTCACCTTCACCACCCCGGTCGCCACCAACTCGATCGACTTCCGCTACAGCATCCCCGACGGCTCGGGCGGCTCGGTCTACACCGCCCCGCTGTCGTTCGCGATCAACGGCGCCGCACAGCCCGACTTCACCCTCACCAACGCCTATAGCTGGTACTACGGCAGCTACCCGTTCACCAACACACCGGGCAGCAACCCGCACCACTTCTACGACGAGGTCCACCGGCTGCTCCCGCAGACCTATCCGGCCGGCACCACCTTCACCCTCCAGACCAGCGGCTCCAGCGCCGCCACCACCATCGACTTCGCCGACTTCGAGCAGGTCGGCGCCGCCCTCCCGCAGCCGTCCGGCTCGGTCTCGGTGACCAGCCAGGGCGCCGACGCGACCGGCGCCGCCGACAGCACGGCCGCCTTCAACGCGGCGATCAACGCGGCGGGCCCCGGCGGCACGGTGTGGATCCCGCCGGGCACCTTCAAGATCCCCCGGCACATCACGGTCAACAACGTCACCGTCACCGGCGCGGGCATGTGGTACTCGACGGTGACCGGCGCGGCGCCCGGCTTCTACGGGCTCGGCGAGCCCGACAGTTGCGGAGTCGGCGGCAATCGCGGGGTGAGCAGCAACGTCCACCTCTCCAACTTCGCGATCTTCGGCCAGGTCGGCGAGCGCAACGACTGCGACCAGGTCAACGGCATCGGCGGCGCGATGAGCAACTCCACCGTCTCCAGCCTCTGGATTGACCACCTGAAGGTCGGCGCCTGGATGGACGGGCCGATGGACAAGCTGACCCTCAGCGGTCTGCGGATCCGTGACACCACCGCCGACGGCGTCAACTTCCACGGCGGAGTGACCAATTCGACCGTCACCAACAGCGAGATCCGCAACACCGGCGACGACGGCATCGCCACCTGGGCCGACGCCGCGCTCGGCGCCGACGCCAACGACACCATCTCCAACAACACCGTGGAGACCCAGATCCTGGCCAACGCCATCGCGATCTACGGAGGCCACGACAACACCGTCAGCGGCAACCTCGTACGGGACACCGGACTCGCCCAGGGCGGCGGCATCCACGTCGGCCAGCGCTTCACCTCCACCCCGGTCGGCACCACCACGATCTCCAACAACACCCTGGTCAGGGCGGGCAGTCTCGACCCGAACTGGCAGTTCGGCGTCGGCGCGCTGTGGTTCGACGGCAGCCAGGGCGCCATCACCGGCCCGATCAACGTGACCAACGCGCTGATCCAGCAGAGCCCCTACGAGGCGGTGCAGTGGGTCGAGGGCACCGTCAGCGGGGTCAGCCTCAACAACGTGACCATCGCGGGCGCCGGCACCTTCGCCCTCCAGGAACAGACCGGCGGCGCCGCGAAGTTCACCAACGTCACGGCCACCGGCATCGGCGCCAGCTCACCGATCTATAGCTGCGAGGGCAACAACTTCACCGTCACCGACGGCGGCGGCAACTCCGGCATCAGCGGCACCCCGTTCTGCGGCGGCTTCCCCACCCCCGTCTTCCCGCCCTACCCGGCGGAAGGCGTGACCGCCAGCCCGAGCGCGCTCAACTTCGGCTCGGTCGCCACCGGTTCGACCAGCGCCGCCCAGACCGCGACGGTCACCAACCCGACCGGCTCGGCCGCCTCCGTCTCCGCCATCACCACCAGCGGTGACTTCTCGCAGACCAACACCTGCGGCACCTCCATCCCGGCCAACGGCTCCTGCACCGTCAGCGTGAAATTCGCGCCGACGGCGACCGGCGCGCGTGCCGGGACGCTGACCGTCGGCGCGGGCGGCAACACCAGCACCGTCGCCCTGTCCGGCACCGGCACCGCGCCCGGCCCGATCCTGGGCACCAACCCGGCGAGCCTGTCCTTCGGCGGCACGGTCGTCGGCGCGACGGCCGCCCCGCAGACCGTCACCGTCACCAACTCCGGCACCACCACGGCCACCGTCTCGGCCGTCGCGGCGACCGGCGACTTCACCCAGACCAACAACTGCTCGTCGCTCGCGGTCGGTTCGTCCTGCGCGGTGACCGTCACCTTCAAGCCGACGGCCGGCGGCACCCGTAACGGCACGCTGACACTGACCAGCAACGCCAACAACAGCCCGACCACGGTCGCGCTCAGCGGCGCCGGAATCGACAGCAGCACCGACATCGCCGCAGGCCGCCCGGCCACGGCGAGTTCCGCCAACGGCACCTTCGTCGCGGGCAATGTCACCGACGCGGACGCGTCCACGTACTGGGAGAGCGCCAACGGCGCCTTCCCGCAGTGGGTCCAGGTCGACCTCGGGCAGAACTACGCGGTCGGCAAGGTGACCTTGCGGCTCCCGCCGTCCACGGCGTGGGCCACCCGTACCGAGACCCTGTCCGTACAGGGCTCCACGGACGGCACCTCGTTCAGCACCCTGTCGCCCTCCGCCGCGCAGACCTTCGACCCGAGCGCCAACAACAACACGGTGACCCTCACCTTCCCCGCGGCCACCGCCCGCTACGTACGGATCAACGTCACCGCCAACTCGGGCTGGAGCGCCGCCCAGTTGTCCGGCCTCCAGGTCTACCCGAGCGGCGGCACCAACCCGTCGTCCGCGACCTTGTCCGTCACTCCGACCTCGCTCACCTTCGCCTCCCAGGCGCCCGGCACCACCAGCGGCGCGCAGAGCGTGACGGTGACCAACACCGGTACGGCCGCCGCGTCGATCAGCTCGGTCACCGCCTCCGGGGACTTCTCGCAGACCAACACCTGCGGCACGTCGCTCGCGGCCAACGCCAGTTGCTCGGTCGCGGTGAAGTTCACCCCCACCGCCTCCGGCACCCGCACCGGCACCCTGACGATCAGCGGGAACGCCTCCAACAGCCCCACCACCGTGGCGCTGACCGGCACCGGCAGCGGCACGGTGAGCACCAACCTGGCGGCGGGCAAGGCCACCAGCGAGTCCAGCCACTCCGACGTCTACGGGTCCTCCAACGTCACCGACGGCAGCCAGAACAGCTACTGGGAGAGTGCCAACAACGCCTTCCCGCAGTGGGTCCAGGTCGACCTCGGCTCCGCGCAGAGCGCGAGCAAGGTCGTCCTCCAGCTCCCCGCGGGCTGGGGCGCCCGCAACCAGACGCTGTCCCTGTCGGGCAGCACCGACGGCAGCACCTTCACCACCCTCAAGTCGTCGGCCTCCTACTCCTTCGACCCCGCCTCCAACAACACGGTCACCCTCACCTTCACCGCGGCCACCGCGCGGTACTTCCGGGTGACGGTCACCGCCAACTCCGGCTGGCCCGCCGGGCAGATCTCCGAATTCCAGGTCTGGAACACCTGACCCGGACTGACCTCCTCCGACCCGACCCGACCCGACCCGCCCGGACCCGACTCGACCTCCTCCGACCCGGCCCGACCGGGCCGGCGTCCCTGAGCACAACCGGCCCGGCCCCTCGCGTGCGATACGCGAGGGGCCGGTGGCGCTCCGGGGACGGCGACCAAGCGCGGACGGCCGGACGGAGGGGGAGCATTTTATGCCCAGTGCGGTCATGTACCGCTGGAAATTGCCAGAAGTCCTTCGCGCGAGTGCCACCGTGCGTAACGTGACGGTCACTGCCGATCCGTCGGCGGGCCAACAGCGGCCTCACGCAGGGGAGTCGGGTGTCCGGGATAGACGAGTGCCTGCGCGAGGCCATGACGCTGCCGGGAGCCCGGGGCGCCGCTCTCGTGGAGTGGATCAGCGGGCTCTCCCTCGGACAGGTCGGAGACGCGCCGGGCGGTGACCCCGAGACGGCGGCGGCCGAGACCGCGGAATTCGCGCGCATGGCCGTGGAGCACTCGGCGTTCGAACCGGCGGAACCCCTCGGCTCACCGCGCGGCGGGACCACGGGACCCGCCGCACCCGCCGCGCCCGCCGCTCCCTCAGGACCCGCAGACACCGCCAAGGGGCTGCCGGTCGAGGACGTCATCGTCGTCACCCGCACCGGCTACCACCTGCTGCGCTTCGTCGAAGCACCTTTCGACGGCGGGGTGTTCCTGCACCTGTGGCTCGACCGCGAGCACGCCAACCTCGCCCTCGCCATGATGCGCGTACGCGACCTCGCCGAACGGCTGGTGCTGGCATGACCGGGCCGCTGTCACCGATGCTGCTGCGCCTGGCCGAGGAGGGCGCGACCGGCGCGCTGCTCCGGGACAGCGGGGCGCTCTACCTCGCGGACGGCGTCGTGGTGCACGCCGAGAGCCCGGCCACCCCCGGCATCGACGTCCTGCTGACCGCCGGCGGCCGACTTCCCGTCGAGGTGTGGCAGGAGGCGGTGGACGCCGCCGGAGCCCGCTGCCGGACCGCCCGCCACCTCCTGGAGCACCGCAGGATCTCCGCCGCGGAACTGGAGATCAGCCACCTCGGCGCGCTCTACGACGCCGCCTTCTTCGTCCTCGCCGCGGGCAGCGGCCCCACGCGCTTCCGGCACGGTGTCGTCCACTGGTTCGGCCCCGTGCGCCCGGTGCGGGTGGCCGAGGTGGAGCGCGAGACCCGCCGCCGCCGCGGACTCCTCGACGCCCTGTGGCCGTATCCGCAGCTCGACACCGCCCCCGTCGTCCGCCGCAGGGCCGCGTGCCTGCCGCCCGTACCGCGTCGGCAGCGGGCCCTGCTGGACCTCGTGGACGGGGTACGCACCCCGTCCGCCATCGCCACCGTGCTCGGCAGGCCCACCTTCCACGCGCTGGTCGACGTACGGCGGCTGGCCGCCGCCGGGCACTGCGAGACCCCGCGGCGCGCGGCACCGCCACCAGGGCAGGGGCGGCCACCGGGACGGGCACAGGAAGCCGCATCCGCACCGGCCACCGCGGACCGCGCCGGGTACCTGCCGGGACCTCCCGACGTCGGCACGCTCCGCAGGGTCCTCGACGCCTTGGAGGCACGACCGTGAAGCGCACTCCCGCCCGCAGGACCGGGACCGCACAGATATGAGGCGCGTCGTGCGACAACGCGCCGACAAGAAGGTCGGAAGGAGAGAGGAGAGAAGGAATCTGATGGCGCAGGAGGCCGAGATACGCGAGGAACTGCGGCGGCTGCGGGCCCGGCTGCCGTACGCCACGGGCGCGCTCGCCGCGGGCGTCGACGGCATGGTGCTCGCCCAGGAGGCGGACACCGTGGAGGCCGAGGGAGTGGCGGCCCTCACCGCCGCGGCGCTGGGTGTCGGCCTGCGGCTGACCGACACCGCGTCCCACGGCCCCTTCCGGGAACTGCTGGTCCGCGGCGAGCAGGGATACGTCGCCATCTACGCCGCGGGCACCGCCTGCGTGCTCACCGTCCTGGCCGGACCGCAGGTCAACGTGGGCCGGCTGCACATGGAGGCCCGCCGCTCCGGCGCGCACATCGCGCACCTGGTCGACGGCGACCCCGAGCCACGGGAGGACGCCCCCACGCCATGACCACCCGACCCACCCGGACCAGCGGCGCCCGCCACCGCGCGCCCACCGCCCCCGACGCGGCAACGGCATCGACCGTATCCACCCCATCCACCCCATCGACCGCATCCACCGCGTCCACCGCATCCACGTCAGCACCGCACATGAACCGACCGGAAGGAAGCCCAGCCATCATGGCCAACACCGAAACCGCCCTCAAGGACGCGATGACCTCGATCGACGGCGTCATAGGCGTCGCACTCGTCGACTACACCAGCGGAATGGCGCTGGGCACCCTCGGCGGGGGCAAGGAACTCGACCTCAACGTCGCGGCGGCCGGCAACACCGACGTCGTCCGTGCCAAGGCGCGCACCATGGAACTGCTCGGCCTCAAGGACGAGATCGAGGACATCCTCATCACCCTGGGCTCGCAGTACCACCTGATCCGGCTGCTCAAGGGCCGGGGCAAGAACGGCCTCTTCCTGTACCTGGCGCTGGACAAGTCGCGCGCCAACCTGGCGATGGCCCGGCACCAGTTGAAGCGGATCGAGAACGACCTGGAGCTGTGACCGGGCCGTCGCGCCCGTACGCCGTCGGCCGTGCCCACCGGGCCGCCTGGAGACGGCCGTCCTGCCGGGCGGCCGTCTCCGCGCGTCATCCGTTCACGGCCCGCTCACCACCTGCCCGTTCCCCGAGCGCGCCGCCCGTCCGAGGCCCGCGTCCGGCCCAGAAGGAGAAGCCGAAAAAAAGATGGGTGTGAAGCGACTGGGGTGGGGCAGAAGCCCTGACGGTTGTGCCGGACAACCGGACAGGGGCAAGAACATGCGTTCCAGCGCGATGGCCGTGAACGGCCCGCATCAGCAGGCCGGGCAGGACATCTGGGCGGGAGCCGCGTACGACGGCGAGACCGGATCGATCGCGGCGGCCCGCGCCTTCACCGCCGACTTCCTGGCCGGTGTGACGGGCGGGCGCGCCCAGCCGATCCCCGCGGTCGTCGTCGCCGACGCGCAACTCGTGGTGAGCGAGCTGGTGACCAACGCGTGCAAATTCGCGCCGGGTCCCTGCGCGCTGAACCTGGAGATCCAGGGCACGGATCTGGTGATCACCGTGTGGGACACCGACTCGTCGATGCCGCTCGCGCGCGCGGCGGAGCCCGGCAGGATCGGCCAGCACGGCCTGGAGATCATCCTCGCGGTCTGCGAGGGCTTCGACGTCCGGCGCGAGCCGGTGGGCAAGCGGATCAAGGTGCGCGTCGCCCTCGGAGCGTGAGCGCCTGACCCGGTCAGGGGGCGTGGGCTGACGCGTTACGCGCCGCCCGCGCTTCTGCACGCTCCTGTTCGCGAGCCGCGCGGTGATCTTCACTGGGTACAGAGCGAGCTGCCCGCCTGAACTCTCGGCCGGATCTCGCCGAGCCACCAGGAGCACCGTGACCACCGGCCAGGACGCGGCTCAGCCGCCCCCTCAGCAACCGACCCCTCATGACCCGCCGCAGGCCCCGCCCCACGGTCCGCCGCCGCCCCGGCGCCCCCGGCGCGTGGTCTTCGACGCGCCCTTCACCGACCGCACGGCCTGGGCGGCGGGCCGCACCTCCGCCTACCCGGAGAGCGGCCGCAATCCCGGCGACAACAAACTCGACCAGATCGGCCCCGCCTACGCCCCCACCGCCGGGGGTGTCTTCCGCGCCCGGCGGGCGGCGGGCGGCGTCTGGCACACCGACCTGGTGTCGACCGAGTACGCCCCCGGCGGCTTCGAGCTGCTGCCGGGCGACGAACTCACCGCCACGTGCGTGGTGCACGCCCCGCAGGGCGCCTGGCCCGCGATCTGGACCTGGGGCCGCGACAGCGACGCGGGCCGCCCCCAGCCGGGCCACGGCGAGATCGACCTCTTCGAGTACCACCCCACCAACCCGCGGCTGCTCGAACTGTCCAACCACGTACGCCCCGGCGGGTTCGAGGCGGCCGACGTGATCGCGCCGGGCCGCCCCTTCGCACTCCGGGTCCGCTTCGACGCCGACGACGTCTGCTGGTCCATCGACGACGAGGTCGTCTTCCGCGACGGCCACGGCGTCGGCCCCGCCTGGCGCGCCTGGCCGGTGGTGAACATCAGCGTGTCCGCGGGCGCGTACGGGCACACCCCGCCCGACGCGCGCACGAGCCTGCTGCACTGGGAGTGCGCCGGACTCACCGTCACTCGCTGATCCGGACCCGGTGGCTCACGCCGTCGCCCGCAGTGCCTCCTCCGCCGTCGAGTACACCTTGAGGACGCGGTCCACGCCGACGATACGGAGCAGCCGCGCCAACTGCGGCGGCACGGCGGCGACTCGCAGGTCACCGTGCTGGTGGATGCTCAGCAGCAGATTGAGGAAGCTGGAATCGGCGAAGGTGATCCCGCTGGCGTCGAGCACCAGCACCCGGCCGGCCTCGGCCGCCTCGGTCAGCTCCTGCCGCAACGGCCCCAGCGTGTCCGCGTCGAGGTCGCCGTGCGGGGTGACAATGCGCGGGAGGTCGCCGACGACCGGGTCCCTATGCGCGTCGTGGTGTGTCGACATATGACAAGTATGTCCAGCGTCACGGGGGAGAGGAAAGAGCGGATCAGGGCGAACCCGAGTGCGCCCCCGTCGACGCGCGCCGGTGGAGCCCGATCCCAGGTCAGAAACTGATCGCAAGCGGTCGGAACCAGTCGCAAACCGATGGGCCCGCGGCGGCGGACCGTCCGCTAGGCGGAGCGGGCGTGGATCCCCATGCCGCCGGAGACGATCAGATTGTCGCCCGTGATGTAACCGGCGGCGTCGGAGGCGAGGAAGGCGACCGCCTCGGCGACATCGGCGGGAGCTCCGACGCGGCCGAGAGGAACGTCCTCGCCCCACGCGGCGACCGTCTCCCGGCCGATGCCCAGCTTGCCGTACGCGGGAGTGTCGATCAGGCCGGGGCTCACCGCGTTGACCCGGATACGGCGCGGGGCCAGTTCGATGGCGAGCGAGCGCATCAGAGGCAGCAGCGCTCCCTTGGCGGCGGTCATGGCCGCGCCGAGCCCCTCGCCCGCGCCGATGGTGAACACCACGGACGCGCCCTCGTTCAGCAGTGGGAGCGCCTTTCGCAGGGTGAAGAAGTTCCCCTTGACGTTGATGTCGAACAGGGCGTCGAAGGCGGCCTCGTCGGTGGACTCGATCGGTCCGGGCCGGGAGATGCCCGCGTTGAGATGGAGCAGGTCGAGGGAGCCCAGGTGCCCGCGCGCCCGCTCCACCGCCTGGTCGATGTCGGTGAGCGAACCGGCGTCGGCCCGGATGGCGACCACGTCGTGCGGCAGGCCGGAGCTGTCGACGCTGCCGAGGCCGGTGACCATGACGCGGTAGCCGCGCGCGTGGAGCAGTTCCGCGGTGGCCTTGCCGATCCCGCTGGTGCCGCCGGTGACGAGTGCTGTCTTCGCTGCCACGGTCGCTCTCCTTGTCGACGCGTGGGGCGCGTGGACGGCCCCACTGATTGTCACCGTACGCCCGCGTGGCAGCGACTGCCAAATGTCGCGTGAATGCCACGATGGCAGGCCGCGCTAAGGTGATGTCATGACGCAGGGAACAACGGGCGACGGGCCGGCCGCGCCCACACTGTGGGACCGGACGCGGCAGCTCGCGGCCCGGGAGATCCTCGACACCGCCCTGCGGCTGTTCACACGGCAGGGGTACGACGAGACGACCATCGCGCAGATCGCCCGCGAGGCCGGTGTCTCGCAGCGCACCCTCTTCCGCTACTTCGGCACCAAGGAAGACCTCATCGGCGGCAGCCAGGAGCAGTTCGTCACCCTCCTGACGGAGACCGTCCGCGAGCAGCCCGCCGACGCCGACGCCTGGCAGACCCTGCGCGCCGCCCTCAAGGCCGCGCTCTCCGTCCACACCGGTCCCGAACAGGCCCTGGAGCGCTTCCGGCTGATCCACCGCACCGACTCGCTGCGCGCCGCCTACCTCGGAAAGCGCGTGCGCTGCCAGGAGGAACTGCTCCCGCTCCTCGAAGCCAGGCTGGCAGCCTCGGGCGCCGACCGAGTACAGGTCCGCGCCGTCCTCGCCACGGCCTTCGGCTGCTTCGACGCCGCCACCGCGACCTGGATCGAGGGTGACGGCGAGGGCGACATCCTCGACCTCTACGACCGCGGCCTGGCCGCGGTCCGCGACGTCCGCTGACCGGGTCGCGGGGGTACCGCCGCGACTCCCCGGCGGGGGCTCAGTCGTCGATGCCGGAGCGTTCGATGCCCGCCACGATGTGCCGCTGGAGGAGCAGGAAGACCAGCAGCAGGGGCAGGATCGACACCGCCGCCGCGACGAACAGCTCGTGGATGTTGACCACTTGGGCGGTGGTGAAGGTGGACAGCGCCACCTGCACCGTCCAGGACGACGTGTCCTGGCCGATGACCAGAGGCCACAGGAAGGCGTTCCAGGCGCCGATGAAGACGATCGTGGACACGGCCGCGAAGACCGGCCGGGAGTTGGGCACCACGATCCGCCAGTAGGTGCGCCAGTAGCCGAGTCCGTCGACCTTCGCCGCGTCCTCCAACTCACCGGGAAAGCCCAGGAAGTACTGCCGGAAGATGAAGCAGGCGAACGCCGAGAAGATCGTCGGGATGATCAGGCCGCGCAACGTGGAGATCCAGCCGAGCGAGGACACCAGCACGAAGCTCGGCACGAAGGTGACCGCGGCGGGCACCATCAGCGTGCCGAGGATCGCGTAGAACACCTGGTTGGACCAGCGGTACGGGATACGGGCCAGTCCGTATCCCGCCAGCGACGCCAGCACCACCGTGCCCACCGTCGTGGTGACCGCGATCATGGCCGAGTTGAGCAGCGACCGGGCCATCGGCACCGCGGGGTCGTCGAACAGCTCGCGGATGTTGGACCACTGGAGGTGGGTGGGGAAGAACGTCCACTCGGGCGAGGTGATGTCCTGCTCGGCCGACAGGCCGTTGCGCACCAGCAGGTAGAACGGGATCAGGAACAGCAGCGCGAGTACCACGAGCAGCACCAGGCGCACCGCGCGCCCGAATCTGAGCAGGGCCTGCTCCATGTCAGTCCTCCCTCCTGCCGAGCCCGAACCAGCGGGCCTGGACGACGGTGACCACCGCGATGATCAGCGCGAGGACGACGGCGCCCGCGCTGCCCACGCCCAGGTTCTGCCCCCGCCCGAGCGCGGTGGTGTACAGGTACACCAACGGCGGCCGGGCGTACGGCGGATAGCCGCGGGAGTCGCTGAGCAGGTTGTAGAACTCGTCGAACGCCTGGAAGGCGTTGATGACCAGCAGCAGCGCCACCGCCACCGAGGTGGCCCGCAGTTGGGGCAACGTGATGTGGCGGAAGACCTGCCAGCCGGGCCGCGCGCCGTCCACCGCCGCCGCCTCGTACAACTGCGCCGGGATGCGCTGGAGTCCGGCGAGGAAGAGGATCATGTAGAACCCGGCCTGCAACCACAGCCGTACGGTCACGATCACCAGCCAGTACCACGGCGGGTGGGTGGTGGACAGCCACGCCGTCTGGTCGGCGCCGAACCAGCCCAGGACGGTGTTCGCCAGGCCGAACCGCACGCCGTTGAAGATCGACAGCTTCCAGATCAGCGCCGCCACCACGTAGGAGCAGGCGGCCGGCAGGAAGAACACCGAACGGAAGAACGCCTGCGCGTACCGCAGCCGGTTCACCATCAGCGCCAGGGCGAGCGAGAGCGCGTAGGTGGCGGGCACGATGAACAGCGCGAACACCCCGAAGGTGCGCAGGCTGTCGGTGAACGCCTGGTCGCCGAGGACGTCCGCGTAGTTGTCCAGGCCCACGAAGCGGTGCGGGGACACCGTGTTGTGCGCGTCGAAGAAGCTCAGATAGACGCTCCACAACAGCGGCACGTACGTGAACAGCGCGAGCCCGGCGGCGAATGGCCCGACGAAGACCCAGAACCACAGCGTGCGGTGTCTCACGACTTCTTCCGGACCCGCTGCAATTCGGAACTGGTCTTGCGCACCACCGACTTGAGCTCCGTGTCGGGGTTCGCGCCGTCCTTGATGATGCGGCTCAGCGCGTCCTGGTACGCGGTCTGGCTGGCCGGTGTCCACAACAGCGGCTGCGAGAAGCCGTGGTCGGTGGCGTACGAGACGGCGTCGGCCGCCGCGCCCTCCCGCAGTTTGGCCGCCTTCTTCGCCAGCGAGATCCGGGCCGGTATGTGGAAGCCGTAGGAGAGCGCGAAGTCCTCCTGGTACTCGGTCCTGTCGATCCACAGCCACTTGATGTACGCCTTGGCCTCGGCTTGGTGCTTGCTGCGGGAGTTGACGGCCGAGCTGTACGCGCCGACCGGCACCGTGGGCTTGCCCGCCGCGCCGTCCTTCGGGAACGGCAGCACCCCGAAGTCGTCCCCCAGGGCCTTCTTGACCGCGGGCAGCGCCCAGAGTCCGGACCACTGGAGCGCGGTGAGCCCCTGGATGAACGCCGAGGGGTCGGACCAGTCGGTCGGCGCGCCCAACAGCAGCGACTTGTCGGCGTAGAGCTGGCGGAACTTGGCCAGGGTGCGGGCGGCGGCCGGGTCGTCGAAGCCGACGGTGCCCTCCGGGGTCAACAGGCTGAGCCCGGCGGCGTAGAGCGGTGTACCGCCGAGCACCCCGGCGCCGCCGTCGTTGCCCAGGAACAGCCCCTTGACCTTCTTGGTGGTCAACTTCGCCGCCGCGTCGACCAGTTCGTCGAGCGTGGTCGGCGGCGCGATGTTCGCGGCAGTGAGCAGGCTCTTGCGGTAGTACAGAAGCTGCATGTCGATGACCTGCGGGACACCCCAGATCCTGTCCCCGTACGTCGTCACCACGGCCGGGTTGAAGTCGGCCTTCACCGGGCCGACCAGGTCGGTGACGTCGACCACTTGGCCGCCTTGGATCTGGTCCAGCGTCGGGCCGCCTTCGAAGACGTCCGGTCCCGACGAGGTGAGCAGCGCCGCGGCGGTCTGCTGGTCGTAGTCGCCGGGCCGCCACTGCACCTTGACGTTCGCCGCGGTGTACGCGTCGGCGTACCGGCGCACCGCCTGCTCCGTACCCGCCTCGCCGTACTGGTGGTACCACTGCTGCAAGGTGACCTTGCCGCCCTTGCCGCCCCCGTCGTCCCGGCCGCTGTTCGACCCGCAGGCGGCGGCCAGCGCACCGGTCAGGGCCAGGCTGCCTCCGGTACCGAGCAGTTGTCTGCGGCTGAACGTCACTGCGTATCCCCCTAGTCAGAGTGGGTCCCGGCGATCTTCGCGCTGGACCATGCACCAACCATGCAGGGGAATTACGACAGCGACATTGCGCGAACGTGGCGGCACCCTGGGTGGCGGGGCGGGCACTCTGCGCGGTCGTCCGCGTGGCGCGTGGGCGTCACCGTCGCACCCTGGAATCGCACCAGGCCGCTCGTCAGTTGGCGGGCGATGGGGGGATGAAGAGTGCCACCGCGGGACCGGCGCGACACCGTTAGCCGGACGTGTCCTGTCGGCAGGACGCGCCGGTGCGCAGGTTCTCGGAGGCGCCGGCGATGACCGAGTCGAGCCGGTCGCGGGTGTGTGTCAGATCCGCGATGTGCCGGTCGATCTGATCACACTCGACGGTGAGGCGATCCAGAAGCTCGGGCGTGGCCCGGCCGTCGATGACGCAGGGCGTGAGCGCGGCGATGGTCTTACTGGACAGACCGGCCGCGTACAGCTCCCGGATCAGATTGATCCGGTCGACCGCGGCCTCCGCGTAGTGGCGCTGGCCGCTGTCGCTGCGCTCGGAGACCAGCAGATCCTGCTCCTCGTAATACCGCAGCGCCCTGGTGCTGACGCCCGTGCGACGAGCCAGTTCCCCGATGCGCATGTCCCACTCCACGTCCCTGCGATCCGCGTCACAGCCACTTGCCTTTGACGTCAACGTCAGGTTTTAGCGTAACCAATGCGCCCTTCTCCCGGAGCTTCCTCCCGGAGAGCCCCGCTTCCCGAGCCACCGCCCGCCCGCCCGCACGCACCTCCGCACCTCCGCACGCCCGCACCCCCGCACCTCCGAAAGAGACACGCATGACCACGTATTCGGCGACCGGCCTCACCGGCCCCGCGCCCACCCCGACCGTCTCGGTCAAGCCGCTCGTCCTGCCCGCCCCGCACCGAGGCGCGGACCTGCGGGTACGGATCTCCGCCCCGGTCACCGGCACCCGCTTGCCGATCGTGCTGTTCGCGCACGGCTTCGGGTCCGACCTGGACGGCTACGCGCCGCTGGTCGACCACTGGGCCGCGCACGGCTTCGTGACCGTCCAGGCCACCCATCTGGACTCCAAGCGCTTCGGCCTCGCCGGGGACGACCCCCGTACGCCCGACCTGTGGCGCTACCGCGTCCAGGACATGAAGCGCGTCCTGGACGAACTCGGAACGCTGGAGGCGTCGGTGCCGGGCCTGGCGGGCCGGACCGACCACGGCCGTGTCGTCGCGGCGGGACACTCCTTCGGCGGTCAGACCGCGGGCATCCTGGTGGGGCTGCGCGTCAAGGACCCGCGGACCGGCCTCGCCGAAGACCTGTCCGACCCGCGGGTCATGGCCAGCGTCCAGCTCGCCACCGCGGGCAAGGGCGGCGCGGAACTCACCCCCTTCGCCCACGAGCACCTTCCCTGGCTCCGTGACCAGGACTTCTCCCACATCACCGCCCCCGGACTCGTCGTCGCGGGCGACAAGGACGACCTCCCCCTCTCGACCCGGGGTCCGGCGTGGACCACCGACCCCTACACGCTCAGCCGAGGCGACAAGAGCCTGCTCACCGTCCGCGGCGGCGAGCACTTCCTCGGCGGCATCTCCGGCTACCGGTCGGCCGAGACCACCGACGAGGACCCCGGCCGCGTCGCTCTCGTCCAGCAGGTCACCCTCGCCTACCTGCGCCACATCACCGGCGACGACCACACCGACTGGGAGACGGCCCGCTCCGTCCTCGCCGCCGCCCACCCCCTGGGACACCTGGAGTCCAAGTGACCCGTACGGCGCCGGGCCGCCTCCGACGATCGCGGCGACGCCGCTGATCCGCTGACGGCCCGCTCCTGTGCGGCGGCATCGCCGAGCCCGCGTGGACGGTGACGCGTGCGGACCAGCCCGTCGCGGACCCCGGCGCGACGGCCTCAGCCGAGGACCGGGGGGCGTGGTTGCCGGCCGGTGTCGGCGCAGTCCGCGCTCGTGAGGATCGCGCTCGCGATCACGTCGAAGAGGTGGTCGGCGCGGGGGGCGAGGGAGGGCTGGTCGCCGAGCCAGGCGAGCATGGCGACGAGGGCGAACAGGTCGGCGCCGTCGATGTCGTCGCGTGCCACGCCCGCGGCCTGGGCGCGGGTGAGGAGCCGCGCTCCGGCCGCGCGCAGGGTGACGCACGAGGCGTGGAGCGCGGATTCGGCGTCCTCGATGGCGGCGGCCATCAGGACGGTCACACCCCGGTACTCGGTCGTCCAGGCGACGCAGTCGCGCAGCCACGAGACGAGGGCGTCCTCGGGTGACCCCTGTGTCTCCAAGTCGGCCGCCCGCGACGTCAGTTCGCGGAAGCTCGTGTGGAGCAGGGCTTCGAGCAGGGCCTCCCGGGTGGGGAAGTGCCGGAGCAGAGTCGCCAGGCCCATGCCGGACCTGCGGGCGATGTCGCGCAGCGAGACGTCGACACCGTGCTCGGCGATGACGGCGCCCGCGACGTCGAGCAGGTGGTCGCGGTTCTTCCTGGCGTCGGCGCGCATGGGTCCCTCTTGACTATCCGGATCAGTGGTCCATATATTCGGATCAGTGGTTCGGATAGGTGGACCACTGATCCGTTCAGCGTATCCCCCGGTGGGGGCAGGAGACGACGATGCCCACGAAGATGCCGTCAGACACGATGCGGGCGATCCGGCTGCACGAGCACGGCGGCCCCGAGGTGCTGCGTGAGGACCGGGTGCCGATCCCCGAGCCGGGACCGGGCGAGGTGCTCGTCCGCGTCCACGCGGTGGGCGTCAATCCTCCGGACTGGTACCTGCGCGGCGGGCTGACCACGGTGCCGGGGGAGCCGGAGTCGACCGTCAGGCTGCCCGCCGTTCCGGGAACGGACGTGTCGGGTGTCGTCGAAGCCGTCGCCCCGGACGTGGACGACCTCGCCCTGGGCGACGAGGTCTTCGGCCTTCTGCGCTTCCCCGGCTTCCACGGCAGCGCATACGCCGAGTACGTGGCCGCGCCCGCGTCGGACCTCGCGCGCAAGCCGTCCGGCATCGACCACGTGCACGCCGCCGGGGCGCCCATGGCCGGGCTCACGGCGTGGCAGTTCCTCATCGAGGCAGGACACGACCACCCCTC
This sequence comes from Streptomyces sp. NPDC024632, assembly GCF_055559175.1. Taxonomy (NCBI): domain Bacteria; kingdom Bacillati; phylum Actinomycetota; class Actinomycetes; order Kitasatosporales; family Streptomycetaceae; genus Streptomyces; species Streptomyces sp. NPDC024632. The sequence goes on from NZ_JBVHLD010000020.1 coordinate 120,854, forward strand.
GCCCTTCCAGGCGGCGCGGCACCGCCCGACGCCGCTCGACGCCGACAGCAAGGTGCTCGTCAACGGCGCCGCGGGCGGCGTGGGGCACTTCGCCGTGCAGTTGGCGAAGTGGAAGGGCGCGCATGTCACCGCCGTGGCGTCCGGCGCGCACGAGGCGTTCCTCCGCGATCTCGGCGCCGACCGGTTCATCGACTACACCAAGAGCCGTCCCGAGGAGCTGGTGCACGACGTCGACCTCGTACTCGACGCCGTCGGCGGCCCCGACAGCAGGCGGTTCCTGCGCACCCTCAAGCGCGGCGGCGCCCAATTCCCCGTGCTTCCCGGGGACTTCGACGCCGAGGAGACCGCGAGGCTGGGCGTCACCGTCTCGACCGCCCAGGTCCGCTCGAACGGCGCGCAACTCGCCGAACTGGGACGCCTGCTCGACGCGGGCACGGTACGCGTCGCCGTCGACAGCACCTTCCCGCTCGCCCGCGCGCGGGCGGCGCACGAACGGGCCGCCCGCGGACACCTCCAGGGCAAGATCGTGCTCACGGTCGAGCAGGTCACGGCGCCGCGTTGAACAGCTTCCAGTTCCCCTCGGAGACGATCTCGACGCCGTCGTCGGTCACCTTGATGGCGGTCTGGTTGTCGATGGCGTACGCCGGGGCCTTGAGCGAGGCGGCCCACCGCTCCGCCTCGGCCATGGTGTTCTCGGGGCAGCCCGGACTGTCGAGGTGCGGGAAAAGGGAGAAGTCGACGACTCCCAGGGCGCGGTCGTCACCGGTGGGCGGCTGCCAGGCGACGAAGTGCTCCCCGACGCGGGGAGTCAGCACCATGCTCCCGGCGCTGAGCCCCACATAGACCGTGTCGTGCAGCGAAGGGAACAGGTCGGCCAGGCCGGACTCCCGCATCCAGTGAGACAGGTACAGCGCGTCGCCGCCGTTCACCAGCAGGACGTCCGTCTCCCGGACCCAGGAGACCCACCGCTCCTTGTCGATGCCGGGCAGCGCCGTGAGCTCCAGTACGCCGACCGACTTCCATCCCAGCCCGGTCATGGGGTGAAGGGACTGTCCGCTGATGAAACGCCACGGCCCACCCGGATCGCCGTACGGGCCCCCGTACCCGGCGGTGGGAATGCACAGGGCGTTGGCCTCGGCGATCGGTTTGCCCAGGAGATCGAGGAGCGCCGCCAGAATGCTGGCGTTCTTGACACCGGAGTCGGTAAGGAGAAGCTTCATGACGCCCCCGCACTGATCGCTCTGTGAAAGTGAGCGAGCGACGCTAACACACCCGCTGTCGGCAGAGCAGGCGCGCCGAGACCGGCCACCTCACGGCCGGGTCCAGGCGGTGTCGCGCAGCAGCCGGAGCCCGTTGAGGGCGACGACGAGAGTGGAGCCCTCGTGACCCGCGACCCCGAGGGGGAGCGGGAGAGCGGCGGTCAGGTCCCAGACGGCCAGGGCGGCGATGAAGACCGCGGCGATCGTCAGATTCTGGATCACCAGACGGTGGGCGGCGCGCGAGAGCTTCACGACGGCCGGGACGGTGGCCAACTCGTCGCGGATCACCACGGCGTCGGCGGTCTCCAGCGCGAGGTCGGACCCGGCCCTGCCCATGGCGACGCCGGTGTGTGCGGCGGCCAGCGCGGGCGCGTCGTTGACGCCGTCGCCGACGACCAGCACCTTGCGACCGCGTGCCTCCCACGCGCGTACGGCCGCTGCCTTGTCCTGTGGCAGCAGGCCGGCGCGTACGTCGGTGATGCCGACCTCTGCGGCCAACTGCCGGGCGGCCCGTACGTTGTCGCCGGTCAGCAGGACCGGGGGGAGGTCGGTCATACGGGCGAGGGCGGCGACGGTGGCGGCGGCGTCCGGGCGCAGCCGGTCCGCGATGCCCAGCACTCCCAGCGGCGTACCGTCGCGCAGCACCGCCACGGCCGTACGCCCGGCGGCCTCCACCTCCCGCACCGCCTCGCGCACCCCGTCCCGCAGCCCGTCCCGCGCCGCCTCGTCGGTCCCGAGGGGGAGGAGGCGGGCGGGGGAGCCGACCTGGACGGTGCGGCCGTCGACGGTGGCCGTGACGCCCTGGCCGGGGGCCGAGGTGAAGCCGTCGGCGGCGGACAGCGGAAGGCCGCGCTCGCGGGCCGCGTCCACCACCGCGCGGGCCAGCGGGTGTTCGCTCGGGTGCTCGGCCGACGCGGCGAGCCGGAGCAGGGCGTCCGCTTCGAGGCCGCTGCCGGGCAGCGGCCGGATGTCGGTGACGCGGGGCGTCCCCTCGGTGAGCGTGCCGGTCTTGTCCAGCGCGACGCTGTCGGTCTGCCCGAGGCGCTCCATCACGACGGCCGACTTGACGAGAACCCCGTGCCGGCCCGCGTTGGCCATCGCGGACAGCAGCGACCGCCCCGCGGACCTGCCGGAGGCGGTCGCGGCCGACTGAGGCCGCGCGCGTGCCGTGACGCCGGGCGGTCGGTGAAGGACGGTCCTACGGCCTCACGCGTCGGCCTCCCGGGCCGCCCGCTCCAGGCGGTCACGGTGGTTCTCCCACCAGGCCGCGTCGCCCGGCGGCAGGCTGCCGTTGTTCTCGTTCATGCCCACCGCGCCGTCGGTGAGTTCGCGCAGGATGTCCGCGTGCCCCGCGTGCCGGTGGGTATCGGAGATCACCCGCACCACGGCGTGATGCAACGTCACCTCGTCCCGGCCGTCGGGCCACCACGGCACCCGGCCGGTCGCGTCCAGGGCCAGCGCGTCGACCGTCGCGTCCGCCTGGGCCCACGCCCGGTGGTAGAGGCCCACGATGTACTCGCGTGACTCGTCGGCGGCGGCCCACATGTCCGCGTTCGCCTCGGCCCCCGCGTCGAGCCAGGGCAACGGCTCGCCCGAGGGCCGCCCGAAGGTGTCGCCGAGGTAGCCGAACTCCACACTGGCCACATGCTTCACCAGGCCCAGCAGATTCGTACCGGTCGGCGTCATCGGGCGGCGCACTTCGTACTCCGAGAGCCCTTCCAGCTTCCACAGCAGGGCGTCGCGCGCGGACTGGAGGTAGAAGCGCAGGTCGGTCTTGGCATCCGTAACGGTCATGCGGCCAGTCTCGCGCCCGCCCGACCACCGGTCACGCCGTTTGCGCCGTCGGTGCGGGGCCCGCGCCGGGCGGCGGTTCCGCGACGCCGACGAGGAACCCGGCCCTGGTGCGGACGCTGACCGACCACTTCAGCGCGGTGAGGTCGTCGGTGAGCGTCCGGGCGTCGTGGAACACCTTGACGATGCGGTACCGACCGCCGTCGTCGGTCCTGCGCAGCGCCGCCGGGGTCGCATGGCCGGTGAGGACGTCCTCGTACGTCGCCGCGCCCGGGCCGTCGTCGACGAAGACGGCCCTGCCGCCCGGGGCGAGCGCGGCGGCGACGGTGCCCCAGAACCCGGGCAGCCGGGCGGGCGGGACGTGGGAGAGCCAGAAGGCGAAGAAGACCGTGTCGTAGCGGCGCGGCGGCTGCCACGCGAACACGTCGGCCTCGACGAACCGGACGGTGGAGGACGCGGTACGGGTACGGGCGATGGCCAGTACCTCGGCCGCTGCCCGAGCGGGCGGAACTCCTCGCCGGGGCGGACGACCCCCGCCCGGTGGCGGCCCTCGAAGCGCTCGCGCTCCGGCTCGCCCTTCTCCTGACCCGGATCGAGGGCGCCGGGCACGAGCCGTGGCTGGAGGCACCCGGCGCCGTCCGCGCCCACCTGCGGCGATTCGTGCGCGCCGCGGCGGACGCGTAGGCCGCCGCGTGCGCCGGGTTCAGTACAGCGGCAGGATGAGGGTGATCCGCTTGCCGCGCGGGGTGCCGTCGGGCGCGGGGTCGTGCGGGGTGACGGTCACCCGCAGGGCGAGCTGCTGGATCAGACGCCAGCCGAATCCGCCGCCCACGTAAGGGGCTTCGGTGCCCGGCGGGCGTTCGGTGAGGCGGGGGAGCGCGGGGCTCAGGTCGTCGATGCTCACCTCGACGCCGAGCGGTACGAGGCGGGCCTGGCAGTGGGTGATACCGCCGCCGTGCACGATGGCGTTGGTGGCGAGTTCCGAGGTGGCGAGCACCGCGTCGCCCATGGCTCTGGGATCGCACGGCTCGGGGTCGGCGGCCACGGTCTCCCGCACCAGAGCGCGGACGGCGGCGGCCGTGAAGGGGGCCCGAAGCGCTCGCATACCGGTGGGGGGCGTTTGCGTGGAGCGCTGCCCACCACCCGGCGGCGGCCTGTCAGCGGCCATCTGATCTCCAGGAATTCGACATCGGGTCGCAACGGACGGCGACGGTCCGGGGAGGTCGCCCGCGGTGCGCGGTGACACCTGCGGACGTTTTCCCAGGTCTGTCGTCAACGGGGCGTCTTGCCGACGTGCCATGACCGAAACGCATCCGGCACAGTTCGGACCCGCGCAGTTTGCCACCGGTCGCACGGGCAAGGCGACGAGGTTGACCCGGTCGGCCTTCCGAGGGCCCCGGTCGCCCCCGGAGGCCCTGGGGCACCTCCGGTACGGCTGTGACCTGCGGATCTGCCGTGTTGGGCCGCTCTGGGCGCGGCGTCTCCCGCTGGGGATGCAAGGATGGTGCCCATGGACAACGTGTACTTCGACATCTCCATTGACGGCGCTCCGGCCGGTCGGATCGTCTTCCGTCTCTTCGACGACGTCGTGCCCGAGACGGCGCGGAACTTCCGTGAGCTGGCCACCGGCGAGCACGGCTTCGGCTACGCGGGCTCGGCGTTCCACCGGATCATCCCGTCCTTCATGCTCCAGGGCGGCGACTTCACCAGCGGCGACGGCCGCGGCGGCAAGAGCATCTACGGCAACAAGTTCGCGGACGAGAACTTCAAGCTCAAGCACGACCGCCCGTTCCTGCTGTCGATGGCGAACGCCGGGCCGAACTCCAACGGCTCGCAGTTCTTCGTCACCACCGTGGTCACCGACTGGCTCGACGGCAAGCACGTCGTCTTCGGCGAGGTCGTCGAGGGCGAGGAACTGGTCAAGCAGATCGAGGGCAAGGGCTCGCGCAGCGGCACGCCCTCCGCCAAGGTCGTCATCTCCGCATCCGGCACCGTCGCGTAAGCACCCCACCAGCGACCTCGTAGGCCCGAAGGCCCCCGGCGACCCGCCGGGGGCCTTCCGCGTTCGCTGAGCGGGGCGCGCGGGACCGGGGGAAAATCGAAGAGCCGGGAGCGGGGTCCCGGCGGTGGGACCGGGAGCAGAAGCGGGGGAGCGAGAGCCGGAGAGAGGTCACCGAATGTCGACATCAGCAAGCCCTGAAGGGACGACGGCCACGACTCGGGCCGGAACGACGGCGGAGCCGAGGGCCGAGATGAAGGCGGTTCAGTACCGCACCGTGGGCGCCGCCCCCGAAGTGGTGACCGTCCCGCGCCCCGAGCCGGGCCCCGGCCAGGTGCTGCTCAAGGTCACGGCGGCCGGGGTGTGCCACTCCGACATCGCCGTCATGAGCTGGCCCGCCGAGGCCCTGCCCTTCGCGCTGCCGCTCACCCTCGGCCACGAGGGCGCGGGCACCGTCGCCGCGCTCGGCGAGGGCGTCGGCGGCCTGGAGCCGGGCGAGTCGGTCGCCGTCTACGGCCCGTGGGGCTGCGGCGGCTGCCTGATGTGCGCGCAGGGCAAGGAGAACTACTGTCTGCGCGCCGAGGAGCTGGGCATCCGCCCGCCCGGCCTCGGCGCGCCCGGCGCCATCGCCGAGTACATGATCGTCGACGACCCCCGGCACCTGGTGCCGCTCGGTGACCTCGACCCCGTCGCCTCGGTGCCGCTGACCGACGCGGGCCTCACGCCGTACCACGCGATCAAGACCTCGCTGCCGAAGCTGGTCCCCGGCAGCACCGCCGTCGTCATCGGCACCGGCGGCCTCGGCCACGTCGCCGTGCAGCTGCTGCGCGTGCTCAGCCCGGCCCGCGTCGTCGCCCTCGACGTCAGCGACGAGAAGCTGGAGCTGGCGCGCGCGGTCGGTGCCCACGAGACCGTCCTGTCCGACGCCGACGCGGCCGACCGGGTCCGCGCGCTGACCGACGGCGTCGGCGCCCAGGCCGTCTTCGACTTCGTGGGCGCCGCCCCCACGGTCGCCACCGCCACCGCGTGCGCCGCCGTCGAGTCCGACGTGACGATCGTCGGCATCGGCGGCGGCAGCGCCACGGTCGGCTTCGGCACCGTCGCCTACGACGCGGCCGTCCGCGCCCCCTACTGGGGCTCGCGCGCCGAGCTGATCGAGGTGCTCGACCTCGCCCGCTCCGGCGCGGTCGAGGTCCACGTCGAGACGTACTCCCTGGACGACGCTCCGCTCGCCTACGAGCGGCTGCACGCCGGGAAGATCAACGGCCGCGCCGTGATCCTGCCCTGAAGGTCGACCTCACGTTGAGCTTCTGGGACCTTGTGGGACGTCCTGAGATCTTCGGACCGGGTACGGCCGCAGGACCGCTCAGACCGGCTCGTCCGCCGGCGCCGGTGCCGGGACCTTCGCCGCACCGCCGCCCGTGGCGCGCACGTGCCGCGCCGGGATGAACGCGGCGATGACCAGCGCCGCGACGGCCGCGCCGCAGGCGACGGCGAAGGCCACCCGGAAGCCGCTGAGCGAGGGCAGCGGCGCGCCGTGGTACGTGGTGGTCATGTGGGCGAGGATCACGCCGACGACCGCGCTGGACGACGAGGTGCCGATGGACCGCATCAGGGTGTTGAGCCCGTTGGCGGCGGCGGTCTCCGCCAGCGGCACCGCGCCCATGATGAGCGCGGGCATGGCCGCGTAGGCGAGGGCGATCCCGCAGCCGATGACGGAGGCGACGACCACCACCTGCCACACGGCGTGGGTGAGGAACAGGCCGAGCCCGTAGCCGACCGCGACGACGGCCATGCCGATCATCAGGGACACACGCGGGCCGCGGGCCGCCGAGATCCGCGCCGACAGCGGCGACACGGCCATCATCACCAGCCCTGACGGGGCCAGGCACAGACCGGCCACGAGCATGGACCGGCCGAGCCCGTACCCCGTCTCCTCGGGGAGCTGGAGGAGCTGGGGCAGGACCAGCGACATCGCGAAGAGCGAGAAACCGGCCATGACGGAGGCGATGTTGGTGAGCAGCACCTGCGGCCTGGCCGTCGTGCGCAGATCCACCAGCGGCGCGGTGGTGCGCAGTTCGAACATGCCCCAGCCGACGAGTACGACGACGGCCGCGGCCAGCAGTCCCAGCGTGGTGCCCGAGGCCCAGCCCCAGTCGCCGCCCTTGGAGATCGCCAGCAGCAGGCAGACCAGGCCCACGGACAGCCCGATCGCGCCCGGCACGTCGAACCGGCTCGGCGTGCGCACCGGGGACTCCGGCACGAGGAACAGGACCAGCGCCATCGCCGCCACGCCGAGCCCCGCGGAGGTGTAGAACAGCGCGTGCCAGTCGGCGTGCTGCGCGATCAGCGCGGCGCTGGGCAGGCCGAGCGCGCCGCCGATGCCCAGCGACGAGCTCATCAGCGCCATCGCGGAACCGAGCCGTTCCGCGGGCAGTTCGTCGCGCATGATGCTGATGCCCAGCGGGATGACGCCCGTCGCGCCGCCCTGGAGCGCCCGGCCCACGACCGTCGGGACCAGCGACGAGGTGAAGGCGCAGACCAGCGAGCCGACGACCAGCAGACCGAGGCTGAGCAGCAGGACGCGGCGCTTGCCGTACATGTCGCCGAGCCGTCCGGTGACCGGGGTGGCGACCGCTCCGGCGAGCAGGGTCGCGGTGATCACCCATGAGGTGTCGGAGGCCGAGGCGTGCAGCAGGCCGGGCAGTTCGGGCAGCAGCGGGACGACCAGCGTCTGCATGAGGGCGACCACGATGCCCGCGAAGGCCAGCACGGCGACGACCGCGCCACTCGCGGGCCGGTGGACACCGGCGGTGTGACCGGCTGCCGGTATGCCGGTGCCGCTTGCTGAGTCGGACATGTCGTCGCCTTCGGTGGGGGTCGTCGGGCCGCGGGCCGTGGACGACGTGGGCAGGGAGATGTGCATGATACATAGGATGTGCGTCATGCACATTGCCCAGGTCGTGGGTACTCTCGGGAGGCGGGAGCACGGACGTCACGGCGCGCGCCCCGGGTTCGTACGTCCCACGTCGTGCGTCCATACGTCATGCGGAGGCGGTGTGCTGGAGCGGCTGGAGCGGGAACTGATGCTGGTGGCCCGCCACCATGTGCTGACGCGCCGGGACAGCTCGGCCGAGCGGCTGGACAAGTCCGCGTATCTGCTGCTCGCGCGCCTCGACTCGGAGGGCCCGATGTCCATCGGACAGCTCGCCGACGCCTTCGCGCTCGACACCTCGACGGTCAACCGGCAGACCGCCGCCCTCCTGAGGGCCGACCTCGCCGAGCGCGTCCCCGACCCCGACGGCGGCCTCGCCCGCAAGCTCCGCATCACCGAAGAGGGTGCCAAACGGCTCGCGGCCGACCGCGCGTTCTACATCGCGGGCATCGACAGCGTCCTGACCGACTGGTCGCCGCAGGATGTGGAACTCCTCAGCGACATGCTCGCCCGCTTCAACCGCAGCATCGAGTCCCGCGAAGGGCGGCAGTGGCCGCGGCCGTGAGACCGCGCTCGGCGGACCGTCCGCGCGAGGGCGTACGGCCGGTCAGCCGAGCAGGGCCAGCAGACGGCCCGCCTGCCGCCGCGCCGTACCCGGCGGATTGCGCCGGGCGGCGGGATCTCCCGAGGCCAGGTCCTCGAAGGACAGCAGGAACAGCCACACCAGCGCGATCAGCCGTCGGCAGTCCCGCAGCCGTACGGTCTCCGCCGCCGTCAGCTCGACGTGCGACAGGAACGCCGCGACGTCCAGCGGGTGTTCCACCCAGCTCGCCACATGCTCGGTGATCTCCGCCAGTTCATAGGCCCGGTCGCTGCGGCCGGAGTCCTCGAAGTCCACGACCCGCACACGCGAGCCGTCCCAGAGGTAGTTGGCGAGATTGCCGTCACCGGGGCCGAAGACCGCGGGCACGGCGGCCTGTTCCGTACGGTCCAGGCCCGACGCGTCCAGCCAGGCGAGGCCCGCGTCGACAGCGGCCCCCACGGCCGCGTCCACCCGTCCCCGCACCCGCGGCGCCCAACCGCGCAGCCGCGCGCCGAGTTCCGCCGGGCCTTCCGGCCGTACGGGCACCCGCGCGAGGACGTCGGCGGGCAGCGCGCCGTGCAGCGCGTTCACCGTCCGCGCGAGACGCGTCAGCCGCTCGCCGTCCAACGGTGCGCCCCGGAGCGGCACTCCGGGCAGCAGGGACATCGAGACCACCGGCCCCGCGTCGCCCAGGTCGCAGGAGCACGGCCGCGGCGCCAGCCCCGGCGCGTGCCGGTCGAGTAGCGTCAACGCCCGCCACTCGCGCACGGCGCGCTCGTGGGCGGTGGCCGGGAACCGCTTGGTCACGCCGCCGGCCGCGAACGTCACCGCGTGCGTGCCCCACTGATGCGCGCCCATGGCAACCGATCCTGCCAGGCCCGCCGTTGGACCCGCCGGGAGGCGGCGCGGGAAACCCCGTGCGCGAAGTGCCGCCACTCGCCGCTCGATTGATTTGGCAATCTCTTTACAACCCGGCGCCACCCCGCGTCGTCTCTCCCCTGCGAATCCCCTTACGGCCCGGCCGGCGCTCGTTCCGGAGCGCGGCAGCCGGGGGGAGAAGGGAAGACCGGACATGCGCATGAGTTCACTCGCCGTCGGCGCCGCCGCGTTCTCGACCGCGGCCAGTTTCGCCGTACTCGGAGCGTCCCCGGCGGCCGCCGTCGCCCCCGCGAGCGACACATCGAGCACTCCGATGTGCGCCACCTCCCAGCTCACCGCGTCCCTCGGCGGTCAGGACGCCGGAGCGGGCAACCTCTACCGCTACCTGGTGCTGACCAACCACAGCGGCACCACCTGTCACCTCACCGGATTCCCCGGCCTGTCGCTGCTCGACGCGAGCGGCAAGCAGATAGGCGCGCCCGCCACCCGCGAGCACAACGGCTACGCGGCGGTCGTGCTGCGCCCCGGCGGCAAGGTGAGCGACACCATCCACACCATCAACCACCAGGGCACCTGCCTGCCGACCTCCACGAGCCTGCGGATCTACCCGCCGGGGAACAAGGCGTCGCTGGTCTTCGCGGGGAAGATCACCAACTGCGACAACCAGTTCTCCGTCACCCCGCTCGTCGCGGGCACCGGCGGCAACCCCTCCAACTCCGCGCCCGCGCCGACGCCCACCACCACGTCCTCCGGCTCCGGCTCGCAGGTCACCGCCGTACCCAGCGGCGCCCCCGACACCGGCCTCGCCGAGACCGCGCACTCCTCGGGCACCCACGACAAGGACACCCTCGCGCTGGCCGGCGCCGGTGTGCTGTCCGTCGGCGCCCTCGGCCTGGTCACCGGGATGCGCCGCAGGTCGCACGGCCGGGCACAGGACTGACCGTTGCCGACCGTCACCTCCCTCAGCCGTTCCGTCCCGGTACGGGCCTGGTGCGTGCTCGCCGCCGCCGTACTGGTGCTGCTGAGCGGCTGCCAGTCCGACCCGCCCGCTCGGGCCACCCCGGGCGGGACGGAGCGGACACCGTCCGCCTCGGCGTCCGCGACCTCGACGCCGTCGTCCGGCGGCACGACCCCGGCGACCACCGGGGCCGTACCGCTGGCCCGCTCGGTCCCGGTCCGGCTGCGGATCGCGGCCATCGGCGTCGACACCCCGGTGATGTCACTGGGGCTCAACTCCGACGGCACCGTGGCCGTACCGCCGATCGAGGCGCGCTCGCCCGCGGGCTGGTACAGCGGCTCGCCGACGCCCGGCGTCACCGGACCCTCGGTGATCCTCGGCCACGTCACGGTCGGACAGTACGGCGACGGCGTCTTCCGCCACCTGTCTGAGCTCGCCGCCGGCGACCGGATCGAGATCGGCCTCAAGGACGGCGCCACGGCCGCCTTCACCGTCGACTCCGTCCAGACGGTCGCCAAAGCGCGATTTCCGACGGACCGCGTGTACGGGAACGTCGACCACCCCGCTCTGCGTCTCATCACCTGTGGCGGCACCCGGATCACTGGGAGCGGCTATCAGGACAACGTGATCGTCTACGCGTCCCTGTCGTCGGGAGCGGGAACCTGAACAGGACCCCGCACCCGTCCGCCGTCCGGACGCCGACCGCTCGTACGCACCGGACCTGGTCCGCGCGTACGTCACCGGCACCGGCCCCGATCCGGGGCCGGCGCGGGGCGGGCGGCGCCGGGCGGCCCGGGAGGTCTGCCCCGGCGCCACCGGGGCAGACGACGATCACCACGAGGACGACGAGTGAGGAGAGCGGCCATCCGGTCCCAAGAGCGCGCGGCCGCCGAGCTGTTCGAGGCCGTCTATCCGCGCCTGGCGGGCTGGTGCCGCCGTCTGGTGGACGACGACGGGACCGCGCACGAGATCGCGTCCGAGGCCTTCACCCGGCTGTGGGCGCGCTGGACCAAGGTCGAGGAGCCCAGCGGATACCTCTATGTGACCGCGGCCAACCTGGTCAGGGACCACTGGCGCAGACTGGAGCGCGAGCGCCGCGCCATGCGCCGATTCACCACGGAGGAAGCCGTGAAGGAGCAGCAGGACAGCAGCGACCCCTCGGTGCGCATGCTCGTCCAGTCCCTCCCGGAGCGACTGCGCGACCCGGCACTGCTGTACTACTACGCGGACCTGCCCGTACAGCAGGTGGCCGCGCTGCTCGGCCGGAACGAGGGCACGGTCAAGGCCGACCTGCACGCGGCCCGCGAACTGCTGCGCGCCAGGCTGGGGGAACACCATGACCGGACTGTCTGACGACGGTCCCGGCGGGGAGCCCTTCGACCCGCTGGAGCCGCTGCTGCGCCCGCCCGCGGTCTATCTGCCGCCGCCCGCGGGCTCGTTCGAGCTGATCCGCCGCCGCGCGGCCAGGCGCCGCCGCTCCCGCGCGATGGTCGGCGGCACGCTCGCCGCCGCCGTCATCACCGGTGCCTTCTACGTGGCCGGCACGCTCAACAGGGACGACTCGCAGGAGGTCGTCCCCACACCGGCCAACAGCAGCGGGCCCGTCACCACGGCCCCCGGACCGACGACCCCGCCCGTCGTGCCGCCGCCCGCGCCCACCCCGACGCGGACCACGCCCACCAAGGGCCCGGGCGACGGTACGACCGTCACGTCCGAGCCGTCAGGGACCACCCCGCCCACCTCGCCGACCAGCACCAGCACCGGCACCGACTCCGCCGCCACACCGCTGTGCACGGCCGCGCAGCTCACCGCCTCCCTCGGCGACGGCGACGCGGGCGCGGGCAACCTCTACCGCTACCTGCTGCTCACCAACCACAGCGATACGGTCTGCCATGTCACCGGCTTCCCCGGCCTGTCGCTGCTGGACGCGAACGGCAAGCAGATCGGCGCCCCCGCCACGTACCAGAATCTCCCGCACGGGCCCGTCGTGCTGCGGCCCGGCGAGTCCGCGAGTGACACCATCCACACGGTCAACCAGCAGGGGACCTGCCTGCCGACCTCCACGAGCCTGCGGATCTACCCGCCGGGCAGCAGGGCGTCGCTGGTCTTCCCGGGGAAGATCACGAACTGCGACAACGAGTTCGTGGTCACCCCCTTCACCGCGGGCGCGACGGGCAACCCGCCGTCCTGACGGGGACGGCGGGGGTCGGTCCGCGCCGGCGCCGGCTCAGTGCACGTCCGGCGGGCTGGAGGTCGCGGGCGGCATCGAGTAGGTGGGGGACGCGGGGGAACCCGAGCGGACGCCCGGCGGTTTGCTGGGCGGCATCGGCGCCGCGGTGATCAGCACCCTGCCGTACGCCGCCATCGCCGCCGCCATCACGAGCAGGATCATCAGCCAGCGCAGGTGCAGCCGGGCGGGGACACTGAGCAGCCACGACAGCATCCCGCCGGACAGCAGCAGCCCGGAACGACTCCTGCGGTTGACGCCGCGACGGCTCATCGGCGCCCCCTCCCGCCGGTGGGCCGGGTATGGGGCAGGGTGCGGCCGATCTGGTCGCGGTAGCGCAGGAGTTCCAGCGGCATGTCGAAGGCGACGGCCGCCACGATCTGCGGACCGTACGCGGTCTGCCGGGAGTAGCGGACGAGGAAGCGGTCGGAGCGCATCGAGCCCGCCATGACCTCGGTGTCCGTGCCGAGCGCGGGGATGCCCACCGCCTGGATCCGGATGCCGTGCTGTTCCGACCAGAAGCGCGGCACCGGAGTGAAGCGCGCCGCGCGTCCGGGGCCGCGCAGCAACGAGTCGGCGGCGTGCTGCCCCATCTCCACGGCGTGGATGAGGTGTTCGACCCGGCGCGGCTCGGTGTCGAACCGCGGGTTGGGCCAGCGGGCCACGTCCCCGGCCGCCACCACATGCGGCGTGGTCCTGCCCCACTGGTCCACCGCGTGGCAGGTCGGCCCGCAGAGCACGCCGTCGGAGATCTCCAGACCGCTGCCCCGCAGCCACTCGGTACGGGGCTGGCCGCCGAGACCGAGCACCACGAAGTCGCAGTCGAGGACCGCGCCGTCGTCGAGCCGCAGCCGCAGCCCGTCGCCGTGGTCCTGCCAGTCGGTGATCTTCGTGCCGAGGCGGACGTCGACACCCGCGCGGCGCTGGAGCGAGCCGACCACCGCGCCGACCCTGGCGCCGAGCACCCGGCGCAGCAGCGGCGCGCTGTGGACGACGAGCGTCACGTCCATCCCGTTCTCCCGCGCGGTGCAGGCGAGTTCGCAGCCGATGAAGCCGCCGCCGAGGATCACCACCCGACGGGCGCGCGCCGCGTGCATCGCCCGCCGTATCGCCGCCGCGTCCTCGATCGTGCGGACGGTACGGACCCGGTCGCTGAACACCGGCGCCTCGGGCAGCCGCTTGGCGTCCACACCGGTCGCCACCACCAGCCCGTCGAACGGCAGATACTCCCCGCCGCGCAGTTCGACCGCGGACTTCGCCAGGTCCAGCCCCGTCATCCGGGTGTCGAGCAGCCAGTGCGCGTCCAGCGCCGCGTCCGCCCGGAAGGGCAACTGCTGCTCGGCGAGCCGGCCCGACAGATACTGCTTGGACAGCGGCGGACGGCTGTACGGCCGGTGCGGCTCCTCGCCGACCATCACCAACTCCCCGTCGAAACCGCGCTCCCTGAGTCGGGTCGCGGCGCTCAGCCCGGCGAGCCCGGCGCCCGCGACGACGATCCGCCGCAGGCTCGCCCGCGCCGCGGAGCCGCTGCGCAGCGGCCTCGCCGCCCGCCGCCCGATCGCGGCGGGAGCGCCGGACGGGCTCTGCCCGCCGTGGACGGTGATGGCCTGCATCGGGCAACACCGCACCGCCTGGCGGGCCTTGGCCGCGTAGTCGGCGGGCACGCTGCGCGTGTAGTGCAGCGAACCGCTCTCGGCGATCCGGAAGACCTCGGGCGCCTCTTGCTGGCAGATGCCGTAGATGTGGCACCGGTTGTTGTCGACGCTGATCCGTACCGGCTCCGCCTCGGGCACCAGTACGGGCCTGGCGGGCGCGAACGACTCGGCGGCGATGGGGGCTTGGGGGAGCGGCGGCGCGGTGCGCGCGGGCGGGCGGCCCTGGTGGACGACGACGGGTGTGGTGGGCCGGGCGGCGGGCGTCTGACCAGGTGGCCAGGGCGCCGGGGGGACACGGCCCGGGGGAGGCGGCTGGATCATTCGGCGGCTCCCGGCCTGCCGAGGTAGGTGCGCTGTCTGAGCCGGGAGCGGGACGGGAAGGCGCGGATCAGGAAGGCCAGCAACACCGTGCCCGCGCCGGTGGCGATGCCGACCGACACCAGATTCAGATGGCGCGGCTCGGGGTGCACCAGGAAGACGTGCAGCCAGATCAACCCGAAGGCCGCATAAGCGAACTGATGAGTCCTCAGCCAGCGGTGGTAGCCAAGTCTGCGCTGGAGCCACACCGAACAGCCCACGGCGATGGCCAGTTCGGTGCCGAGGATGCCGAAGCCCACCGGGAGCCGCTGCACACCGCCGGTGAACGGCACGGTCAGCTCACGGCCGCCGATCCGCCAGACCGGCTGGTAGAGAAAGGTCGCGCCGTGCACGACACCGAAGATCATCGCGGAGAGCGCCAGCGTCATGTGCGCGCCGTAGAAGGTGGCCCGGTTGACCGCGTGCTGCAGGAATCTCAGCCGCAGCAGCACACCGAGGACGACGGTGGCCACCATCAGCACATACGCGATCAGAGCCGCGAGTCGCGCGATCTTGTGGACGCCCATGTCGTAGGGGACCTGCTTGTCGTACGCGTCCAGCGGGGAACCGGGGATGGGAGCGGCGGCGGAAGTGCCGCGCGCCAGGAGCAACCCCACCGTGAAAAGCACCAATACCGAGAAAAGCACCAGCAGAAGACGGGAAGCACCGCTGAGCGCGGGGGTCTTCTTACGGCTGGCGAATGCCGCGACCGTGACCATATCCTGTGACTCCTCGTATCGACGCGACTGCGACACGCGCAGGGCGAAGACCTGGGGCGATACCCGGAGCCGAGCTGTCCCGTTACCCTTTTGTGCATTCGCCGATGAATGCGGCAAAGGTGTTCGGGGCAGGCTTCTCTTCGGGCCCTTTCCCCTGAAGGACACGCTGCTTGGCGGCAGACGCTACACCAAGATTCGTGCGCGGTCGATGCATGGCCAACGGGCCCCGGGCTGGCTCGATATGACGCTAAATCACCATTGTGACGGCGAATCACCAGCCCGGATCGCGTAGCTCGCGTAAAGGCTTTGCGCGGCGATGGTGAATCACGAACCGGTGTACTGCGCGGCGAATGGTGAGGGACCGGGCCGGGCGCGGCTCAGCCCGCGCCGCCCGGACGGTCGGCCGTGCGGGGGAGCGGCAGGTCGCCGGTGAGGGAATTCTGGATCACCGGCGCGTACACGGCGATCAGCGACGGCGTGCTCGCGGATGCCAGCGGCTCGACGCGGATGATGTAGCGGGCCATGACCAGACCGATGAGCTGAGAGCCCAACAGGGCCGAGCGCAAAGCGCGTTGTGGCTCGGCCAGTGCCTGGGCCAGCGGGCCGAGCACTTCGCGGCCGAGGAATTCCCGCAGGATCCCGGCGGCCGTCTCGTGCGAGACCGCCGACCGGATCACCGCCAGCAGCGCGTCGTGCCGCTCGGCCGACTCCCACAGGCCGAGGACCGTCGTCAGCAGCCGCTCGCCCGAGGTGGCGGGATCCCCGGCGAGCACCGGCAGCAACTCCATCGGGCGCACCGCCTCGTGGACGGCGGCGGCGAACACCCCTTCCTTGGACCGGAAGAAGTGGTGCACGAGCGCCGCGTCGACCTTCGCTTCGCGGGCGATGCCGCGCACCGTCGTCCGCTCGTAGCCGTACTCGGCGAATTTCAGCCGCGCCGCCCGCAGGATCGCCTCCCTGCTGCCGCTGCGGCCCGGCCGTCGGCCGGGCCGTCCGGTGACCGCCTCTCCCATGACCGCCGCCCTGTCACGTAAATTCACCGTTCGGTGATTTATGAGAGTAGCCTCGGCGGGGTGAAACGCCAACCACCCGCCGGCCGTGCGCCGGCCACCGTCGGCGCCGCGGGCGCGGACCGCGTGCGGACCGGGCGCCGGTCCGGTCCGGCGCCGACGCGGCCCGGCCGCCCGCCGGGCGCTCGACACGCCTCGCCGAACCCGGAAGAATTACCCGCGAGGGTCGCTTGAAACCTCTTTGGGACGCAAACGGGCGACCTGTCCGCGAGGGGAGTTTATCGGCGCGCCGTGACCTGTGCGGCGGCTCGGGGCATTGCCCGAAAGGGCTATAGATTTAACTTTCAATCATAACGAGCTCAAATGTTCCATGTTGATGCTGGTCAGGCGTGCGTGCTAGAGTCGAAATAACGTGCTGTTTGCTGAAGGTCGGGGGCTCGATGCTTCAGGATGGGATCACGAGAGTTCTTCTCGTCGACTCCAGAGCGGTTTCCCGTGTGGGACTCAGTGTCCTGCTGAGCAGGGAAACCGATCTGGAAGTCGTGGGCGAGGTTGCCGATATTCGGCACGCTCTGCCCTGCGTGGCAAGGTTGTCTCCGCATGTGGTGATCATCGACGCGCTGGATGTGGCGCCGGATGTTCCGCATGCCATCCAGCAGCTCATCGTCGGCGGCGCCGACGGCTGCCCTAAGATATTAGCCCTGGTCCAGAGCCTGGAGCAGTGCGCTCA
Source organism: Streptomyces sp. NPDC024632 (assembly GCF_055559175.1). Taxonomy (NCBI): domain Bacteria; kingdom Bacillati; phylum Actinomycetota; class Actinomycetes; order Kitasatosporales; family Streptomycetaceae; genus Streptomyces; species Streptomyces sp. NPDC024632. The sequence goes on from NZ_JBVHLD010000020.1 coordinate 137,956, forward strand.
GCACTGGCAGGCGGCCGGTGCCAGGGGTGTGCTCGACAGTCAGGCGAGTCCGGAGCGGATCATCGCCGCTGTCCGGATGGTCGCCGCCGGTTACCGACTGGTGATTCCCACCGTCGGGGCCGCCACTGCCGCCGCCACCGCGGCGGCCATCACGCCGGAACCGCCGCAAGCGGAAACATCGGAGACCGATCTGGTGTCCAGTGGAATAACCCGGCGTGAGCGCGACGTGCTCCAGCTCATCATCCGCGGCTATTCGAACGCGGAAATATCAGAAGCACTTTTTCTGAGTGAGAGCACCGTGAAATCACACGTTCAGCGCATGCTGGACAAGCTGGCTCTGCGCAATCGAGTGCACGCCGTTATATATGCTTATGAAAAAGGAATTGTCAGAGCCGGCGGCAATTTAGAATCTTTAGTCGGTACCAGTATGTGACACCATTTTCGCGACCTGGGAACGGTCTTTCTTGCCGTTCCCGGTTCGGGGTATCTCGTCGAAAAGGCTGAGGCTGTCGACGAGCATGTAGGTGGGGAGCCGTTCGGCGCTCCACCGCTTGAGCGCGAGCAGGCCCGGAGCGCTGTCCGGGGCCGGGACCACCACGGCGTGCAGCCGTGCCGTGAGCCCGGTCCCGAGCACGACCACGGCCACGTCCCTGACCTGCGGGTGCAGGCTCAGGACGCTCTCGATCTCGCCCAGCTCCACCCGGTTGCCGCGGATCTTCACCATGTGGTCGCGGCGCCCCAGGTACTCCAGCATGCCCGCGTCGTCGTACCGCACTAGGTCGCCGGTCGCGTACGGGCCGCTCTGCGGCGGATGGCCCCAGTACCCGAGCATCACCGTGGGGCCCGAGACCAGCAGCTCCCGCCCCGCCTGGCCCGCGACCTCGGGGCCCAGCTCCAGGGTGTCGCCCGAGCAGACCGCGCCGATCGGCAGGGCGCCCGCGCGGTCGAGATCGGCGGCGCAGACCTCGTACGACGTACAGACATTCGTCTCGGTCGGGCCGTACCAGTTGAGCAGCCTGACGTCCTGCCAGGCCGAGCGCAGCCGCCGCACATGGGCGATCGGGAACGCCTCGCCCGCGAAGACGCAGGCCCGCAGCGCGCGCGGCGGCGGCCCGTCCAGCAGCCCGCCCTTGGTGATCATCAAGGTGAGCGCCGACGGCACCGAGTACCAGACGGTGATCGCGTGCTCGTCCATGAAGCGGACGAGCTGGGCCGGCGCGTAGGCCAGCGCCTCGGGCACCAGATGGACGCTGGCGCCCGCCAGGAACGCCGCGTAGAGGTCGAAGACCGACAGGTCGAAATTGAACGGCGCGTGGTTGGAGAGCCGGTCCGAGGGGACCAGCCGCAGATCGGCCGCCGCCCACCGCACGAACGCCAGCGCGTTGAGGTGGCTCAGGCACACACCCTTGGGCTCACCGGTCGAACCCGACGTGAACAGGATGTACGCCGGATCGTGCTCCGAGCCCTCGACCGGCGACGGTACGGGCTGGCCCTCGCCCGTCGCCAGCAGGTCCGCGAAGGTACGGCAGGGCGCCGCGTCCCAGCCCGCGTCGGCCGCCGCGTCCGCGCCGTCCTCGTCGGTCACCACCAGCGCGGGGGCGCAGGCCGCGACGATCCGCGCCAGCCGCGACGGCGGGTTCGAGGACGCCACCGGTACGTAGACCGCGCCGCCGCGCAGGCACGCCTGCATCAGCGCCACGACGTGCAGGCTCTTCGCGCTCCACAGCACGACCCGGTCGCCCGGCCGCACCCCGCTCGCGGCCAGCGCCGCGCCGTAACGCGCCGCGAGCGCGTCCAGTTCGCCGTAGGTCAGCCGTCCGTCGACGGCGTCGACCGCGAGGGAATCCGGCGCCCTGCGGGCGGCGGCGGTGACGAATTCGTGCAGCCTCACAGTCCCAGCTCCTTCGCGACGAGCTCCTTTTGGATCTCCGAGGTACCGGAGAACAGCACGCTCGGCACCGCGTCCCGCAGCGCCGCCTCCACACCCGACTCCGACCGGTATCCGCGACCGCCGAGAATCCGTACGGCGTCCAGCGCGCTCTGCACCGCGGCCTCGGAGACGGCGAGCTTCGACAGCGCCACCGGCAAGGTCGCCCTGCCGCCGCGGTCCATCTCCCAACAGGCCCGGTAGAGCAGGAGTCTGGCGCTCTCCAGCCGCAGCTTCATGTCCACGATGCGGTGCGAGACCGCCTGGAAGCCGGAGATGCGACGGCCGAACTGCCGCCGCTCGCTGGCGAATCGGACGCACTCCTCGACCAGGCGGTCCATCAGGCCCAGATAGCCCGCGAAGAGGCAGGCGCGCTCCCAGCCCATGGACGTCTGGAAGATCGTCGCGCCCATCCCCTCGACGCCCAGCACCTGGTCGTCGGGGACGAAGCACTCCTGGAAGGTCACCGTGCCCGCCAGGCAGGAGGACAGACCCATCTTCTCGAAGGGCTCACCGCGCAGCACCCCGGGGGCGTCGGCCGGCACGACGAAGGCGGTCTGGCCGAGGTGTCCCGAGTCGGGGTCGCTGGTCGCGTACGTGACCAGGACGTCGGCGGCCGGGCCGTTGCTGACGAAGCTCTTCTCGCCGTCCAGGACGAATCCGCCGGGCACTTCGGTCGCCGTCACCCGCAGCCGCGAGACGTCGGAGCCGGACTCCGGCTCCGTCATGGCGTTGCCCGCGATCATCCGGCCGGACGCCAGCTCCGGCAGGAAGCGCTTCTTGAGGTCCGCGCTGCCGAACTCCGCGATCGGCACGGCGCAGGCGAAGAGGTGGGCGCTGGCCGCGAAGACCAGCCCGGTGTCGTGGCAGCCGCGGCCCACGGCCTCGATGACCCGCGCGGTGTCGAGCGCGCCGAGGCCGTCCCCGCCGTACTCGGCGGGAAGGCAGGCGCCCAGGGCGCCGATCCGGCCGAGTTCCCGCCAGTCGGACCGTTCACCGGGGCGCCGCGGACGGTCCGCGGGGAACGCGTCGGCGGCCCGGCGGACGGTCTCCTCGTACCGCGCGGTCTGCTCGGTGCTCCAACTGAAGTCCACGCTGGCTCCTGCATCGGGAGGGGGAGGGAGGGAGAGACGGAAGGTGGGGTGCTGCGCTCAGGGCTCAGGGCTCAGGGCTCGCGGATCACATCGCGCCCACCGTGAGCAGGTCCGCCAGCGCGGAGCGCAGTTCGGCGCTGGCGAGCATCATGTGGCCGCCCCGCACGGTGGTGACCCGGCACGGCCCGGTGGTCTCCGCCGCCCACGCGGCCAGCCCCGGCGCGTCCACCACCGGGTCCAGGTCGCCGGCGAAGACATGCACCGGGCAGGACAGCGGCGGCAGTTCGGTGGGACGGCGGTAGGTCTCCGTCATCCGCAGGTCGGCGCGGAGCGGCGGAAGGAACAGGTCGAGCAGTTCAGGACTGTCCTCGACGGCGGGCAGCGCGCCCTCCAACGTCCGCAGGCCGCTCAGCAGTTGGGCGGGCGGCGCGTTGTGCAGCGGCGGCAGCGCGTGCGGGGTGCGGGGCGAATTGCGTCCCGAGACGATCAGGGCGGCGGGCGGCCCGACCAACTGCGAGAGCCGGTGAGTCAGTTCGAAGGCGACCACGGCGCCGAAGCTGTGCCCGAACACCGCGTAGGGTCCCTCGATACCGGGTGCCAGCTCGGCCGCGAGGGTACGGGTCAGCGTGCCGATGTCCTGGGCGAGCGGTTCGCCCCTGCGGCTGCCGTGGCCCGGCAGGTCGACCGGGCGGACCCGCGCCACCTCGGCGAGGCCGGGCCGCCACGCGTGGTACATCACCGCGCTGCCGCCGGCATGGGGCAGGCACAGCAACTGGGGCCGTAGGGCGGGAAGCAGCACGGCCGCGGACCTCCTGTGATCGGGCGCACCGGATGGTCCCTCGATCCTCGCCGTTGCGGCGGCACGGGGCCACGGCCGTGAGTACTCATCATTAATGAGGACCCGCACGTGAAGCGGAAGCGGCGCCTCCCCCGTAAGTACGCACTTCGGGGCGTGTGTGCGCGGGCGTAATTCATCAGGTCTGGTGAAGTCCTCCGGCGGCGCCCGTAGCTACGTTTGGGGCCCTGGCCGAGCCGACCGCGACTTCGTGGAGTCGGGGGTTCCGCCGTGTCAACCCCGGACTCCGGAAGGTCGCTACGCATGTCCGACAGTTCTGATCCGCAGCTCGGCTACGACGAAGTCCTCGCGGAGCTGAAGGAGTTCGTCGAAACGCGATTCCTGCCCGAGGGCGAGGAGGGAATCGAGCCCGATTCCCCGCTGCTCCAGCTCGGAATCCTCACGTCGCTGAACACCACCGAGCTGATCGCCCATATCCACGACAGGTACGGGCTGTTCATGCCGCCCGAGTACATCGTCGGCAGGAACTTCAAGAGCCTGGACGCCATCAGCAAGCTCGTGGTCCGGATCCAGACCGACCCCGCCGCCATGGCCTGACGCTCTGTCCGACGCCGCTGTGCCGCCGCCGCTTTGACGCGGACGCGAACCGCCCGACCGGAAGCGCGGCCCGTGCCGAGGCAGGGCCCGTCCGATCCGACTCAAGAGGAGCAGTCTTGTCCGCAGTCGACTATGACATCGGGATCATCGGTGGAGGCCCGGCAGGCTCCACCGCGGCCTCATACCTGACCAGGGCCGGACTCACCGTCGCGGTCTTCGAGGGGGAGACCTTCCCCCGCGAGCACGTCGGCGAGTCACTGGTGCCCGCCACCACCCCCGTACTGCGCGACATCGGCGCGCTCGACCTGGTCGAGCAGGCCGGATTCCCCCGCAAATTCGGCGCGGCCTGGACGTCCGCGGCACCGGCCGGCATCCCCACCATGGGCTTCGGCGGCCTCTCGCACGGCCTCGGCGCCGCCGAGATCGAATTCGACGAGCGCGACCAGCCCGGCGTCCTCCAGTCCCACACGTACCACGTGGACCGGGGCAAGTTCGACCAGCTCCTGCTCCAGCACGCCGCATCCTGCGGCGCGAAGGTCTTCGAGAACACCCGCATCGGCAGCGTCGACTTCTCCGGCGAGCACCCGGTGATCCACCCCGTCCGCGACAAGGACACCGGTGTCACCGTCCGCATGGTCGTGGACGCCAGCGGGCGCGGCACGATGCTCGGCCGCCAGCTCAAGCTCAAGGTCCCCGACCCGGTGTTCAACCAGTACGCGGTGCACACCTGGTTCGACGGCCTGGACCGCACGGCCCTCTCGCACGACAAGAAGAAGGCCGACTACATCTTCATCCACTTCCTGCCGCTGACCGACACCTGGGTCTGGCAGATCCCGATCACCGACACCATCACCAGCGTCGGCGTCGTCACGCAGAAGAAGCACTTCACCGCCTCCAAGGACGACCTGGAGGGCTTCTTCTGGGAGTGCGTGGGAAGCCGCCCCGAACTGCGCGCCGCGCTCGAGGACTCCGAGCGCGTACGCCCCTTCAAGGCCGAGGGCGACTACAGCTACGGCATGAAGGAGATCACCGGCGACAACTTCGTGCTGATCGGCGACGCCGCGCGCTTCGTGGACCCGATCTTCTCCAGCGGCGTCAGCGTCGCGCTCAACAGCGCCCGCATCGCGACCAAGGACATCATCGCGGCGGCGGAGGCCGGGGACTTCAGCAAGTCCCGCTTCACCGAGTACGAGCGGACGCTGCGGCGCGGGGTGAGCAACTGGTACGAGTTCATCTCCATCTACTACCGGCTGAACATCCTGTTCACCGCCTTCGTGCAGGACCCCAGGTACCGGCTCGACGTCCTCAAGATGCTCCAGGGCGACGTCTACGACGACGACGAACCGCGCGCGCTCGCCGCGATGCGGAAGATCGTCGCCACGGTCGAGAACGATCCCGACCACCTCTGGTACAAGCACCTGGGCAGCCTGTCCGCGCCCTCAGCGGCGGCGCTGTTCTGATGACCGATCAGGCCCCGGAGGCGGTGGCGATCATCGGTGCCGGCTGCCGCTTCCCGGGCGGCGTGGCGGACCTGGCCGGATTCTGGCGGGTGCTGCGGGACGGCACGGACGTGATCACCGAGATCCCGCCGTCCCGCTCCGACCTCGCCCGGCACTACGACCCGGACCCCGACGCGCCAGGCCGGACGTACACGCGCTGGGGCGGTTTCATCGAGGACGAGACGCGTTTCGACGCGGAGTTCTTCGGTATCGCCCCGCGCGAGGCCCGGCAGATCGACCCGCAGCAGCGGATGCTCATCGAGGTCGCCTGGGACGCGCTGGAACACGCCGGGATCGTCCCCGGCAGCCTCGCCGGCACCCGTACCTCCGTCTTCTCCGGCGGCCTGAGCGTCGACTACTTCCTGCGGCACTCCCGCGAGGCGGGCGTCCGCGGCATCGACCCCTGGTACGCCTCGGGCAAGGAGGCCAGCTTCGGCCCCGGCCGGCTGTCGTACCTGCTCGGCCTCAACGGCCCGAGCGTGGCGCTGAGCACCGCCTGCTCCTCGTCGCTGGTCGCCGTGCACCTCGCGCGGCAGAGCCTGCTCACGGGGGAGTCCGACACCGCGCTGGTCGGCGGCGTCAACCTGCTGCTCTCCGCCGAGCTGACGGTGTTCATGTCCAAGGTCGGCGCCATGGCCAAAGACGGGCACTGCAAGGTCTTCGACGCGGCGGCCGACGGAATCGTCCGCGGCGACGGCTGCGTGGTGCTCGTCCTCAAGCGGCTGACCGACGCGCTCGCCGACGGCGACCGCGTGCTGTCCGTGATCCGCGGCTCCGCCGTCAACCACGACGGGCACAGCGCGGGACTGACCGTGCCCAGCGCCGCCGCCCAGCAGTCGCTGCTGCGGGACGCCCTGGCCGCCGCGGACGTACGGCCCGACGAGATCGGCTACGTCGAGGCGCACGGCACCGGCACCCCGCTCGGCGACCCCATCGAGATGAGTGCGCTCGCCCGGATTCTCGGCGAAGGACGCGACGCGGAACACCCGCTGCTGGTCGGCTCGTTGAAGACCAACTTCGGGCACACCGACGGCGCGGCGGGCGCGGCCGGGCTCCTCAAGGCGGCACTGGCCGCACAGCACGGCGAGATCCCGCCGCATCTGCACCTGGACCGGCTCAACCCCGGTATCCGCTGGGACCGCTGGCCGGTGCGGGTGCCGACGGACCTCACCGCGTGGCCGGACGGCGGCGGGCGGCGACTGGCCGGCGTCAGCGCCTTCGGGCTCAGCGGCACCAACGCCCATGTGATCGTCGAGGCACCGCCAGCGGTCGCCCCGCCCGCCGAGGCGGCACAGGACCGGCCGTCCCGGCTGCTCCTGCCGGTCTCCGCGCGCTCCGGCGCCGCGCTGCGCGAACTGGCCCGTGCGCACCGCGACCGGCTGCTCGACCAGCCGGAGGCCGAACTGGCCGCGTACGTCACGGCGGCGGGCACCCGGCGCACCCAGCACCGCGAGCACCGCATCGCCGTCACCGGCAGGACGGCCGCCGAACTCGCCCAGGAACTCGGCGCGTTGCTGGAGACGTCTCTCGACTCCGCCGTGCCGGACCTGGCGGCGGAAGAGCGAGGCGGCGCGCAGTGGGGCGGCACGGACGCCGGGGACTTCGGCGACCCGGGCGACTCGGGCGACGACCTGCCGCAGGTCTGCTTCGTCTTCTCCGGGCAGGGCGGCCAGTGGACGGGCATGGGCCGCGAACTGCTGGCCCACGAGGACGCCTTCCGGACCGAACTGACCCGCGTGGACGAGCTGATCGCCGCGGAGGCGGGCTGGTCGGTGATCGGCGAACTGACCGCGGACGCCGAGCACTCCCGGCTGACCCGGACCGAATTCGCCCAGCCCGTCGTCTTCGCCGTGCAGGTGGCCGCCGCCGCGCTCTGGCGCTCCTGGGGCGTGGAGCCCGCCGCCGTCATCGGGCACAGCATGGGCGAGATCGCCGCCGCCCACGTGGCGGGCGCACTGACCCTCACCGACGCCGTACGCGTCATCGTGCACCGCGGACGCCTCCTCCAACGGGCCGAGGGCGGCGGCCGGATGGCCTCCGTGGCCCTCCCCGAAGCCGACCTGCTGCCGCTGCTCGCCGCATACGGCGACGACGTGACCGTGGCCGCCGTCAACGGTCCCGCGAGCACCGTCGTCTCCGGACGCACCGAGGCCGTCGAGGCCCTGGGCGCCGAACTGGCCGAGCTCGGCCACGGCTACCGCGCGATGCCCGGCGAATACGCCTTCCACAGCGCGCAGATGGCGCCCTACCAGGACGAACTCGTCGCCATGCTCGGCGAGATCACCCCGGCGAAGCCGCGCGTGCCGGTCCACCTCACCTGCGAGCCGGGCGCCGAGGGCCCCTTCGGCGCCGACTACTGGGGACGCAACCTCCGCCAGCCGGTCCGCTTCTCCGCCGCGCTCGGCCGCGCGCTCGACGCCGGTCACCGCCTCTTCGTGGAGCTGGGCCCGCACCCGGTGCTCGCCCAGCCCGTCGTCCAGAGCCTGGAGGACCGGGGAGTCGACGGGCTCGTCGTCCCCACCCTGCGCCGCGACACCGACGACGTCGCCACCGCGCGCACCTCGCTGGCCAGGCTCTACGCCGCCGGGGTCGACATCCGCTGGCCCGAGGTCAATCCGGGACCCACGTCCGTCACGGACCTGCCCGGCTACCCGTGGCAGGGCGACAAGCTGTGGTTCGACATCCCCGCGCCCGACGCGAACGCCGATGGCGACACCCTGCCGCAACTGAGCGCACTGCACGGTGAGTTGAAGCTGTACGACGAGGCCGGGCGGCTCGTCGCCGAGACCGTGGGGCTGCGCCTGAGCACTCCGGGCGCGCCGCTGTCCGAGACGGCGCCGCCCGCCCTGCCCGCGCCGGTGGACGCCGCTCCCGCCACCGCTCCGGCGACCCCGGCGCGCCCCAGCCGCGACCAGCTCGCCGACCTGGTCGCGGACGCCGCCGCGGAGGTGCTGGGGCTGGCCTCCGGCACCACCGTGGCGCGCGGTCGCGGCTTCACCGACCTCGGCATGGACAGCCTCGGCGCCGTCGAGCTGTGCAAGGTGCTGGAACGGTCCGTGCCGCTGAGGCTGCCGAAGACCGCGGCCTTCGACCACCCCACCGTGCGGCGGTTCGCCGACTACCTCGACGGCCTGCTCGGCGACGCCCCGGCTCCCGCGCCCGCCGTGGCCCGCACGACCGACACGGCGGCCGTGTCCCGTACGACCGACACGCCCGCGGCTCCGTCCGCGCCGACCGGCACGCCCGGCGCGCCCGAGCCGATCGCCGTCATCGGCGTCGGCTGCCGCTTCCCCGGCGGCGCCGAGGGCCCGGACGCCTACTGGCGGCTGCTGACCGCGGGCCGCGACGCCGTACGCCGCGCCCCCGACGGCCGCTTCGACGACCCGCGCGTGTGGTGGGGCGGCTTCCTGGACGACGACCCGGCGGGCTTCGACGCGCCGTTCTTCCGGATCCCGCCGCGCGAGGCCAAGGTGATGGACCCGCAGCAGCGGATGTTCCTCGAAGTGGCCTGGGAGGCGCTGGAACACGCGGGCGTCCCGCCGACCTCGCTCGCCGAGTCCCGCACCGGGGTCTTCCTCGGCATGAACTCCACCGACTACGCCCAGATCGTGGGCAGCCACCCCGACAACGTGGACGCCTTCTACGGCACCGGCACCTCCTTCAGCGCCGCCGCCGGCCGCCTGTCGTACCTGCTCGGCATGCGCGGCCCGAGCCTGGCCGTCGACACCGCCTGCTCGTCCTCGCTGGTCGCGGTGCACCTCGCGGTGGCCAGTCTGCGCTCGGGCGAGAGCGACCTCGCGGTCGCCGCGGGCGTCAATCTCATCCTCGGCCCCACCATCCACCGGGCCAGCGACGCCGCCGGGGCCCTCGCGGCCGACGGCCGGTGCAAGACCTTCGACGCCACCGCCGACGGATACACGCGGGGCGAGGGCTGCGGAGCCGTCATCCTCAAGCCGCTGTCCGCCGCCCGGCGCGACGGCGACCGGGTCCTGGCGCTGATCCTCGGCTCCGCCGTCAACCAGGACGGCGCCAGCAGCGGCTTCACCGCCCCCAACGGTCCCGCGCAGGAGACACTGCTGCGCGCCGCACTCGCCGACGCCCGCGTCGGCGCCGACGACATGGACTACGTCGAGGCGCACGGCACCGGCACCCCGCTCGGCGACCCGATCGAACTGCGGGCGCTCGGCGCCGCGTTGGCCGGACGGACGACCCAGCAGCCCTGCCTGGTCGGCTCGGTGAAGACCAACATCGGCCACCTGGAAGCCGCGTCCGGCATCGCGGGACTCATCAAGACCGTCCTGGCCCTGCGGCACGAGACGGTGCCCGCGCACCTGCACTTCACGCGGCCGAGCCCCGACATCCCCTGGGACGAACTGCCCCTGGACGTCCCGACCGAGGCCCGCCCGTGGGCCCGCGGCGAGCGCCGCAGGGTCGCCGGGGTCAGCGCCTTCGGCTTCAGCGGCACCAACGCGCACATCGTGCTCGCCGAGGCCCCCGCGACCGACGCCTCCGACGCATCCGACATCCCCGATGCTTCCGGCACCTCTGACACGGACGACGGCGCGGCCCTGACCGCCCGCCTCCACGTCCTGCCGCTGTCCGCCGCGTCCCCCGCCGCACTGCGCGACCGGGCCGCCGCCCTGCGCTCACTGCTCACCGCCGAGCCGGACGGCGACGCGACACGGGACGCGCACGGCGCGGAACCGGCCGCCGTGGCACGGACCCTGGCCGTACACCGCTCCCACCTCGACCACCGGCTGGTCGTCGTGGGCCGCGACCGCGCCGCGCTCGCCGAACGCCTGACCGCCGTCGCCGACGGTGACAGCGTCCCCGGCACTGTCCTCGGCAAGGCCGCCGCACGCGCACGCGGACCCGTCTTCGTCTTCTCCGGACACGGCTCCTACTGGCCCGCCATGGGCCGCTCCCTGCTGGCCGCCGACCCGGTGTTCCGGGACGCGATCGCGGACTGCGACGCCGCGCTCGCCCGCCACCTGGACTGGTCGGTGCGCGAAGCGCTGGAATCCGCGCGCGAGCCTTCGAACGAACTCGACCAGCAGATCATGCTCTTCGCCACCCAGTACGGCCTGACGGCGAGCTGGCGCGCCCTGGGCGTCGAGCCCGCCGCCGTGCTCGGCCACAGCATGGGCGAGGTGTCGGCCGCCCTGTGCGCGGGCGCGCTCGACCTGGCGCAGGCCGCGGAGATCATGGTGCGCCGCACCCACCTGCTGCGGGCCCTGGTCGGCCAGGGCGGCATGGCCGTGGTCGGCCTCGACGCCGACCGCACCGAGGACGAACTGGCACCGTACGGCGACCGGTTGTGCGTCGCCGTGGTCAACAGCCGACAGTCGACGGTGGTGTCGGGAGAGACGACCGCACTGGAGGAACTGGGCGCCCGAATGCGCGCGCGCAACGTGTTCTTCCGTGCGGTCAACGCCGGCGGCCCGGCCCACAGCCCCTGGGCCGAGCCGCTGCGCGAACAGCTTGTACACGCCCTGACCGGCCTGGCCCCGGCCGCCCCGCGCCTGCCGATGTACTCCTCGGTGGACGGCGCTCCGCTCGCCGCCGACACCCCCCTGGACGCCGCCTACTGGGGCCGGAACCTGCGGCAGACCGTACGGTTCGCCGACGCAGTACGCGCAGCGGCGGCGGACGGACACGACACCTTCGTGGAGCTGTCCGCCCACCCCATCCAACTCGTGCCCATCGAGCAGGAGTTGCGGGCCGCGGGCACCGACGGACTGTTCGTGCCGTCACTGCTGCGCGACCAGGACGGCCCGGAGTCGCTGCTCACCGGACTCGGCGCCCTGCACGTCGGCGGCCAGGCCGTGGACTGGCCGCGGCTGCACCCCGGGAACGGCCCGCTCGCCGAGCTGCCGACCTACCCGTGGGAGCACAAGCGGTACTGGGTCGACCAGCGCGACGCCGCCCCCGCGAACAAGGGCGCCCACCCGCTGCTGACCCGCGACGTCCGCACCCCGTCGGGCCGCGTCGTGGAGACGGACCTCGACGCCCGTACCGCCACCCGGCTCGGCGCCGAACCCGTCGGCGCCGCGCTGCGGGTGCCCGGCGCCACCTGGCTGGAGCTGGCCGTCGCCGCGGCCGGGACCGCCTTCGGCCCCGGCCGCCCCGTCCGCCTTGAGGACATCACCCTCGACCGCCCCCTGCTGGTCCCGGCCGACGGCTCCGTCACCACCCAACTCAGCTTGGAACGCGCCGCGTCGGGCGACCGGCCGGGTCTGGCGCTCACCTTGTGGGAGCCCGCCAGCGACGCCGCGCCGCGCCCCCGCCGCCTCGTCTCGGGCCGCGCCCTGCCAGGACGCGCGCCGTCCGACACCGCTGCGGACGCCCCGCCGCACCCGCGCGGCCCGGTCGACGAGGCCCTGCGCGCCTGGGTGGCCCGGCACGCCACCGGGGACTGCGCGCCGACCCCGGAATCGGCCCGGACCGCCGACGGCCGCATCGAACTGGAACTGCGGCTGCGCCCGGCCACCATGCGCTGGCACCTCGCCCCCGACCTCCTCGAACTCGCCCTGCGGCTGCCCGCGTTCCTGCTGTCCGCCGACCCGGCCGACCCGGCGCCGCTCCCCGCCTCCCTCGACAGCCTCACCCTGTACGCGGCCCCCGACGACCGCGTCCTCGTCACCGCCGCCCTGCGCCCCGACACCGCGGGCGACCCGACCGCCGACATCCGCCTGACCACCCCCGAGGGCCGGCCGCTCGCCGAGATCACCGGCCTGCGCCTCGCCCCGCCGCGAGGCCGCGTCCTCAACCAGGAGGAGACCGCGCGCCTCACCACCAGCCTGTACGTCCTCGGCTGGCAGGAGCGCCCGCTGACGGTCCGTCAGCCTGAGCAGCGGCCGGCCGAAACCCCGGCTCGGCTCGAAGCCGGGACTCCGCAGCGCGGCTTGACCGCCCATGTCCCCGCCCAGCGGGACGGCCTCGGCGCATCGCGGACCGACGACGACCCGTCCACAGCCGCCGGGGGAGCGGGGGCGCTCCTGACCGGACCCGTCACCGTCGTCCTCGCCGACCGCGGCGGCGTCGCCGAAGAACTGGCACGGGCACTGGCCGCACGAGGGCGGCCCACGACCCTGCTGGCGGCCGACGGCGAGCCCGACGCCGTACGGCAGCGACTCGCCGACGCGCTGCGGGAGTTGCGCACCGGGCCCGGCTGCCGGGACGTCGTGCACCTCGGGGCGCTGGACCTGCCGGAGCGGGACGAGCCCGACCCCCTCGCCGTGGCCGACGCGTGCGCGGGGGTGACGGCGGTCGCCTCCGTGACGGCGGCGGTCGGCAGCGGCGCACGCGTGCTGTACGTGACGCGGGGCGCGGTCGCGGTGGACGAGCTGGAACTGCCCGCCGCCGCACAGGCACCGCTGCGGCAGTCCGCGATCGTCTCCGGCGTGGAACGCCCCACCGCCTGGGGCGCCGCGCTCGACCTGGACCCGCTGACCTCGGGTGTGGAGGAGGACGCGGCGGCCGTCGCGGCCGAACTGCTCGCCCACGGCGCCGACCGCGCCGGAGGCGAGGACGTCGAGGACCAGATCGCGCTGCGCGCCGGACGCAGGCTCACCGCCCGGGTGCTGCGCGCCCCGGCCCCGCCGCCGCTGTTCGAGCCGGTCGAACTGGCCGCCGACCGCAGCTATCTGGTGGCGGGCGCGGAAGGACCGCTGCCCGACCGGGTGGCCGCCTGGCTGACCGCGCGCGGCGCGGGCCGCACGCTGGTCGTGCCCCGCGTGGAGGACGCCAAGCAGGCGACCCGGCTGATCGAGGACGAGGCCGCGGCCGGACACCCCGTCGCGGGCGTGATCTGGCTCGGCGTCGGCTGGAATCTGCCGATCGACCAGGAGCCGACCGCCGCCGCGATCGCCGAGGCGGTCGAGGACCGCGCCCGCGGCGCGTGGCTGCTGCACCAAGCAGCGCTCGACACGCGTACCGACCTGGACCTCTTCCAGGTGTGGGGTACCGTGGCGTCGGCCTGGGCGGCGATCGGGGCGGGCGTACAGGCCCCGGTGGACGCGCTGCTCACCGCCCTCGCCGGGCACCGGCGCGCCCTGGGCCTGCCGGTCTGCGGCATCGCCTGGGCGCCCTGGCTCGACGTGGATCTGCTGGACCGCGACAGCGCCAACCGGCTGACGCGCAGCGGCATGCGCCCGCTCCCGCCCGGCATCGCCGTGGAACTGCTCGACCGGATCACCGCGGCCGGCCTGACCGGCGCCGCCGCGGCCGACGCCGACTGGGGCCTGCTGCTGCCGCTCTACCAACAGGCCCGCCCCTGGCCGCTCTTCGACGCCCTGGCCGCCGAGGCGGCGGCTGCGCCCGGTGACTCCGGCGCGCTGCTGGACAAGCTGCGCTCACTGCCCGACGCGGCGCGCGGCGATCTGCTGCTGGAGTGCGTCCTGGAGGAGGTGGCGGTGGTGCTCGGCCTGGACGGACCCGGCGAACTGGAGCCCCGGCAGGGCTTCTTCGAGCTGGGCCTGAACTCCATCACGGCCCTGGAGATGAAGGTACGGCTGGAGCGCCGCTTCGGCAGCGCGCTCCCCGCGACCCTCGCCTTCGAATACCCGACGGGCGACGCCGTGGCCGGATTCCTCGCCGCCGAGGTGGTCGGCGGATCGGGCGACGAGCGGTCTGACGCGCCGCAGCCCGCCGCCGGCAGCGCCACCCGTACCGAAGACACCGGACGCGCCGAGAACGCCGCGACCACCGGACGCGCCGAAAGGACCGAAGGCGTCGAAGGCACCGCGGACAACGCCACCGTCACCGGCGACCTCACCGATGAAGACGACTACGACGACCCCGACGACGCGGACCTCTTCGCCCGTCTGGACGCCGAAGTCGCCGCCGTGAACGCCCTCATCGAGGGAGACAAGCGATGAACCAGCCCACCGACGGTGCCGGACCCCGCACATCGGACCGTACGCCGGAGCGCGCACCGGACCAACGGTCCCGCCTCGCCCAGGCATTGGAGACCATCGGGCGGCTGCGCACGATGGTCGAGGACCAACGGGCCGCGCTGCACAGCCCGGTGGCCGTCATCGGTGTCGGCTGCCGCTTCCCCGGCGGCGCCGACTCGCCCGAGCGCATGTGGGACCTGCTGCGCGACGGCGTGGACGCCATCGGCCCCTTCCCGCGTGACCGTTGGGACACCGACCCGTACTACGACCCCGACCCCGAGGCGCCCGCGAAGGCGTACGTCGTGGAAGGCGGGTTCCTGGACAGCGCCGACACCTTCGACGCGCAGCTCTTCGGGATCGCGCCGGGCGAAGCGCTCGGAATGGACCCCCAGCAGCGGATCGCGCTCGAAGTCGCCTGGGAGGCGCTGGAGCGGGCCGGCATCCCGCACGACTCGCTGGACGGCTCACGCACCGGCGTCTACATCGGCGCGAGCACCAGCGACTACGTACGGCTGCGGCAGCAGTACGGCGACCCGGCCGCGATCGACGGCTACCAACTCCTCGGCGAGAACAGCTTCATCGCCGGACGCATCGCGCACACCTTCGGGCTGCGCGGACCCGCGCAGGTCGTCGACACCGCCTGCTCCTCCTCACTGGTCGCCGTCCACCAGGCGTGCCAGGCCCTGCGCCTGGGCGAGACCGATCTGGCACTGGCGGGCGGGGTCAACGTCATCCTGTCCCCGTACGGCTTCGTGCTGGTCAGCAAGGCCGGGGCGGTCTCGCCCGACGCCCGCTGCAAGGCGTTCGACGCCTCCGCCGACGGCTACGCACGCGGCGAGGGCTGCGGTCTGGTGGTGCTCAAACGGCTCAGCGACGCGGTGGCCGACGGCGACCGGGTGCTCGCCGTCATCCGGGGCAGCGCCGTCAACCACGACGGCCACGCCAGCGGCATCTCCGTACCCAGCGGCAAGGCGCAGCAGGAGGTCATCCGCGCGGCCCTCGCCGACGCGGGAGTCGCCGCCGACCGGATCGGCTACGTCGAGGCGCACGGCACCGGCACCGCCCTCGGCGACCCCATCGAACTGCGCAGCCTGGAGACCGTCCTCGGCACCGGCCGTTCGGCGGATCACCCCGTCTACGTCGGGTCGGTGAAGACCAACGTCGGCCATCTGGAGGCGGCGGCGGGCATCGCCGGGCTGATCAAGAGCGTGCTGGCCGTCGGCCACGGCGAGATCCCGGCGAGCCTGCACTTCCGCACGCCCAACCCCAACGTCGACTGGGACGCGCTGCACCTGCGGGTCGCCGCCGAGCACACCCCGTGGCCGTCCGACGGGCAGCCGCGCACCGCGGGCCTCAGCTCGTTCGGCGCCAGCGGCACCAATGTCCACCTCGTCATCGAGGAACCGCCCGCCATGACCACCGAGCAGCCCGAGCCGGACCCGCGGCCGGGGCGGCAGGCAGAAGTGTTCGTCGCGTCGGCCCGCAGCGAACCGGCGCTGCGTGAACTCTCCCTGCGCTGGGCCGACTTCCTGCGCGCCAACCCGGCGACCCCGCTGGACTCCGTGGCCCGCACCATCGCCGCCGGCCGCTCACCGCAGCAGGTCCGCGCCGCCTTCACCGCCCGCGACACCGCCTCGCTCGCCGACCGGCTGCACGACTTCGGGACCGGCGACGGCGGTCCCGCCCCCCGCCGCGCCCAAGCCGCGCACCGCGTGAAGACCGCCTTCATGTTCACCGGCCAGGGCGCCCAGTTCGCGGGCATGGGACGGGAGTTGTACGAGGCCGAGCCGGTGTTCCGGCAGGCTCTGGAGCGCTGCGCCGAGATCGTCGACCCGGTCCTGGACCGACCGCTGCTGGAGGTCGTCCACCCCGTCGAGCCCGACGGCTCGCTCGACAGGACCGGCTACACCCAACCCGCGCTGTTCGCCGTCGAATTCGCGCTCGCCGAGCTGTGGGCGTCCTGGGGCGTCCGCCCCGCCGCCGTGATCGGCCACAGCGTCGGCGAGTACGCGGCGGCGTGCGTCGCCGGAGCGGTGGACCTGGAGGACGCGCTCGGGCTGATCGCCCTGCGGGCCCGGCTGATGGAGTCGGTGACCGCGCCCGGCGCGATGCTCGCCGTACAACTGGACGCGCAGGCCGCCGAGCGGGCCATCGGCTCCCGCGCCGACCTGGTCGCCGTCGCCGCCGTCAACGGGCCCCAGGACACGGTCCTTTCCGGCGATGCCGACGCCATCGCGGAGATCCGGGCTGAGCTGGCCCGCGAGGGTGTGACCGCCAAACCGCTGACCGTCTCGCACGCCTTCCACTCGCCGCTGCTCGACCCGGTCCTCGCCCCGCTGGAGGAGGCGGCGGCGAAGATCACCTTCCGTGAGCCGCGCGTCCCGCTGATCTCCAACCTCACCGGCCGGCCGCTGGACCGCGCCACCCTCGCGGACCCCGGCTACTGGGCCCGGCACGCCCGGCAGCCCGTCCGCTTCCACGACGGCGTGCTGGCACTGCGCGAGACCGGTGTCGGCGCCTTCGTGGAGATCGGCCCCGGCCGGACCCTGCTCGGCCTGGCCGCCCGCGCCCTGCCCGACCCCGACCTGCTGTGGCTGCCGTCCCTGCGGCGCGGCCGGCCCGAGGCCGAGCAGGTCCTGGGGAGCCTGGGCGCGCTGCACGCCTGGGGCGTACCCGTCGACTGGTCGCGGGTGCACCCGGCCACCGCCGACCGGCACGTACCGCTGCCCACGTACGCCTTCCAGCGGCTGCGACTGAACTTCCCGCTGGCCGACGACACCTCTCCGGTACTGCCAGGACCCGGCGGGGCGGTCGCGGACCCCGAAGCCGGGGACTACCCGCAGTACGCGGTGGAGTGGCGCCGCTCGCCGCGCGCGGGCCGCGCCGCGGATCCGGCCGGGCGCACCCTGCTGTTCACCGACACCACGGGGGTCGGTGAGCGGCTGGCGGCGGAGCTGTCCTCGCTCGGCGGGGAGTGCGTGCTGGCCAGGATCGGCGACGGTCCGGCCGGGCTGCCGGGCGCCAGGAGCGTCCCCGCGGGCGATCCCGCCGCGCTGCGCGCGCTGCTGGCCGACGTCGGCCCGGTCGACCGGATCGTGCACCTGGCGGCCCTCGACGCGCCCGGCGGCGACAAGACCACCGTCGAGGACCTGGCGCGGGCCCGTGTGACGGGACCCGAGACCGTGGTGCACCTGATCCAGGCGCTCGCCGAAGGAGCCGCCCAGGCGCCTCCCGGCTCCGCCTCCGAAGCCGCCACCGCCGGGGCCCGGCCGCCCCGGCTGTGGCTGGTCACCCGCGGCGCGCAGGCCACCGGCGAGGAGGAGGCCCCCGAGGGCCTGGCGGGATCGCTGCTCACCGGCCTCGCCAAGGTCGTCTCGCTGGAACACGCCGACCTGTGGGGCGGGGCCGTCGACCTGGACCCGCAAGGCGGCGCGGCCGACAGCGGCGCCGCGGAACTGGCCGAGGAACTGCTCCTCGGCGACGAGGACGACGAGGTCGCCTACCGCGGCGGCGCCCGCCTCGTCCCCCGTCTGATCCGCTCCGGCCCCCCGGCCGACGACGCCCCGCGCCTCCAAGTGACCGGCGAAGGAAGCTACTTGATCACCGGCGGGCTCGGCGGCCTCGGGCTGACGCTGGCCGAGTGGCTGGTCGGCCTCGGCGCCCGGCACCTGGTCCTCACCGGCCGCGCGGGCCTGCCCCCGCGTCAGAGCTGGGACGACCCGGCGCTCCCCGCGCCCGTCGCCGAGCGGGTCGCCGCCATCCGCGCCCTGGAGACCGAGGGCGCGCGGGTGACCGTCGCCGCCGCCGACGTGGGCGACGAGGCGGGCATGGCGGCGGTCCTCGCGGACATCGCCGACAGCGGGCAGCCGCTGCGCGGCGTCATCCACGCCGCGGGCCTGGCCGGGGCGCAGAACATCGCGGAGGCCGACCCCGAGTCGCTGCACGCCGTGCTGCTGCCCAAGGTCGAGGGAGCCTGGACGTTGCACCGGTTGCTGGACGGCGCACCGCTGGACTTCTTCCTGCTGATGTCGTCCATCGCCTCCGTGTGGGGTTCGGCGCACCTGGGCGCGTACGCCTCGGCCAACCGCTTCCTCGACGCGCTCGCCGCCTACCGGCGCGGCACCGGCGCCACCGCGCTCAGCGTGAGCTGGGGCCCCTGGCGGGTGGCCAGCGGCCTGGGCGGCGACGAGCTGATGGCCCGTCTGGAGGCCCTGGGGCTCCGGGCGATCGACCCGGAGACCGGGCTGCGGCACCTGGGCCCGCTGCTCGCCTCCGACACCGCGCACGCCGTGGTCTCCGGCGCCGACTGGACGACGCTCGGCCCGCTGCTGGAATCGCGCCGCGCCCGCCCGCTGCTGACCGAGGTCCGCGCCGACAGCGCCGGTCCCGGCCAGGACCAGGGTCCCTCCGAACACCTGCGGGCCGTCCTGGACGCGCCCGCCGACCAGCGCGAACCGCTGCTCGACGGCTACGTCAGAACGGTCCTCGCCGACCACCTCGGCGTCGCGCTCACCGAGATCACCGACGACATCAGCCTTCTCGACCTGGGACTGGACTCGCTGGGGGTGACGCAGGTCATCGCCCGCTACCGCGCCGACCTGGCCCTGCGCCTGGAACCCCGTCCCTTCTTCGAGGAACCGGCCGTCCACTGGGCACGGCTGCTCGCCGCCGAGGTCGCCCGTCAGCACTGACCCACCGATCCGGCTGCACCGGCCGAAGCCCCAGGACACACCGCCGTATCCCAGGAGGTCGCAGATGAACACCCGCCACGACGTAGCCATTCTCGGCGCAGGCATCGCCGGTTCGATCCTGGGCGCCGTACTCGCCCGCAACGGCGCCAAGGTGCTGCTGCTGGACGCCGGCACCCACCCGCGGTTCGCCATCGGGGAGTCCACCATCCCCTACACCTCGGTGCTGATGAAGGTCGTCAGCGCCCGCTACGACGTGCCGGAGATCGCCCACCTCGCCAGCTTCCAGAGCGTACGCAAGCACGTGACCGGGGCCTGCGGCGTCAAGCGCAACTTCGGCTTCGTCTACCAGCGCGAGGGCCAGGCCCAACGGCCCGACGAGGTCAACCAGTTCGTCATCCCGAAGATGCTGCACACCGAGAACCACTTCTACCGGCAGGACATCGACGCCTACATGGCGTACACCGCCGCCTCCTACGGCGCGGTCCTGCGGCAGCAGACCCGGATCCAGGACGTCGACATCGACGGCTCGGGCGTCACCTTGACCACCGACCGCGGCGAGACCTTCCAGGCCCGCTACGTGGTCGACGCCAGCGGCCACCGCTCCCCGGTCGCCGAGCACTTCGGCCTGCGCGAACAGCCCACCCGCTTCAAGCACCACTCGCGCTCGCTGTTCACGCACATGGTGGGCGTCACCCCGTACGACGACGTCATGCGCAACCCGTCGCAGTACGGCAACCCCAGCCCGTGGCACCAGGGCACCTTGCACCACGTCTTCGACGGCGGCTGGCTGTGGGTGATCCCCTTCGACAACAACAAGGGCGGCACCAACCGGCTGTGCAGCGTCGGCCTCACCCTGGACCCGCGCCGCCACCCGCGGCCCGACGGCCCGCCGCAGCAGGAATTCGACGAATTCCTCAGCCGGTTCCCCGACATCGCACCGCAGTTCAAGAACGCCCGCCCGGTCCGCGAGTGGGTCTCCACCGGCCGGTTGCAGTACTCGACCACCAGCACCGTCGGCGACCGCTTCTGCATCACCGCGCACGCCGCCGGATTCATCGACGCGCTCTACTCCCGCGGCCTGACCAACACCCTCGAAGTCGTCAACGTCCTGGGCTACCGGCTGCTCGACGCGATCCGCGACGACGACTTCTCCCGCGAACGCTTCGCCTTCGTCGAGCAGTTGGAGCAGGGCCTGCTCAGCGCCAACGACGACCTGGTCAACAGCTCCTTCATCGCCTTCCGCGACTACGAGATGTGGAACGCGGTCTTCAGGACCTGGGCGATCTCCACCGTGCTCGGCACCTTCCACCTCGAAGGCGTCTACGACCGGCTGCGGCGCGGCGGCGACACCGGCCCGCTGCGCGAGATGGAGCACTCCAAGTACCTCGGCTCGCCCTTCCCCACCCACGACGGCTGCAACGAACTACTGCGCCACACCACCGCCGTCAGCGAGCAGGTGGAGAACGGCACCATCACACCGCAGGAGGCGACCCGGCGGCTGTTCGCGCAGCTCTCCGCCGCCGACTTCATCCCGCCGCCGCTCAACCTCGACAAGCCGGGCAACCACTTCTTCCACGCGACCCCCGCGCGCATGGCGCGCACCGTCGCCTGGGCCCGGACCAAGGCACCCGCCGACATCGCGGGCACGGTGACCCACGCCATGCGCGGCTTCGCCATGGAACGCGTCGCGCACGGCGGCTGACCCATCCGTATCCGACCCGAACAGGTGATGGGCACCATGAGAACCGACCCCGACCACATCGGAGACGACCAGCGTGACCCGGACGTCACCGTCCTGGGCACCGGGATCACGGCCACCTCGCTGGCCGTGATCCTCGCCCGGCACGGCCTGCGCGTCCTGCTGCTCGGCGAGCACGACACGTCCGGCAGCGAGCCGGGTGAGATGACGCTGCCGTGCACCTCGTTCCTCTACGAGGTGATCGCCGAGCGCTTCCGGGTGCCGGAGATCGCGCTGCTCGCCGACGCGGGACGGGTCGGACGCGAACTGTCGTACAACTGCGGCGTGCAGCGCACCCTCGGCTTCGTGCACCACCACGAGGGCGCCGGGCACCGGCGGGCCGACTCCCTCCAGTTCAACATCCCCTCGGAGCACGGCGAGAGCCGCTTCTACCGGCCCGACCTGGACGCCTGGATGCTCGCCGCGGCCGTCGGGTACGGCGCCCGGGTACGGCAGCGGGTCCGGGTCGACAAGGCCGTCGCCGAGGACGACCGGGTACGCCTGACCCTGACCTCGGGCGAGGAGATACGCACCCGCTTCGTGGTCGACACCGGCGGCCCCGACTCGGCCGTGGCCCGCGCGCTCGGCGCCGAGCGGGTCTCCGGGGGCACCGGCACGCGGGTGATCGGCGCGCACGCCGTCGGCGTACGGCCGTACGAGTGGGTCGCGCCGGTCCTCAAGGGTTCGCACCCCTGGTCGCAGGGCACCTTGCACCACGTCTTCGACGGCGGCTGGATACAGGTCGGCCACTTCCGCAACGGCTCGGGTACGCCGGCCGGCTCCGCGCTCGCCACCGTCACCCTGTCGCTGGACGCCGCCCGCTTCCCCCGGCAGGGGACCGACGGCTGGGAGGAGATCCTTGCCCGCGCCGCCCGCCACCCGGCCGTCGCCGCCCAACTCGCCGACGCCCAGCCGATGTTCTGCTGGACGGCCGACTCCGGCCAGTGGCACGCCTCGCGCACCGTGGGCGACCGCATGCTGCTGCTCGACGGCTCCGCGCTCGGCGGCGACCCGGTCCTCGGCCGCGACCTCTACACCTCCGCCCAACTCGTCTACTCCGCGGCCTCCGACATCCTCGCCGCGGCCAGGGACGACGACTGGTCGGCGGGCCGCTTCCGTTATCTGGAGCGTTTGCAGCACGGCATGGCGGACCGTCAGGACCGCCTGGTGGACGCCGCGTTGACCGCCAGCTCGCACCCCGCGCTGTGGAGTGCGACGGCCAGGGTCTGGCTGCTGGGCACCATGTTCGACGCGCTCTCCCTCAAGCGGAGCGCCAAGACGATGGCGTCCGGCGCCGCCGAGGCCGCCCTCACCTCGCTGCGCGCCGACCCCGCCACCGGTGTCTGCCACGAGACGCTGCCGGAATACCGCGAGCTGCTCGACTTCACCCTCGCCGCCTGCCGCGACACCGCCGAGGGCCGCGCCACCGCCCGCCAGAGCGCCGACCGGATCTTCGTCCGCCTGCGGAACGAAGCGATGGTGCCGCCGATCTACGGCTTCGGCGACCCCACCGACCGCGAGTACGTCCTCACCACCCCGCAACGGGTGCGCACCCTGCTGTGGGCGCGCAAGGAAGCACCACCGGGAGTGCTGCGCCTGGTGCGGCCCTACGGCGCGCGCGGCGGCGGAAAAGACCTCGGCCATGACGACTGACCAGGAACAGGACATCCGACGCAGACTCGCCCACCTGGGGATCGTGGACATGGAAGCAGACACCGGAACCAAGAGGTTCCCCGCCCAGGCCCTGCCGCCGGAGCCGTCCGCCATGCGCCAGGTGTGCGGGCACTTCACCACCGGCATCACCGTTGTCACCAGCGTGATCGACGGGCAATGGGTCGGCGCCACCGTCAACTCCTTCACCTCCGTCTCGCTGGAACCGCCCCTGGTGCTGTTCTGCCTGCGGCACGACTCCCGGCTGCTGGCCGCCGTCCGCGCCACCGGGACCTTCGCCGTGAGCATCCTCGGCGCGGCACAGGGCCCGGTCGCCATGGGCTTCGCCGCACCGGGACCGACCCGCTTCGACGGGCTGGACTGCCTCAGCGGCAGCGCCGGCGCGCCCATCCTGCGCGACGCCATCGGCTACCTGGAGTGCAAGGTCGCCGACGAGTACCACGGCGGTGACCACCGGATCGTGGTCGGCGCCGTCACCTCGCTCGGCACGCTGGAGGACGACGGCCCGCTCACCTTCTACCGCGGACGGCTCGCCCGGCTCGACAAGGAGCGCTGACCATGAGCATCGACCTGACGCGACAGCCCGTCGCCGAGGCCGTGCCCCCGAACCCCGACCCCTCCGCGCCGCTCGACCTGCGCACCCTGCCCGAGGTGCGCACCCTGGTGGACGCGCTGCGGCTGCGCGCCGCGACACGGCCGGACGACACCGCCTTCGTCTTCCTGCACGACGGCGAGGAGCCGCAGGACCCGCTGACCTACGGCGCCCTCGACGCCGACGCCCGGCGGCACGCCGTCGCGCTCACCGCGGCCGGACTCGCCGGCCGCAACGCCGTACTGCTCTACCCCTCAGGATTCGATTTCGTCCGCGCCCTGCTCGGCTGCATGTACGCGGGCATCGCCGCGGCGCCGGTCCAGGTGCCCAGCCGGGTCAGCGGACTCCAGCGGCTGCGCGGCATCGCCGACGACGCGGACACCCACGCCGTCCTCACCACGGCCGCCGTGGCACGCGAGCTGCGGGAGCGGTTCGGCGACCGCCCGGAGCTGACCGGCCTGACGCTGATCCCCACCGACGAACTGCCCGAGGACGCCGCCGGGGGCGCGGACCCGGAGCAGTGGCACGGCACCCTGCCGGGACCGGGCGACACCGCGCTGCTCCAGTACACCTCGGGGTCGACCGGCGACCCCAAGGGCGTGATGGTCACCCACGCCAACTTCATGGCCAACGCGCGGGAGACCGACGACCTGTGGCCCTGCGGCCCCGGCGCCACCGTGGTGTCCTGGCTGCCGCTCTTCCACGACATGGGCATGCTGTTCGGGATCGTGCTGCCGCTGTGGGCGGGCCCGACCTCGTACCTGATGACACCCGAGGCGTTCATCCGCCGCCCGGCCCGCTGGCTGGAGGCGATCTCGCGGTTCCGCGGCACGCACGCCGCCGCGCCCGGCTTCGCGTACGACCTGTGCGTGTCAGCCGCCGCGGAAGGCCGGATCGGCCCCGGCCTCGACCTGTCCAGTTGGCAGGTCGCGGGCAACGGCGCGGAACCGGTGCGCTGGCGGACCATCGAGAACTTCGCCGCCGCCTTCGCCCCCGCGCGCTTCGACCCGCGCGCGATGTGCCCCGGCTACGGGCTCGCCGAGAACACCCTGAAGGCCACCGGCGACCGCGTCGACCGGGAACCCGCCGCCCTGTGGGTCTCCGACGACGCCCTGCGGGACGGCGTGGTCCGGCAGGTCGACGCGGACGCGCCCGGCGCCGTGCCGATCGTCGGCTGCGGCGCGCCGGAGCCCGGGACCCGGATCAGGATCGTCGACCCCGCGACCCTGAACCCGCTGCCCGACGGCCGCGTCGGCGAGATCTGGATCAACGGACCCTGCGTCGCGGCCGGCTACTGGGGCCGCCCGGAGGCGAGCAAGGAGACCTTCTGGGCCCGCACCGCCCCCGCCGCCGACGACAGCCACGAATACCTGCGCACCGGCGACCTCGGCTTCCTCCACGACGGCACCCTGTACATCAACGGGCGGCTCAAGGACCTCGTCATCCGCGCGGGCCGCAACCACTACCCGCAGGACATCGAACTGTCCGCCGAGACCGCCGCCCCCGGCCTGCGCCCCAACTGCGCTGCGGCCTTCTCCGTGGACGACGGCAGCACCGAGAAACTGGTCGTCGTCGTGGAGGCCGACGGGCGGACCCTGCGCGAGACCGGTACGGAACGGCTGCACAGGCTTGTACGTGAGGCGGTCTGGGACAATCATCGGCTGGAGGCGGACGACGTACTGCTGGTGCGGCGCGGCACTCTGCCCAAGACCTCCAGCGGCAAGGTGCGACGCCGCGCCTGCCGACAGCTCTACACGGACGGATCGCTGGCCGACGCCGTCGTACGAAGCGGCTGACGTCCGGGCCCCGCGACGCCCGCACGGCCAGGTCATGACGCACCGAGGAGACACCGTGTCCGCAAGCCCAGGAAGAGGAACCACCGCCGAGCGGCTGTCCGAACTCACCCGCAGGCGGGCCGAGTCGGCGCGGCTGGCGACCGACGCACCAGCCGTCGCGCGCCAGCACGACAAGGGCAAGCTCACCGCCCGCGAACGCATCGACGCCCTGGTCGACCCGGGCAGCTTCGTCGAGCTGGACGCCATGGCCAGGCACCGCTGCCACGACTTCGGCATGGACCGCCAGCGTCCGCTCGGCGACGGCGTGATCACCGGATACGCCACGATCGACGGCCGCCGGGTCTGCCTGTTCGCCCAGGACTTCACCGTCTTCGGCGGCAGCCTCGGCGAGGTCTACGGCGAGAAGATCCTCAAGGTGATGGACCTGGCGCTGCGCACCGGCTGCCCGATCATCGGCATCAACGACTCGGGCGGCGCCCGCATCCAGGAGGGCGTGGTCTCCCTCGCCCTCTACGCCGAACTGGTCAAGCGGCACGTCCAGGCGTCCGGCGTCATCCCGCAGATCTCCCTGATGACCGGCCCCTGCGCGGGCGGCGCCGTCTACGCTCCGGCGATCACCGACTTCATCGTCATGGTGGAGGGCATCTCCCACATGTTCGTCACCGGGCCCGACGTGCTGAAGACGGTGACCGGCCACCAGATCGACCGCGAGGAACTGGGCGGCGGCTACAGCCACAACGCCGTCTCGGGCAACGCCCACCACCTCGCGCGCGACGAGAAGGAGGCGTTCGAGTACGTCCGCCTGCTCCTCGGCTACCTCCCGTCGAACAACATGGACGACGCGCCCGACTACGAGGTGCGCGCCGCGGAGGAGTTTACCGCCGCCGACCTCGCGCTCGACGAGCTGATCCCCGACGAGGCCAACCGGCCCTACGACATGCACCAGGTGATCCACACCGTCCTCGACGACGGCGAGCTCCTCGAAACGCAGGAACTGTTCGCCCGCAACATCATCTGCGGTTTCGGCCGGGTGGAGGGCCGCAGTGTCGGCGTGGTCGCCAACCAGCCCTCTCACATGGCCGGGGCGCTCGACATCGACGCCAGCGAGAAGGCCGCCCGCTTCATCCGCACCTGCGACGCCTTCCACATCCCCGTCCTCACCTTCGTGGACGTCCCCGGCTTCCTGCCGGGCCTGGAGCAGGAACGCGGCGGCATCATCCGGCGCGGCGCCAAGCTGATCTACGCCTACGCCGAGGCCACCGTCCCCATGGTCACGGTCGTCACCCGCAAGGCGTACGGCGGCGGGTACGGCGTCATGGGCTCCAAGCACCTCGGCACCGACGTCAACCTCGCCTGGCCCACCGCCGAGATCGCCGTCATGGGCGGCGAGAGCGCGGTCACCGTCCTGCACCGCCGCGCCGTCGAGCAGGCCGAGGACCCGGCCGCCGAGCGCGACCGGCTGCGCGCCGAGTACGAACAGGCGCTGTGCAACCCCTACGTCGCCGCCGAGCGGGGCTACGTGGACGCGGTGATCATGCCGCACGAGACCCGCGGGCAGGTGGCCCAGGCGCTACGCGCGCTCGCCGACAAGCGGGTGACGCGGTTGCCGCGCAAGCACGGGAACATCCCGCTGTGAGCGGCGCGCGCGACCCCGACATCCGGGTGGTGCGGGGCGAGCCCACCGCCGAGGAGCTGGCCGCGCTGCTCGCGGTGTGGGCGGGCGCCGGCGCCGCGCTCGGTGACGAGCCCGCGGCGCGGCGGTCACCTTCGCGGCGATCGTGGCGGCGGGGCACGGTGCCCGCCCCGGACCGCGGCCCCGGCCAGTGGCGGCGCGGCGGCCGGAGCGGCGGCTGGACGCCGTGAGCGCGGCCGTCCGCCGCGCGGCCCCCTGACCGCCGCGGGGCGTCGGAGCCGGGAAGCCGCCGGGGTCGGGGAAGCCGAACCAGCCAAATGAGCCAAGGGAGCCATCGTGCGCAAGGTGCTCATCGCGAACCGCGGTGAAATTGCTGTCCGCGTTGCCCGTGCCTGCCGGGATGCGGGGATCGCGAGTGTG
>NZ_JBVHLD010000021.1:0-163744 GCF_055559175.1 Streptomyces sp. NPDC024632
GACTTTTGGCACGCTGTTGAGTTCTCAAGGAACGGAAGCTTCCTTCAGACCGTTTCACCGGCCCTCCGGGCTTTCCCTTCGTCGTGTCTCCGACTTTAGCAGAAGCTATTCGGTCGGAATTACCAACCCCGTTCCGAGCACACACGTTTCCGCGGGTCTCGTCGAGGCGGTTGTGCCAACGTACTGGACTCCCCCGCTCGGAGCAAATCGACCGCGGCCGTTGCGGTCGCGGTGACAGTCACGGTGGCTGAGGGTGGCCGGATGACAGACTTCCGATCGGGAAGGGTCATCATGTGGTCGCTTCCGCTCGGGCGGAATCCATACTTGACATGACTTAGGCTGCTCTCGCGGCCTCGCCGTCCGGTGACAGGCAGTGACGGCGTCTTGAGCTCCGCATATAGGAGGCTTCCCATGACGACCGTTTCTTCTCCGCTGGCCGGACGGGCCATCGGGCTCGCGGCAGTGCCCGACCCCGTGTTCTCCGGCGCCATGGTGGGACCGGGTACGGCCATCGACCCCGTGCGCGAGTCGACGGTGGCGGTGTCCCCGGTGGACGGAGTCGTTGTTTCTCTGCACCCGCACGCGTTCGTCGTCGTGGACGACGAAGGGCACGGAGTACTGACGCACCTCGGCATCGACACCGTTCAGCTCAATGGCGAGGGATTCGAGTTGCTGGTGTCCAAGGGCGACACCGTCAGCCGCGGCCAGGAGGTCGTCCGGTGGAATCCGGCGGCCGTCGAGGAGGCCGGGAAGTCGCCGGTGTGCCCCGTGGTCGCGCTCGAGGCCACGGTGGAAGCGCTCGGCGAGGTCGCGGAGAGCGGCGAGATCGAAGCGGGCGGCACTCTCTTCACCTGGAAGTAGTCCCGCGCTCCGCCAGGAGTCAGGCCAGCGGGGGCACGCAACCTAAGCGGCGGCGTCATCGACCCGCCGCATCGACCGGAGACGGGTGAGATGGAGACAACGCTGCGAGGCGTCGGTGTCAGCCACGGTGTGGCGATCGGCGAGGTACGGCACATGGGCACCGCTGTTCTGGAGCCGCCCGCCAAGCAGATCCCGGCGGACGACGCTCCGCGCGAGCAGGGCCGGGCGCGGCAGGCCGTCGAGGCGGTGGCCGCCGATCTGACCGCGCGTGGACATCTCGCGGGCGGCGAGGCGCAGGCGGTGCTTGAGGCGCAGGCGCTGATGGCGCAGGACCCGGAGCTGCTGGCCGACGCCGAGCGCCGGATCGCGGTGGGGAGTACGGCCGAGCGCGCGGTGTACGACGCTTTCGCCTCCTACCGGGCGCTGTTGGCGGGCGCTGGTGAGTATCTGGCCGGTCGGGTCGCGGATCTGGACGACGTGCGGAACCGGATCGTCGCGCGGCTGCTGGGTGTGCCGATGCCAGGTGTGCCGGACAGCGACGAGCCGTATGTGCTGATCGCGCGTGATCTGGCGCCTGCGGACACGGCGCTGCTCGACCCTGCGTTGGTGCTCGGTTTCGTCACCGAGGAGGGCGGGCCGACCAGTCACAGCGCGATTCTGGCGCGGGCGCTCGGGGTGCCGGCCGTGGTGGCGCTGCCTGGTGCGGGTGAGCTGGCCGAGGGGACGCTGATCGCGGTCGACGGCAGCACCGGTGAGGTGTTCGTCGAGCCGGACCAGGAGAAGCGGACCGCGCTGTCCGAGGCGGCGGCGGCCCGGAAGGCGGCGCTGTCGGCGTCGTCGGGTCCTGGTGCGACGTCGGACGGGCACAAGGTGCCGTTGCTGGCGAATGTCGGCGGGCCGGCCGATGTGCCCGCGGCGGTGGCGGCGGGGGCGGAGGGCGTGGGTCTGTTCCGTACGGAGTTCCTGTTCCTGGACGACTCCTCGAAGGCGCCGACGGAGGACAAGCAGGTTCAGGCGTACCGCCAGGTGCTCGAGGCGTTCCCCGAGGGCCGGGTGGTGGTGCGCGTGCTCGACGCGGGCGCCGACAAGCCGCTGGAGTTCCTGACGCCCGCGGACGAGCCCAACCCGGCGCTGGGTGTGCGGGGGCTGCGGTCGCTGCTCGACCACCCGGAGGTGCTGCGGACGCAGCTCACCGCGCTG
Source organism: Streptomyces sp. NPDC024632 (assembly GCF_055559175.1). Lineage (NCBI taxonomy): Bacteria > Bacillati > Actinomycetota > Actinomycetes > Kitasatosporales > Streptomycetaceae > Streptomyces > Streptomyces sp. NPDC024632. The sequence continues at coordinate 2,062 of NZ_JBVHLD010000021.1, forward strand.
GCGAAGGCGTCGGAGGGGCTTCCGGTGTATCTGGAGGTCATGGCGCCGATGGTGGCGGACCGTCAGGACGCGAAGGCGTTCGCGGACGCGTGCCGTGCGGCGGGGCTGCGGGCGAAGTTCGGCGCGATGGTGGAGATTCCGTCGGCTGCGCTGCGGGCGCGGTCGATTCTCCAGGAGGTCGAGTTCCTGTCGCTCGGCACCAATGACCTGGCGCAGTACACCTTCGCGGCGGACCGGCAGGTCGGTGCGGTGTCGCGGCTTCAGGACCCGTGGCAGCCCGCGCTGCTCGACCTGGTGGCGGCGTCCGCGGACGCGGCTCGGGCCGAGGGCAAGAGCTGTGGTGTGTGCGGTGAGGCGGCGGCGGATCCGCTGCTCGCGTGTGTGCTGACGGGTCTGGGTGTCACCAGCCTTTCGATGGGTGCGGCGTCGATTCCTTATGTGCGGGCGACGTTGGCGAAGTACACGCTGGCGCAGTGCGAGCGTGCGGCTGCCGCGGCTCGGGCGACCGACAGCGCCGATGATGCGCGGCGGGCGGCGCAGGGCGTGCTGTCCGGCGAGTGAGCCGACGACGGCTACGACGGCGGTCGGGCCGGTTGGCGGAGGGCGTTCCACCCGTGCGGGGTGGGGCGCCCTCCGCCGTTTTGTCATCGGCCCGGTGTTCCGCGCTAGCCGGTCCCGTACTGCGGCCTCTCCCTCATGTGAGGGGTCCGAAGGGACCCGTCGGGCCGATGCGGTCGACGGGCGGTGGCGGCAGGGGGAGTCCCGCGCGGTAGACGACGCCGTGCTCGGGCGGTACGGGGTCGCCGGTGGCGGCGTCGGTGCAGTAGGCGTTGAAGACCTCCGCTTCGGTGAGCGGGTGGAGGTGGCCGTCGCGCAGGGACCAGCCGCGTACGGTGTCGGGCCGTTCGTCGTCGTGGGTGGTGCGCAGGACGACGCCTCCGGTCCGGCCGGTGGCGGTGCTGGCGGCCATGACGGTGCAGAGCACGAGGGCGTCGTTCTCCGCGAGTTCGATCGTGTCGTCGGTGTCGGCGTGTACGTGGACGGCGGCGAGCAGTGGGCCGTCGTCGGCGGGGAGGCTGCACACGACGTGGTGGGTGCCGGGGCCGACGGTCTCGATGAGGCGCAGCAGGGTGTCGGAGGCGCGGTCGAAGGCGCAGTGGGCGAGGTCCTGTCCGCAGTCGGGGCAGGTGCCGGCCCGGGTGAGGGCGTCGGTGGCGCTCTCCCAGGTGGCGCGGCGGTCGGCTTCGTGGGCGAGTTGGGCGCGCAGCAGGGTGAGGGACTGGCGGGTGTAGGCGATGGAGGGGCCCGCGGCGGTCGCCTCCGCGGTGTAGTGGGTGCGGGTGGTGGCGCTGTCCGGGGGCTGGCGGGTGGTGGTGCAGTAGTCGGCGTAGGCGTCGGGGTCGAAGAGTGTGACGGCGATGTGGTGGCCCTGGGCGTGCAGGTGGCGGAGGAAGGCGTCGACGGCGTGCAGATACTGTGCGTAGTTGTCGAAGGCGAAGCTGCGGTGGTCGGTCAGGGCCGCGAAGTCCTCGTCGTCCAGGAGCAGGGCGACGACGGTGGGGGCTTCGCGGCGCAGCGCCCTGCGGTGGGCCGCGCGGTGCCGGGGCGGGCGTTGTGCCTGGTCGGCGCGGGCGTGGCGGTTCTTGCGGTGGGTGGTGCGGTTCTTGGTGCTGGACATGCTTCCCCCTCGGTGTGGCACCGGGGTCCCGATGACCCCTAGTGCTCACTCACCGTAACCGGGGGCACTGACAACGGCGGTTCTGCGGCGGTCGGGTGCGGTCGGTCGAGGCGGCGCAGGACCAGGCGGCGTTGCAGGAGCGCTGCGGCGGCGAGTACGGCGCCGAGCGCGATCCAGCCGGTCGGTCCTGTGGCGATGACGACGGAGGTCATGAGCAGCGGGCCGACGCAGCGTGAGGTGGACTGGGCGAGGCCGTGCACGCCGACGTAGCTGCCCTGTGCGTCGTCGGGTGCGAGGGCGACGGACAGTTCCCAGGAGATGGCGGACTGGATCATCTCGACGACGGTGAAGGCGATGGCGGCGGCGAGGATCGCGGCGGTCGCGGCCCATCGCGTGTGGACGACGGCGACGGCCGTGGCGGCTCCGGAGAGCAGGAACCATACGGCGACCCGGCGCAGGGAGTCGGCGGCGACGCGTGGGGTCCTGCCGTGCCGGGAGAGCCGGACCTGGAAGGCGACCACGATGACGGTGTTGACGACGAAGATGGCGGCTGCGAGGCCGTGCGGGGCGTCGGTGCGGGTGATGATCCACAGCGGCATGCCGACGCTGAGCGCGCAGCCGTACAGGAACATCGCCGAGTCGAGGGCGGCGTAGAGGAGGTATCCGCGGTCCCGCCAGGGGTTCGAGGGGGCGCCGACTTCGCGGTGCGGGAGGGAGGTTGTGGCCGTGGTGGCGGTCGGGGCGGTGTGGGCGGCGACGGTTCTGCTGGCCGAGGGGGGTTCGGCGCAGCGGGCGACCAGGGCGGCGACGAGGACGAAGGACAGGGCGTCGCCGAGGAGCAGGCCGCGGTAGACCGCGCTGGTGCCGATGGCCAGGGCGGCGGAGGCGCCGAGGCCGCCGACGGTGTAGCCGACGTTGACGACGGTGCGCTGTACGGCCTGGTAGCGGGCGCGGTCGGGTCCCGCGACGCGGGCGGCGAAGAGTTTGGTGAGGACGGAGGCGGAGCGTTCGCCGAAGCTGCCGAGGGCGACCAGGGGCAGCAGTTGCCAGAAGCCGTGGGCGAGCAGGAGCAGCAGGCTGGAGGCGCCGCGCAGGAGTTGGACGGCGAACAGCACGCGGGTGAGCGGCACGCGGTCGGCCAGGCGGCCCGCGACGGGCGCGCCCGCGATGCCGGCGGCGCCGCCGAGGCCGAGCAGCAGTCCGGCCTGGCCGGTGCTGAGTCCGCCGATGAGGACGAAGTAGAGGGCGGTGACGGCGACCCAGAGTCCTGAGCCGGTCTTGTCGATGAGGTTGATCCAGAGCATCCGCCGCCCGTCCGGGCCTCCTGGTATCGGCGGTATCCGCATCGTGTCCGCTCCCCCTCGTCACCGGGTTCGTTCGCCGCTCGTCCGCCACGTACTCGCTTGCCGTACGGCTTTGTATTGGTACATACTCATGTATGTGGCAACACAATATGCGATCAGCGGTGCGACGGCCAGGGAGATTGCCGCGTCGGCCGAACGGGCGGTGACCGAAGGGCGGTTGCGCCCGGGGGACGCGCTGCCGCCGGTGCGGACGCTGGCGGACGGACTCGGCGTCAGTCCGGGGACGGTGGCGACGGCGTACAAGGAGCTGCGGCGGCGCGGGATCGTGGTGACGCGCGGGCGCGGCGGGACGGTGGTCGCGTCGGCGCCCTCGGTGGCCTCGCGGCGTCCGCCCCGGGTGCCAGAGGGGCTGCGGGATCTGGCGGGCGGCCATCCGGACCCGGCCTTCCTGCCGGATCTGGTGCCGCCGGGACGGCTGTCGCCCGGCGCGCGTTCGCACCGCGCCTCGCCCCGGCTGCCGCAGTTGGAGGAGCTGGCGCGGGCGTGGTTCCGCCGGGACGGGGTGCCCGACGGGCAGGTGACCTTCGCGCACGGCGCGCTGGACTGCGTCGCGCGGCTGCTGTCGGTGGAGCTGCGACCCGGCGACGCGGTGGCCGTCGAGGACCCCGGCTTCCACCATCTGCTCGATCTCGTACCGGCGTTGGGGCTGCGGACGCTCGCGGTGGCGGTGGACGACGAGGGGATGCGGCCGGAAGCGCTGCGGTCGGCGCTGCGGGCCGGCGCGCGGGCGGTGGTGCTGTGTCCGCGCGCGCAGAATCCGTACGGGTCGCGGGTGTCGGAGGCGCGCCGGGAGGAGTTGCTCGCGGTGCTGGCGGGGTCGCCCGAGGTGCTGGTCGTCGAGGACGACCACAGCGCGGACACGGCGGGCGGTCCGCTGCACTCGCTCACCACGGCGGGGGCGCGGGGTCCGGGGCGATGGGCGCAGATCCGTACGGTCTCCAAGCATCTGGGCACCGATCTGCGGTGGACAGCGATGGCCTGCGACCCCGTCACGCTCGCCCGGCACGACGGCCGGATGCTGCTGACGTCGGGCTGGGTCAGCCATGTGCTCCAGGAGACGGTGGTCCGGCTGATGACCGATCCGGCGACGGCGGAACGGGTCGCCGCGGCGGGGACGGCGTACACCGAGCGCCGCGAGGCGCTGATCGCGGCGCTCGCGGAGCACGGGATCACCGGGGCCGCGGTGAGCGGTCTGAATGTGTGGGTGCCGGTGCGCGACGAGGCCGCGGTCGTCAACGGCCTGCGATCGCAGGGCTGGTGGGTGGCGGGCGGGTCGCGGTTCCGGATCGGTGCGGGTCCGGGCGTACGGATCACCGTCGCGGACCTGCGGGTGCCGGAAGCGGCCGTGCTGGCCGCCGACTTCGGTCGCGTGCTCGCCGACTCCGCGAGCACGTACGGGGGTTGAGGCACCGCACCGTGACGGGGGTGGTCAGTGAGGTGCCAGCGGCGCTATTGACGGGGGCGGCGCCGGTCAAGTATCCAGATCCTGGGCGGCATTGGTACAGACCAAATGGGAGTCCGGCATGCGAAGATCCCTCACACTCCTCCTCGCGCTCTTCGGCACGCTCGTCCTGTTCCTCGTTCCTCCCGCCTCGGCGGCCGGCGGCGTCGGCGCGGCCTTCGCCAAGACCTCGGACTGGGGCAGCGGCTACCAGGCGCAGTACACGATCACCAACGGCAGCGGTTCCGCGATCAGTTCCTGGAAGGTCGAGTTCGACCTGGCCTCCGGCAGCAGCGTCGGCAGCTACTGGGACGCGCTGCTGACCCAGTCCGCCACGTCCGGCGGCACGCACTACACGTTCACCAACCGCGACTACAACGGGACGCTCGCGCCGGGCGCCTCGGCCGTCTTCGGCTGGGTGGGTTCGGGAACCGCCACCCCGGCCAACTGCAAGCTCAACGGGGCTTCTTGCGACGCGGGCGGCGGTGGCGGCGGTTCCGACACCACGCCTCCGACCGTGCCCGGCGGCGTCACCGTGGGCTCGCCGACCAGCTCCTCGCTGACGGTGAAGTGGAACGCCTCGACCGACAACTCCGGTTCCGTGGCCGGTTACGAGGTCTCACGCAACGGCGGCACGCCGGTCGCCGTGACCGGCACCTCGTACACCGCGACGGGTCTCGCGGCGTCCACCGCGTACTCCTTCCAGGTCCGCGCCAAGGACGCGGCGGGCAACTACTCGGCGTACAGCGCGGCCGTCAGCGGCGCCACGAGCGCGACCGGTGGCGGCGGGAATCCGAGCCCCGGCGTGATCCGTACCGCGCCGTACGTGGACATGGGCGCCTGGCCGACGCCGAGTCTCACGGCGATGTCCCAGGCGAGCGGCGTGAAGAGCTTCACGCTCGCCTTCGTGACCTCGGCGGGCTGCAAGGCGTCGTGGTTCAACGCCTATGACCCGCGCCAGGCGTGGGCGAAGGACCAGATCGACGCCATCAGGGCGGCCGGCGGGGACGTGAAGGTCTCCTTCGGCGGCGCGAGCGGCATCGAGCTGGCCCAGGCGTGCGGTTCGGCCAGTGCGCTGGCCACCGAGTACGGCGCCGTGGTCGACGCGTACAACCTGTCCTACGTCGACTTCGACATCGAGGGCTCGGCGGTCGCGGAACCCGCGTCGATCGCCCTGCGCTCACAGGCGTTGGCGCTGCTCCAGCAGTCCCACCCGAATCTGCGGATCTCGCTGACCCTGCCCGTGCTGCCCAACGGTCTCGACGCGAACGGGCTGAACGTGGTCACCTCCGCGAAGAACGCGGGCGTCAACCTGGACATGGTCAATGTGATGGCCATGGACTACTACCAGAGCGTCGACTACGGCGACGCGGCGGTCCAGGCCGCCAACAGCCTGTTCGGACAGCTCAAGCCCCTCTATCCGACCAAGTCCGACGCGCAGCTCTGGGCGATGGTCGGCGTGACGCCGATGCTCGGCCAGAACGACGACGGACACGTCTACGACCAGGCCGACGCCCGTCAGCTCGTCGCCTTCGCGCAGAGCAAGCACCTGGGCATGCTCTCGTTCTGGGAGGAGGGCCGGGACGCAAACGCGTGCACCGGCGCCACCTACAAGTGCACCAACATCTCGCAGACGCCGTACGAGTTCTCGAAGATCTTCGCGGCGTACACCGGATGACGGCGGCGCGGACGTGACCGTCGGCACCTGAAGTGACCTTCTACGAGCGGCCCTTCGCGCGTTCGGCGGCGAGCCGCTCGTAGAAGCGCAGCACCCCGAGGTCGTCCACCGAACCCGGGTTGACGGCCTTGTCGAGGGCGGTGCCCTGGAGGAGCCGTTTGACGGGGACCTCGATGCGCTTGCCGGTGAGGGTGTGGGGGACGCCGGGGACGGCGATGACCTCGTCGGGTACGTGGCGCGGCGAGAGCTGGGCGCGGATCGCGGTGCGGATCCGGTCGCGCAGCGCGTCGTTCAGTTCCGCGCCGTCGGCGAGCTGCACGAACAGCGGCATCCAGTAGCCGCCGTCGGGCTGTTCGATCCCGATGACCAGCGACTCGCGGATCTCCGGCAGGCGTTCGACGACCTCGTAGATGTCGGAGGAACCCATGCGGACGCCCTGGCGGTTGAGGGTGGAGTCGGAGCGGCCGTGGATGACGACCGTGCCGCGCGAGGTGAGGGTGATCCAGTCGCCGTGCCGCCACACGCCGGGGAACATCTCGAAGTAGCTCTCGCGGTAGCGGGCGCCGTCCGGGTCGTTCCAGAACCTGATGGGCATGGACGGCATGGGGTTGGTGACGACCAGCTCGCCGACCTCGTCGACGACCGGGCGGCCCTGCGCGTCCCACGCCTGCAAGTCGGTCCCCAGGCACGGCGCTTGGAGCTCACCGATGTGCACGGGGAGGGTGGGGACACCGCCCGCGAAGCAACTGCACACATCGGTGCCGCCGCTGACCGACGCGATCCACAGGTCTTCCTTGACCTCGTCGTGCAGCCAGCGGAAGCCGTCGGGCGGCAGCGGCGAGCCGGTGGTGGCCACGCACTTGACGGCCGACAGGTCGACGTCACGGCCGGGGTGGATGTCCGCCTTGCGGCAGGCGATCACATACGCGGCGGAGGTGCCGAAGACGGTGGTGCCGGTCTGTTCCGCCACCCGCCACTGGGCGGCGACGTCGGGGTAGCCGGGGCTGCCGTCGTAGAGCACGACGGTGGAACCGGCCAGGAGCCCGGAGACCAGGAAATTCCACATCATCCAGCCGGTGGAGGTGTACCAGAAGAAGCGGTCGTCCGGGCCGAGGTCAAGGTGGAGGCCGGTCTGCTTGAGGTGTTCGAGCAGGATGCCGCCCTGGGACTGCACGATGGCCTTGGGCAGTCCCGTGGTGCCGGAGGAGTAGAGCACCCACAGCGGGTGGTCGAAGGGCACGGCCTCGTACGCGGGCGCGGTGTCATCGGCGGTCAGATCCGCCCAGTCCAGGGCGCCTTCGGGGGCGGGCGTGCCGAGCAGCGGGATGTGCACGGTGGCGCGCAACGAGGGCAGCCCTGCGCGCAGTTCGGTGACGACGTCGGTCCGTTCGTGCCGCTTGCCGCCGTAGCGGTAGCCGTCCACGGTGAACAGCACGACGGGCTCGACCTGTTGGAAGCGGTCGAGGACGCTGCGGGCACCGAAGTCCGGGGCGCAGGAGGTCCATACGCCGCCGACGGCCGCGGTGGCGAGCAGCGCGACGACGGCCTGCGGGATGTTGGGGAGGTAGCCGCTGACGCGGTCGCCGGGGGTGACGCCGAGGCGGCGCAGGGCCGCGGCGAGCGAGGCGACCTGGAGGCTGAGTTCGGCCCAGCTCACCGTGCCGGTCTCATGGCTCTCGTCCAGGTGCAGCAGGGCGGGGGTGTCCGCGCGGGCCGGGTCGAGGGCCGGGCGCAGCGCGTGCTCCGCGTAGTTGAGGGTCCCGCCGGGGAACCAGCGGGCGCCGGGCATCGAGGCGTCGGCGAGCACCGTCTCGTACGGGGTGCTGAAGCGGACGTCGTACCACTCGGTGATCGCGCGCCAGAAGGCGTCGGGGTCGCGGACCGACCAGGCGTGCAGCGCGTGGTAGCTCGCGGCGGGGTCGCCGGGCACGGCTGCCGGGGCGCCGTACCGCTCGGCCGTCCAGTCCTGGAACCGGGTCACCTGCGCGCGGGCGATCCGCTCGGGTCCCGGCGTCCACAGGGGCTCCGGGCTGTCGGCGGGCTCGGGCGTGGTGCTCATATGGGCGGCTCCCCGGACGGTACGCGTCGTCGCGTATCTGCGGCTGGTCCCCTGCGGGCGGAATGTCCCGCCCCGGGCCTGGGCAGGACGATGCCATGTGATCGTCTTCGGCGCCAGGGCGGGGTGGCCCACGGGTCGCGCGGCGGGGGTCGGCGGGGGCTCTGACGAGGGGTTCCGAGGGGGTGGTCCGGGCGGCGGGGCGGCGACGGGGTGGCTCTGTTTCCGGCTCCCGCCGGGGTTCCCGCCAAGATCCCTGGGAAGATCACTCACCGGGCCCGCGCGGGCCCGGCCCCGCCGCCGGGAGGGCACGGGCGCGGGGTGCGGTCCGGGTCGGCGGCGCCGGCGACCGGCGCGGGTCGCGCACCGCCCCCTCCAGGTGAACGGTGGCTGAACGAGCGGCGCGACCGGCGGTTTCGATGGAAGGGTGGGGGCATGGACGCTCGGGACCTGCTGCGGTCGGTGCGGACGGCGGGTTCCGCCGAGGGCCGGCGTGCCACACGCTCGGCCTGGCGGCGGCAGCGCACGGACGCGCGGGATCTGCCGCGGCGCGGCGCCGAGCGCGCCCGGGTGCCGGGCGCCGCGCAGGAGGTGGAGCCGCTGCCCGGCGGCGGCCGGGTGCGGTTCGCGCGCTCCGTGCTGCGGGTACGGGTGGCGATCGGCGGCGCTGTCTTCTGCGGCTGGGACGGCGCGGATCCCGACCCGTCGTACGCGCTGGCCGGCGGGCGGCCCGAGGCGGATCTGCGGGCGATCCTCGAACCGGACAAGGACGGCTGGCGGGTGGTGTCCGAGCGCGTCACCGTCCTGGTGTCGCGGCACGGCGCGGTGGAGATCCGCACGCCCGGCGGCGTGCTGCTGCGCAGGGAGCTGCCGCCGCGCTGGTGGGAGCCGACCGGCGGTGAGCCGGGGGTGGGCGCGCGCTGGGTGCAGCGCTCGGAGACCCCGGCCGACGCGCGGGTGTACGGGCTCGGCGGTCGGGCCGTGGGACCGCGGCTGCCCGCGGGCGGCTACCGGCTGTGGAACACCGACCCCGACGGCTCCTTCGAGCCGGGCGACGACCCGCTGTACATCACCATGCCGGTGCAGCTCGTGGTCGCCGACGCGGGCTGCCACCTGGTCTTCCACGACAACACGTGGGACGGCAGGGTGACGCTGCGGGACGGTGAGGAGGGCGCGGGCTCGGGCCACGACCGGCCGGGCGGCTGCGAGCTGCGGATGGACGGCGGGCCGCTGCGCTACTGGGTGATCACCGGTACACCGTCGCGGGTGCTCAACGGCTGGACGGCGCTGACCGGCAGGCCCGCGCTGCCGCCGAGCTGGGCGCTGGGCCACCACCACTCGCGCTGGGGCTTCGGCAGCGAGCGGGAGGTGCGGCGGGTCGTGGCGGGCTACCGCGAGCGGGAACTGCCCCTGTCGGTGCTGCATCTGGACATCGACCACTTCGACGGCCACCAGGTCTTCACCGTCGACAAGGGCCGGTTTCCCGATCTGCCCGGTCTGGCCGCGGAGTTGGCCGAGTCCGGGATCCGGATGGTGTCGATCGTGGACCCGGCGGTGAAGGCGGAGCCCGGTGTGGCGGTCTACGACAGCGGCACCGAGGAAGGCGCGTTCGTGCGGGACGCGCGGGGCCGGGAGGTCAACGGCGTGGTCTGGCCGGGCGATGCGGCCTTCCCCGACTTCACCGACCCCCAGGTGCGGGCGTGGTGGGGCCGGTTGTACGCCGAGCGCCTCGATCAGGGCTTCTCCGGGGTCTGGCACGACATGAACGAGCCGGTGTCCTTCGTGTCCTTCGGCGAGAACACCCTGCCGCGCTCGGCGCGGCACTCTTTGGAGGGCCGAGGCGGCGACCACCGCGAGGCGCACAATGTGTACGGCCTGACGATGGCCCGCGCGGGCTACGAAGGGCTGCGCGAACTGCGCCCCGAACAGCGGCCGTTCCTCTTCTCGCGCTCCGGCTGGGCGGGCATGCAACGGTACGGCGGCACCTGGTCGGGCGATGTGGCGACCGGCTGGCCGGGGCTGCGCGCGTCCCTGTCGCTGGTCCTCGGGCTCGGCCTGTGCGGGGTGCCGTACTCGGGCCCCGACGTGGGCGGCTTCACCGGTTCACCGTCGCCCGAGCTGTATCTGCGCTGGTTCCAACTCGCCGCGTATCTGCCGTTCTTCCGCACCCATTCGGCGATCGACGCGGGGCGGCGCGAGCCGTGGGAGTTCGGCCCCGAGGTGCTGGAGCACGCGCGGGCCGCGCTGACCGAGCGGGTGCGGCTGCTGCCGTATCTGGAGTCGCTGGCGCACGTCGCGCACCGCACCGGCGCCCCGTACGTCCGCCCGCTGTGGTGGAACGCGCCGGGTGACCGGGCGTTGCGCGAGTGCGGTGACGCTTTCCTGCTGGGCGACGCGCTGTTGGTGGCTCCGGTGCTCGAACCGGGTTCGCTGACGCGGGCGATACGGCTGCCGCGCGGCCTGTGGTACGACACCGCGACCGGTACCGCGCACCGCGGGCCCGGTCAGGTGCTGCTCGACGCGCCGCTGGGCCGGATTCCGGTACTGGCTCGGGCGGGTGCGATCGTGCCGGTGGCCGGGGCGGACGGCGAGGTCGAACTGGAGGTGTGGGCACCGCGACTCGGCCGTACCGGGAGCGGTGTCGTCTTCAGCGGCGACCCGGAGGGCTGGGGCACGGCGCGGATGGAACGGTTCACCTCTCGGTGGGCGGACGGCGAGGTCGTGGTGGAGCGGGACGGCGCGGACGCCGGGGAGCCGGTCGGCTACCGGGTGCGGGTGCGCGGCACGGCGTCGTAGGGGCCGACCGGTTACCGGGTGTGCGGCGGCGTGTCGTAAGCGCCGTCGAACCAGCGGCGGGCGGCCAGGGTGTGCAGGGGGAAGCCCAACTCGGCCGGGCGCGGCAGGATCTGGTGCCCGTCGGTCTCGTCGGTCGGTACGGACGGCGGCAGTTCGGCCGCGTCGCGCTCCGGCAGCAGGCCGAACAGCAGCAGATATCCGCCGTCCTCGTCGGTGAGCGCGTCGGCGAGGGTGACGTCCGCCGCCGAGGCAAGGATGCCGGTCTCCTCCGACAGCTCCCGGACGACGGCCTGTTCCCAGCTCTCGCCGAAGTCGATGAAGCCTCCGGGCAGGGCGAGTCGGCCCAGGCGCGGCTCGATCGTCCGGCGGATCACGACGAGCCCCGTGCCGTCGGTGTGCCGTACCGGGAGCAGGGCGACGGCGACGGGCAGCGGGTTGCGGTAGCTGACGGCCCCGCAGTTCCCGCAGGTGCGCGGCCATCCGGGGTCGGCGCCGAAGGGCGCGCCGCATGACGAGCAGTGAGAGTCCTTGGCCACGGCGGGACCCTATCGGAGAGCGGTCGTGCGGGTGGGGTGCCGGGCCGCTTCAGAGGCGGCCTTGCGGGTCGGGCCGGCTTCGGGGCCGCGGGGCGGCTTGCGCAGGACCTGGCGGGTCGGGGACGAGGACTCCAGCAGGACGGGGGCGCCCAGGGCCGCGCCGATCGCGTCCGACCAGCGGCGCGGGTCGCGTCCGGGCGTGTCCCACAGGGCCGGGCGGGCGCGCTGGAGGCGCGCGGTGAGGGCGGCCTGGCGGGCCAGGTCGCCGGGCGGACCCGGCGGGAGGCGTTCGACGAGGGTGCCGTCGATGCCGTAGGCGCGGCAGATGCGCAGGCCGCGGGCGCGGGCGGGCGCGTCGAGGTGGGTGACGGCGAGGGCGTCCACTCCCCCGCAGACCTCCACGGCGTACGCGTGCGCGACGGCGTCGAAGTGGCCGGTGCGGAAGGCGCCTTGCCAGCGGCCGTGGCCGTTGTGCGGCTCGGGCAGCAGCGGTGTCAGCTCCGGGTCCTCGGTGACGAGCGGGCCCGGCCCGTGCCGGGTGGTGTAGGTGCGCACGACGCCCAGCCGCCGTGCCTCGCCCGGTGTACCCGCCTCGGCCAGCAGCGTCTCGGCGTTGGCGAAGGTGGTGGTGGACCAGGTGGTGTACGGGTGGAAGCCGTGCCATTCGTCCAGCAGGACGCCCTGGGCGCCCTCGAAGACCACCGGGCCCCGCCGCAGGAGGTCGTGCAGCGCGGCCCCGTCGGTCAGGGTGACCGTACGGGCGAAGGCGGCGAGGACTTCCGCGCAGTCCTCGACCGGCGGCGCGGGAAGCGGGCCCAACTCGTCCGCCAACCGGTCGCGCAGCAGGCGCAGTTGGCGCAGCAGCCGGGGGCGTGACGCGCAGTCGCCGACGGTCGGCGCGTCGCCGGGGTGGGCGAGCGCGTACGCGGCGGCCTCGCCCACGCCCATCCCGCAGGAGCCGTGCCGGTCGGCGCCGCGCGCCTGCTCCCGCAGCCGGTTGGCGGCGGCGTGGTACGGGGTGGCGATCGGCGCCGCGCGGTCGACGGACAGCAGGGCGTACGGGTCGGGGACGCCGACCGTGCGCAGGTGGTCGGCCTCGGCGGCCAGCGCGAGCGGGTCGACGGTCATGAACCGCGACAGGTGGGTGCGGACCCCGCGCAGCGTGCCGGCGCCGAACTGCGCGAAGGTGTGGTGGCGGCCGTCGGCGGTGACGACGTTGTGCGCGGCCTGGGCGCCGCCGTTGAACCGGACGACCGCCTGGACCGTACCGTCCTGGCAGAGCCGGTCCACGGCGGCGCCCTTGCCCGCGTCCCCGAATCCGAGGTCGACGACGATGGTGTGCACTACAGCCTCGTGGTGGTGGCGGGACCCGCGTCGCCGTCGGTGAGGGGCGCGTCGGAGACGGCGAGGGCGCTGCCGCGGGCCGCGCCGTCCCTGCCGCGGTCGAGTCCGGCGAGCGCCTTGCTGACGCTGTCGCCCGCCGCCGAGCCGACGTCGGCCAGGTCGGCCAGGCCCGCGGCGAGGTCGATCGCCTCCTCGCCGAGGCCGACGGTCAGCGCGATGGTCTCGCAGACCGCGTCGAGGTCGTCCAGCTCGATGACGTTCTGGCCGAGCAACTTCCGCCAGATGCCGAGCACTTCGGTGTTGCCGACGTAGGAGGAGCCCGCCGGGAGGATGTAGTGGACGTGGTAGGTGCGCTGGAGTTCGGCGACGATGTCGGTGATCGGGATGTCCTGCGGGATGCGCTCGCCGAGGACGTCCCACACCTCGCGCGCCTTGACCTTGCCGTACGGCATCTCGTCGCCGATCAGGAACAGGTAGCCGCGCCGCCCGCGCTTCTCGTGGCAGTCCAGCGCGGTGTGCCGGGCCATCGTGTAGAGCGCGAGTTCGTACGACTCGCTCATCTGGCCGCCGCCCCCGCCCTCCAGGAGGATGTTGCCGAGGTCGTCGTCCATCCGGTTGTCGGACTCGAACTGCCCGATCTGGAGGGGCACCCGGTCGCAGGTGGCGTCGCCGACCGCGCCGAACATCACCTGCGGGTGCTCGGTGTAGCCCTTGCGCAGCAGCAGGCCGAACAGTTCGGGGAGCTTGGTCTGGAGCACCTGCGGCACGGTGCGCATCGAGCCGGTGACGTCGAAGAGCACGGCGATGGCGAGCGAGGTGGGGTGTTCCGCGGAGTCGCGGCTCTCCCGCAGGGTGATGTTCTTGGGGTCGAGTGACGGGTGGGCCGCCCAACTGCTGCGCGGGGACGAGCCGGTGACGTGGTCGCTGTAGGCGAAGGCGCCGGAGCCGGACGCGGCGCGGTAGCGCGCGGCGGCGTCGTAGACATTGGTGGACCAGCTTCCGCTGCCCATGGTGGTTCCCCCTTGTGTCGTGGTGGTGGTGTCGCGGTTGTCAGATGTGCGGCATGGCGAACGGGCGGAAGGTGCGCGGCCCGTAGAGCCGTTCCAGCAGGTCGTCCAGCTCGCCGAGGAGCTGCCAGGCGTCCTGCGGGCGGGCGTTCTGCGAGGGCAGGACGCACGCGCGCAGGAAGGCGCGCATCGGCGCCGGTGCCCGGTCGCCCATGAGCTGCCGCACGCAGAGCGCGGCGAGGTGGATGTCGGTGGCCGGGGAGGCCGGTCGGCGCTCCGGGACCTCGGGCGGATAGGCGTCCCTGTGCCGGTCGACGAGGACCGGCACATGGGTGTCGAAGGCGGTCGCGTAGCACCAGTCGACCAGGACCAGGCCGTGCAACTCGGGGTGGATGAGGACGTGTTCGGGGAAGACGGCGCCGTGCACCAGCCGGGCGCGGTGGGCCCAGCCGAGCGCGGTCAGCAGGCGGCGCCACATCCAGGCCGCGTCGCGCGGGTCGAGGCCGCCGGGGTGGGCGGCGGCGACCTCGGCGAGCGTGTGGAAGCCGGTGAGCGGTACGAGCGCGTTGACGTGCCGCTCGACGCCGTCGGTGTCGCGGTGCCTGAAGCTCTCGATCAGTTGCGGGGCGTACGCGCGGTGCCGCCGTTCGCCGACGGTGTCGAGGCGGCGCAGCACGTCGGCCTCGTGCTCCAACAGGTCGTTGTCGCGGGGCCGTTGCGGGATCTTAAGTACGGCCTCGCGCCGGTCGCCGTTCTCGTCGTAGTGGGCGGTCCGCAGGACGGCGAGGTCGCCGGTGGCCAGGACCGGGCCGAGGACGTAGCGGCGGTCCGCGGTGGTGACGGTGGGAGCGGTGGCCCTTTCGTCGGTGTGGTGGTGGCGGGCGGACAGCCGGGCGAAGGCCGCGGCGGCCTCCGCGGTGCGGCCGGGCGGTGCGGCGTCGGGGTGCAGCAGCCGGGCGAGCCGCCGGTAGTGGCGGACCGCGTCGTGGGCGTCGGCCGGGAAGTCGGCGTCGAGGGCGGCGAGGGCGTCCTCGAAGGTGCGTATCGGTGCGCCCGCCGGGTCGTTGCCGGGGTCGCCGAGGGGTCCGCGACTCGCGCCACGCGTCGGGCCGTTGGTCCGGTCACCGGCCGGGTCATCGAGCGGATTCGTGGTGGCGGTCATCGGACGTCGTCCTCCCGGTCGGGGCGGAGCAGCGCCGGGTGCAGCAACCGGGCATCGCCTGCCCGGTAGAGACGGGCGCGCGGACCGCCCTTGCTGCCGGGGCGGCTGTCGGTCTCGCCGGTGGACTCCACGAAGCCCGGCACGGAGAGCACTTTGCGGTGGAAGTTGCCCGCGTGCAGCGGCGCGCCCCACACCGTCTCGTAGACCGCGCGCAATTCGCTGATGGTGAAGGTCTCGCCGAGGAAAGCCGTGGCCAGCGGGGTGTACTCGATCTTTCCGCGGGCGCGTTCCAGACCGTCCGCGAGGATGCGGTCGTGGTCGAAGGCGAGCCGGGGAGCGCTCCCGTGAGAAGCGGGCCGGCGGCCGGTACCACCCCCGTAGATTCCGGTCCGCCGACCCTGCTCGAAGGGACGCGGCGGCGCCGTGTCCGGTTGCCCTTTCGGGAGGATTGCTTCGACGGGGATCCAGGCGGCGCCCGCGGCGTCGCTCCCCGGCGTGGCATCGGGCAGTCCCGGCGCGAAGGCGAGGTACGCGATCGAGACCACGTGCATGCGCGGGTCGCGGTCGGGGACGCCGTAGGAGCCGAGCTGTTCGAGGTGGACCCGGCCGAGCGCCGTGGCGTCCAGGCCGGTCTCCTCGGCCAACTCCCGCGCCGCCGCGTCGTCCAGGGACTCGCGTCCCGCGCGGACGAATCCGCCCGGCAGTGCCCGCTCCCCCGCGAACGGCGGTCCGCCCCGCTCGACGGCCAGTACGTGCAGCCGGTCGGCGCGCAGGGTCAGCGCGACGATGTCGACGGTCACGGCGATCGGGTCGAAGGCGCGCGGATCGTAGGAGTCGAGGAAGTCCCGCTCCCGCCGCGCCGCCGACTCCCCCGCCGTCTCCGGCGTGTTCACCGCGTCCGTCATGATCGCCCCCGTCTCGCGCCGAGCCCACCCCGCATGTTGTTCTCAAGGTGAGTCATTCTCAATACGAGAAGACCATAGCACCGACCCCTGACACCGTCCAGCGGCGGCGCTACTCTGCGGTAATGACGAAGCAGACGTTCAGCACTTTCGAGGAGTTCTGGCCGTACTACGTGGCGATGCACTCGAAGGCCGCCACCCGCTGGGTGCACCTGGCGGGCACGCTCACCGGTCTCGCGGTCACCGGGTACGGCCTGGCGCGGGGCCGCAAGCGGTACGCGGCGGCGCTGCCGCTGATCGGGTACGGAACGGCGTGGCCCGCCCACTTCCTGATCGAGAAGAACAATCCGGCGACCTTCGGGCACCCGGCGTGGTCGCTGCGCGGCGACGTCAAGATGATCACCACCATGCTCGCCGGACGGGACGCCGAACTGGCCGAGACGGCGGACAAGTGGCTGGCGGAGCAGGGCGGCACGGGCGACGACGCTTGACACCGCCTCGCACCGGCCCTTCCGGCCCGCCGACGTCGCGCGGTCCGGCGCTGTTCCGCCGGCGGGCCGCCCGTGGCACACTTCTGACGATCCGTCAGATGACGAGCCGGGGAGGCCGCGTGGAGCAGCACAGGCGCACACCGCCGGTGGTCGAGGGCTGGTTCACCGAGGGGACGGGACCCGACTTCCGGCTGCTCGGCACCCGGTGCCGCGACTGCGGAAGCGTGTTCTTCCCCCGTGAGGACTCCTTCTGCCGCAACCCCGCGTGCGCGGGTGCCGACTTGGACGAGTTCCCGCTGTCCAGGACCGGGCACGTCTGGTCGTACACCGACGCCCGCTACCGGACGCCGCCGCCGTATCCCTCGGACCCCGGGCGCGCGTGGCAGCCGTACACCCTGGTCGCCGTCGAGCTGGCGGACGAGCGGATGGTCGTGCTGGGACAGGCGGCACCCGGGGTGACCCCGGCCGATCTCGCGGTCGGGATGCCGGTCGAGCTGGTGCCCGGGGTGCTCGGGGAGACGGCAGCCGACAGTACGGGCGGCGCCGGCAACGGGCGCGGCACCTGGAACTGGCGGCCCGTGGGCGGTGCCCGATGACCGCCGACATCGCGGTGCTCGGCGCCGGCATGCACCCCTGGGGCAAGTGGGGGCGGCCGTTCACCGAGTACGGGGTCGCCGCCGCCCGCGAGGCCCTCGCGGACGCGGGCCTCGACTGGCGCGAGGTGCGGTCGGTGGTGGGCGCCGACACCGTACGCGGCGGCTATCCCGGATACGTCGCGGGCGCGACCTTCGCGCGGGCGCTCGGCTGGCAGGGCGCCCGCGTCACCAGCGTCTACGCCGCGTGCGCCTCCGGGGCGCAGGCCATCGCGACCGCCCGCGCGCAGATCCTGGCGGGCCTCACCGACGTGGCGCTCGTGGTCGGCGCCGACTCCGCGCCCAAGGGCTTCTTCGCCCCCGCGGGCGGCGAGCGGCCCGACGACCCCGACTGGCTGCGCTTCCGGGTCCTCGGCGCCACCAACCCCGGCTACTTCGGCCTGTACGCGCGCCGCAGGATGGCCGTGCACGGTGACACACTCGACGACTTCGCGCAGGTCAAGGTCAAGAACTCCCGTGCGGGCGCGGCCAATCCACTGGCCCGCTACCGCGAGCCGGTCAGCGCCGAAGAGATCGCGGCCTCCGCGGTCGTCGCCGATCCGCTGCGGCTGCTGGACATCTGCGCCACCTCGGACGGCGGCGCCGCGCTCGTGCTGTCGAGCATGGACTTCGCCCGGCGGCACACCTCCGCCCCGGTACGGATCCGCGCGGTCTCCACCGTGACGCCCCAATACCCGCGCACCGTACCGGACTTGCCGGACATCGCGAGTGACTCCGCCGTCGCCGTGTCCCCGCCCGGACGGGAGCCGCGCGCCTCGATCGCGGCGGCGGCGTACGAGGAAGCCGGGATCGCGCCGAGAGACCTCGACCTGGCGGAGGTCTACGACCTGTCGACCGCCCTGGAACTCCAGTGGTACGAGGATCTGGGCCTGTGCGCGGCGGGTGAGGGCGCCAAGCTGCTGCGGTCGGGGGCGACCGCGCTGGGCGGCGCCATCCCGGTCAACACCAGCGGCGGCCTGGCGTCCTTCGGCGAGGCCGTACCCGCCCAGGCCATCGCGCAGGTCTGCGAGCTGGTCCGCCAGATCCGCGGCCGGGCGGAAGGGCGGCAGGTCGCGGGCGCGCGGCTCGGAATCACCGCCAACCAGGGGCTGTTCGGGCACGGCTCCGCGGTGGTCGTGGTGAAGTGACCGGGCACCGGGGGGCGCGTAGCGGATCGTACGGGCCAGGCGGACGCGCACCGGGCCGGACCGTACCGACGCGTGTCGGGTCAAACGGTGGGGATCGGTCCCGGCCTCGTCGTGAAGTGACCTGATCGGTCAGGCTTCTTGACGCTCCGTCACCGAGATCTGGGCGAAGACGCAGGCCGTGGCGGCGGGCGCGCTCGCCAGGGCCGGGCTGCGCCCCGACCAGCTCAGCGCCCTCGGGATCGCCAACCAGCGCGAGACGACGGTGCTCTGGGACCGCTCGACCGGACGCCCGGTGCACAACGCGCTGGTCTGGCAGGACACCCGCACCTCGGCGCTGTGCGCCGAACTCGGCGGCCCCTACGGCCAGGACAGGTTCCGCGACGCCACCGGGCTGCCGCTGGCGCCGTACTTCTCCGGACCCAAGGTGGCCTGGCTGCTCGACCATGTGCCGGGGCTGCGGCGGCGCGCGGAGAACGGCGAGATTGCCTTCGGCACCGTCGACTCCTGGCTGGTGTGGAATCTGACCGGCGGCGTCCACGGCGGCGTCCATGTCACCGACGTCACCAACGCCTCCCGCACCCTGCTGATGGACCTCGACACGCTGGACTGGGACCCGGCGATCCTGGCCGCCATGGACATCCCCGAGACCGTCCTGCCGGAGATACGGTCCTCCGCCGAGGTCTACGGCACCGCCGTCGGACGGCTCGCGGGCGTGCCGGTGGCCGCCGCGCTCGGCGACCAGCAGGGCCGCGCTCTTCGGACAGACCTGCTTCGAGACCGGCGAGGCCAAGAACACCTACGGCGCGGGCAGCTTCCTGCTGATGAGCACCGGGGCACGGCCGGTGCCGTCCAAGAGCGGTCTGCTCACCACCGTCGGCTACCGGCTCGGCGGCGACCGGCCCGCGTACTGCCTGGAGGGCTCGATCGCCGTCACCGGGGCCCTCGTCCACTGGCTGCGCGACCAACTCGGCCTCATCCGCAGCGTGGACGAGATCGAGCCGCTGGCCGCGAGCGTGCCCGACAACGGCGGCGCCTACGTCGTGCCGGCCTTCTCCGGGCTGTTCGCGCCCTATTGGCGGTCCGACGCGCGCGGTGTGATCACCGGGCTCACCGGCTTCGTCACCAAGGCGCACCTGGCGCGGGCCGTGCTGGAGGCCACGAGTTGGCAGACCCGCGAGGTGGTCGACGCGATGCAGGAGGACTCCGGGGTACGCATCGCCCAACTGCGCGTGGACGGCGGCATGACCGTCAACAGCCTGCTGATGCAGCATCAGGCTGACGTGCTGGGCGTGCCGGTGGTCCGGCCGGTCGTCGCCGAGACCACCAGCCTCGGCGCGGCCTACGCGGCGGGTCTGGCGACCGGCGTGTGGGACGGCCTCGACACGCTCAGGGCGCAGTGGGAGCGCGACACCGAGTGGAGGCCGCGCATGGCCGAGCCGCGACGTGAACTCGGCTACCGGCGTTGGAAGATGGCCGTCGAGCGGAGCTTCGGCTGGCTGGAGGAGGACGGCGAGGACGGCTCCGCCGGATAGCGTCCGGCTCTGAACGGCGGCCGGTTGGCCGTCTCGCAGAAGAACCGGACTCAGGCGGCGGCCGGGCTGCGGAAGCGTCCGAGGCGGCGTCCGGTCTGCGGAAGAGTCCGACCCCAGGCAGCCGCCGGGCTCAGGTGGCGGCGGGCTCCTTGCGCCCCGTCGCCATCTGCGCCGCGTGTTCCACCACGGTGATCAGGACGTTCTTCGCCGAGTCCCGCTCGCGCGCGTCGCACATCACCACCGGCACCGAGGCGTCCAGGTCGAGGGCGTCGCGCACGATGTCCGGCGCGTGCAGCTCAGCGCCGTCGAAGCAGTTGACGGCGACCGTGAAGGGGATGCCGCGCCGCTCGAAGTAGTCGACGGCCGCGAAGCAGTCCTCCAGGCGGCGGGTGTCGGCGAGCACGACCGCGCCGAGCGCGCCCTGCGCCAACTCGTCCCACAGGAACCAGAACCGGTCCTGTCCTGGCGTGCCGAACAGATACAGCACCAGGTTGTCCCTGAGCGTGATCCGCCCGAAGTCCATGGCGACGGTGGTGGTGCGCTTGCCCTCCACGCCCTCGATGTCGTCCACCGGGCGGCCCGCCTCGCTGAGCGACTCCTCGGTGCGCAGCGGCCTGATCTCGCTGACCGCGCCCACCAGCGTGGTCTTGCCCACGCCGAAGCCGCCCGCCACCAGCAGCTTGAGCGCCACCGGCTCGTCGGCGGACGGCTTGCGGCGGCGATCCGATCGCGCGAAAGCCATGTTGTGTCTACTTCCCTGCCGGCGTTGTCAGTTGTACGTCGATCTGTACGTCGGTTGCGCTTCGTCGTACGTCTGCGGAGAGCCTAGTCCTGTTCGAACATGACCGGCACGCCGCAGTGGATCACGATCCACTACAGCGCGCGCAGCCCGTTGATGACCTCGCGCAGGATGTTCTCGTCCACCAACTCGGCCGGTGGGACCGGCTGGTGGAGTTGTACGTGCGACGCCTCCAGCAGGTCCCCGACCAGGACGCGGACCACCCCGACCGGCAGGTCGAGGTCGGCGGCCAGCTCCGCGACGGAGACGGCCTGGACCTGACAGCGTTCGACGATGTCGAGGTGCTCGGGTGACAGCGTGTGGTCGTCCTGCGCGCCTCCGTCGTCCCCGGCCTCGGTCTCCGTGATCACCAGGGCGATCAGGTCGATCTTCGTCTCAGCGGCGTTGCTGGTGCGGCCCCTTGTCATCGCATAGGGCCGCACCACCGGTCCTGCCGCGTCGTCGTACCACCGGTCCGAATCAGAAGTCATGACACCCGTCACCCCGTTGTCAGATCATCCGGTCAGCCGCTGAGTGCCGCGCCGCCGTCGTTCCGAGCCGCGGTGCCCAGGTGGGCACCGACCCGCTTGACCAGTAGCGCCATCTCGTACGCGACCTGGCCGACATCGGATTCGGCCGCGCTGAGTACGGCCAGGCAGCTTCCGTCGCCCGCCGCCGTCACGAAGAGGAAGGCGTCGTCCAGTTCGACCATGGTCTGCCGGACGCGTCCGGCCTCGAAGTGCCGTCCTACGCCCTTGGCGAGGCTGTGGAAGCCGGATGCGACGGCGGCGAGGTGCTCGGAGTCCTCGCGGGTCAGTCCGTCCGACGCGCCGATGGCCAGGCCGTCGCCGGAGAGGACCAGGGCCTTGCGGATGCTGGCCACGCGCGAGACCAGATCGTCAAGGAGCCAGCTCAGCTCGCGTGTCGGGCTCGATGGTGCGGTCATCGACCGTTCCCCTCAGGTGTCGTTCTCGGTGCGGATGCCGACGGGTCGTCTTGCGTGCCGTCGTTCTCGGTCACTTCCCGGCCGCGCTGCCAGCCGCGCTGGAGTGCCGCCATCCGGTCGCGGACCTCGTCCGCCGACCGCTCGCGGCCGGCGCCCTCGCCGGTCGCGCCGCCGCTGTCGTGGGCGGTGGTCTCCACCCTCAACTGCGGTGCCAGATTGGCCTGCCTGACCCGGCGGGGCAGTGCGCTGCCGCTCGCGCCGGACGCGGTCGTCTTCTTCGCGGCCGTCAAAGGCGGGGACCCGGACGGGGGTTCGGGCGTGGGTTCGGACGCGGGCCGAGACGGGGACCGGCGCGCGGGCAGCGGCTGGGGCTCCGCCGGAGCCGGTGCCTGCGCCGGGGTCTGCGCCTGCGGCTGGCCCTGTGGGTACAGCTCGCCGCGGGCCTGCGCCTGCGCCACGGCCCGCTCCGCGGCCTGTTCCAGCGCTCCCCGGTCGGCCTGCGAGGTCTGCGCGGAGGGTCCGCCGACCGGTCGGCCGCGGTCGGAGACCAGTACGGGCGCGGTACGGCGGCGGCGCGGCAACGGCAGCGGCCCGTCGAGTTCCGGGTCGCCCGCCTCGCCGACCGGCGCGCCGACGGGTTCGTCCGCCGGGTGCGCCTCGTGCTCCTTCTGCGTCTCGCCGCCGATACCGTCAAGGCCCCACTGCCGGAAGGTGTGCTCGGTGTCGGAGGGCACCCGCGCCGGGCGGGACTCGGTGAGGTCACCGATCTTGGTCGCGCCGGTGTCGTCGCCGGTCTCGGTGAGCAGATTCGCCGGGATGAGGACGACGGCGGTGGTGCCGCCGTACGGGGACTGCCGCAGCGAGACCCTGACGCCCTGGCGCTGCGCGAGGCGGCTGACCACGAACAGGCCGAGCCGGTCGGTGTCCGACAGTTCGAATTCCGGGGTCTCGGCCAGCCGGAGGTTGGACTCCAGCAGCGCGTCGGGCGTCAGGCCGAGGCCGCGGTCGTCGATCTCCAGCACGAAGCCGTTGGCGACCGGCTCGCCGTGCAGCCGTACCGCGGTGTGCGGCGGCGAGAACACGGCGGCATTCTCGATGAGTTCGGCGAGCAGGTGGGTGAGGTCGCCGACCGCGGAGCCGGTGACGGCCAGCCGGGGCAGACGCCGTACCTCGATCCGCTCGTAGTCCTCGACCTCGGCGACGGCGGCGCGGACCACGTCCATGAGCTGGACGGGCTTGCGCCACTGCCGGGAGGGGGCGACACCGGAGAGGATGACCAGGCCCTCGGCGTGCCGCCGCATGCGGGTGGTCATGTGGTCGAGGCGGAAGAGGTCGGCCAGTTCCTCGGCGTTCTCGGTGCGGCGCTCCATCGCGTCCAGCAAGGTGAGCTGGCGGTGCAGCAGGACCTGGCTGCGGCGGGCGAGGTTGACGAAGACCTCGGAGACGCCCTTGCGCATGTCGGCCTGGCGGACGGCGGCCTCGACGGCGGCCCGCTGGAGGGTGTTGAGCGCCTTGCCGACCTGTCCGATCTCGTCGTCGGAGTACTGGAGGCGCGGCACCTCGGTCTCGACGTCGACCTGTTCGCCCGCGGCCAGCCGCCGCATGACGCGGGGCAGCCGGGTGCCGGAGACCTCCTGGGCCTCGCGGCGCAGCCCGGACAGGTCGCGGATCAGGCTGCGGCCGATCCGTACCGACACGATCAGCGAGGCGATCACCGCGACCAGACCGAGGACACCGATGACGGCGGCTTCGACGACCAGCGTGGTGGACAGCGGCCTGGCCTGCTTGCTGAACTTCGCGATGGCCTCGCCGTCGAGCTTGCCGAGGTCGGTCATCACGGTGGCGGCGGTCGCGGGCCACGCCTTCTGGGCGGCCACGACCGGCGCCTCCTCCACGCCCGCGACGATGATCGCGTTCTCGGCGGCCCGCAGCGCCTTGCCGCTGGCGCTCTGCCAGTACGTGTCGAAGGGCGCGCGGGCCTCGTCGGTGAGGGTCTTGAGGTCGACGGCGTAGTAGTTGCGCTGCTCGGCGACCGCGAAGGTGAAGGAGCGCAGTTCGTCCTTGCTGGTGTGGCCGGTGCTGATCGCGGCGGCCATCAGCGCGTCCTCGCGGCTGACCTCCTCCTGCGCCCGGTAGAGGCCGATCACCGCACGCCGCTGGCTGTCCAGCGTGACGTCGCTGAGCGGGAGGTACTCCTCGAAGAGGTCGAAGGTGGGGTCGACCAGCGAGTTGTACGCCTGGTAGGCGTCGTCGCGGGTGATCCGCTGGTTGTCGATCCGCTGGCGGAGCGAGGTGAGGCCCTCGACGGTGTTGAGGAGGTCGTCGAGGCGGTCGCGGGACCGCGCGTTGAGGTCGTCGCGGACGCCGGACGCGTCGATGGTCGTCCGCATCTTGGCGATGGACGCGTCGGTGGCGTGTTCCTGCTTGTCGTAGGCGATCCGCGCCTCGGAGTCACGGGTGTTGGCCAGAAAGACCAGAGCGACCCTGCGCTCCTGCTGAAGGTTCCGAACCGCGTCGTCGGCGGGATAGCCGACATTGTCGACTATTCGCTGGATGTCCGGCCGTCCGAACACCTCGCGCCCGGTGATGGTGGCGGCGAAGGCCCAGATGAGGGTGAGGGACACCAGTGGGATCAGCAGCAGCGCCACGATCTTCCGGCGGATCGTCGTACCGCGAAAGCGCATGGCCTCCCCAACGTCTTCCCCGGTATGGGGATCGTCTGTCGCGTTTAAACGGCGTGAGCCTACTACTGCCGATGCGGTAACTCGAAAGCCAGTGCGTAGGGTTGGGCAGGTCTGGCCGGATACGTACCCCGGAATGCATCGTGAAGATTCGGGGCAGGCACCTTGTATGGACTTCGAACAAGGGCGGGTGTGGACCGAGGACCCGGTCGGCACTCCCCGAATGCCCGATCCGGTACGAGCGGCGGCGGTGCGGGCGGTGCTGATCGTGGCCGTCGCGCTGATCCTCGCGGTGATGGCCGTACTGCTGGCCGCCGGACACTCCTGGCTGTCGGCGCCCGCGCTGATCTCCGCCGTCTTCACCAGCGTCGTCGCCACGTGGGCGGTGTTGGACGTGTGGGTGACGCGACAGGTGTGGAACCAGCGCAACGGGGTGCTCTCCAGCCCGAGCAGCGCGGCCCGTGCCCTGCGCAGGGAGCGGCGCAGAAGGCACCGTGCGGCGCGGTCGGCCGCGCGCGGCAGGCCGACGCGGCGGGTGCACATACCGCGCCATCTGCCCTGGCACCTCGGGGTCTGACTCCGGCCGCTCGCGGTCTGCCGTCGGTACCTGGTGGTCGGGCGACGGTCCGGGAGCTGATCGCGGTCCGTACCCAGCGGCGGCCGGTAGCAGCGGCGGCCACCGCCGGCGGCGGTCCGGACTAGCCTCTGTCCGGCTGGAGTTCCCTGCCCGGTCCGGGCACGGCGGCGCGCGCGGACCCGGAAACGGGCACATCCGATTCCCCGTCTCCCCCGTCCCGCTCCGGCTCGGGCGGCCGTCGGTACATCCGGGTGGCGGTGATCTCGCCGTGCACCTGCTCGCCCTGCGGGTCGGGGACCGGAAGTCCCGGCCGCAGGTGCTCCTCGACGCTGATGTATTTCAGGCCCGCCCGCAGATCCGCGTCATTGCGGAGCCTGACCACCAGCGGGAATTCGGCGAGTGCCGTGGTGTCGAACAGTCCCGTGGTGTAAATGAGCTGTACGCCCAAGGCGTCGGCCACCGCGCGCTGCAATTCCAGGAGATAGGTGGCGTTGGCGCGACCGATGGGATTGTCGAGGAACAAGGTGCCCGCGTGCCGCTGCTTGTCCCGGCCCCGGTCGTTGCTGCGCAGCGCGGCCATCGTGCAATAGAGGGCGATGGCGGCGGTGAGGAGCTGCCCGCCGGAGAACACGTCGCCCATCTGTCCGACCGGCACCCGCTCGGCGCGCAGCACCGCGTCCGGTTTGAGGATCTCCACGGCGATGCCGCGCGGTTCGAGCGCGGACCCGACGCCGCGCAGCAGCAGCGACATCCCGTCCCGCCGCAGGTCCGAATTCTTGCGTACGGCGGCCCTGGTGGCCTCGTCGATGACCTCGCCGAGGCGTTCGGTGAGAACGGACTGGTCCGGGTCCTCGAAGCGGATCCGCAGGAACTCCTGGCCCGACCATTCGCCGAGCCCTTCCGGCAGCCGTGACAGGCGCTGCGCCGAGCGCAGGGTGGCGAGCGAGGACTCGACCAGGCCGCGCAGCCGGTCCACGATGCTGTCGCGGTTGCGCTCCAGCTGGGTCAGCTCGTCGGTCAGCACGCGCAGCCGCGGGGCGAAGGCGGTCGCCCAGGCCGCGGCGTGCTCGGGCAGCGCGGCGGCGGGCAGTTCCCTGATCTGCTGGCGCGCGGGCGTCCTGACCTGCTCGTAGCGCACCGCGTTGGCGTGCCGGACCAGGACGTCGGAGGCCTCGCGGAGCTGGGTCTCCGCGGTGGACAGGTCGGCCGCGCAGCCGCGCAGACCGCGCCGGGCCTCCGCCGCGGCCTGCCGGGCCTCCTCGGTGCTGCCGGGGTACGGCTCCGGCTCGTCCTCGTCCTGCTGTCCCGGCGCGTTGTCCCGCAGCAGGTCGCGCAGCATCGCGGCGATCTCGTCGAAGCCGCCCGCCGCGTCCTCGGCGGCGCGGTGAGCGTGGACCATGTCGGTGTGGGCGGCCCTCGCCTGCTCCAACGCGTCGGTGCGGGAAGCCAGTTCGGCGTTGGCGGCGCGCAGCAGCTCCTGCGCGTGCTCGGCGTCGCGCGGCAGCAGTCCGTCGGGCAGGTCGGTGTGCCGGTCGCCGTCCGCGGGCGCGAGCCGTTCCGCCTCGCCGCGCAGCCGCCCCAACTGCTCGCTGGCGGTGGAGGCGCGCGACTCCAGGGTCTGTACGAGCTGTTCCGCGCGGGCCGCCGCGGCCTGCCGGGAGGGGCCGTCAGCGCCGTCCGGGCCTTCGAGCAACTGGGCGGCGCGGCTGCGGACCTTGTTGGTGAGCCGGTCCAGTTCGACCAGGGCCGCGTTCTCGGTGCTCTCCGCGCGGGCCTGCTCGGCGCGCAGGTCGGCGCCGACACCGACCTTCTCGTACACCTGGGAGGCCGAGTGGTACGCCTCGCGGAGCGCGGGCAGCGACTCGGTGGCCGCGGGGGCCTGCGCCCGGTCCTGCGCGCTCTCGTCGGGGGCTCCGGCGATCTCGGACCGCTCGGCGCGCAGGACGCGTGCGGTGCGGCGGGCGTCGTCGGAGGCGCGCTGGGCGGCGCGGCGGTCCTCGTCCGCGGCGCGGGCCTGCGCCAGGCAGGTCTCGGCGCGGGTCTCCGCCTCGGCCGCGTCGGCGGCCAACTCCCGTGCCCTGCGCTGCCAGTTGGCGCGCTCGCGGAGCCGGTGGGCGAGACCGGCGAGCGCGTCGGCGCGGCGCCGGGCCTGCTCGGCGGCGGCGCGGCGGGCGTCGTTGTCCCGCGCGCTCTCGGCGGCGGCGGCCTCGGCCTCCGCGCGTTCGGCGCGCAGCGCGGCCAGCTCCGCGCGGGCCTGCTCCGCGCTCTGCCGCGCGGCGGTGACCTCCGCCTCCAGCTCGGCGAGGCGGTCCGGCGGGCAAGAGGCGCGCCACGAGGCGAGGCGGGCCGACAGCGTCCGGTCGTGCGCGAGCCGGGCCGCGAGCGTCCTGATGTCCTCCTCGCGGGCGGTGGCGCGGGC
The DNA here is from genome assembly GCF_055559175.1 of Streptomyces sp. NPDC024632. NCBI lineage: Bacteria > Bacillati > Actinomycetota > Actinomycetes > Kitasatosporales > Streptomycetaceae > Streptomyces > Streptomyces sp. NPDC024632. Next base: position 29,230 of record NZ_JBVHLD010000021.1, read on the forward strand.
CCGCAGCTCCTGGCGTTCGCCGTCGGCGGCCAGTTCGTCGTGCATCGCCGGGTTCGGCGGGACCAGGAACACGTCCTGGTCCGCGCTGCCCGCCGCCGTCGCGGGCGGCGGCGCGAGCAGCGCCGCCGCGGTGCCGACCGCGACCGTCGAGCGCGGCAGCAGCGCGGCCTGCGCCAGCACGTCCCTGGCCCGCTGGTACGAGCCGGGTTCCGTGACCACGACGCCGTCGACCAGCTCGGGGCGGGAGGCCAGCACGACCGCGTGGTCCACCGGGTCCACGGCCTGTGCGAGGTAGCGCCAGCCGGGCAGCGCCGGAATGCCGTGCTCCCCCAGGAATTCGACGGTCGCCAGGACGTCGGGGCCCGGCGGCAGCAGGCCGCCGTCGCCGAGCGCGGCGAGGATGCGCGCGTCGTCGGCCGCCGCGGTGCGGAGCTCGAAGAGTTTGCGCTCGGCGGAGGCGACGGCGCTGTCCAGCAGTTCCCGCAGCGGCTCGGCGAAGCCGTCGAGCTCCGCGGCGGTGAGGGGACCGTCCGCGGACGGGCGCGCGGCGGCGGGGCGGAGGGGCGACGCGCCCGCGCCGTCCCGGTCCGAGGCTCCCGAGCCCTGGCCGGTGCGGCCCGCGGCCGTATCCGCGGCGCCGGAGCCCGTACCGCCGTGCCGTCCTGCCGAGCCCTCCCGGGCGTCACGGCCCGTACCGCCGTGCGGCCCGGTCGCGCTGTCACCGGCCGAGGCGTCGGAGATTCTGCCGGCGCGGGCGCCGACCGGGTGTCCGGCGTCCTGGCCCGCCGCGGAATCCGTGCCGTCGCGCGGGCCCGGCACGCTCAGGAGGGCGGCCAGGCGGGGGTCGGCGGCGAGCGCGGTGGCCGCCACGGTCGCGGCGGTTCTGGCGGCTTCCGCGGTGGTGAGGGCGTCGGCGGCGCGGGCGGCGGCCAGGTCGGCGCGGGCCTCGGCGGAGGCGGCCTCGCGGGCGCGGGCGGCGGCGCTGTGGGCGGTGTCGGTGGCGGAACGGGCCAGGGCCGCCGCGGTCTGTTCCGCGTCGGAGGCGGCGAGGGCCGCGCGGGCCGGGTCGGCGTCGGGTGCGGTGTCGTCGAGCCAGCCCGCGCTGACCGCCTCGGCGGTCTCCTGCTCGACCTCGGCGAGCCGCTGCCCGAGGTGTCCGCTCTCGCTGCGGGCCCGCTGCGCCTCGGTGGCGGCGGCGGTCGCGTCGCGGTGCGCGGCCTCGGACTCCGCCTGGAGCGCGGCGGACCGCTCCTCCTCGGCGTCGGCCTGCTGCTCGGCGCGTGCGGCGGCGGCGTGCAGGGCGCGTACGAGATCGGCGGCGGCGCGGGTGCGGGCGGCCAGCGCGGGGGCCGCGTCGCGTTCGGCCTCGCGGATCGCGGCGGTGACGCGGGTCAGCCGGTCGCCCGCGGCGCGCTGTCGCAGTACGGTCTCGGCCGCCTGCCAGGCGGCGTGCAGCGTACGGGCGTCGCCCAGCTCGCGGCGGAGTCCCGCGGCGCTCTTGTCCGCGGCGGCCAGCGCCAACGAGGCGTGGCGGTAGGCAAGTTCGGCGGCGATCAGGGCGCTGCCGCCGCGGGCCTGGTCGGCGTCGGTGACGCTGTGCGCGGCGCGCGCCATGTGCTCGGCCAGTTCGGTGGTCCTGCCGCGCTCCTGCTGGGCGCGGGCGGACAGGCGACGGGCGAGGGCGCGGGTGCGGCGTTCGGACTGGGCGTGGACGCCGCGGGCCTGGTCGCGAGTGGCGGCGGCCTCGACGATCCGCTCCAGCAGGTCGAGCGAGCCCGCGGTGAAGTCGCGTTCCGCGGTGAGTTCCGCGCGGCGGCCGAGCTTGTTGGCGAAGCCGTGCACGAGGTCGGCGAGGCCGTCGGTGTCACGGGTGTCGGTGACGGCGCGCAGCAGGAGGTCGGTGAAGTCGGAGTCCTTCTTGACGGCGAACAGGCCCGCGGCCTCGCCCTCGTCGGCGTTCATCTCCCGCTGGTAGCGGAAGAGTTCGGGGTCGAGGCCGAGGTCGCCGAGGTGTTCGTTCCACCGGTCGTGGATCTCCTCCCACACCACTTCCAGGTGCGGGTACGCCTTGCCCGCCTCGGTGACCGCGTCCCGGAAGCCCTTCATGGTGCGGCGCCTGCCGCGCGCGCCGGACATGCCCTCGACCGGCGGCCGTACGCTGGCGGCCTCGGCGACCGGCAGCGAGTCCAGGCTGAGGCCGGGTCCCGGCCGGAACGAATACCACGCCTCGGCGAATTTCCGCGGGTCGGTGGAGACCTGGCGGCCTCGCCACTCGCTGACCTTGCCGACCACTACCAGCTCGCCGGTCACGGTGTGCTGCCACTCCAGGGCGACGTGGCCGCAGTCCTCGGCCAGCAGGAATTTCCGCAGGACGCCGGAGCTGGCGCCACCCAGGGTGTTGCGGTGGCCGGGCAGCATCACCGAGAAGATCAGCTTGAGCAGGACCGACTTGCCGCCGCCGTTCTCCAGGAAGAGCACGCCCGCGGGCGCCGGGCGGCGCGGCGGTCCTGCGGGCTCGTCGGCGAAGAACTCGCCCTGCGCGGGAGCGGGTTGCGGCACCGGCTCGCCGACGCCCCGCAGGTCCAGGACGGTGTCGGCGTAGCGCGCGCCCGCGGGCCCGATGGAGTAGAGGCGGAGTCGGGAAAGCTCGTACATGCGGCGGACTCTCGTGGCTCGTGGTTCAGGTCGGAAGTCGACTGGAGGTCGGGGGCGAGTGGGGGGGTCGGGGGCGAGTGGGAGGCGGTGGCGGTGGCGGGTGGGAGGCGGGCCCCGGTCAGGTGTGGGCGTGGAACGGCAGACCGGCGTCCGCGGCCAGGTCGAGGCCGCTGTCGTCGGCGGCGGCCGGGACGAGGCTGGCGCTGCCGTCGCCGACCGGGACGATGCCGAGGTCGAGCAGTTCGGCCATGGCGGCGCTGCCCGCCATGTCGCGGACCTGCAACTGGTAGCGGGCGGTGGTGCGGTAGGTGCCGCCCGACTCGTCCCCGGTGCGCTGGAGGAAGCCGGAGTCGACGAGGAAGGCGACGGCCTTGCCGATGATGCCGGTGGTGGAACTGGCCAGCCTGCGGGCGTCCTTGGTGGCGCCGGTCGCGCTGCGCCGGGTGTAGACCCGCCAGGCGGCTTCCAGTCCCGGTGCGTCGCTGGCCGGGTCGGTGTTCTCACCGGTCTCGTCGGCCTGTTCCTCCAGGCGGCGGCAGGCCTGGCGGATGAAGGCGTCGATGCCGTTGACGGTGATCCGGCCGATGTAGCCGTCGTCGGCGAGGTCCTCGGGGCGCGGGAAGGCGAGCGCCGCCGCGGCGAGGTGGGCCAGGCCGTGCAGGAAGCGGTCACCGGAGTCGGAGGCGGCGCGGCGGGCGTAGTCGCCCATCCGGACGGCGAACACCGAGTCCTCGCCCGCCGCCAGGGCCATTCCGGCGCGGGGCGAGACCTCCAGCACGATCAGGCCGAGTCCGGCCGCGACCGCGTCGGCCAGGCGCGCGAAGGGGGGGTCCTCGCGGTGGCGGCGGATCAGTTCCGCGTACTCCGCGTCGCGGGCGGGCAGCAGCTTGGGCTGGAGCCCGAAGCCCACGAGGCGGGCGGCGTCCGCCGCGTCGCCGGGCGTCACTCCCCCGGTGCGCGCCGGTCCGGTGCTCCCGGCCTCATACGCCGCGGCCTCGGGCGTGTCAGCCGCCGTCTCCCGGTACTCGCTCACTTCTCGCTCTCCTCGGTCCAGGCGATGACGCCGGTCGGCACCGTCGCGTCCGCCGTACGTGGTCGCCCGCCGCCGGGTCGGAAACGGCGGGCGGCCGCCGTGCCGGGCCTCACGCGGGCTCCGCGCGCGCGGCCGTCATCGCCGCCGCGTCCAGCCGCGCGGTGCCGACGATAAGGTCGGCGCCGCCGAATTCGTGGTCGTCCAGCGGCGTGCCGTCGTCCACCGCGAAAAGCAGGCGCTGTTCGCCCTGGCGGTAGGCGGTGCCGACCGGCGGGGAGGCGGCGTGGATCGCCAGCAGGGCCAGCAGATAGGGCAGTTCGGGGTCGCGGCGGCGGGCGTCGGCCAGGAGCCCCGACAGGCGGCGCGGCGCGTCGTGCGGCAGGTCGAGCAGATCGAGCGCGGATTCGAGCTGTTCCTCGCTGAACCGGCTGTCGTCCGGGGTGGCGACCAGGTCGGGCTCCGGCATCTCCGCGCCCAGGTGCTCCCGCTCCAGCGGCGGGGTGAGCAGCAGTTCGACCAGGTCGGTGACGCGTACGGCGGGCGGGGTGCGCAGGCCCGCGCCGCGGGCGAAGAACGCGTCGGTGACCCGCGACGCGCGCTCGACCGGGATCGGCAGCAGGGGCGCGACGAGCTGCCCGTACAGGTCGAGTCCGGCGCGCGCGGGGGGCGCGGCGAACGCCTGCCGGTCCTGCTCGGCGCGGAACAGCGGTCCGGCCTCCAGCAGCCTGGACTGGAGCTGGGTGTGGCGCCGGATGCAGTCCTTGACGATGTCGACCAGTTCGGCGGCGCGGCGCTTGTGCTCCGGCTCCTCCGCCTCGTCGCGCGCCTTGCGGATGTTGGTGAGGATCGCGTTCTCGTGCCGGTAGCGGTCGGCGACGTGGTCGAGGGCCTCGGCGATCATGTCGGGGACGGTCCGCAGCCAGTCGACCGCCCGGACGTTGCGCCGGGTGGCCTCCAGGGTGCGGCGCAGCGTCTCCGCGTACTGCACGGTGCGGTACCTGGCCTGTTCCGCGGCGAGTTGGGCGTCGGCGAGCCTGCCGCGGCTGATCAGCACCTCCAGCTTGACCTCGGCGGCGATCTGCGCGCTGGTGACGTCGGTGTCGAGCGCGCCGACCAGGACGTTGACCGCCTCGTCGGTGGTGCGCAGGTAGACGCTGCCGCCGGGGCCCGGCACTTCCTCGATCAGCTTGAAGTCGTAGTCCCGCCGCACATATCCGCCGTCGGCGCCGAACGTGCCGTAGACGGCGCGGAATCCGCGGTCGGCGCTGCCGACGTTGATCAGATTCTCCAGCACCCAGCGGGCGACGCGCTCGTGCTCGGCCTGGCCGCGGACGGGGGCCTGCGCGGCGACGCGGGGCAGCAGTCTGGCCACTATCTGGTCGTGGTCCGCGCCCGTGTCGAAGTCCATGTTGAGCGTGACCAGGTCGATCGCGGCCAGCGCGATCTCCGCCATCGCGTACACCGAGTACTCGCCCGCGAGGTTGGCCTTGCGGGTGTCGAGGTCGTGCAGCGGCGCCGTGCAGGCGAGCGCCTTGAGCCTGCGGGCCAGGCCCTCGTCGGCGGCCGGGCCCGGGGCGGGCCGGGCGGCGCCCGGCAGCGAGTACGGGATCGTGGTGGTCACGCCCCACACATTAGGCGGTGGCACCGACAACGAACGAAACGGCACGGATCGCCACGGGGCGGGCACCCGGCGCGTCGGCCCGCGGGAGTGCCATGATCGGTCCCGCGACAGGTACGGCACGGGCACGGAAGACTCGCGGGCGGCGCGCGGAGCACCTTCGGCGCCGTTCGTAGGCGGATACGAGGATACGAGGACGGGCTGATCATCATGGCGGACGCGGTCACCGGGGCGGCACCCGGCACGGCTCCTCGGACACCTCCCGGCGCGGCACCCGACACCGACCCCGGCGCGGTCATCGATCTCAACGCCGACCTCGGCGAGGGCTTCGGCCGCTGGCGGCTGACCGACGACGAGGCGCTGCTGTCCGTCGTCACCAGCGCGAATGTCGCGTGCGGCTTCCACGCGGGCGACCCGTCGACGATGTGGCGGGTGTGCGAACTGGCGGCGGAGCGGGGCGTACGGATCGGCGCGCAGGTCTCCTACCGCGACCTCGCCGGTTTCGGCCGGCGCTCGATGGACGTGCCTCCGGAGGAACTGGCCGCCGAAGTCGCCTATCAGATCGGCGCGTTGGAGGTCTTCGCCCGCGCGGCGGGCACCACTGTGGCGTACGTCAAGCCGCACGGCGCCCTCTACAACCGGGCGGTGCACGACGCCGAGCAGGCGGTGGCCGTCGTCGCGGGCGTGCGGCTCGCGGGGGAACTGCCCGTACTCGGCCTGCCCGGCTCGCAGTTGCTGCTCGCGGCGGCCCGCGAAGGGCTGCCCACGGTCCACGAGGCGTTCGCCGACCGCGCCTACACCTCGGGCGGCACGCTGGTCCCGCGCCGCGAGCCGGGCGCGGTCCTGGAGTCGGAGGACGAGGTGGTGGCCCGCTCGGTGGGCATCGCCCGCGACGGGCGGGTGACGGCGATCAGCGGCGAAAGGGTGCCGGTCGCGGCGCGGTCCTTGTGCGTGCACGGCGACACACCGGGCGCGGCCCGGCTGGCGGCCCGCGTCCGGGAGTCGCTGGAGGCGTCGGGTCTGCGGATCGCGGCCTTCGCGTGAGCCGGGCGGGTTCCGGGCCGGGTTCCGGGGCGGGCACGGGGCCGCGGGTGCTGCGCGCCGGGGCGGACGCCGTACTGGTGGAGTCCGCGACCGGCGAGGAGACGGAGGCGCTGCACGCCGAGTTGCTGCGCAGGCGGGCGGCCGGGGAACTGGCCGGGGTGACGGAGATCGTGCCGGCCGCCCGTACCGTGCTGGTGTGCGGGCTCGCCGATCCGCGGGCCTTCGCTGCCGAGGTGGCCGCGTGGGACGTGCCCGCGGTGCCGCGTGGGCGGGGCGCGGCCGTGGAGATCGCGGTGCGCTTCGACGGGCCCGACCTCGCGGAGGTGGCCGGGCTGTGGCGGGTCTCCCCCGAGGAGGTGGTAGGGACTGTGACCTCGACGCCCTTCCGTGTGGCCTTCTGCGGCTTCGCGCCCGGCTTCGGCTATCTGACCGGACTGCCCGAGCACCTGCGCGTACCGCGCCGGGCCGAGCCCCGTACCGCCGTACCGCCCGGCTCCGTCGCGCTGGCCGGACCGTACGCGGGGGTGTATCCGCGCTCCTCGCCCGGCGGTTGGCAACTGGTCGGCACGACGGACGCCGTGCTCTGGGACCCCGAGCGGGAGCCCGCGGCGCTGCTGAGCCCCGGCACCGAGGTGCGGTTCACGGAGGTGCGGGGGTGAGGGAAACGGCGGCAGGGCAGGCCGAGTTGGCCGTCGTACGGGCGGGGGCGCTCACCACCGTGCAGGACCTCGGGCGGCCGGGCCACGCGCATCTGGGGGTGCCGCGGTCCGGCGCGCTGGACGGTCCGGCGCTGCGGGCGGCGAACCGGCTGGTCGGCAATCCGGCGGAGGCCGCCGGTCTGGAGACGACGGTCGACGGCTGCGCGCTGCGGGCCTCGCACGCGGTGCTGGTGGCGGTGACGGGTGCGCCGTGCGCGGTGCGGGTCGACGGGCGTCCCGCGGCGTGGGGCGCGCCGGTACGGGTGCCGGGCGGGGCGGTGCTCGACGTGGGGCGGGCGGAGCCGGGGCTGCGCAGCTATCTGGCGGTGTCCGGCGGTGTGGCCGTACGGCCGGTGCTGGGCAGCAGGTCGACGGACCTGCTGTCGGGGCTCGGTCCCGCGCCGCTCGCGAGGGGTGACGTGCTGCCTGTCGGCGGCCGGTCCGGGGACGTCATCAGGGGCTCCGGCGTGAGCTCTGACAGAGACTTCGTCAGTCTCTTCGGCGAGGGCGATGTGGTGGCACTGCCCGGTCCCGGAGCCGAGTTGGTCCTTCCGTTGGCGCGCGGGCCGCGTGACGACTGGTTCGCGCCGGACGCCTTCCGTACGTTGTTCGGCGGCGGTTACACCGTCTCACCCGCGTCCAACCGGATCGGGCTGCGCACGCGGGGCCCGGCGCTGCGCCGGGCCCGCGGCGGTGAACTGCCCAGTGAGGGCATGGTGCTCGGCGCTGTGCAGGTGCCTCCGGACGGCTGTCCTGTGGTCTTTCTCGCCGACCATCCGACCACCGGCGGCTATCCGGTCATCGGCGTGGTCCCCGAGGGTTCGCTGCCGGCCGCCGCCCAGTCACCGCCGGGGACGCCGGTCCGCTTCGTGCCGCTCAGCACGCGCTGACCCCGCGCCGGTGGGCGCGGCGGGGTATACGGCCGCGCCGCCGGGCCCGGCGGGACCTTGAGCGCGGCGAGCGCCGCGACCGTGGCGCGCCGCGCGTCCTCCTCCAACACCGCTGTGTCGCCCTGCCGGTGGTGGCGCAGTTCGGTGCCCGCCAGCCGGATCAGGTCGGGCAGCAGGTCGATGCAGCGGTCGGCGATCCAGCGCGTGCCGCGGGTGGCCATCCACCACGCGGCGGCCCGGCGGCCGGGCGGCGCGCCGTCCGGCTCGGGGCGGGGCGCGGGCCCCTGGGCGAGGCCCGCGGCGGTGAGCAGGGCGTGGAAGTCGCGGGCGAGCAGCCGGTGTCCGGTCTCGCTGGGGTGCAGCCGGTCGGCGCTCAGCGCTCCCGGCATGGTCGCCCAGTGGCGCTCCGCGGCGTGGAGGTGGTGCGCGCCGTGGTGCGCGGACAGGGCGTGCACGGTGTCGTTGAGCGCGCGCATCCTGCGGCCCAGTGGCCGGGCCAGCGGCCACGGCAGCCCGAGCACGGTTCCGGGGTCCGGCAGGCACGCGGTGAGCACGTCGCAGCCCTCGGCGCGCAACGCGCCCATCACGAGGTGCAGTTCGGCGGCCACCGCCTGGATGTCGAAGCCGCCGCGCAGCGTGTCGTTCCCGCCGACCAGCACGGACGCGAGGTCCGGCCGGTGCCGCAGCGCCGCTTCGAGCTGCGGACCCGCCACGTCGCCCGAACGGGCCCCGCTCCGGGCGAGGTTGAGCGTCCGGGTGTCGTACGGGGCCGCCGCGAGCCCGTCGGCGAGCAGCGCCGCCCAGCCGCGCCACCCGCCGTCGGGCAGCGGGTCGCCGACGCCTTCGCTGAGCGAGTCGCCGAGTACGGCGAAGCGCACGGCGCCGGTCACGGCCTGACCCCGCCGGACTCCGGTGCGGTCCGGCGGCGCGCGGACGGTGCGGCGGCGCCGACGGCGGCCCGGTGCGCGGTGAGGAAGGCGTTGACGGCGGCGGGCCAGGTGTACAGCTCGGCGCGGGTGCGGGCCATGGCGCGGCGCCCCTCCTCGGGCGCGGCGAGGATTCGCTGTACGGCGGCGGCGTACTCGGCGGGTGTGTCGGCGCAGCCGCCCGCCGGTCCGATGAGGGTGGGCAGCGCGGAGCGGGAGCTGGCCACCACGGGGGTGCCGCACGCGAGGGCTTCGAGGGCGGCCAGACCGAAGGTCTCGACGGGTCCCGGTGCCAGTGCCACGTCGGCGGTGGCGAGCAGCGCGGCGAGGTCGGCGCGCCGCGGCACATGGCCGAGGAAGGTGACCGGCAGCCGGGCGGCCCTGGCCTGGGCGGTGAGCCGGGGCCGCAGGGGTCCCTCGCCCGCGACCACCAGCGCCGCGTCGACGCCGGAGCCGCGCAGGTGGGCCAGGGTCTCCAGCGCCATGCCCGGCCGCTTCTCGGGCGAGAGCCGCGAGCAGAGCACCAGCAGCACGGCGGCGCCGTGCCCGTGCGTCTCGCGCAGCCGCGGGTTCCGGGCACCGGGGTGGCAGCCTTCGAGGTCGACGCCGAGCGGGGCGCGTACGACGTTGCGGGCGCCGATCCGCTCGAATTCGGCGGCGGCCCAGGCCGTGGTGCACACCACACGCGTGTAGGCCAGCGCGGTACGGCGGTTGAGGGCGTCGGCGGCGCGGCGGGCGGGGCCCGAGGGCAGACCCCAGGTGCCGAGCACACCGTCGGCGCTCTCGTGGGACACCATCAGGGAGGGGACGCGGTGCCGCCTGGCCCACTCCCCCGTCCAGCGCAGGGTGGTGCGGTCGGAGACCTCGATCCGGTCGGGGGCGAGCGAGGCGAGTACGGCCTCCACGGGGGCGCGGCGGGCCAGTACGCGGTAGCCGCCGGTGCCGGGGATCTCAGGGCCCGGCAGGGTGATCACCCGCCCCTGCGGGGTGAGTTCGTCGGAGGCGGTGGCGCCGGGGACGATCAGCACGGGTTCGTGGCCCGCCGCCGCGTAGCCCTCGCCGAGGTGGCGCAGCGCGGTGCGCAGGCCGCCGGAGACGGGCGTGACGAAGTTGGCGAGCCGCACGATGCGCAGGGCCGACTCGGGGTCGCGGTCGAGGGGGTGCGGGGCGGTGCGGGCGCCGCCGTCGGGTGACGCGAGGTCGTCCTGGCCGTACATGACGTCGTCCCTGCCGTCGGTGGGGTCGGTGCCGAAGTCCGTGACGGCGCCGGTTCGCGCGCCGCTCGCCGTACCGGCCGTTCGCGTACCGGTGGTCATGCGGTCGCCCGCACCGCTCATACCGTCGCCGTTGACGCCGCCGCTCATGTCGGTGGTCATGCCGCTGCCGCCTCGCGCTCGCCGAGCACCTGGTCGTAGTGGCCGAGGAGTTGGTCGCCGACGGCCTCCCACGTACGGTCGGCGACCGCTGTGCGAGCCGCGCTCCCGTAGCGCTCGCGCAGCCCGTCGTCGCCGAGCAGGAACTGGACGGCCGAGCGGACGGCCGCCGGGTCGAGCGGCCGCACCAGCAGGCCGGTGCGGCCGTGCTGGACGAGGTCGAGGGGGCCGCCGGCCGCCGGGGCGACGACGGGGACTCCGCTGGCCATCGCCTCCTGCACGGTCTGGCAGAAGGTCTCGAACGGCCCTGTGTGGCAGAAGACGTCGAAGGAGGCGTGGATGCGGGCGAGTTCGGTGCCGGTCCTGCGGCCCATGAAGACCGCGCCCGGCAGGGCGGTGCGCAGGCTCGGCGCGCTGGGGCCGTCGCCGACGACGACCACGCGCACACCGGGCAGTTCGCAGAGCCCGGCGAGCAGTTCGACGTGCTTCTCCGGCGCGAGCCTGCCGACGTATCCGACGATCAGCTCGCCGTTCGGGGCCAGTTCGCGGCGCAGCGACCCGTCGCGGCGCGCGGGGTGGAAGCGGTCGGAGTCGACGCCGCGCGGCCACAAGTGGACGCGCGGCACGCCCTGTTCCGCCAGCGCGCTGACGGACGCGGAGGAGGGGGCCAGGGTGCGGGCAGCGGCGGAGTGCACCGCGCGGATCCGGCGCCAGGCGGCGGACTCGCCCGCGTTCAGATACGTCCTGGCGTATCCGGCGAGGTCGGTCTGGTAGACGGCGACGGCGGGGATACGCAACCGAGTGGCGGCGGCCAGGCCGCGCGCGCCGAGCACGAAGGGACTGGCCAGGTGGACCAGCTCCGTCCGGTGCGCGGCGATGGCGGCGGCGGTACGGCGGCCCGGCAGCGCGACCCGCACCTGCGGGTAGCCGGGCAGCGGGAGGGAGGGGACACGGATGACGGGACAGGGGTCGGGACCGGGGTCCTGGTCGGCCGGGCCCGCGGGCGCGACCACGAGCGGTTCGTGGCCGCGCCGGGCGAGGTGCTCGGCCGTGCGCAGGGCGCAGTGGGCCACTCCGTTGACGTCGGGTGGGAAGGACTCTGTGACGATGGCGACACGCATACCGTGGTTGTCGCCGCATTGAGCGTTGTCAGGGCCACGTGGATCTTTCCCGAAGTGGAACGCCCCATGAGCGTTAGGGCCCGCCCCGCGGATCATGGGCGGTCCGGGTGCCGAAGGGGCCGTTCGTGATCCGCCGGACACGCCCTGAGACCCGCGCCGGGTTCTCCGTGGTCCGCCCGCGGGTCGGCCGCCTACCTGGACGTACCGCCGGAACTGAGCCGGCCGCGGACGGCGGTCTGTACTTCGGCCTCTTCCGCGGGGTCCGCGGCCAGTCTGCGCAGCTGTGCCAGGACCCTCACGTCACCGGACGTCGCGCGGTGCGCGGCCAGCTCGCGGGTGCTCTCCTCGCAGTCCCACAGGCACTCGACGGCGAAACCGGCGGCGAAACCGGGGTCGGTGACGGCGAGCGCGACGGCGGCGGTGCCGCGGAGCTGGGAGGACGACGTCTCCCGGTAGATGTGCCGCAGGACGGGTGCGGCCAGGCAGGCGGAGAGCCGGCCGACTCCCTCGACGAGCGCGTCGAGCCCTTCGGCGTCCGCGCCGCCGGTCTGTACGGTCCTGCGCAGCGCGCCCAGCACGTGCTCGGCGTCCTGCGGTCCGCCGTGGCGGGCGAGCAGCCGGGCGGCGGCGGAGCCGAGCGGGTCGGTGCGGGCGGCCCAGACGCGGGCGCGGGCCATCGCCTCGTCGTCCCTGAGCCGTTCCAGGGATTCGAGGGCGGCGCGTACGACAAGGTCGTCGGTGGAGACCGCGGCCGTCTCGATCAGGTCCAGGCGCCGGGGGTCGCAGCGGTCGGTGAGGTGGCGCAGCGCGGCGGCGCGGGCGGCTGAGGGGCCGTGCAGGGCCGCTTCCAGCAGTTCCGCGTGGTCCTCGGGGCCCGCGACGGCGGCCAGGCAGCGGGCGGCGGGCTGGTCGCGTTCGAGGCGGGGGTGGCGGGTCAGTCCCTGCTGCGCCCATTCGAGGACGGCGGTGACGCTCCAGCCGGGGGTCGGGCCCGCGGAGCGCATCTGGCGCTGCCAGCGGTCGAACGAGACCTGTTCCGCGGCCTTGGCCACGCGGGTCGCGGTGGCCGGTTGCGAGGCGTCTTCGGCCCAGAGCTGCCACGGGCGGGGTTCGTAGGCCTCGCGGACGGCGCGGGCCAGTTCCGCGTCGCCTTCGGGGGTGTGCGGGAAGCGGGCGACGACGGCGGGGCCCAGCGCGCGCAGTCCCGCCTCGTCGTCGCGGACCGCCAGCTCGTCGAGCGCCCATTCCCAGCAGCCGCCGGTGGCCGCGTACCGCCGCAGCAGGTGCAGCGCGTCGCGGCGGCCGTATCCGGCGAGGTGGCCGAGGACGGACAGGGCGAGGCCGCAGCGGTGCTCGTCCGGGGCGACCAGGTCGTCCGGGTGGAAGAGGTGGTGTTCGATCCCGTCGAGCGGGCTCTCCAGGTCCGAGTAGAGGCGCGCGTAATACAAGGAGCGCGACTCGACCCGCCAGTCGAGCCGGGGATCGCGCAGCACGCACTGCTCCAAAGCGGCGAGGGCTTCCGTCCGCGGCGCCGCCAGGGCATGCAGGGGCCCGTCTCCGCGTCCTCGCTGGAGGAGGCCGAGAAGGGATCCACTGGGCGCTATGTCTGGGTCGAACATGAGGTCAGCATCCGGTGCGGGGGGTTCCATGGCAACGGGATTTCCGCTACCGGTGCCCGGCATCCTTACCGGCCGTCGTCGGTTTCATGCCGGACGGGAACGGGGGATTCCGTGGGGACGGGCGGCGGAAGCCTACCGACTCGGGGTGCGCCGTGTCGCTTCCGGGCGGCGGGCGGGTGTCGAACGGGTGGCGCGGGAACGGCCGGTGGGGTGGCGCGGAGGGTGGCGTTATGCCGCTGGGCTGGTGGCATATGCCAGAAGCACCACCGTATCGGGTATCGCGGAAACCCTTACGGCCGATCGCTCCCTGTGCAACAGTCGTTACCGGTCCTTCCGTCCGCGACGGCCGTTCAGCGCCTGCCAGCAGACACGTTCGGAGTGTGTCATGCCGTTCCCCACGCACGCGGAGCACAACTCCGCGCAGCCACCGGATCCCGGTGCGGTGGACGCCCTGATCTCTCAGGCGCGTCGCCTCAGGACCCAGGTGGATTCGGTGCTGCGCGAGAGCGCCGCCGCCGCCGAGGACCCCCAGTTGCGCTGGCAGCGCGCCCTGTGCGATCTGGCCGTGCACCAGCTCGACGACGTGGACACCCACCTCGGCCAGCTCAGGGACGGCCTGGACACCGGGTATCCGGGCGGCGACCCGCTGACCGCCGACCTGCTGGTGGACCTGCCGTCGCAGACGTCCCTGCCGCCGGGGCCCGACGCGGTCAGCGCGCTGGGCCGGGCGGGCAGCGCGGAGTGGGACCTGCTCACCGATGACGCGCAGTGGTCGGACGAGCTGTACCGGATCTTCGGCCGGGAGTCCGCCGACGGTCCGCTGACCCTGGACGAGCTGCCCTCGTGGCTGTTCTCCGAGGACCAGCAGATCCTCACCGAGATGGTGACCGGCTGCCTGGTCGACGGCCGTCCGATCGACGGCGAATTCCGTATCGTGCGCGCGGACGGGTCCGTGCGTACGGTGCACATGGTCGGCGAGCCGGTACTCGGCGCCGACGGGGACACCGTGTCCATGTGGGCGGTGTTGCGGGACGTCAGCGACCTGCGGCGCAGCCAGCGCACGCTCCGGGAGACCCGTGACTCCCTCCAGCGGCAGCGGCAGATCGCGCAGACCGAGCGTCGGCTGGCGGTTGAGCTGCAGGAGGCCGTGCTGCCGCCCTGGCGCGGCACCCTGCGGTTCCCGCAGGACGGGGGGCCCACCACGATGGACCTGGCAGCGCATTATCTGCCGTCCGGCACCAGCGCCCTCATCGGCGGCGACTGGTACGACGCGATGCAGTTGCCCGACGGGTCCTCCTTACTCACGGTCGGCGACCTCACCGGACACGGGGTGGCCGCCACCTCCGGCATGGCGATGCTGCTGGGCGCGCTGCGCGGCATGGCCGTCGCGGGCCTCCAGCCCGGCCCCCTGATGGGCTGGCTCAACGAACTGCTCGACACCTCGGCGCAGCCCGCGCTCGGCAGCGCCCTGTGCTGCCGGTACGAGCCGTCGACCCGGCTGCTGCGCTGGGCCCAGGCGGGCCACCCCGCCCCGCTGCTGTTCCGCGACGGAGCGGGGCGGGTGCTCGAATCCCCCGAGGGCGTCCTGCTCGGAGCGACCTCCGGTGCCCTGTACGGGCAGGCCGACGAGCAACTGGCCGCCGGTGATCTGCTGGTGCTGCACACCGACGGCCTCGTGCCGCGCCGTTCCGCGCTGGACACCGACACCGAGAGCGGCTCGGGACGACTCCTGGCGATGGCACCGCTGTTCGCCCGCGCCCGGACCGCACAGGACTGCGTGCGGATCGTCGCCGAGGAGTTCGGCACCCCAGAGCGCGAGGACGACGCCTGTGTGCTGATCGCCAGGATCGCCTGAGCCTTCTTTCCTGCTTCCTTTCCCGTGGACACGTTCCGCGGACAGGTCGCGCGCACGAATTCCGTACAGCATTCCGTACGGGCATTCCGCGCGTGCGCTCCGCGGGTGAATCGCGGTCTTCTTTTTCGAGACCCTCGAGAGCCCGGCAGGGATCTCATCCGTGCTGTCGTACGAGCTGTCCGACCCGTTCGGCGGCAGGCCGGCCGGCCGCTGTTACACGGAGCGGGTCTTCCCGGTGGTTCCCTTCCCCTTGGATTTCGGCAGTGCCGTCTCGATCTCGGTGCGCAGATCCTGGATCTTGGTGTAGCCGGAATACCGGCCGGTGAGCCGGTACATCTCGCGCAGCCGGTCCCAGGTGCGGTGCGAGGAGGTCTCCCCGATGGTGAGCAGCGCCATCCGGGCGTAGCGGTCGGCCTCCTCCGGGTCGTCGGCGATGAAGCAGGCCGACGCCAGCGACAGATAGTCGAAGATCATCGACCGCTCGTGGCCGCCGCCCCGCAGCACCAGCGCCTTCTTGGCGTGGAGTTGCGCCTCGGCCGCGGCCGACGGGTCGTGGTCGGCCAGGGTGCGGAAGGCGAGCGCCTGCATCCCGTGCAGGTCGGCCTCGTCGAAATTCTGCATCCAACTGGGCGCGGGTACATCGCCCTTGTCGGACACGAACAGGTCCTCGGCCTCGCCGAGGGTCCGCCGCATCGCCTGGCCACGGCCCATGGACGCCTGCGCCCACGCCTCGATGGTGCGCAGCATGGCGCGGGTGCGCGGCAGCGCGGACTCGCCGGAACCGGACTTGGCGAGCTTCATCAGGTCCAGCGCGTCGTCCGGCCGCCCCAGGTGCACCATCTGGCGGGCGGCCCTGGACAGCGCCTCGCCGGCCCTGGGCCGGTCGCCGCCCTCCCGCGCGGCGTGTGCGGCGATCACGAAGTACTTCTGGGCGGTGGGTTCCAGGCCCACGTCGTGCGACATCCAGCCCGCCAGCACCGCGAGGTTGGCGGCCACGCCCCACAACCGGCGCTGGAGA
Organism: Streptomyces sp. NPDC024632; assembly: GCF_055559175.1. NCBI lineage: Bacteria > Bacillati > Actinomycetota > Actinomycetes > Kitasatosporales > Streptomycetaceae > Streptomyces > Streptomyces sp. NPDC024632. The sequence continues at coordinate 45,080 of NZ_JBVHLD010000021.1, forward strand.
TGCGCGGGGTGGGCGTAGGAGAGCATGCCGCCCACCTCGTTGAGCTGGCCGACCACGGCCTTGCGCTGGAGGCCGCCGCCGCGTGAGGCGTCCCAGGCGCGGAACACCTCGACCGAGCGTTCCAGCGACTCGATCTCCTGGGAGCCGACCGGTACCGCCTCGTACTGGTCGTAGGCGGCGGGGTCGGCGTCGAGCGGATCGTCGAGGACTGGCGCGTCGGCCGCGAGGGCCGGGTCGGTGTGCAGCCAGTCGTGCATGGCGGTGCTGAGTACGGAACCGGTGGCGAGCGCGGCGCCCGCGCCCACCAGACCGCGTCGGTTGAGCATGAGGTCCATTCCCGTGAATTCGGTGAGGACCGCGGCGGTTCGTTCCGGCGGCCACGGGAGGCCGTCTCCGGTCTGTCTTCTTCCCGTCTTCCGGCGCCGGTCGAACCCGAGATCCTCGATGGTCACGACACGGCCGAGACGCTCGGTGAACAGCGCGGCCAACACCTTCGGCACGGGATCGCGCGGCGACTCACCGGTCTCGATCCAACGGCGTACGCGCGATGTGTCGGTCGACAACTGCGGATGGCCCATGGCCGCCGCCTGCCGGTTGACCAACCGTGCGAGTTCGCCCTTGGACCATCCGGTGAGGCCGAACAGGTCCGCGAGTCGGGTGTTGGCTTCATTGGCCACGTCAAGCCCCCAGGTTCCTCGGCTGAATTGACACTATTCCCCCTGACAATGGCCTCGCGACTATTCGCCAGGGTTCGCCAGGGTCCGCTACGTGGTGTGCCACCCGCGGCCGGGTGTCAGGTAGGAACGCGCCACCCCGGTCCGTCTCCGCATTCCCCAGGGTGCGGTACCGGACCGGCCGTGGCGCCCCTGAACCGTTGGCACACGAAGGGATCTGCTTCTCCTCATGTATTCGGCATCGTCCTCCGTGTCCGCACCGCCCCGGCCGTCGTACCCCGCCGTCGCGGAATCCGCCCTCCGCCCCCGCCAGGCCACCGCCGTACGGCGCGTCGGCCGGCCCGCGGGCAGCTCCCATCCGCTCAGCGGGAGACTCGACTTGACCGGCCCACAGGGCGCCCAGTTGCGCACCGCCGTCGCCGCCGTGCAGCGCATCTGCCCCGAGTTCGCCCCGGTCCAGCTCCTGCGCCGCGGCGGCCGTACCGCGCTGCTGATCGGCACCTCGGGGCGCGCTCCGGCCGTCGCGAAGTGTCTGCTCGACCAGTCCCCCGCCTGGGCGGAGCGTTTCCGCCAGGAGATAGCGGCCTACCGCACGTTCGTCCGGCACCGGCCGCCGGTCCGGGTGCCGCGGCTGATCGCCGCGGACCCCGAGAGCTGTGTGCTGGTGATGGAGCGGATGCCCGGACGGGTGGTGTCGCCGCAGCGGCACCCGGTGCAGCCGCCGACCAAGGGCGATGTGCGGGCGGCGCTCTCGGCGTACTCGCGCGTCAACATGTGGCGCCCGCCCGCCGGTTCCTTCGACGCGCCGATCGACTATCCCGTCCGTATCAACCGCTACCACGAGTTGGGGCTGCTGACCGACCGGGACATGGGCGACCTCCAGCAGCTTCTGCACGGACTGGCCCATGTGCAGGGGCAGTTCTGCCATGGCGACGCGCAGTTGTCGAATGTGCTGCTGTCGCCCGCGGGTCCCTCGCTGGTCGACTGGGAGCACTCGGGCTGGTATCTGCCGGGGTACGACCTGGCGGTGCTGTGGTCGGTGCTCGGCGACGACCCGGCGGCGCGGCGGCAGATCAGCCAGCAGGCGCAGGCGCAGGGTCCGGCGGCGCGGGACTCCTTCCTGGTCAATCTGATGCTGGTGCTGACCCGGGAGATCCGCACCTACGAGACGGCCGTCCAGCGCACGATGCGGGCCGTGGGACCCGTGGCGCCCGGCGCGGCCGAGGCGGGCGAGGAGCAGCGGCTGCTGCTGCGCCGCCTGCACGACGACTGCGGCATGGCCCGCAGGGCGGTGCGCGCCGCGGTCGGCACCCGGTAGGAGCGGACCGGACGGGTACACCGTGACCGCGGCCGGCCACGAGTTCCGCGCGCCGTCCCGCGCGCCCCACTGGTCCACACCACTGACGAGGAGCAGGCCAGCACGCCGCAGCGGGGAAACTTCCGAAATACGCCGCTGACGTGCGAAGACGGCCTCGTGTCCGGATGCCTGACGGATGGTTGACGGATGTTCCGGCAGCCGATACCTCTGTGGTGCCGATCGTTCGGCATCTCTTGGAGGAGGCTGCTTTGCGAGGATCCGCTCCCCCGTCCGAAAGACGCCGTGGACGGCGCGCGCTGCGTATGGCCACGGCCGCCGCGGCTGCCGCCGCTCTGCTCCCGGTGTTCGGTGTCGCCCACGCGGCCGAGCCCGGCCCGAGTGCCGCGGGCTCGCTGCAACAGGCGTTCACGGACGCCGCCAAGGCGTACCACGTGCCGCAGAGCGTGCTGCTGGGCGTGTCGTATCTGGAGTCCCGCTGGGACGGCCACCAGGGCATGCCGAGTGTGACCGGCGGCTACGGGCCGATGCATCTGACCGACACCCGTACCGCCCTCGCGGACTTCCCGAGCAAGGGCATGGGGGACGGCGCGGACGACGGGCGCGGGGACGACACCCGGCCGATGATCAGTACGGCGACCGCGCAGGCGCCCGATCTGGCCGCGCTGCCCGCCTCGTACACCACGCTGGACCGCGCGGCGACGCTGACCGGGCTGTCGGCCGGTGCGCTGCGCGAGGACGCGGCGACGAATGTGGCGGGCGGCGCGGCGCTGCTCGCCGACACCCAGAAGTCGCTGGGCGAGCCGCTGAGTTCGAATCCCGCGGACTGGTACGCGGCGGTCGCCCGCTACTCCGGCGCCGACGACACGGCGACGGCCGCGGCCTTCGCCGACGACGTCTTCGACGTCCTGAAGCAGGGGCAGACACGGACCACCGACGCCGGGCAGCGGGTCACTCTGGCCGCGGCTCCCGCGGTGAGGCCCGCGGCGGGCCAGGCCGCCAGGATCGGCCTGAAGCAGGTCAACGCGGCGGGGACGGAGTGCCCGAGCGGCCTGGGCTGCGAGTGGATCCCGGCGCCGTACGAGGACACCGGCGGCGGGGACTACGGCAACTACGACAAGGCCGACCGGCCGAACACCGAGAAGATCGACACGATCGTCATCCACGACACCGAGGGCTACTGGGACACCGCCCTCCAGCTCGTCCAGGACCCGACGTATCTGGCCTGGCACTACACCGTGCGCTCCTCCGACGGGCACATCGCCCAGCACCTGAACACCAAGGACGTCGGCTGGCACGCGGGCAACTGGTACACCAACTCCAAGTCCGTCGGCATCGAGCACGAGGGTTTCCTGACCGATCCGGGCACCTGGTACACGGAGTCGATGTACCGCACGTCCGCGCGGCTGGTGAAGTACCTGGCGGCGAAGTACCACATCCCGCTGGACCGGCAGCACATCCTCGGGCACGACAATGTGCCGGGCCCGACCGCCTCGTACATCTCGGGAATGCACACCGACCCGGGACCGTACTGGGACTGGGGTCACTACATGGCGCTGATGGGCGCCCCCCTGCGCGCGACCGCCGGCGCCTGGGGCGGCGTGGTCACCATCGCCCCCGACTACGACACCAACCAGCCGGTCTACACCGGCTGTGTGACGGCCGCGGCGGTCTGTCCCGCGCACGGCTCCGACGCGGTCCGGCTGTACACGGCGCCGAGCGAGGACGCGCCGCTGGTCAAGGACATCGGGCTGCACGGCGCGACCGGCGCGAGCACCACGGGCGTCAACGACGTGGGCGCGCGGGCCTCCGCGGGCCAGCAGTTCGCGGTGGCCGAGCGGCAGGGCGACTGGACGGCGGTGTGGTACCTCGGCCAGAAGGCGTGGTTCCACAACCCGGCGTCGCGGCCGACGGCCGTCAACTCGATCGGCCTGGTGATCACCCCGAAGAAGGGGCTGGCGAGCATCCCGGTCTACGGCCGCGCGTACCCGGAGGCGGCGGCGTATCCGGCGGACGTGCCGGTGCAGGGCATCTTCCCGATGCCGTACGCGATCCCGGCCGGACAGCGGTACGTGGTCGGCAATGTGGTGCCGGGCGAGTACTTCTACTCGACCTCCTTCGACACCAGCAACCAGAAGGTGGTGCGCGGGAAGCAGCTCTACTACGAGATCCAGCTCGGCCACCGGGTGGAGTACGTGATGGCCTCCGACGTGACCTTGCTGCCGTCGGTGCTGGGCGCTCCGCGCTGAGTCCGCCGGGCCCGCGGCGGCGGGCCCGAGAGTAGCGGGGCGAAGGGCGGCACCGGGATTCCGGTGCCGCCCTTCGCCGTGTCCTGTCGCGCCCGTGTCGCGAAGCGTGCGCGTGCCGAAGCGTGCGTGTCCCGAAGCGTGCGTGTGCCGAAGCGTGCGTGTCCTGGGCGTCCTGTCGCGTCCGCGTCCTGAGCGTCCGCCCCGCGGAAGGTGTGTGTCCGCCGGGTCTCAGCCCGCCTGGAACATCTCCGCGGGCAGCGGCTTCAGAAGCTGGTACAGATCGTCGGTGATCGGCCGGTCCCAGGTGGCGATGGTGACCTGGACGCCGTCGCTGCGGTCGAACTGGGCGCAGGCGACCCGCGACTCGGAGATCTTGATCCGGCGCACGATCAGCAGGCTGTCGCCGTGCATCACGGGGGTGTCCTCGATCCCGGTGACCTCGGCCGGTTCGTCGTTGCCGAGCGCCGCGAGGAGCTGGGCCACCTCGAAGGGCACCTGGCCGTCGTCCAGCTCGCGGGCGGGCGAGCCGACCGGGAGGTTGCCGATCAGCATCGCGGGGCCGCGTCCGCCGAACAGGTCGTAGCGCAGATAGATGCCCTGGCAACTGCCGTCGGGGCCGGGCAGCAGCCCGGCGCCGAGGTCACCGGGCCAGTCCCCCGGGTCCATCGCGAGGACGTCGAAGTCCGGCCCGGTGGGCGTGGCTGCGCTACGGCGGCGGAGGAAGGACATGCCGCCATCGTACGGGTAGCGACCGCCGCCGGGGACCGGGCCCGCGCCCCTTCCGTGCCCTGGTCGCGTGCCGCCCCGGCCGGTGCGATCCCGTACGGCGGCCCACCCCCGGACAGCTCCCCCGGCCGTCAGCGGCCGTAGGCGTCGTCGTCCGGCGGCGCAGGCGCCGCGGGGATTTTGCGCAGGGCTTCCGGCAGCCCGGTGGGGTCGGTGCCGAGCTTGCGGTAGACGGCGTTCAGGGTGCGGACGACGTCGCGCTCGCCGGCGCCGAGGGCGGCGGCGATCCGGCGGTGGTCCTCGCCCTGTGCGGCGCGCAGGGCGGCGGCGTGCTCGCGGGCGGTGAGGGCGTCGGAGTCGGCCGAGTGCGGGTGCCGCGGGCGCAGCCCGGCCAGCTCCAGCTCCTGGCCGGCCCGGTCGGCCAGGCCGTCCGCGCCGCACGTCCGGGCGGTGTCGAGTCCGCGGTGGAGCTGTTCCGCGGCCCGCTCTGGCTGTCCCGCCCGGCGCAGCGCGGCGCCGTGGGCGACGAGCGAGCAGGCGAGCTGGTGCGCGGAGGGCGACTCCTCCAGCCGGTCGACGGACTCCTCCAGCAGTTTCAGCCCGTCCGGGCCGCCGGTGACCTCGGCGGCGACCCGCAGCGCGTGGCCGACGGCGGAGGCGGCGCCGAATTGGCGGGCGCGGGCGACGGCGTCCAGCGCGGTCGCCCTGGCCCGCTCGGGGGTGTCGTGCGCCTCGGCGAGCGCGAGGTGCAGTTGCCAGGGGCTCCAGGCGGGGTTGCGCATCCCCCGCGGGTCGAGCCTGCCGCCGACGCCGGTCAGTTCGGCGACGGCTTCTTTGTACCGCCCCTGGGCGAGCAGCAGTTCGCCGTGCACGGCCTGGGCGTCGGGGAAGGTGACGGCCGCGGGGAACGGCTCCCGGAAGTCGTACGCGGCGGCGAGCGCGACGGCTTCCTCGGTCCGGCCGCGGGCCAGCAGGATCTCGATGAGGACGGCCACCGAGTACCACTGGACGGGGGTGCCGCGGCCGACCCGCTCGGCCAGCCGCAGCCCGTCGCGGGCGAAGTCCTCGGCCTCCGCGAGCCGCCCGCGGCGGTAGCGCAGGTAGCCGAGCAGCAGATAGCCGAAGGACAGGTGGGCGCCGCGCCAGCCGTGCCGCTCGAAGCCCGCGATGCCGGTGGTGAACAGCTCCTCGGCGCGGCCCGGCTGGTCGGCGTACATGTAGGTCATGGCGACCAGGACGGGGACCTCGAAGCCCCACCCCTCGTTGGCCCAGGGCAGGCCGCCGTCCAGGGCGCGGCCCGCGTGGTGCAGGACGGTGGTCGTGGGCTCGCCGCGCAAGGTGGCGTCCCAGGCGCGCAGGCCGATGATGTACCGCTCGGTGAGGTCGCGGCCGGTGAGCCGGTCGGCGAGCCTGGCCAGCCGCCGGGAGCGGCTGGGCGAGTCGGGTTCGTCGGCGCGGAAGGCGTCCCACATGAACTGTTCCGCTTGCATCCGCAGCCTGGTGCGGGCACCGGTGGCGGTACGGGCGGCGTGCGCGACGACGTCGGCGGCCTCGCCGAGCCGGTCGCTGTGGGCGAGGGACTGGGAGAGCCGGAAGACGATGCCGTCGCGCAGTTCGGGGTCGGTGATCGGCTCTTCGAGCGCGGCCCGCAGGTGGTTGACGGTGACCGAGGGCTCCAGGAGCTGGGAGGCGGAGCCCAGTTCGTAGAGCACGGCGGCCCGGTCCTCGGGCGGCGGGGGTTCGCGCAGGGCGCGGCCCAGGTACGCGCGGGCCGCCTCGGGGGCGCCCGCGCGCAGCGTCTCCCGTGCGGCGGCGCGCAGTTGGGCGACCACCCAGGGGTCGCCCTCGGGGTGGGTCTCCAGCAGATGGCGGGCCGCGGCGGCCGGGCCGAGGCCCTCGTCGACCACCGACCAGGCGGCCTGACCGTGCAGGGCGACGCGTACGGCGTCCGGGATCGCCCGGTAGACGGCGGTGGCGATCAGCGGGTGGACGAACTCCAGGGTGCCGCTGCCGGTGACGATACGGGCGTCGCGCAGCCGGTCGGCGCAGTCGGCGGCCTCCTCGCGGCCGAGTCCCGCGACGGTGGCGGCCAGCGTCGGGGAGATCTCCGTGCCGAGGACGGCGGCGGCCCAGGCGAGGCGGACGGTGGAGGGGCCCAGGCGTTCGAGCCGCGCGATCAGACCGCTGCCCTTGGCCGCGGCGGCCAGGTCGCGCAGCAGGTGGGCGCTGGACTCGTCGGGGCGCAGCCCCCGGTCGCGGACCTTCTCGGCCAACTCGACGGCTTCGAAGGGGTTTCCGGCGGTGACCGCCCAGCACTCGCGGCAGAACGCCTCGTCGGCGTGCGCTCCGACCGACTCCCTGATCAGGTGGCGGATGGCGGTCGCGGTGAGCGGTTCGAGGCCGATCGGGCGGTGTCCCGCCCGGCCGGGCAGGCCGCGGAACGACTCGGCGCCCGGCGGGAGTTCGTCCGGCCGGTAGGCGACGACGATGAGCAGCGCCAGTTCGTCGGCGCGCGGCGCGAAGGCGGCGAGCCAGTTGAGCGACTGCGGGTCGGCCCAGTGCGCGTCGTCCAACACCAGCACGACGGGCGCGCGTTGGACGGCGATGTGGGTGAGGACCCAGTCCAGGCCGTCGCGCAGACCCTGCGGGTCGGGGGCGGCGCCTTCCGCCGTGCACAGTCCGAGGGCCGGGCCGACGATGCCGTACCAACTGCCGAGCCTGGCGCGGATTTCCGTCTCCGGGGCTCCGACGAGCTGGGGTTGCAGCAGTTGCCGCGCGACGTGGAAGGCGACCTGCTGCTCCTGGTCGCCGCCGCGCGCGGACAGTACGGTGCAGCCGCGTTCCGCGGCCCTGCGGCGTACTTCGGTGAGCAGTGTGGTCTTGCCGAGGCCGGCGGACGCGGCGAAGGCGATGAGCCCGCCGTGCCGTTCGGCGGGGCGCGCGGCGGTGCCCGCGTCCGTACCGGCGTCGTCGGCACCTAAGCCGGTGAGATCGCTCAACGCCTCGTCCACGGCGACGAGTTCGGCGTCTCGTTCGAGCAGCGCGCGCCGGTTGCGCGAGTGGCGCTGCGACATGGTCAACCCCCCTGCCTGCCGGTGGTGTGCGCCCGGCGCACGACATGCGGGGACGTGCAGGACGGACAGCCGACCGGTGGCCTCACAGCGTACGCCGTCGGCTCCGCTGTGTAAGGGGGACGGCCGTGCCGGTTCGCCACTGGCAGGGGACGTGACCGGCACGGCGGGAGCGGCGGCGACCTGGGAGATCTTCCCGCCGCCCAGCACGGGCGAGACTGCCACGCGAGACGGTCGTCCCACCAGGCACCGCAGTCCCCGCACCGCACTGGAGCACCCGTGCGCCCCATGTGCGCCCCCCTTACCCGCCGTAACGCGCCGTCTCGTCCGCGGGTCCTGCCGTACGCCCCTCGTGCGCGCGTCAGCCCCCGCGGGATGTCGGCGCCTCTCGCTCATCGGCTCGCCGCGCACCTCAATCCGACGCGGGCCCCAACTCGTCCCGCGCCTCAGCTCGACGCGGGCCTCGACTCGAGCGGGCCTCGACTCGGCGCGCACACCGGCTCGATCCGCGCGTCACCCCCTCGCTCCGGTCAACTCCCCTGCCCAGCCCGCTCCTCGCGCTGCCGCGCGTGATGGCGGGCGACGCGGGCGCGGTTGCCGCAGGACGGTTTGCACCACTCCTGGCGGGCGTGCTCCTTGACGAAGTAGCGGACGCAGCGCGGGGCGGGGCAGGCGCGCAGCAGCGCGCGCTCGGGTCCGGCGAGGAAGGCGATGGCGGCGCGGGCGAGGGCGGCGGCCAGCCGGTCGGCCGGAGCCGCGTCGGCGGACACGGTGTGAGCCGCCGCGGGTTCCGCGCCGTCCGGCCAGTCCAGGCGCGGGGCGACGGGGACCAGGGCGGACGCGGTGTTCAGCCGGTCCAGCGCCTGCCGGGCCGACGGCAGTCGTCCGGCGTCCGCGCGGCTGGGCGGACCGGGCAGCACGGCGCGGGCGAAGAGCGCGCGGACCGCCGTACGCACCTCGACGACGGCGGTGCGCGCGGCCTCGTCGGCGGTGAACCGTGCCGCCGAGCCCGGCACTTCACCGAGAACGCCGCTGAGCGCGTCGGCGTGCTCGCGCACCCACCGGGTCAGCCCGGCGGGGTCCGCGAGGTCGTCGGCGACGCCGCCGTGGCCGTCGTGCCGGATGGTGACGGCGAGGTCGAGCGCGAGATGATCACCGGTCATGTCCTAATGCTATCGTCGCCATACGCCATTAACGACTGAGGGGGTACCTGTGTCCGACCTCCGCGAGATCCTGCGCGGTCTCGATGTGTTCGACGGCGACCTGCCGCCTTTCGACATCGCGGAACTGCCCGCGGATCCGCATGAGTTGTTCATCGAGTGGCTGCTGGCGGCCGTCGCGGCCGGGGTCCGCGAGCCGCACGCCATGACGGTCTCCACGCTGGGCGCCGACGGCGACCCCGCCGCCCGCGTGCTCATCGTCAAGAACGTGTCGGCGGCGGGCTGGGAGTTCGCCTCCGACACCGGCAGCCGCAAGGGCCGCGAACTGGCCGCCCACCCCGCGGCGGCGCTCACCTTCTACTGGTCGCCGCTCGCCCGCCAGGTGCGGATTCGCGGCCGGGTCGAGACCGCGGGCCCCGAGGCGAGCGCGGCGGACTTCCTGGCCCGCTCCCCCGGCGCCCGCGCCGAAGCGCTGCTCGGCCGCCAGAGCGCACCCCTGACCGACCTCGCCACCCGCGACGCGGCCGTGCGGGAGGCCGCGGGGCGGATCGAGCGCGAGCCGGACCTGGTGGCCCCCGGCTGGGCGCTCCACACGCTGCGCGCGGACAGTGTCGAGTTCTGGCAGGGCGACCGCGACCGCAGACACACCAGAGTCAACTACGTCCGCACCGAAGGTGGTTGGGAGCGAGGTCTGCTGTGGCCGTGACCGGACCCACGACCGGCCCGACGGCCGGAGGACCCGCGCTCGCGGCCGTGCTCGACGCGGGGCAGACCCGGCTGCGCACACTGCTCGACGGTCTCGACGACGCCGCCGTCCGCGCCCCCAGCGCGCTGCCCGGCTGGACCCGCGGCCATGTCCTGACGCATATCGAGGGCGTCGGCCTCGCGCTGGCCCGGCAGGCGCGCTACGCGCTGCGCGGCAAGCTGATCGAGGTGTACGACGGCGGTCGCAGCGGCCGGGACGCGGCCATCGAGGCCGGGCAAGGCCGCTCCGCACCGGTGCTGACCGCCGCGCTCGGCGACGCGCTGGACGAGATCGAGGCGTCCTGGGCCGCGGTCGGCCCGGACGACTGGGACCGGCAAGTGAGCTACCGCGACGGCACGGTGACCACGGCGGGGCTCGCCTGGTGGCGCGAGCTGGAGATCCACACGGCGGACGCGCTGCTCGGCCCGACCCCGGCGGACTGGTCCCCCGAGTTGTGTACGCACCTGGTCGACTTCCTGTCCGCGCGGGTGCCGGATGGGATACGGCTCACGCTCGGCACACCGGGGGACGCGGCGGACGACACCTGGTCGTTCACGCGGGGCCAGGGCACACCCGTGCTCGTACGGGGTCGGCTGACCGACCTGGCGGCCTGGCTGGCCGGACGGGTGCCGCCGCGGGCGCTGACCGGCGATCCGCTGCCGACGCTGGGCAGTTGGCCGTAGCGGGCCCGCTGACCACGGTGACCCGCGGCGGGCGGCGGAAGCCTCCCGGCCGCGGGTGGGCGGCGGCCGATGCCGTCCGCCCGTGCTGCGCTCAGGTGAGGTCGAACTCGCCGTCCCGCGCGCCCAGTACGAAGGCGCGCCACTCGGCGGGGGTGAAGATCAGGGCGGGCCCGTCGGGGTTGCGCCCGTCCCGCATCGCGATGTAGCCCTCGACAAAGGCGATCTGTACGTCGCCGGTGCCCTGGCTGCTGGAAAGCCACTCCGCGTCCGTCAAGTCGACCTGCGGCTTCTTCCCGTTGGCCAACGGCTGTCCGATGGTGCTTTCGGCCACGTCCGCTCTCCTCCTACGTCGTCGTCCGTCCTCCAGCCTATCCACCGGATCCGGAGCCCGCACAAGTCCGCGGAAACCACCCGGCGCACGGTGTACTTCAGGTAGTGGGGGGCTCGCTGCCCACCACCCACATGGAGAAGAACTGCGACCCGCCGCCGTAGGCGTGTCCCAGGGCCCGCCTGGCGCCGGGGACCTGGTGCTCCCCGGCCTCGCCGCGTACCTGAAGGGCAGCTTCGGCGAAGCGGATCATGCCGGACGCGCCGATCGGGTTGGTGGACAGCACGCCGCCCGAGGGGTTGACCGGCAGGTCGCCGCCCAGCTCCGTGACGCCGGACTCGGTGAGTTTCCAGCCCTCGCCCTCGTCGGCGAAGCCCAGATTCTCCAGCCACATCGGCTCGTACCAGGAGAAGGGCACGTACATCTCGACGGCGTCGATCTCGCGGCGCGGCGCGGTGATCCCGGCCTGCCGGAAGACGTCGGCCGCGCAGTCCCGGCCGGCCCGCGGGCTGACGTAGTCCTTGCCCGCGAACATCGTGGGTTCGCTGCGCATGGCGCCGCCGTGCATCCAGGCGGCCGGTCGCGGCGCCCGGTCCGCGCCCGCGGTGTCGGTGAGCACCATCGCGCAGGCGCCGTCGGAGGACGGGCAGGTCTCGGAGTAGCGGATCGGGTCCCAGAGCATCGGCGAGGAGCGCACCTTCTCCAGGGTGATGTCGGTCTCGTGCAGGTGCGCGTAGGGGTTGAGCAGGGCGTTGCGGCGGTCCTTGTAGGCGACCAGCGAGCCGACGGCGGCGGGCGCTCCGGTACGGCGCATGTAGGCGCGCACGTGCGGTGCGAAGAAGCCGCCCGCGCCCGCCAGCAGCGGCTGCTGGAAGGGGATCGGCAGCGACAGGCCCCACATGGCGTTGGACTCCGACTGCTTCTCGAACGCGACGGTCAGCACGGTGCGGTGGACGCGTGCGGCGACCAGTCCTGCGGCGACCAGCGCGGTGGAACCGCCGACCGAACCCGCGGTGTGCACCCGCAGCATCGGTTTGCCGACCGCGCCGAGCGCGTCGGCCAGATACAGCTCCGGCATCATGACGCCCTCGAAGAAGTCGGGCGCCTTGCCGATCACGACGGCGTCGACGTCCGCCCAGTCCAGTTCGGCGTCGTCGAGCGCGCGGCGGGCGGCCTCGCGGACGAGTCCCGCGATGGACACGTCGTGGCGCGCGGCGACGTGTTTGGTCTGGCCGACGCCGACGACGGCCACGGGCTCCTTGGGCATGGGTTACTCCCCTTCCAGGACGGCCACGAGATTCTGCTGGAGGCAGGGGCCCGAGGTGGCGTGGGCCAGTGCGCGGTCCGAGTCGCCGCGGTGGATACGGGCCGCCGCCTCGCCGAGCCTGATCAGCCCGGCGGCCATCATCGGATTGGCGGCGAGCGGCCCGCCGGAGGGGTTGACGGCCACGTCGGGGCCGAGCCGCAGCGCCCTGCGCAGGACGACCTCCTGCGAGGTGAAGGGCGCGTGCAGCTCCGCGGTGTCCACGGGTGCGTCGAAGGCCCCGGCCCGCTCGGCCGCGCGCCGCGTCGAGGGCGAGTCGGTGAGGTCGCGGACGCCGAGCGAGGGGGCCTCGATGCGGTGGTCCATGCCCCGGATCCAGGCGGGCCGCGCGCACAGCCGCCGGGCGGTGTCCCCCGCCGCGAGCACCACGGCCGCGGCCCCGTCGCCGACCGGCGGGCAGTCGGCGCGGCGCAACGGGCGTACGACATAGGGGTCGTCGGCTGCGGGCGCGGTGGTGAGCTGCGCGTTCGGGTTGGTGCGGGCGGCGGCGCGGCTGCGGGCGGCGATCCCGGCCAGCTCGCGCTCGTCGGTGGCTCCCGCGTCGATCAGCGCCCGGGCCTGGAGGGCGGCGAGCGCGACGGAGTCGGGCCACAGCGGCGCCATGTAGTACGGGTCGAGCTGCCGGGTGAGGACCGAACGCAGGTCGCCGGGCGAGGACTTGCCGTAGGAGTAGACGAGCGCGGTCTCGGCCTCGCCGGTGAGAATCCGCACCCACGCCTCGTACAGCGCCCAGGCGCCGTCGGTCTCGACGTGGGACTCGGAGATCGGCGGCCAGGCGCCGACGCCGTCCAGCGCCATGGTGAAGGAGAAGGCGCGTCCCGCGAGGTAGTCGGCGGAGCCCGAGCAGGTGAAGTCGATCTCGCTGGTGGCCAGTCCGGTCTGCCCGAGCGCGTCGTGCAGGACGGGCATCAGCAGTTCGACCTCGGAGACCTCGTCGGTGCGCGCGCGGTGGCGGGACTGCGCGAAGGCGACGATGGCGACGTCGGGCATCTAGACCAGCTCCCGGTAGGTGTCGTATTCGGCGTCCGGTTCCCCGGTGGGGCGGTAGTGGTCGGGGTAGCGTCCGCCCTCGGTCCAGACCGCCTCCACCCGCAGGCCCATCCGCACCTGGTCGTACGGCATTCCGGCGATCCGTCCGTGCAGCGGGAGGTCGGCGCCGTCGAGCGCGATGTGCGCGTAGACGTACGGGACTTCTATGTCCATGGCCTTCAGGTGGGCGCTCTTGATGTTGACGATGCAGAAGGTGGTGACCGTGCCGCGCGGACCGACCTCGACCTCTTCCGCGGTGGCGACGCCGCAGGTGGGGCAGGCGCCGCGCGGCGGGACGTAGACCTTGCGGCAGGACGGGCAGCGCTCGCCGACGATCCGCCGGTCCTCGGCGGCGCGCAGGTAGCCGGTCTGGGCGCGGCCGGGCGAGTAGGTGTAGTCGAGGCGGGCGGGGGCGACGATGCCGGTGACGGGGTCGGTGAAGACGCCGTCGTGGGCGGTGGCCGCGCCGCGCGTACGGCCGTCGTCGTACGGCTCGAAGCAGGCGATGTCGGTGATGGCGCCCTGGCGTTGCCCGGCCCAGCGGATCGCGACGCGCATGCCGGTGCTGACGTCCTCGGGCGCGGCGGCGTCGAGCGCGTGCAGCAGGGCGGTGTCGGCGCCGTCGAGGCGGACCAGGACCCAGGCGAAGGGCGTGGCCAGCGGCTGGTTGGGGCGCGGGTCGGGATTCCAGGCCCAGGTGGTGACGGTGCCGGTGGCGCCGACCTCGACCAGGTCGCGCACCTCGGCCGCGGTGACCGGGTCGTACTCGACGGGGGGTACGAGGACGCGGCCTTCGGCGGTCCGCACGCCGAGCACGGTGCGCTCGCGCAGCCCAGTGAGGAAGGCGCTCTGCACGGGGCCGAGCGAGCGGGTGAAGGGGAATTCCACGACGAGCGGGGCGCTGAGCACGTCCGGTGCGTGGCCTGGTGTCATGGGCTGGCCTCCTGGGGTGGGGCGGCTCGTCGGGGGTGGTGCGCGGTGGCTGTCCGAGCGCGCTGGGCGTCCGGTGCCGGGGGGGGTCAGGTGCCCGGGTTCAGGCGCCGGGGGTTCAGGTGCCCGGCTTCAGGGGCCGGGCTTCAGGGACCGGGCTTCAGGGACCGGGGCTCAGGCGCGGCGGAAGACCGGCTGCCGCTTCTCGGCGAAGGCGCGCGGTCCTTCCTTCGCGTCGGCGGTGGCGAACAGCGGCCAGCCGCGCTCGAGTTCGAGTTTCAGCCCCTCGGTCTCGGGCAACTCCGCGGTGTCGTAGACGCTGGCCTTGACGGCCTCGACGGCGAGCGGGCCGTTGGCGTTGATCAGCTCCGCGGTCTCCATGGCCCGGTCCAACGCGGTCCCGTCGGGCACGACATGGCCGATCAGGCCGATGTCGCGGGCCTCGTCGGCGCTGTACGGGCGGCCGGTGAGCAGCATCTCCAGCGCGTGGGTGCGGGCGATCTGCCGGGTGAGCCGTACGGTCGAGCCGCCGATCGGGAAGAGGCCGCGACGGACCTCGAACAGGCCGAAGACCGCGCTCCGTCCCGCGATCCGGATGTCGGTGCCCTGGAGGATCTCGGTGCCGCCCGCCACGCACGGTCCTTCGACAGCGGCGATCACGGGTTTGCGCGGCCGGTGGTGCCGGAGCATCGCCTTCCAGTGCAGATCGGGGTCGTCCTTCAGCCGGGCCCGCGCCCGCGTGGCGGTCTCGTCGGCGCCCTCCGACAGCGCTTTGAGGTCCATCCCGGCACAGAAGGCGCCGCCCGCTCCGGTCAGCACGATCGAGCGGATCGCGTCGTCCTCGTCGGCCTCGACCCAGCCGTCGTACAGCCCGACGAGCATCGGCAGCGAGAACGCGTTGCGCGCCCGCGGCCGGTTCAGGGTGAGGACGAGGGTGGCGCCCGCACGCTCCACGGTGAGGTGTTCCGTACCGCCCATCACGGTGCTCCTTCCGTCCGGTACTGGAACAGGTTGCAGTAGCCGCAGGCCGGGGACAAGGGTTTTCTGACTACTCGTCAGATTTGTTGGACGGGAGCCCTTCCCACCGCACGCCCGGACCGCTCTAATGACCGCGAGCCCACCGCCACTTCACCTTCACCGACGACCGACGCGGGACCGCGCGGGACGGGAGACGCCGTGGAGTACAACCTTGCCGACCTCTTCGAGTCGGTCGTCGACGCCGTACCGGACCGGGAGGCGCTGGTGTACGTCGACCACCCCGGCACCGGATCCGAGCGGCGGCTGACGTACGCGCAACTCGACGCGGCGGCCAACCGGCTCGCCCACCACCTCCTCGCGGCCGGGCTGCGCCCCGGCGAACACGTCGGACTGCACCTCTACAACGGGGTCGAATACCTCCAGACCGCCTACGCCTGCCTCAAGGCCCGCCTGGTGCCGGTCAACGTCAACTACCGCTATGTGGCCGAGGAGTTGGTCTACCTCTACCGGGACGCCGACCTCGCGGCGCTGGTCTTCGACGCCGAGTTCACCGACCGCGTGGCCGCGGCCCTGCCGCAAGCCGACCGGCTGCGGCATCTGATCCGGGTGGGCGGCCCGCCCGCCGCCGAGGACGCGGAATCCGCCCTGGAGACGGTGGAGTTCGCCGACGCGGTGGCCGCGGAATCGTCCTTACGCGACTTCGGCCCGCGGTCGGCCGACGACCAGTTCGTCATCTACACCGGCGGCACGACCGGCATGCCCAAGGGCGTGATGTGGCGTCAGGAGGACCTGTTCTTCTCGGGGATGGGCGGCGGCGCCCCGACCGGCGAGCCGGTCAAACGGCCGGAGGAACTGGCGGAGCGGGTCGCGGCCGGCGGCGAGGGCCTGGTCTTCTTCCCCACCCCGCCGCTGATGCACGGCACGTCCACGCTCACCGCCTTCATCGGCTTCCACTTCGGCCAGAAGGTGGTGATCCACCGGAAATTCGTGCCGGAGGAGGTGCTGCGCACCATCGCGAAGGAACGGGTCACCAGTGTCTCGCTGGTCGGCGACGCGATGCTCAGGCCGCTCGCCGACGCGCTGGCCGGACCGCTCCAAGGCACCGACTGCTCCTCGCTGTTCACCCTGTCCAGCTCGGGCGCGGTGATGTCGCAAACGGTCAGGGACCAGTTCCAGTCGCTGGTGCCCGGGGTGCTGATCCTCAACAACTTCGGCTCGTCGGAGTCCGGTTTCAACGGCACCGCGACGGCCGACGCGGGCCCCGACCGCGGCTTCCGCATCTCGGTCGACTCGCACATCGCGGTGGTCGACCCGGCCACGCTCGAACCGGTGACCGGCGCGGCGCCCGGCCGTATCGCGCTGCGCGGCCACGTACCGCTCGGCTATTACAACGACCCCGCCGCGTCCGCGGCGACCTTCTTCCGGCGGGACGGCGAGCGCTGGGTACTGCTCGGCGACATGGCCACCGTGGACGAGGACGGCGTGGTGACGGTGCTCGGGCGGGGCTCGCAGTGCATCAACACCGGTGGTGAGAAGGTCTATCCGGAGGAGGTCGAGGAGGCGCTCAAGGCGCATCCCGACGTCTACGACGCGCTGGTGGCGGGGGTGCCGGACGAGCGCTGGGGCCACCGCGTGGCGGCTGTGGTGCAGCCGCGCGACGGGGCGGACCCGCTCACCCTCGAGGACGTGCAGGCGCACTGCCGTGCGCGGCTGGCCGGGTACAAGATTCCGCGCAGTCTGGTGGTGACCGACCGCATCCAGCGCTCCCCCAGCGGCAAGGCCGACTACCGGTGGGCCCGTTCGATCGTCGTACAGGGGGCCGGATCCGGCGGGTAGGGTCCGATCATGACCGTACATGATCACCAACGCGGCGCCGGGCGGAACTCCGGCCGCGAGTCGCCGCATGCGCCGCACTCCGCCCTGTCCCCGCTCTCTCCCGGCCTCGATCCGGCCCGCACCGCGCTGGTGCTGGTCGACCTCATGGACCGGATCGTCGCGTTACCCCTGGCTCCGCACAGCGGGCCCGACGTGCTCACCGCCGCGTGCGGCCTCGCCGCGTCCTTCC
This sequence comes from Streptomyces sp. NPDC024632, assembly GCF_055559175.1. Lineage (NCBI taxonomy): Bacteria > Bacillati > Actinomycetota > Actinomycetes > Kitasatosporales > Streptomycetaceae > Streptomyces > Streptomyces sp. NPDC024632. The sequence goes on from NZ_JBVHLD010000021.1 coordinate 62,357, forward strand.
GGGACGCGGGCGCGACGGTCGTCGCCGTCCGCGCGCAGCGCACCGGCCCCGCGGAACAGCCGCCGGGCAGCGGCCTGGTGGAGGGCGTGGCGCGGGACGGCGACCTGCTCGTCGTGAAGCGGACCGTCGGCGCCTTCCACGACACCGGCCTCCACGACCGGCTCCAAGAGCGCGGCATCGACACCCTCGTCCTGGCCGGGATAGCCACCAACATGGGCGTGGAGTCCACCGCGCGGGCCGCCGCCGACCACGGCTACCGGCTGGTCTTCGCCGAGGACGCGATGTCCGGCCTCACCGCCGCCGAGCACCGGGCGACGGTCTCCCTCGACTTCCCCCGGTTCGGCACCGTCGTCTCCGCCGCGGAGGTGGAATTCGCCGGTCCCGGCTGAACCCGCCGGTCTTCGGGAACCTAGGAGCGGCGGCGGGGTGGCCCGCCGCCTTCTTTTTCACCCTGGTTTCTGTACCTACTAGTATGTACACTCGGTTCCATGGACACGGCGGAGCGGTTGATCGAGAGCGCCCAGGAGCTGCTCTGGGAGCGGGGCTATGTCGGGACCAGCCCGAAGGCCATACAGGACCGGGCGGGTGCCGGGCAGGGCAGCATGTACCACCACTTCCGGGGCAAGCCGGACCTGGCGGTGACCGCGATGCGGCGCAGCGCCGCGCAGCTCAGGGCGCAGGCCGAGGAGCAACTGGCGGGCGGCGAGACGGCCGTGGAGAAGGCGCTGGCGTATCTGCTGCGCGAGCGCGACGCCCTGCGCGGCTGCCGGGTCGGCCGGATGGCCATGGACCCGGACGTCATCGACAGCGCGGAGCTGCGACAGCCGGTGGCGGAGACGTTCGGCTGGCTGTGCGACCGGCTCGCCGGAATCATCGCCGACGGCATGGACAGCGGCGAGCTGCGGCCGGGCCTGGATCCGTACGACACGGCCGCCGCGATAGTCGCCGTCGTCCAGGGCGGTTACGTCCTGGCCCGCGCCGCCGACTCGCAGGAGCCGTTCGACCGGGCGGTACGGGGTGCCACGGCGCTGCTGACGGCGGCGCGTACGGCGTCCTGACCACCGCCGCCCTGCGCCGCTTCTCGACCCGACACCTGACAGGGACCCGTCCCGCCGCACGACGGCGGCGCACCGCTCCGAGGCGGCGCCGCGGCACTCATGGGGGAGCCACCGACCATGCACGCGATGAACTACCGCATCACCCTGCCCGCCGACTACGACATGGGCATCATCCGGCACCGGGTGGCGACCCGCGGCCACCTCCTGGACGATTTCCCCGGCCTGGGCGTCAAGGCGTACCTCATACGTGAGCGCGGGGTCGAGGACTCGCCGGTCAACCAGTACGCCCCGTTCTATCTGTGGAACACCCCGCAGGGCATGAACGGCTTCCTGTGGGGTCCCGGATTCCAGGGGATCGTCAGCGACTTCGGACGGCCGGTGGTCGAGCACTGGACCGGGCTCGGCTTCGCGCGGGGACCGTCCTTCGGCGCCGTTCCGCGCGCGGCGGTCAGGCGGGCGTGGCCGCTGGACCCGGGCGCCGAGCCCGCCGCCGTGATCAGTGCCGCGCTCGCGGAACTGCCGGAGCTGGCCGCACGCCCCGGCGCGCACAGCGTCGCGCTCGCCGTCGACCCCCGGCGGTGGGAGCTGCTGCGCTTCACCCTGTGGGAACAGACGGCCCCGCCCGCCCCCGGCGAGGAGCGGTACGAGGTGCTGCGTCTGTCGGCACCGGAGTTGGACACGATCGAGACGGGACAGCAGTGGTGACCACCCCTACGGCTGATACGGCGCGTACATCCCCAACGGTCCCTACGGCCCGTACGGCCCCTACGGCCCTTACGGCGATGACGCCGAGCACGATCGACCGGGACGCGGGCTACCGGCTGCTGGCCGAAATGGCGGGCCCCTCCACGATCGAGTCCACCCTCACCGGCCTCGACTCGCTCGCCCCCGGCTTCCCCGACTGGATCGTCACCGCCCTCTTCGGCGGCACCTACCAGCGCGAGGGGCTGGCCCTGCGGGACCGGCAGATCGCCAATCTGGCGGCGCTGACCGCGATCGGCGGGGTCGAGCCGCAGCTCGACGACCATGTCCGCAACAGCCTGCGGATCGGCATGTCCCCACGCGAGATCGTGGAGGTGATGGTGCACCTCGCACCGTACGCGGGCGTGCCGAGGGCGTTGGCCGGGCTGCGGGTGGCGGCCGGCGTCTTCGCGGACGGGGCGGACGGGGCGGACGGCCCGGGCAGCGCGGGCAGCGCGGGCGGCGCGGGCGGCGCGGGCGGCGCGGACGATTCGGGCGGCGCGGACGACGTCGACGGCACGGCGCCGGGCGGTGCGCGATGAGCGGGCGGTCCGGGACGAGGGCGGTGCGTACGGTCCTCGGGGACATCGCGCCCGACCGGCTCGGGGTGTGCGACGCCCACGACCATCTCTTCCTGCGCATGCCCGCGCTCGCCGGACAGGAGCTGGACGATCCGGCGGCGGCGGGGGCCGAGTTGGCCGCCTTCCGGGCGCTCGGCGGGGCGGCGGTCGCCCAGTGGACGCCGTTCGGCCTCGGGCGGCGAGCGGCCGAGCTGCCCGCGCTGTCGCGGACCTCGGGCGTGCACGTCGTGGCGGCGACCGGACTGCACCAGGCCGCCCACTACGCGCCCGAGCTGGTGGAGCGGCTGCGCGCGGACGGCCTGGCCGCCTTCTTCACCGCCGAGCTGACCCGGGGGCTGCTCGACGGCGACGACCCGGACGGCCCGCGCGGCACCGCGAGGGCGGGCATGATCAAGGTCGCCGGGATGTTCCACGGCCTCGACGGCCACGCCCGGGGGGTCCTGGCGGCGGCGGCCGAGGCCCACCACGCCACGGGTGCGCCGATCGGCGTCCACCACGAGCTGGGGACCGCCGCGGTCGACGTCCTCGGCGTACTCCACGGCGAAGAGGGCGTACCCACCGCCAGCGTCCTGCTCGGCCACCTCAACCGCTTCCCCGATCCGGGCGTCCACCGCGAACTGGCCGCCTCCGGCGCGTTCCTCGCCTTCGACGGCCCCTCACGCGCCAACCACGCCACCGACTGGCGGCTGATCGACTGCATGGTCGCGCTCGCCGAGGCCGGCCACACCGCGCAACTCCTGCTCGGCGGCGACACCACGACGGCCGCCGCCCGCTCCTCGACCGGCGGCGGTCCGGGGCTGCCCTACCTCCTGCGTACGCTCCGGCCGCGCCTGGAAAGGGAGTTGGGCACAGCGGCGGCCGAGGCGGTCTTCGTGACAAACCCGGCGCGGGCGCTGTCCGCCGAATGGCTCGACGGGGGCGGGAGCACGGGCGCCGACAGGGCCTAGCGCGGGTCCGGTCGGCCGCCGGTCGCCGCGCCCTGGGCCAGGTCGGCGACCACGGCCGCGTGGTCGGAGGGCCAGACGCCGTCGACCGGGCGGTCACCGGCCCGGTGGGCGCGCTGGACGGCGCCGCGCGTGCCCCCGGCCGTCGGCATGCCGACGAAGATGTAGTCGAGGCAGGTGGGCCTGTTGCCGAAGTTGGCCGCGTCCTGCTGGGTGATGTCCCAGGTGCCGTTCGGCAGGGCGGGGTCGGCGAACCGCCAGGCGTCGACCAGCACGAGCCCCGGAACGGCGGGCGCCGTCCGGTAGCCGCCCATCAGCCGGATCTCATCGAAGTCCGGTTCCGCGTTGAAGTCCCCGGTGACGACGGGCGGATGCCCGCCGGTCGACCGCTCGGCCACGAAGGCGGCCAGCTCCCGCACCTGGAGGCAGCGGACCGCGGAGTCGGCGGCCCCGGAGTTGAGGTGGGTGGTGAAGAAGGGCAGCGGGCCGCCGGGCGCGTCGATCAGCGTGTGCAGCGCCGTCTTGCCGTCGTCGGCGGCGGCGCCCGCGGGCAGCCGACGCTCGGCGGTCTCCAGGATCGGGTGGCGGCTGAGCACCGCGACCCCGACGTCGACGGTGGTGTCACCGCCGTTGCGCCCGTGCCAGCGGTCCTGCACCGGGGCGCGCGACCAGGCCCACCCCATGCCCAGCTCGTCCGCCAGCCACCCGGCCAGATTCTCGTCCGCGCTCCCCCACACCTCCTGCAGGCCCACGACGTCCGGCCTGACCTCGGCCAGCGTCCGCACGATCGCGTCCCGCCGCTCGCGCCAGTTCCCGAACCGCCACCAGAGATTCCAGGTCATGACGCGGGTGGTGTCCGCCGCCCCGGAACCGCTGCCCGAGCCGCCGCCGGAGCCGCCGTCGAAGCCCGTGTCCGAGCCGCTGCCGATATCCACTCGCCGGTTCCCCTCGCCGCGCCTACCGTGTCGGGATGTCCACTGAGGTGATCATTCTCAACGGCGGATCGAGTTCCGGGAAGTCCAGGATCGCCCGCTGCCTGCAAGATGTGCTGCCGCGGCCCTGGCTGACCTTCGGCTGCGACACCCTGGTCGACGCGCTGCCCGCCGCGATGCGCACCTCGGAGGACCCCGAGGGCGGCATCGGCTTCGGACCCGACGGCTCGGTGTCGGTCGGCGACGACTTCCGGCTGCTGGACATCGCCTGGGCGCGGGGCATCGGGGCGATGGCCCGCGCGGGGGCCAGGATCGTCGTGGACGAGGTCTTCCTCGGCGGGCCCGACTCCCAGGAGCGCTGGCGCACCGCCCTGACCGGCCTCGACGTCCTGTGGGTCGGGGTGCGCTGCGACCCCGAGGTGGCGGCGGCCCGCGAGGCCGCCCGCGGCGACCGCGCCACCGGCATGGCCCGCTCCCAGGCCGACCTCGTTCACCGCGGTGTGCGCTACGACCTGGAGGTCGACACCAGCCGCACGCCGTCGCTGGCCTGCGCCCGTACGATCGCCGCCCGCGTCACCGGCTGACCGCCGCCGGACGACGGCACCGGGCGCCCACGACGGCCACGCCGCCCGTCGGTCACGGTGTCAGGCGGCGCGGCTCCCGTCGCCGGAAGGCGCCGACCGTACCCGTCGGGCCTCAGCCCCGCGCCCCGTCCGCCGGCCGACCGGCCGGGACCGGGGACAGGAAGGCCCGCACCTCGCGCAGGAATTCGGCCGGGCGGTCGTCGTGGATCATGTGACCGGCCTCGATGGTGACCAGGCGGCAGTCGGGGATGCGGCCCGCGACCCGGGCGAGCTGGTCCTGGCGCAGGTGGCTGCTCGGGCCGCCCGCGACGAGCAAGGTGGGCGCGGTGATCGCGGTGAGGTCGCGCCACCAGGCCGGGTCGGGGTCGTTGCGCTGCGCCGCGACGGCGGGCAGCAGACGCCAGTCGTACGGGGTCGGCTCCTCGGGGGCTTCGGTCGGGACGGGGCGCGGCGGGTCGGCGGGGAAGGGCAGCGGGCCCTCCTCCAGTACGAGCCGCCGTACGGCGTCCGGCCGCGCGATGGCCGCCAGCGACGCGGCGAACGTGCCCAGCGAGTGGCTGACCACCGTCACCCGCCGCAGTCCCAGCGCGTCGAGGAAGCCGAGCACGTCGTCCCGCAGCAGCTCGAAGGAGTACATGCCGGGGTGTTCGCTCGCGCCGTGGCCGCGCAGGTCGGGCGCGTACGCGCGCCAGCCGTCGGCGGCCAGCGCGTCCGACACCGCGCGCCAGGACGTACGGTCCTCGCCCAGCGCGTGCAGCAGCAGGAGCGGCGGCCCGTCCGCCGGACCGGCCACCTCGTAGGCGAGCCGCACACCGTTCGCCTCGACGTTCAGAATCTCACCCATACGCCGAGGCTACGGTGCCGCGGGCCGCTCACAGCGGGCGTTCGCGCTCGGCCCAATACGGCTCGCGGAGCCGTCGCTTGTAGAGCTTGCCGTTGGGGTCGCGGGGCATCTCGGCGACGAAGTCGACGGTCTTGGGCCGCTTGTACCCGGCCAGTCTCCGGCCGCAGTGTTCGAGGATGTCGTCGGCGAGCGCCGGTCCCGGCTCGTGTCCGGGGGCGGCCTCGACCACGGCCTTGACCTCCTCGCCCCACTCGTCGTGCGGGATGCCGAAGGCGGCGGCGTCGGCGACGGCGGGGTGGGTGAGGAGGGCGGCCTCGATCTCGGCGGGGTAGATGTTGACGCCGCCGGAGATGATCAGGTCGATCTTGCGGTCGCGCAGGAAGAGGTAGCCGTCCTCGTCGAGATAGCCGAGGTCGCCGACGGTGAAGAAGTCGCCGATCCGGTTGGACCGGGTCTTGGCCGCGTCCTTGTGGTAACTGAAGCCGCCGGTCTTCATGTTGATGTAGACGGTGCCGACCTCGCCGGGCGGCAGCAGGTTCCCGGCGTCGTCGTGGACGGCGATCTCGCTGATCGGCCAGGCCCGCCCCACGGTGCCGGGTTTCTTCAGCCACTCCCGCGCGGTGGCGAAGGTGCCGCCGCCCTCGCTGGCCGCGTAGTACTCCTCCACGCACGGGCCCCACCACTCCAGCATCGCCCGCTTGACGTGGTCGGGGCAGGGCGCGGCCCCGTGGATCGCGTGCCGCATGGACGTCACGTCGTAGCGCCCCCGTACGTCCTCCGGCAGGGCCAGCAGCCGGTGGAACTGTGTGGGGACCATGTGCGTGTGGGTGCAGTGGTAGCGGTCGATGACGCGCAGCATCTCCTCCGGCGTCCACTTGTCCATCAGCACCACCGGGTGCCCGATGTGCAGGGCGGCGCCCGCGAATTGGAGCACGGCGGTGTGGTAGAGCGGTGAGCAGACGAGGTGGACGTTGCCGTCGAAGGGCTTGATCCCGAAGATCCCGAGGAATCCGCCGAGATACGTCTCCTCGGGCGGCTTGCCCGACAGCGGGCGGCGGATGCCGCGCGGGCGGCCGGTGGTGCCCGAGGTGTAGTTCATGACCCAGCCGCTGGTCCTGGCGTCGGGCGCGGTGGCGGGCTGTCCCGCGAGCAGGTCGGCGAAGGGGCGGAAGCCGTCGATGTCGCCGACCGCGTACCGCCGGTCCGAGGCGAACCCCGCCTCGTCGGCCGCCTCGCGGGCGGCCTCGGCGAAGCGCTCGTGCGCGATGAGCACCTTGGCGCCGGAGTCGGCGAGTATCCAGCCGATCTCGGGGGCCACGAAGTGGTGGTTGACGGGCACCAGGTAGAAACCGGCCTGGAAGGCGGCGAGATAGGCGGTGAAGAACTCGACGCCGTTGGGCAGGACGACGGCGAAGGCGTCGCCGGGCTCCAATCCGGCCGCGCGCAGCCCGTGCACGAGCCGGTTGGACGCCGCGTGCAGCTGCTCGGCGCTCCACTGCTCGCCGTCGGGCGCGGTGAGAACGGTACGGCCGGGGTCCTGTTCGGCCTGTGCCCAGAAGCCGTTGGGCGTGGACGTGCTCATCCGGTCCTCCTCAGCGGTCGGGTCTGCCGGAGCAGATCTGTTCTGCGCGTGCGGGCGGTCAGCGCCGGTCACGCCCTGGGCCGGGGGCGGCGCCGTCCTGCGCGCCGCGTCCGGCGATACGGTTCAGCCGGTCCATCGCGCGCTCGAAGCCGCGCGTGAGGTCGTCGAAGACGGCCTGGACGGGGCGCTCCTGGTTCATCGCGCCGACGATCTGGCCGACCGGTGTGCCGAGCAGCGGGCCGACCTCGTAGCGCTGGATGCGGGAGACGGCGTCGGCGACCAGCAGGCCCTGGAGCGGCATCGGCAGGGTGCCGGGGCCTGCCGGGTCCTCCCAGGCGTCGGTCCACTCGGTGCGGAGCTGGCGGGCGGGTTTGCCGGTGAGGGCGCGGGAGCGGACGGTGTCGCCCGAGCCCGCGGCGAGCAGTTTGCGGGTGAGGGCGGGCGAGTGCAGATCGGCCTCGGCGACGGTGAGCCAGACCGAGCCGAGCCAGACGCCCTGCGCGCCCAACGCCAGCCCGGCGGCGACCTGTTCGCCGGTGCCGATGCCGCCTGCCGCGAGCACCGGCAACGGGGCGACGGCGCGCACCACTTCGGGGACGAGCACCATGCTCGCGATCTCCCCGGTGTGGCCGCCCGCCTCGTAGCCCTGGGCGACCACGATGTCGATGCCCGCCTCCTGGTGGTGCCGCGCGTGCCGGGCGCTGCCGGCGAGCGCGGCGACCAGCACACCGTGGTCGTGGGCCCGGCGCACGACGTCGGCGGGCGGTGAGCCCAGCGCGTTGGCGAGCAGCTTGATCGGGTAGTCGAAGGCGACGTCGAGCTGGTCGCGGGCGACCTTCTCCATCCAGCCGGTGATCCGCCAGCCCGCGCGCTCGTCGGCGGCGAGTGCGGGGACGCCGTGTTTGGTCAGCAACGCCTCGACGTAGGCGCGGTGTTCCGGCGGGATCATCGCCTCGATGTCCGCCTCGGTGACTCCCTCGACCTTCTTCGCGGGCATCACGACGTCGAGGCCGTACGGCAGTTTGTCGGTGTGCCCGTCCAACCAGTCGAGGTCGCGGGCGAGTTCGTCGGGGGCGGAGTAGCGGACCGCGCCCAGGACGCCCATGCCGCCCGCGCGGCTGATCGCGGCGGCGACCGCGGGGAACGGCGTGAAGCCGAAGACGGGGTACTCGATGCCCAGCCGTGTGCTCAGCTCGGTCTCCATGGGGGGCAGGATGCCGCAGCCGGTCTGGAGAGGGAAGAGATTTTCTGACGCGGTGTCAGATTTCTGCGACCCCGCGCCCGTCACGCGGGGCCGCGACGCCCGAGCGCGCCACACGTCGGCGACACTCCCGGCCGCCGCCCCGTCACGTCGGCGGCGCTCCCGGCCGCCCCCCGTCACATCAGCGGCGGTCCCGGCCGCCGCCCCCCCGTCACATCAGCGGCTGTCGCCGCCCTCGTCGCCCCGCCGCACCGTCATCACCGCCGCGGCGACCGCGGTCGCCGCCAGGATCGCGGCGGCGGTACCGAGGGCTGCCTGCGCGGCGGCGCGCGGTGTGCCGTCCCCCGCGAGGTAGACGCCGCCGATCACGGCGACGCCGATGGTGCCGCCGAGTTGCTGGACGGCGTTGAGCAACCCGGCGGCCGAGCCGGTCTCCTGCCGGCCGACGCCGCTCAGCGCGGTGGTGAAGAACGGCGGGGTGAACAGCCCGGTGCCCAGGCCCGCGACGGCGAGCGCGAACAGCAGCGCCGTCGGGTACGCGTCGGGCGCGGCGGACCGGTAGGCGAGGACCGCGCCGCCGATCCCGACGCCGAGGAAGGCGATCCCGGCGTGCATGACGCGGGTCCCGTAGCGCGGGACCAGACGGCCGCCCGCGGCCACCGACCCCGCGGACAGCCCGAGCGACCAGGGCAGCATGGTCAGTCCCGCGGTGAGCGGGCCGCGGCGCAGGCCCAGTTCGAGATGGAGGACCACGGTGATCATGACGCCGTTCATGACGGCGAAGAACAGCGTGGAGGTGGCGAGCGCGGCGGGGAAGGCACGGCCGCGCAGCAGGGCCGGTTCGATCAGCGGCGCCCCGCCGCCGCGCGCGGTGCGCCGCTGGTGGACGACGAACAGCGCCAGTACGGCGGCGCCGACGGCCGCCACCGCCCATCCGGCCGCTCCGGGCGAGCCGGTGGCCAGCGGGCACACCACCAGCGCGGTGCCCGCCATGGCCAGCGCCGTCCCCGCCGGGTCGAGGCGCGGCCGGACCGGGGCACGGTCCTCGCGCAGCCGTCGCGCGACGGCCAGCACGACGACCGCGAGCGGGACGTTGACCATGAAGCAGGCGCGCCAGGACGAGCCGAACAGGTCGGCGTGCGTCAGGACCCCGCCGAGCACCGGGCCGAGGACCGCGGACAGGCCCATCACCGGGCCGATCGTGCCCAGCGCCTTGGCCAGTTCGTCGCCGTCGAACATCGCGCGGATCAGGCCGAAGGTCTGCGGGATGATCAGCGCCGCCGCCGCGCCTTGCAGCGCCCGCAGTCCGATCAGCGTCTCGGGGGTCGGCGCGAGCGCGCACGCCAGCGACGTGACGGCGAAGGCCGTCACCCCGATCCGGAAGACCCGGCGGCGCCCCGCGATGTCGCCGAGCCGGGCGCCGGTCAGCAGCCCGAGCGCGAACGCGAGGGTGTAGGCGGCGCTGAACCACGGGATGGCCGCTGCCGCGCCGCCGAGGTCGGTGTGGATGACCGGGCCCGCGACCTGCACGATCGTGGCGTCCAGCAGATTCATCGCCTCCGCGACCAGCACGGCGGCCAGCGCGATCCACCGCCAGGGGTACGCGGACGGCGGTACGGAACCGGCCGCCGGTCCCTCACCCGCGCCGGGACCCCCGGTCACGGCGGGCGCGCCGTGCGGGTCGTACGTGTCGTGCGTCTCGTGTCCTGTGCTGCGGGACATGCCTCTCCCCTGCGTACGGGTGCGCGGTCCGTCGTCCGTGCGCGTGGTCCGTCTCGCGACGCCCCGGCCCCGTGACCGACGACCACCACCGTCCCGCCCGTACGGCACCCGCTTCCATTTCCGTGGCAGAATTCGATGATTACTTCCATCGAGGTCGGCTGATATGGCGAAGGCGCTCGCACTCGACGATCTGGACCGCGGCCTGATCCACGCCCTGCAAGTGGACGGCCGGGCGCCGTTCACGCTCGTCGCGGACGTCCTCGGCTGCTCCACCCAGACCGTCGTACGCCGCTACCGCCGCCTGTACGCGCACGCGGGCCTCCGGGTGGTCGCGCTGCCCGCGCCGCGCAGCGCCGGTATCCACCAGTGGTTCGTACGGCTGACCGCCGCCACGCGCGCCGCGCACGACATCGCGGTCGCCCTCGCGCGGCGCCCCGACACCTCGTGGGTACGGCTGACCTCGGGCGGCACCGAGATCGTCGCGATCATCCACACCCAGCCCGCGGGCCCCGACGCGCACGCGCTGCTGCTGCGCGACATCCCCCGTACCGCCGGGATCACGGCGGTGTCCGCGCACTACCTCCTGCACACCTACGTCGGCGGACCGACCGCCTGGCACGGACGGGTCGGTGTCCTGGACGCCGCACAGCGGGCGCGGCTGCGCGCCGAGAGCGCCGCCGAGGAGCCGGAAGGCTCCCCGTATCTCCTCACCGGCTCCGACCGCCTCCTGCTGGACGCGCTGCGCGACGACGCCCGGATCAGCTACGCGGAACTCGCCGCCGCGACCGGCTCCACGGCCCCCACCGTCGCCCGCACACTCGCCGAACTGCGCACGCGCGGCGCGCTCTTCCTCGACGTGGACATCGAACCGGCGGTGCTGGGCGTGACCGTGTCTGCGCTGCTGTGGATGCAGGTGAAGCCCGCGCATCTGGACGCGGTCGCCACGGAGTTGGCGGGGCACCAGGAACTGGCGATGGTCGCGGCGACGACCGGGCCGACGAATCTGGTCGCGCAGGCGCTGTGCGCGGACGCGGAGGAACTGCACCGCTATCTGACCCGCGAGGTCGCGCTCGACCCGATCGCGCGGATCGAGACGGCGCCGGTCCTGCGCACCTACAAGGCCGCCGCGACCCTCCGGATCGGCTGAGGACGGGGCCGAGGGGCCGGGCCCGGATCGGACCCGCCGCTCACAACCGCTCGGGCGCGCCCTGCTGTTGGGCGGAGACACGGCGGTACAGGGCCTGCGCCTCGGCGGTCCTGCCGAGCTGTTCCAGGCAGTGCGCCTCGTCGTTGCGACTGGTGAGGGTGTCGGAGTGGTCGGCGCCCAGCACGCGCTCGCGCGCCTCGGCGACCTCGTGGTAGACCGCGAGCGCGGTCGACCAGCGGCCCAGCCAGCCCAGACCCACCGCTATCTCCCGCTTGCTGACGAGGGTGTCGGGGTGCTCCGCGCCCAGCACCCGCTCGCGCACCGCCGCCACGTCGCGCGCCTCGGCCAGCGCCCGGTCCCAGTGGCCGAGCCGTCCCAGATTGACCCCGAGCGCGTGCCGGGCCCGCAGCGTCTCGGCGTCGGTGGAGCCCCCGGTCCTGGTCCTGGCCTCGACCAACTCCTCGTACAGCGCGAGGGCGTCGCCGCTGCGGCCGAGCCGTCCGAGGCAGATGCCGGTCTCGTAGCGCGCGGCCAGCGTGTCGGAGTGGTCGGCGCCCAGCACCCGGGCGCGCGCGGCGGCCACGTCGCGGTAGGTGGCCAGCGCCTCGGCCCAGCGGCCCGCGCGGCCCTGCGCGTAGCCGACCTCGAAGCGGGTCACCAGCGTCTCGGGGTGATCGGCGCCCAGCACCCGCGCCCGGGCGTCGGCGACCTCGACGGCCATCGCGTACGACTCGTCCGTCCGGCCGAGACGGCCCAGGTTGAAGGCCAGATTGTGCTTGCAGTGCAGGGTGTCGGGGTGGTCCGCGCCGACCGTGCGCTCGCGCGCCGCCAGCACGGCCGAGTAGATCTGGTGGGCCTCCAGGTAACGGCCGAGGCTGCCCAGCGCGTACGCGGCCTCGTGCCGGGCCACCAGCGTGTCCGGGTGGTCGGGGCCGAGGACCCGGCGGCGTACGTCCGAGATGTACTCGTACAGCCGCAGCGACTCCTCGGTGCGGCCGAGCCTGCCCAGGCAGAAGGCGGCCTCGTGGCGGCTGGCCAGGGTGTCGGGGTGCTCGGTGCCGAGCGCGCGGTCGCGGGCGGCGGCGACGGAGGTGTGCAGGTCGTACGCCTGCCGCCAGTTGCCGACCCGGCCGAGGTCGATGCCCTCGGTGTGCCGGGCGGCGAGCGCGGCCAGGGTGTCGGGGCCCGCGGCGGCGACGACCACGCGGGTGGACCAGGCGCCGGTGAGTTCGTGGTGCGGCGCGTCGGGGATGCGGTGCGCGCGGGTGGAGCGCGCGGCGGAGCCGGTGGTCAGGCCGCTGGCCCAGGACGGCAGCGCCGAGGGACGCTCGGCGGCGGCCGCGCCCGCCGCCGCCCGCATGGCCTTGAGCCGGCCGCCGACGTCAGCGGCGTCCTGCGGGCGGTCCTCCGGGTCCTTGGCGAGCAGGTCGAGGATCAACCGGTCCAGTTCGGCGGGGAGTTCCGGCCGCGTCATCCGTGGCGGGTCGGGCGCGGTGTCGCGGTGGCCGACCAGGATCGACCAGGCGTCCTCCAGGTCGAACGGCGGCCGTCCGGTGGCCAGTTCGTACAGCACGCAGCCCAACGAGTAGAGGTCGCTGCGCTGGTCGACCTCGGAGACCGCGCCGATCTGCTCGGGCGACATGTAGTGCGGGGTGCCCATCGCCATGCCGGTGCCGGTGAGCCGGGAGGTGAAGCCGATGTCGTGGCCGAGCCGGGCGATGCCGAAGTCGCAGATCTTCACCGCGCCGTCGCTGAGCCGCATGATGTTGGCCGGTTTCAGGTCGCGGTGCACAATGCCCTGGGTGTGCGTGTACGCGAGGGCGTCCGCGACCTGTTCCGCGATGTCGGTGATGTCGGGGACCGGCAGCGGATGGCGCCGCGCGTCGTCCAGCACCTGGAGCAGATTGCGGCCGTCGAGCAGTTCCATCACCAGGTAGAGGACGCCGTCGTGTTCGCCGAAGTCGTGCACGACGGTGACCCCGCGGTGCTGGAGGGACGCCGCGACGCGCGCCTCGCGGCGGAAGCGCTCCTGGAGGACGCGGGTGAATCCCGCGTCGCCCGCGTGGCCGACCGGTTTCAGGCACTTCACCGCGACCCGGCGGCCCAGCGACTCGTCCAGCGCACGCCAGACCTCGCCCATGCCGCCGCGGCCGATCAGTTCGTGCAGCCGGTACCGCCCCTGGATGAGGGTCCCCAGTCCCTCGGGGCCGTTCCCCTGCCCGCGTCCCGGTCCGTGTCCCTGCTCGCGCCCCTGCTGGTAGGTCTGTTCGCGTCCCTGGCCGTGTCCCTGTGGATGTCCCTGGTCGTGTCCGTCGTGATGTCCAGCCGCCATCGCGTGCCGCCGCCCCCGTGGTCCTCGGTGCTTCCCCGGTCCCAGTATGGCCGCGACCGCCGACAAGCGGCACAGCGCATCAGGGCAAAACGGCCGCGGACTCGCGAAGCCGCGGGCCCGCCGCGCGGGTGACGGGTGACGGGCGCCGGGCCCCACCCGTAGGACCGACGGCCGGGTGACGGCTCCGACCCGCCGGACCGCCACGGGGGACGCGCCCCGACGGGGGGCGAACAGCCGGGCACCCGCCGGTCAGGCCCTAGCGGCGGACGCGCGGCATCCCCAGGCCGATCCAGGAGATGATCTCGCGCTGGATCTCGTTGTTGCCGCCGCCGAAGGTGAAGATGACGGCGCTGCGGTAGCCGCGTTCCAGCTCGCCGTGGAGCACGGCGCCCGCCGAGCCCTCCTTCAGCGGTCCGGCCGCCGCGGTCACCTCCATCAGCCAGGCGTACGCGTCCCGCCGGGCCTCGCTGCCGTAGACCTTGACCGCGGAGGCGTCCTGCGGGGTGAGGGTGCCGCGCTGGAGGGCGTCCACCATCTGCCAGTTGAGCAGCTTCATGGCGTCGAGCCGGGTGTGCGCGCGGGCCAGCCGGCCGCGGACCCAGCCGAGGTCGATGACGCGGCGGCCGTCGTCGAGCTTGGTGTCGGCGGCCCAGCGCTGGACGTCGTGCAGGGCGCGGATCGCCATGGTGCCGTGCGCGGCCAGCGTGACCCGCTCGTGGTTGAGCTGGGTGGTGATCAGCCGCCAGCCCTTGTTCTCCTCGCCGACCCTGCGGGCGACGGGCACGCGGACGTCGTCGTAGTAGCTGGCGGTCGTGTCGTGCGAGGCCAGGGTGTTGATCACCGTGCAGGAGTAGCCGGGGTCGGTGGTCGGCACCAGCAGCATGCTGATGCCCTTGTGCGGCGGCGCGTCCGGATCGGTGCGCACCGCGAGCCACACCCAGTCGGCGGTGTCGCCGTTGGTGGTCCAGATCTTCTGGCCGTTGACCACGTACGTGTCGCCGTCGCGCACCGCGCGGGTCTTGAGCGCGGCGAGGTCGGTGCCCGCGTCGGGCTCCGAGTAGCCGATGGCGAAGTCGATCTCGCCCGCGACGATCTTCGGCAGGAAGTACGCCTTCTGCTCGTCGGTGCCGAACTGCATGATCGTCGGACCGACGGTGTTGAGTGCCATCAGCGGAAGTGGCACCCCGGCCTGCGCGGCCTCGTCGAAGAAGATGAACTGCGCCATCGGCGTCATCCCGCGCCCGCCGAATTCGGTGGGCCAGCCGATCCCGAGCCAGCGGTCGGCGCCGAGCTCGCGGATCGTCCGCCGGTAGAAGTCCTTGCGTGCGGCGGGGTCGTCGTGCCGGGCGTAGGCGTTGTCCGGTACGAGACCGGCGAAGTAGTCGCGCAACTCGGCGCGCAGCCGCCGCTGTTCGGGCGTGTATTCCAGGTCCACGGCCCCTCCTGAACTCTTCGGGACTCCCGTCGGGACGCGTCGGCGGTGCCGGCCGCTGCCCCGATACCGGCGCACACAGTAGAACGCGTTCCAGAAATTCGGAAGGGCCGTGCGAGGGGCGGCGACGGCCGATAGCCCGGCGCGGGAACGGGGGCGGCCGGGTGCCGCGACGGTCCACGACACCCCGCCCGCGGGCAGCCGGGATTCGCCGCCGCCGTGGGTGATACTGCAATTTCGCTGGTGGGCGCCGTGTCCACCGGTCCGTGGACGGACGCGAGGGACGCACACACGTATGGCCGACGGGCAGGACGACCCCCACGAGGACGACCGGACCGGGCCGCCGGGGGCCGGCGGGGAACCGGGGGCTGAAGACGGTGAACCGGGAGCCGAAGACGGGAAAGCCCCCGAGGAGGACACGCCGTCCGTGCCGGGCGCCACAGCCCTCGGCGTCCGGCGGTACCGAGGGCGGCGGACGATGCGGGTGACCGCGCTCGCCGTCTCCGTCCTGGTCCTGCTGACCGCCGCGACCGGCGCCTTCCTCTACCTCCGCCTGGACGGCAACATCCGCGATCTGCCCCTGTTCGGCGGGGTCGGCGGCGACGCGGGCACCGAGCGGGCCGACGCCTTCGGCAGGACCCCGATCAATGTGCTGGTGATCGGCTCCGACACCCGCGCGGACCCGGAGGACTGCCGGCTCGGCGGCGACTGCGGCCCGGGGCAGAACGCGGACGTGGGCATGGTGATGCACATCTCCGCCGACCGCTCGCACGCCTCGGTGCTCAGCATCCCCCGCGACACGGTCACCGACCTGCCCGCCTGCCGCGACCCGCACGGCGGTGTCACCGAGCCCCGGCACGCCCAGATCAACTCCACGCTGCGCTACGGCCCCGGCTGTACGGTCGCGGCCGTGCACGCGCTCACGCGGATCCCCATCGACCACTTCGTGATGGCCGACTTCGCGGGCGTGGTCCGGATGTCCGACGCGGTCGGCGGCGTCCCGGTCTGCGTGGACCGCAATGTGTACGACTCCTACTCGCACCTGAAGCTGGCCAAGGGCAGGCACGAACTCCAGGGCACGGCCGCGCTCCAGTTCCTGCGCTCGCGCCACGCGTTCGGGGACGGCAGCGACCTCGGCCGTACGGACGCGCAGCATCTCTTCCTCGGCGCGCTCGCCCACCGGCTGCGCGAGAACAGCACGTTCACCGACCCGGCCTCGCTGCTGGACCTCGCGGACGCGGCCACCCGGGCGCTGACCGTGGACACCCGGCTCGGGAGCGTCTCCCGGCTGGTCGGCCTGATCGACGACCTGCGCAAGGTGCCGTCGGCGCGGATCGCGTTCGTCACCATGCCCAACATGCCCGATCCGGAGGATCCCGACCGCGTGGTCGTCTCGCACTCCGGCCGCCGCCTGTTCGCCGCCATCGCGGCCGACCTCCCGCTGACCGTCACGGACTCCCGGGCGATCGACGGCAAGCCCGACGATCCGACGGACGCCACGGGCCCCACGGACTCCGCGGATTCCACGGCGGGGGTCACGGGTGGTGACGACGGCGACCCGTCAGGGGACGCGACGCGGGACCCCTACGGCGGCGAGGCGGCCACCGCCACCCCGCGCCCGACTCCGACCCCGCCCCTGACCCACGCCTTCGGCCGTACCGCCGGCGGAAAGGCCGCCTGCGCGCGGGTCGCCACCGGGCCCGCGGTCACCGTGCGTGGCGAGACCCTGACCCCGAGCGCCGCCTTCCGCGCCACCCCCTGGATCCCGGTCTCCGCGCCCTGACGGCCCCGCTCACCTGAGCACGCGGGTGCGGAACGCGCTGTGCGGCGCGTATGCGGCGATACTGGGGGGAGACGCGACAGCCCGGCCGGAGCATGCCGTGGGCCGACCGGGCAAGGCGGTCCCCGAACCGCGTCCGGCCCCTTGACCTGGACGAGGGCCCCCGGGCGCCGCACTGCCGACCTTCTCAGGAGGTACTGATGAAGATGCTGATCAACGTCGCCGAGACCGTGGTCGCCGACGCGCTGCGCGGGATGGCGGCGGCGCATCCGGAGCTGACCGTCGACGTCGAGCGGCGGGTGATCGTGCGGCGGGGGGCGCCGTACGAGGGGAAGGTCGGTCTGGTGTCCGGCGGTGGTTCCGGGCACGAGCCGCTGCACGGCGGATTCGTCGGGCGCGGGATGCTGGACGCCGCCTGTCCCGGCGAGGTCTTCACCTCGCCCGTGCCTGACCAGATGGTACGGGCCGCCGCCGCGGTCGACAGCGGGGCCGGGGTGCTGTTCATCGTGAAGAACTACACCGGTGACGTGCTCAACTTCGACATGGCCGCCGAGCTGGCGGAGGACGAGGGCGTGCAGGTCGCCAAGGTCCTGGTCAACGACGACGTGGCGGTGGTCGACAGCCTCTTCACCGCGGGACGGCGCGGTACCGGTGCGACGCTCTTCGTGGAGAAGCTGGCGGGCGCCGCGGCCGACGCGGGAGCGCCGCTCGACCGGGTGGCGGCCGTGGCCCGCCGGGTCAACGAGTCCTCGCGCAGCTTCGGCGTGGCGCTCAGCGCCGTGACCACGCCCGCCAAGGGCGCCCCGACCTTCGACCTGCCCAGCGGCGAGCTGGAGCTGGGCATCGGCATCCACGGCGAGCCGGGGCGCGAGCGCCGGGCCATGATGACGTCCGGCGAGATCGCCGATGTGACGGTCGACGCGGTCGTGGAGGACCTTCAGCCGGACGGACCGGTGATCGTGCTGGTCAACGGGATGGGCGCGACGCCGCTGCTGGAGCTGTACGGCTTCAACGCCGAGGTGCACCGGGCCCTGACCGAACGCAAGGTCCCGGTCGCGCGCACACTGGTCGGTAACTATGTGACCTCGCTCGACATGGCGGGCTGCTCGGTGTCGATCTGCCAGGTCGACGAGGAGCTGCTGGGGCTGTGGGACGCGCCGGTCTCGACGCCCGCGCTGCGCTGGGGCTGCTGAGCGCCCGCTCTCCCGCGCCGTACCGACCGCTCCCGGCCACCGGCCGCCACCGCCGAAAGGACCGTACAACCGTATGAATGCCCTCCCCTCCCCCGGATCCGCCGGCTCCACCGTCGACGCGGACTTCGTGCGGCGCTGGCTGGACACGGCCACCGCCTCCGTCGACCGCGAGTCCGAGCGGCTGACCGAACTCGACTCGCCCATCGGCGACGCCGACCACGGCAGCAACATGCGGCGCGGTTTCATCGCGGCGCGCGACGCCGTCGAGCAGGAACCGCCCGGCACGCCCGGCGGCGTGCTGGTGCTGGTGGGCCGGACGCTGATCAGCACGGTCGGCGGGGCGTCGGGGCCGCTGTACGGCACGCTGCTGCGCAAGGCGGGCAAGGAGCTGGGCGACGAGGAGGCCGTCGGCGCGGACCGACTGCGGGACGCGCTGCGCGCGGGGGTGGACGGGGTCGCCCAGCTGGGCGGCGCGTCGGCCGGGGACAAGACGATGCTGGACGCGCTGCTCCCGGCGGTGGACGCGCTGACCGGCGCGCTCGACGCGGGCGGCTCGCTGGCCGAGGGCCTGGCCGCCGCGGCCTCCGCGGCCGACGAGGGCGCGAAGGCCACCACGCCGCTGCGCGCCCGCAAGGGCCGGGCCAGCTACCTCGGCGAGCGCAGCGTCGGCCACCAGGACCCGGGCGCGACCTCGGCGGCCCTCCTGGTCGACGCGCTGGCCGCCACGGCGCGGGACGGTGCCGCGTGACCACCCCGATAGTCGGCATAGTGCTCGTGTCGCACAGCGCCTCCGTCGCGGCCTCCGTCGTCGCGCTCGCCACCGGACTGACCGGCGGCGCGACCGATGTGCCGGTCGTCGCGGCCGGCGGCGGCCCGGACGGCGGGCTCGGCACCAGCTCCGATCTGATCGTCTCGGCCGCCCGTACGGTCGACCAGGGCGCGGGGGTGGCCGTCATCGCGGACCTGGGCAGCGCCGTACTCACCGTCAAGGCGCTGCTCGCGGACGACGAACTGCCCTCCGGCAGCCGGTTGTTGAACGCCCCCTTCCTCGAAGGCGCGGTCGCCGCGGTCGTCACGGCCTCGACCGGCGCGGATCTGGACGCGGTGGCCGCGGCGGCCGAAGACGCGTACACCTACCGCAAGTTGTGATCTGAGGCGCCGGAGAAGACCGCGGGCCCCCGCCGTCCCACAAGGGTGACGGCGGGGGCCCGCGGGCTGCTGCGGGTCAGCGTCCGTAGCTGATCAGGGCGCGGACCATGCGGCAGGTGATGTCGGACGGCGGGTGGACGCCGATGCGCTCGGCGGTGTCGTGGATCCGGCGGTTGCTCGCCTGCGCCGGATCGTAGACGCCCGAGTCGAGCAGGGCGATGACCAGGCGCATCGTCTTGAGCCGGCGGTTGTGCGCGATGTACCACTCGCGCGGCCGTCCGGCGGGAAGCGGCTTCTTCGGCAAGGACAGTAGGGGCAGTGCGGCAACGGCCATCGGCATCCTCCTGAGGCGTCGGCCAACCCTCTCGAACACTGTCGATTTTACCGCCAAGCACTGACAAAGGCCGCTGCTCAGACGGGGGTTGGGGGAGGTTCTTCCGACCCGCGCGAGGGCCCTCCGCACGGCGCTTCGCGGGCACTTCGCAGGACATTTCGCCGAGGGCCTTCGCGGTCCGCCGGACAGGCCCTAGCCGCCGAGCAGCCGTATGGCGTGGTGGGCGGCGGCGAAGCAGCGCGGGTCCTCGTAGGTCGCGTACTCGCGCCGCGCCACCTCGGCGATCTTGATGGCGTGTTCGTCGCGCAGTTCGACCGCGGCCTCGACGATCCGGCGGCGCTCCGCGGGGTCGTGGGCGTCCACGGCCGGTGCGGCGGGGTCGGGCTCGCCGCGTCCGGTGAAGATGTTGAGCAGCGTTCCCGACACGTCGCGGACCGCTTCGTAGGAGGGCAGCGCGAGTTGCGGCGGCAGGTGCGGCAGCGTCATCCGGACCGCGGCGGGCGCGGTGACGGCGTGGATGGCGGGCACCGGATTGCCGCCCGGCCGCATCAGGGTGTAGCGCCCGGCGCCGATCGCGGTCAGCTCGGCGAGCGCGGCGTCCACCGACTGTTCGAGCCGCGCGTCGGCGGCGGCGAACAGCTTGGACTTCGGTCGACGGCCGAGTGTCCTGACCGCGCCCACGGCCTTCGCGCCGCGCGCGAGGGCGCCGTCCGGCGGCTGGTAGAGCGCGGCCCAGAAGGCGAGGCCGTTGGCCAGTTCATGGAGTTGTACGGTGCTGGGCGCGCCGACGGCGGTGATGCCGCGTACGGCGTGCGCGGTACGGATCACGCCGTGGGTCAGACCGGCGAACATGCCGGGAGTCAGCCGGGGCCACCACTTGACCAGGGTCTCCCGCCAGCCCGCGCCGTCGATCTCGCGCCGGAACAGCGTCGCCCAGTCGGCGAGCCGCCGGGCCTCGCCGAGCGCGGCGCGCCAGGAGTCGGGGTCCGCCGCGTCGATGGGGGCGAAGAGGTCGGGCGGCGCGCCGAGGCCGCGGTGGCCCGCGTACCACTCAACCCAGTCCGGCACCTGATCGCCGTGGCCGAGGGCGGCCAGCGCCTCGGCTCCCATCGGGGCGTGGAGCGCGAATCCGCGCAGCTGATTGCCGGACCCGAGGAAGAACCCGGCGTGACCGAGCCGTTCCAGGGCCTCGTTGACGGCGGTGTCGTACGTGTCGTCGTGCGTGCTGTCGTACGCGTCGTCATGGCTGGGGGTGGCGTCGGGCATGGCGGGCACGGTCCCCTCGGGGTTGCGCGGAAGCGGCGGGTCGGGCGCGGGCGATGCGGTGCGGTGAGTCGCAGTACGGTGCGGTGCGGCGAGTCGCGGGCGGCGCGGTGCGGGAAACGGGCCCCGCTCCCCCTCGAACCGGGGAACGGAGCCCGCGCACCGCTGTCGCCCTGTACCG
Organism: Streptomyces sp. NPDC024632; assembly: GCF_055559175.1. NCBI lineage: Bacteria > Bacillati > Actinomycetota > Actinomycetes > Kitasatosporales > Streptomycetaceae > Streptomyces > Streptomyces sp. NPDC024632. The sequence continues at coordinate 83,357 of NZ_JBVHLD010000021.1, forward strand.
GTTCAGCCCCTGGCGGGGGCCGGGTCGGCGGGCGAGGCGGCGGCCTCCGCGGCGGCGATCTCGTCCGCGCTGAGCGGCAGCCCGTGCGGGTTGGCCGAGGCGCCGTCGATCTTCTTGACGAGCAGGCAGGACAGCGCGCCCAGCGCCATCACCACGACGGACACCAGCAGCGTCGGGTGCATGGCGTCGATGAAGCCGTGCCCGAAGACCGCGGTGCCCGCGTCCTGGATGCGGTGCGCCGCGTCGGCGGGGACGTCCGAGGGGAGCTTCAACCCCGAGGTGTTGCCCGCCACTTCGAGGTGCTTGCCCGCGTTGTCGAAGCTCTTCACGAACCCCTCGCGGTAGTCCGCGGGTACGCTCCCGGCCCGCTGCGCCGCCTGGTCCTTGAGGGAGGAGGCGAGCTGCCCCTGGAGCACCGCGCCGACCACGGCGCCCGCGAGCACGGAACCGACCTGCCGCAGCGCGTTGTTGACGCCGGACGCGGCGCCGGTGAGCTTGGGCGGCACATTGCGCATGACCTCGGTGGCCATCGGGGTGAAGGTGCAGCCCGCGCCCATGCCCATGATGAACAGCGGTGCCACGATGCCGGTCCAGCTCTGGCCGACGTCGGCCACGGACATCACCCACAGCAGGCCGCCGCCGTACAGCACGAGGCCGGTCATCAGGATGTACTTGCCGCCCAGCTTCTCGGAGAGCACACCCGCGGGCCCGGCCATCACGAAGGTGCCGACGGACAGCGGCAGCAGCACGATGCCGGACTTCATGGCGCTGTAGCCGAGGATGGACTGGAGGTAGACGGTGATCGGGAGGAAGAGGCCCACGATGCCGAACGAGATCGCGATGCCGACGAAGTTCATGATCGTGAAGTTGCGGTCCTTGAACAGCGAGAACGGCACGAGGGGTTCGTTGTCCTGCTGGCCGCGCTGGTAGACCAGGAAGACCGCGAAGACCACGGCGGAGGCGGCGAGCGACGTCCAGATCCAGCCGTTCCAGTTGTACTTCTGCCCCTCGATCAGCGCGAAAGAGAGCAGGAAGAGGGTCAGCGACAGCAGGACGACGCCTGGAACGTCGAAGCGGTGCTTGACCGTTCGTTCCGCGTTGGGGATGAACAGCAGGGCGCCGGCCACCGCCAGGACGCCGAGGGGGATGTTGACGAAGAAGATCCAGCGCCAGTCGATCTTGGTGACGAGCACACCGCCGACGGCCGGGCCCGCGGCGCCGGACACACCGGCCACGATGCCCCAGATGCCGAGCGCGACACCGCGCTTCTCGTGCGGGAAGACGTCGATGATCAGGGAGAGGGTCTGCGGCAGCAGCATCGCGGCGCCGATGCCCTGGATCGCGCGGAAGGTGATGAGCTGCGACGGGTTCTGCGACAGACCGCAGGCCAGGCTCGCCAGGGTGAACAGCGCGACGCCGTAGACGAAGAGGTTCTTCTTGCCGGTCAGATCGCCCATCCGGCCCGCGGTGATCAGGAGTACGGCGAGCGCCAGGGTGTACGCGTTGGTGATCCACAGGATCTGGTCGAGTGACGCGTTCAGGTGCTCCACCATGTCCGGAATGGCGATGTTGACGATCGTCAGGTCGAGCAGTGTCATGAAGAACCCGATGGACAGCACCGTCAGGATCGCCCACGGGTTGCCCCGCAACTTGTTCACAATTCCTCCTTGCCGTGGGCGTGGCAGGCGCTCACGGTCGCGTGTGTCGTTCGAGGCGGCGACGATCAGCTCTACGGCCCCAAGAGGAGCCCTCCGCGAGCGGATGTGACATCGCCGTCGGGCGGTGAGGCAGGGATCACAGGCGTGACACCGGCGCGGCCACCGGCGGGAATCGCCGAGGTGAACGCGCGGGTGCGGGGGTGTGCTCGCCCGGCGCCCGCGGCGCGGTCAGGGCGGCGAAAAGCCCCCGTGTGAAGGGGAGTTCCCCCACGGAGGCTGTTGTGGGGCAGGACAAGCCCCTGGGAAAACCGTGACAGACGCCTTCTGGTCCGTCAATCGGCGGCTACAGGTGGGTCACCTCGCGCAGCACGGCGACCTCGCGGGGTTCGAGCCCTTCGAGAATGGTCAGGGCGGTGCGGCGGACCTCGGCCGCGGCGGCCGTGTCACCGGCGGCGTGATGGGTGTCACCCAGATAACTGAGCGTCACGACCTCCTCGGCGAGGTCGCCCAACGCCCGGGTGATCTCCAGCGACCGTTCGAAGGCATCGACGGCCTCCGCGTACTGCCCGAGCCCGTGGTGCGCGTAGCCCAGATTGTCCCAGGCGACCGCCTGCATCGGCCGGTCGCCGAGCACGCTGTAGAGCGCCAGCCCCTGCTGACACTGCGTCAGGGAGGCGGCGAAGTCGCCGAGCCTGCCCAGCAGCCAGCCCGCCGCGTTACGGGCCCGCGCCTCGCCGTGCTGGTGCGCGACGACGTTGAACAACTCCGCGGCCTGCTGGGCGTATTCGAGCGCTTCCTGGTAGCGGCCCCGGTGTTCGAGCACCGAGCTGAGGCCGAAGTAGGTGTGCGCGAGACCGGTGCTGTCGTCGAGGTCGCGGTAGACCCCTGCGCAGTGTTCGAGGTGGGTGAGGGCGGCCGGGTAGGCGACCAGCCACGAGTAGCTGGTGCCGAGACCCCGGTGCACGCCGGAGCGCCGGGGGCCCCAGGGGTCGGGCGGCGAGGCCGGGTTGGGGCCGCGCCGGTCGGAGACGCCCATCAGGATCCAGCCGAGCCGGTCGGAGTGCACGTCGAAGCCGTTGACATCGGCCTGCGTGACGGTGGCCATCAGGACCTGCTCCTCGGCCTCCATCCACTCCGCAGCCCGCCGCGCGTCGGCGAGCGTCTCGGGCACCGCGCCCGGCTCCGGGTCCCCCAGCGTCAGCGGGATCGGCACCGGGCTCAGCAGCCTGGCCGCCGCGTGGGCGGTGTGCAGGTAGTGGTCGAGCACCCGCAGCAGGACCGTACGGCGCTCCGCCTCGCTGTCGTGCGTGGCGGTCAGCTCACCGGCGTACGCGCGGAGCAGGTCGTGGAAGGTGAAGCGGCCCGGCACATGCTCCATCACCAGGTGGGCGCGGGTCAGGTCGTACAGCGCGCGGCGTGCCTCGGCGACGGTCACCCCGGTCAGGCTCGCCGCGGCCGGGACGGTGATGTCGGGTCCCGGGTGGACCGACAGCAGCCGGAACATCCGCCGGGCGGACTCCGACAGGTGCCCGTACGACCAGGAGAAGACCGCACGCAGGTCGGTGGAGGCGTCGCCGATGTCGAGGGTGTCGAGCCGGTGCCGTACGTCGCGCAGCGCGGCGACCAGGTCGGCGAGCGACAGCCGGGGCGAGACGAGGGCGCGGGCGGCGGCGATGCTCAGGGCGAGCGGCAGCCGGGCGCACAGCTCGACCAGTTCGGCGGCTGCCTCGGGTTCCGCGGCGGTGCGCTCGGGGCCGAGGCGGCGGGCCAGCAGGTCCAGCGACTCCACCGCGCTGAGCAGGTCGAGGGTGACGGGGGTGGCGCCCTCGGCGGCGATCAGGCCGGTCAGTTGATTGCGGCTGGTGATCACCACGGCGCAGGAGGTGCTGCCGGGCAGCAGCGGCCGGACCTGGTCGGTGTCGCGCGCGTTGTCCAGGACGATCAGGACCCGGCGGCCCGCCAGCAGGGTGCGGTAGAGCGCGGCACGGGCGTCCAGTTCCTCGGGGACGCTCTCGGCGGGCACCCCGAGCGCGTCGAGGAAGCCGCGGATCGCCTCGACCGGCGCCAACGGGCGGGAGCCGGGAGCGAATCCGCGCAGATTGACGTGGAGCTGGCCGTCGGGGAAGCGCTCGGCGTTGCGCTGCGCCCAGTGGATGGCCAGCGTCGTCTTGCCGATGCCCGCGGTGCCGTCGATGGCCGAGATGACGGCGGTGCCGCCGAACTGCACGGCGTGGTCGAGGAGTTCGTCGAGCAGCTTGAGCTGTCTGCGGCGGCCGGTGAAGTGCCTTGAGGCGGCGGGGAGTTGGCGGGGCACGCGGGCCGGGGCGGCGACCGGTCCGCCCTCCGTGGCGCGCGGCTTCTCGGGGGCGGCGACCGAGGGATCATTGGCGAGAATCCGCTGGTGCAGCAGGTCGAGCGCGGGCGGTACGTCCAGCCCCATCTCGTCGGCCAGGCGGGTGCGCAGCCCGTGGAAGGCGGCGAGCGCCTCGCTCTGTCTGCCGCCGCGGTGCAGTGCGAGCATGAGCTGGCTGACCGGCTTCTCGCGCAGCGGGTACTCGGCGACGATCGCGGACAGCGAGGCGACCACTTCCGTATGCCGCCCGAGGGCCAACTGGTGGTCGGTACAGGTCTCCTGGACCGCGAGCCGTCGTTCGTTCCAGGCCGCCGCCCTGGCCTCGATCACCCGCCCCGAGAGCCCGGCGAGCGCGGGTCCGTGCCACAACTCCAGCGCCGCGCCCAGCAGTTCCACGCACTCGGCGAGGTCGCCCGCGACGCGCGCCGACTCCGCGGCGGCCACCTGACGGTCGAATTCGGCACTGTCCAGCGCGCCTTCGCTCACCGCCATCCGGTATCCCGCGTCTCCGACGGCCGTGATGTCCCCGGTCCCGCCGGGAGCGGCGACCAGCGCCGAGCGCAGTCGCGACACCGCGTTGCGGATCTGCTTTCCGGCCGTGGCGGGCGGAGTCTCGTCCCAGAGGGCGTCGACGAGGTGGCTGAGCGATACGGTCCTGTTGGCTTCGAGGAGCAGCAGCGCGAGGACTCGCTGTTCCCTGGGCCCGCCGAGGGATATTCGGGTCCGACCGGACCAGGCCTCCAAGGCGCCGAGGACCCGAAACCTCACGCCGTCCCCCTTACCGGGCTCGCCCGGCGTTGTGATCGGAAACTGCATCATAGACCGCGGGCTCCAATGAGGACCAGTTGAGGACGAGTTGAGGCCGCCGTGCCCAATGCTTGAGCCAGGCCCTTCAGCTGAGTAGTCGATGTAGTCGATTGATTAGTCGATCAGTGCGGTGAAGGCAAACAAGCTTGGCGGTCTTCCGCCACCCAACGGGGGTGTGGCGTGAAGATCGGCTCGATGGCATACGCCTCGGGTCCCGGCGGCCGATGGCCGGGACACGCGCGGTGCCTCCCCTGGGCGAGGCCCGGGTTCGGAACCGGCACGGGGCGGCTCCGCACCTGGGCCTCGTTCGTACCCCCCGCGCGGGCCGGTGTCCTCGGTGCGGCTGTTACGGGGCCGGGTATCCGGGGTGCGCCGCTCCCGGAGCGGTGGCGGGCGCGAACCACGTGGGGTCGTCGCGCAGCGCCATGTCGATCCGGCCGCGGGCGATCGGGCCGAGCGGCGGCAGTTCGTCCAGCGCGAACCAGCGCACGTCGAGCGATTCGTCGTCGTTCACCCGCGCCTCGCCGCCGACGGCCCGACAGCGCAGCACGATGTCGATGTACTGGGCGCGGTCGCCGTTGTCGTACCTCACCGGCTCGTTGGTGAAGACGCTCAGCACCTTCTCGACGACGGCGTGCACCCCGGTCTCCTCCTCGATCTCCCGGACGGCCGCCTCGGCGGGCTGCTCGCCCGGGTCGGGGATGCCACTGATGAGCGCCCACTTTCCGGTGTCCGTACGGCGGTTGAGCAGGATCCGGCCGCGGTCGTCGAAGACGACGGTCACCACACCCGGCAGGAGCAGCAGGGTGTCCCCCGCCTTCGCGCGGATGTCTCGGATGAATTCGGGAATCGCCATGCCCAGAGCGTACGAGAACGACAGTGAACGCCACACCAGCACCAGGTTTCCCACGTGGTGCCGGGTTCCCGTACGACGTATCCACAGGTCGGGGTGTCACCCGTTACGGTGGCGACAGACAGCGCCCACGCGGGGAACGCGGGTGTGACGGTACCCCGTCGCGCCCGGGTGGCAGGGGGTACCGGGGGATGGACACGACGGCCGGCGGGACGCCGGGCGCCACGCGTACGAAGCCGGCCGGAGCGCCGCGCCCGCCGCGGCGCGAACCGCGTCCGTACAGCGGCACCACCGACGCCGTCGGCATCGCCCTCCTCGTCTGCTGCGGCGTCTGGACGCTGATCGCCGCCGCGGGCCGCGCCGCCCGCCCCGAGGGCACCCTGCTCGCCATCCTCGCGGTCAGCGCCGGATACGCGGCCGGCCGCATCCTCGGCGCGCTGCTGCCGGTGCTCGCGCCCGCCGTCGCGGCCGTGGCCGTACTCGCCCTGGTCCTCGTCCCGCCGAGCCGGCTGTCCGCGCACCCCGACGCGCCGCCGCTCGGCTATCCGAACGCCGACGCCGCGCTGCTGGTCCTCGCGGTCGGCGCCGCCTGCTGCGCCGCGTGGGCGGTCCGGGGCAAGGGGTGGCGGCTCGGGCTGCGGCTCGTGGCGGCGGGCGCCGCCGTCACCGCGCTCGCGCTGGGCTCGGCGGCGGGCTTCGCGGCGGGGATCGCCGTCGTCCTGTACTCGCTGGCCGCCGCCCGGATGCGGCGGCGGCTGCTCGGCCTGTGCGGGCTGGCGCTGGCCGCCGCGCTCGCCGTCGGCGGCAGCTACGCCGTCGCGGTCGACGCCCTGCCGTCGGGTCTGTCCGAATCGCTGACCGGCCAGCTCACCCAGCCGCGGGTCGAGCTGTGGCACGAGGCGATCGACCTGGCCGAGCGGCACCCGCTGCGCGGGGTCGGGCCCGAGCGGTTCACCGAGGAGAACGCCGGTCCGCCCGCGGACGCCACCACCGCCGTCGCAGCCTCACCGCCGTCCGCGCCGCTCCAGCTCGCCGCCGAGCAGGGCATTCCGGGCGCGGCGCTGCTCGCCGTCGCCTTCGGCTGGCTGCTGTACGCCCTGTGGCGCTCGCCGCGCCCCACCCCCGTCGTCCTCACCGCGGGCGCCGCCCTCACCGGGCTCGCCCTGCTCGCCACCGTCGACCACGTGCTCAGCTACGCCGTGGTCACAGCGGGAGCCGGGTTCCTCGCGGGCATGGCCACGGCCCGCCCTCTGCCGGACGACGGCTGCCCGCCGGTGGCCGGGTCGGCGCCCGGACCCTTGCTGCCGGACGACGGATTCGGTCCACTGCGCTGACCGGGTGGCCCGGCCTCGGGGCCCGCCCCGGATACGGGTGTGCGGGCCTGGGCGTCTCCGGCCCGCGGGACGCGGGTCAGGCGCCGGAGGTGTGGCGGGCGGTGCGCAGCGTCAGCAGGTCGCGGATGGTGTCCACGGCGCCCTGCGCGTCGTCGACGGTGACCGTGAAGCGGCGACCGCTGCCGAGGTCGATGACCAGGCCCTGGCCACGGCGGACGACGACCGCGGTGCCCTCCTCGGGGCGCCAGCGGTAACCCCAGCCGCCCCAGTTGCGCGGGCTGACCAGGGGCGCGAGCTGGGCGCCGCTGACCTGCTCCAGCGGGATACGGCGGCGCGGCACTCCAATGTGGCCGCAGCGCACGTCGACCGCGTCGTGGTCGACCCGGACCCTGACGTGCGTGAAGGCGACCGTGCCGAACAGCACCAGGAGCCCGACGGCCACGCAGCCCACCACGGACATCACCAGCGGGGCCAGGCCCGAGGCGGCGTCGGGGCCTTCCACGGCCAGCTCGATGCCCAGCGCCATGCAGGCGGCGCCACAGGCGGCGAGCACCCATTGCATGCGGTTACGGGCCCGCCCCGTCCAGACGTGGGGCGCGCCGCTCTCCGGCCGAGGAGGGTGCGTCATGCTGTGAAGGGTACTGGGATACCCACCAGAAGGCAGCCCTATGCACTCAGGCGGTGGCGGGTGTCACCAATGAGGCGCCTTCGGCGTACGCCAGCGCCGCCGCGGGGAGCGGGGCCGACCGGCCGTTGAGGACGACCTCGATCCGGCCGCCGCCGGTCGCCCGGGCGGCGGACCCCGCACGGCGCAGCGCCTGCGCGGCGACGGCGTCCGCCGAGCCGTAGAGCACGGCGCCGGGGACGGCCGCGGCGATCCGGTCGGCGACGAGTTCGTAGTGCGTGCAGCCGAGCACGATGGCCCGCGCTCCGGCGGGGGTCAGCGCCGCGGCGGCGGCGACGGCGGCGGCCACGGCCGCGGTGTCGCCGTGCTGCACGGCGTCCGCGAGACCGGGGCAGGGCACCTCGGTGATGTGCGCGCCGTTGCCGAATTCCGCGATCAGTCCGCGCTGGTACGCGCTGCCCGTCGTCGCGGGTGTCGCCCAGATGGCGAGGGAGCCGCCGGCCGCCGCCGCGGGCTTGATCGCGGGCACGGTGCCGACGACCGGCACCGCCGGTTCGAAGGCGGCCCGCAGCGCGGGCAGCGCGTGCACGGTCGCGGTGTTGCAGGCGACGATCAGCGCGTCGGGCCGGTGCGCGACCGCGGCCCGCGCGCACTCCAGCGCCCGCCCGGTCACGTCGTCCGCGCCGCGCGGACCCCACGGCATTCCCTCGGGGTCGGACGACAGCACCAGATCCGCGTCCACCCGCAGCCGCCGTACGGCCGCCGCCGCCGCGAGCAGCCCGATCCCGGAGTCCACCAGTGCGATCTTCACCCCGCCACTCTAGCGACGCCCCCCGCCCCGCCGCCGCGTCACCACCCCCGACCCGCCCACGCCCCGATGCCGATCCCCGCACCGCCGAAGCCGCCGCCGCGCGGCGGTCGGAGGTTCGGCCCGATCCGCGTCGAGGAGGGCGGGGGCGCCGGGTGGCAGGGGGCCGCGCCCGGGCGGATGAGGCCATGGCCGCGGCCCGGACCGAAGTCGTCGCCGCCGCAGGCGGTGGGTACCGCAGCCGTCGGGCGGCCTTGGGCGGGCAGGGAGGCGGTCCGATCGGGCTTCGGGGAGGGCGGGGCGCGGCGGGTGGTGGGGGGTGGGTGCGGCAGACTGCGGGGCGTGACGGTGTTGATGGTGATCGCAGGGGTGTCGTTGCTGGCCTGGGTGTGGCTGGTGGTCGGGCAGGGGGGATTCTGGCGGACCGATGTGCGGCTGCCGCGGCGGGGCGCGCTGGACGAGTGGCCGTCGATCGCGATCGTCGTGCCCGCGCGGGACGAGGCCGAGGTGATCGGGGTGAGCCTGCCGTCGCTGCTGGCCCAGGAGTATCCGGGCCACGCCGAGGTCTTCCTGATCGACGACGGCAGCACCGACGGCACCGGGGACCTGGCCCGCGCGCTGCACGACCGGCACGGAGGTCTGCCGCTGACGGTCTCCTCGCCCGGCGAGCCGCCGCCCGGCTGGACGGGCAAGCTGTGGGCGGTCCGGCACGGCATCACGCTGGCCGCCGAGCGCAGCGGCCCCGACTACCTGCTGCTGACGGACGCCGACATCGCCCACCGGCCGGACAGTCTGCGCGAGTTGACGGCCGCCGCGGTCTCCCGCGACCTCGACATGGTCTCGCTCATGGCACGCCTGCGCGTGGAAACGGGCTGGGAGAAGCTCATCGTCCCGGCCTTCGTGTACTTCTTCGCGCAGCTCTACCCCTTCCGCTGGATCAACAAGGCCCGCTCCCGTACGGCCGCCGCCGCGGGCGGCTGCGTGCTGATCCGCGCGTCGGCCGTGGCCGCCGCCCGCGTGCCCGACTCCATCCGGCAGTCGGTGATCGACGACGTGGCGCTCGCCCGCGCGGTGAAGCGTTCGGGCGGCAGGATCTGGCTCGGGCTCGCCGAACGCGTGGACAGCGTGCGGCCCTACCCGGACCTGGGCGAGCTGTGGCGGATGGTCTCGCGCAGCGCGTACGCGCAACTCCGGCACAATCCGGCGGTGTTGCTCGGCACGGTGCTCGGGCTCGCGCTGATCTATCTGGTGCCGCCGCTCGCGGCGGTCGGCGGCGCGATCGCCGGGGCCTGGCCGCTGTGCGCGCTGGGGCTCGCGGCGTGGGCGGCGATGGCGGCCAGTTACGTACCGATGCTGCGGTACTACGGTCAGCCGTGGTGGCTGGCGCCGACCCTGCCGTACACGGCGGCGCTGTATCTGCTGATGACCGTCGACTCCGCGGTCGAGCACTACCGCGGCCGGGGCGCGGCCTGGAAGGGCCGCACCTACGCGCGGCCCGACGCCTCCGTCTAGGGCGCGTCGGCGCCCAGCCCGTCGGCACGGAGTCCGTCGAGGCCCGCACCAAGTCCCTTCAGCCACGCCTCACTTGCGGCCCGGCGTCCAGTTCAGGCCCCAGCCGTACGCGTAGTCCGTCGTGCGCTGCGGGCTCACGCCGAGCCTGGGCACCAGATAGCGCGCCTCGCGCCGTACGACGAGGTCGTCGCCCTCGCGGACCAGCAGCGCGAGGGCGCAGACGTTGGACTGCACGGTGCACTCGTCGAGGACGAAGTCGACCGGGGCGCCGTACTGCGGCTGGAGCGTGACGGTGGCGTGCAGTCCCGCGAAGCTGCGAGCGCCTTCGTAGATCGTGACGAAGACGAGGATCCGCCGGAAGTGGGCGGTGTGGTCGAGGTTGACGGTCAGATTCTCGCCGGACGCGCTGCCGCCGGTGCGGTCGTCGCCGTCGAGCAGGATGAACGGCGGCTGGTAGAGCGAGCCGAAGGCGTTGCCGAGGGCCTGCACCACACCCTTGCTGCCGTCGGAGAGTTCGAAGAGCGCGCACAGGTCGAGGTCGACGCCGCCGCCCTTGCGGAACCGCCCGCCGCCGCGGGCCGGGTCGACCCGCCAGCTCAGATTGACCCGCAACGCGCCCGTGGCGCCGCCCTGTTTGGTGAGCGAGACCGCCGGCGCGTCCTTGGTGAGCGTGACCTTGGACAGCCGTACCGGCGCGGGTGCCGAAGCCGGAACGGGCGGTGCCGTCGGGGCGGGCGGTGCGACGGGTACGACCACGGTCGGCTCCGGAGCGACGGCACGCGTCGCCTCGGGCAGAGGGTCGGACATGGGCTCGGACATGGGCTCAGGTACGGGATCGGGTACCGGCTCTGGCACCACGTCCGGCAGCCGCTCCGGCAGTTGATCCGCCCGCAGCCCGTACGCGGCGCCCAGCCCCGCGAGCCCGGAGCCGTACCCCTGCCCGACCGCCCGGAATTTCCAGCCGCCGCCGCGCCGGTAACACTCGCCGAGGACGTACGCCGTCTCCGCCGTGGCCCCCTCGCAGTCGAAGCGCGCGACCTCCGCTCCCCCGTCGGTGACGCGCAGCCGCAGTCCGGGGATCCGGCCGAAGGTGCCGCCGTCGGAGCGGGCGACGATCAGCACGGAGGTGACGGCCGTTTCGACGGACGCGAGGTCAACCGAAAGAGTGTCAGTGACCGTGCCTGCGGCCGGGTCCGGATCCGGCGTTCCACCAGCCGCGTAGCGCACCGCGCCGGAGGGGTGCACGGGTGCGGCGGCGTGCACCAGATCGTCCGCATCGCGGGCCCCGGTGTCCGCCACGAGCAGCGCGCAGACGTCGGCGCGCGGGATGCCCGTACCCGCCCGCCTGGTGAACTCCACCTGGAGGACCGCCGTGGGCAGCGGCATGTTCTCGCCCTTGCGCAGCGTCATCGGATGCCCCCTCGCACGTGCGCCGAGACGCCCGGTAACACCAAGGACGCACGGCTTTTACCTGATCACATCATGAGACGCTGACCGTTTTCCCCGGATTCGCTCATATTGGGGACAGGACCGCGCAACACGCAGCACAAACAACCCGCTAATCGGTCTCCCCAACGACCACATCGTGGGCTTAACTTATGGCTCATGAGCTCCCCCCGCGGTTCTTATGGTGGCGGCTACAGCGGCTACTACCCCTCGTCCTCGTCCTTCCCGGACACCCCGATCTACGACAGCCTCGTGGCCGAGCGAGGCACACCGCAGATCGCCCCCATCCGCGTGCCGTCCTACACCCCGTACGAGACAGGCACCGGATACAGCGGCTACCCCGGCAGCAACCTTCCCGCGCTGCCCGCGCTCCCGGCTCTGCCGTCGGGGCCGTCGGCCCCCTCGCCGCAGTACACCCAGCCGCAGCCCGCCGCGCAGAACGGCTACCCGACGCCCGCGTACCAGCCGCCGCCCGCGCCTTACATCCCGCAGCAGACCGCCGCTCCGCGCGGCGGCTTCAACGGGAACGCCTTCAACGGCGGCAACGGCGGCGCATTCAACGGCGGCGGCTCCAACGGGACGGGCACCGGCAACGGTTACAGCAACGGCGGCGGGTACCCGGCGCAGCCGCCGCAGCCCTCCCCCTCCGGCTACGAGGCCGCGCGGCCGGTGCCGCCTCGTCCCGTACCGCCGCGGCAGGCGCCCGGCGGCCACCCGGAGGAGCAGTATCCGCGGCGCAATCTCGGCCAGGGTGTTCCCCCGGCCGCCGGAGGCGGTTACTACCAGGGCTGATCAGGTACCTCCCGGGCCGATCGGCCCGGCGCGTGTGCTGGCAGGATGGCGGTATGACCTCGACCGTCCTCAGCGCGCTGCACATCTACCCGGTCAAGTCGCTGCGTGGAATCAGCATGCGGACGGCGGTCGTGGAGCCGTGGGGGCTCACCGCTGACCGCCGTTGGATGCTGGTCGACCGCGAGCGGGGCAAGGCCGTGACACAGCGGGAACAGCCGCGTATGGCGCTGCTGGCCGCCGAACCCGTGGGGGGTGGCGGTCTGCGGCTGACCGGTCCCGGGCTGCCGCCGCTCGATGTCGCCGTGCCTGAGCCGGGTCCGCTGGAGACGGTGACGCTCTTCGCCCACAAGATCGAGGTCGTGCCCGCGGGGCAGGCGGCCGACGACTGGTTCAGCGGGTATCTCGGCCGCCCGGTGCGGCTGATGCACATGGACGACCCCGCGGTCCGGCGGCCGGTCGACCCCGATTTCTCCGCGCCGGGCGACATGGTCAGCCTCGCCGACGGCTTTCCGCTGCTGGTGACCACGACCGCCTCGCTCGCCGCCCTCAACTCGCTGATCGCGCAGGGCGAGCGGGCCGAGGAGGGCCCGCTGCCGATGAACCGCTTCAGGCCGAACGCGGTCGTGGACGGCACCGAGGCGTGGGCCGAGGACGACTGGCGGCGGGTACGGATCGGCGAGGTCACCTTCCGCGTCCCCAAACCCTGCGGGCGGTGCGTGATCACCACCACCGACCAGGGCAGCGCCGGGCGCGGCAAGGAGCCGCTGCACACCCTCGGCAAGTACCGCAGGATCGGTTCGAGTCTTGTTTTCGGCCAGAATCTGATCCCCGAGAACCCCGGAACCCTACGGGTCGGCGACCCGTTGACCATCGTGGAGTAACGCGTCGCCGCGGCGCTCCCGCGACCCCCGCGGATCCACACGCATGAGTCGCGCCGTTTGCGGTAGTTGAACGGGTGTGAAGGGGGTCCGTCCATGAATCGCCACAGTCGGCAGCGTCACCGCACACGGCTCAGGAAGTTCGGCTGGCGGTGGCGGCGCAATCCGCTGCGGCGCCGCTCCGATGTCGTCGAGGCATGGCTCGGCGTGGCCACCGTGGTGCTGCTCTGCGCGACCCCCGCGCTCGGCTGGTGGGCGGGCAGTTCGGTGGACCGGGCCCTCCAGCGGGTGGTGCGCACCGAGAACGCGCAGCGGCGGCTGGTCCCCGCCACCGTGCTGGATCCGCCGGACACGACGACGCCCGTGGTCGCCGACAAGGTCGGCACCGCCGATCCGCGCCGCGGCGATCTGCTGCGCTGGAAGTCCCCGGACGGCGAATCCGTCTACAGCGCGACGGTGCCCGGCGACATCGAGGTCTGGCGCAAGGGCGGTATCTGGCTGTGGACGGACCGCTCGGGCGAACTGGTCGCGCCACCGCTGGATTCGGCCACCGCCGCCACGCACTCCGTGCTGGCGGGCACCGCGGCCGCGACGTCCGCCGCCGGATTCCTGATGATCGTACGGCAGTTGGTGATGTGGCGGCTGATGAGCCGCCGGCTGACGAGCTGGGAGCGGGACTGGGCCCGCGTCGGCCAGGACTGGGGCCGCGCGGGAGCGGGCGGCTGAGCGGCGCGACGACCGGGCGGGACCGCGGGCGGACCGGTGTTCGTCAACAGCCGCCTTCCGCGCACGCTACGGTGGGTCCCCGGTCAGCAGATGCAAGAGGTGGGGGCACAGCAGCCCGATGGCACATGGCGTGGTCCAGGTGACCAATCCGAACAGCTCGCGGTGGCGCCGCCGCACGGGCGAGTACGAGTCCCTGGCCGCCGCGGTCGAAGCGGCGGCGGACGGTGACATCCTCTCGGTGAGTTCAGGCACCTACCGGGAGAATCTGGTGCTGGACCGCGCGGTGACGCTGCGCTGCGCCGACGGCGCCGGGACGGTACGGATCGCCCCGGCCTCGGGCGTGGCGCTGACCGTACGGGCCGCCGCGACCGTCCAGGACCTCGTGGTCGAGGGCCAGGACATCTCGGCCGCCGCGCTGCTCGTCGAGGCGTGCGCGCCCGAGCTGACGGGCCTGCGGATCAACACCCGTTCCGCGGTGGGCCTTGAGGTGCGCGACGGCGCCCGGCCCACGGTGCGGCAGTGCACGGTGGACAATCCGGGCGGCCTCGGGATCAGCGTGCTGGACGCCGCGGGCGGGCTGTTCGAGGAGTGCGAGGTGGTCGCCGCGGGCCAGAGCGGGATCGCCGTACGCGGCGGGGCCGCGCCGCGCCTCGAGCGCTGCCGGGTGCACAACACCTCGGGCTCCGGCCTGTCGGTGACCGGCGAGGGCAGCGCCCTGGAGGCGGTGGGCTGCGAGGTGTACGAGATCCGCGGCAGCGGTGTGCAGGTCTCCGCGCGCGCCTCCGCGCACTTCACCGACTGCCAGGTGCACCGCACGACCGGCGACGGCATCTCGCTGGACACCGACGGGGTGCTGGCGATGGCGGACTGCGACATCCACGACATCCCGGAGAACGCGGTCGACCTGCGGGCGCGTTCGGTGCTGACGCTGACCCGCTGCCAGGTCCGCCGCTTCGGCCGCAACGGCCTGTCGGTGTGGGACCCGGGCACCCGCGTGGACGCCAACCAGTGCGAGATCCACGACAGTACGGGCGACTATCCGGCGGTCTGGGTGAGCGACGGCGCCGTGGCCATACTGGATTCCTGCCGGGTCCACGACGTGCCGGACGCGCTCTTCGTCCTGGACCGGGGCTCGCGCGCCGATGTCGTGGACACCGACTTCTCGCAGATCCGCAACACCGCGGTGTCGGTGAGCGACGGTGCGAACGTCCAGCTCGACGACTGCCGGATCCGGGAGGCCGCCACCGGCGCCTGGTTCCGTGACCACGGCAGCGGCGGCACGCTCGCGCAGGTCACCATCGACGACACCGCGACCGGGGTGATCGTCACCAAGGGCGCCGACCCGGCGCTCGACCGGTGCACGGTCACCAACGCGGCCGAGTCCGGCATCTACGTCTCGGCCGAGGGCCGCGGCACCTTCACCGCCGTCCGGGTCACCGGCAGCCGCGGCTACGGCTTCCACATCATCGACGGCTGCCGGTCCACGCTGACCCGCTGCCGTACCGAGCGGTGCGCGCGCGGCGGTTACGAATTCGCCGAGCCGGGCCCGGTCACCGAGGACTGCACCAGCGACCGGGCGGCGACGGAGGCCGATCCGGTGCCGGTGCCCTCGGGCGCCGCGACCGTGCAGCAGGCCGCGGCGACACAGTCGTACGGGCTGCTCGGCGGTGTTCCCGAGCAGCGTCCGGTGGCCGAGACCGCGCCGCCCGAGCAGGTCGCGCGGGACAGCGACGACGTGCTCGGCGACCTGGACGCGCTGGTCGGCCTGGACAGCGTCAAGCGCGAGGTGCGCACGCTGATCGACCTGATCGCGGTCGGCCGCCGCCGCCAGGAGGCCGGGCTGAAGGCGCCCTCGCTCCGCCGCCACCTGGTCTTCACCGGCTCCCCCGGCACCGGCAAGACCACGGTGGCCCGGCTGTACGGGGAGATCCTGGCGTCGCTCGGCGTGCTCCAGCGCGGCCATCTCGTCGAGGTGGCGCGGGTGGACCTGGTGGGCGAGCACATCGGGTCGACGGCGATCCGTACCCAGGAGGCGTTCGAACGGGCCCGCGGCGGTGTGCTGTTCATCGACGAGGCGTACGCGCTGGCCCCCGAGGACTCCGGGCGGGACTTCGGACGCGAGGCGATCGACACGCTGGTGAAGCTGATGGAGGACCACCGGGACGCGGTGGTGGTGATCGTCGCCGGGTACACCGCGGAGATGGAGCGCTTCCTCGCCTCCAACCCCGGTGTGGCGTCGCGTTTCTCACGGACCATCACCTTCGGCGACTACACCGCGGAGGAGCTGCTGCGGATCGTGGAGTCGCAGGTCCTGGAGCAGGAGTACCAACTCGCGGACGACGCGGGCGAGGCGCTGCTCAAGTACTTCACCGCGATCCCGAAGGGTCCGGGGTTCGGCAACGGCCGCGCGGCCCGGCAGACGTTCGAGGCGATGGTCGAGCGGCACGCGGGACGGCTGGCGCAGGTCGAGGAACCCACGCACGAGGAACTCCAGTTGCTCTACCCGGAAGATCTGCCGGAGCTGCCCTGAGCGGGCAGCGCGGTCGGCGCCGGGGCGGACCGTACGGCCCGCTCCGGCCCTGACCGCGCCAACTCGGCGAGCAGCGCCGTGCGTTCCTCGGCGAAGGCCGGGTCGGCCTGGAAGTCCGAGTGCCCGAGCACCGGTTCCGGCAGCGGGTGGTACAGACTGCGGCCGTACGCGACGGGGTCGAGCAGCGGACCCCGGTCGACGTACGGCGCGGCCGAACTGCCGTGCTCGCCCTGTGCGTTGGAGCGGGCGCCGAGGTGGACGGGGCCGCCGATCGGGTCGGTGCGGCGCCACAGATTGCGCCAGGCGTGCATGTCATCGTGCAGCGCGCGCAGCCGGTCGGGCCCGAAGTGGGCGGGGAACCAGCGGCCGTAGAGCCGGGCCAGCGGACAGCCGTAGGTGAGCAGGGCGACGCGGGCGCGGGTGGCCGGGTCGAGCTGCCAGACCGCGGCGGCGGCCAGGACGCTGCCCTGCGAGTGGCCGGACAGGATGATCCGGCCGCCGGTGCGCCGCGTCCAGGTCTGGATCCGCCAGCTCAGGTCGGGCA
Organism: Streptomyces sp. NPDC024632; assembly: GCF_055559175.1. Classification (NCBI taxonomy): domain Bacteria; kingdom Bacillati; phylum Actinomycetota; class Actinomycetes; order Kitasatosporales; family Streptomycetaceae; genus Streptomyces; species Streptomyces sp. NPDC024632. The sequence goes on from NZ_JBVHLD010000021.1 coordinate 100,223, forward strand.
CCGCGCGCTCGGCGTAGCAGGGCGGCGCGAAGGGGTGCGCGGCGCGCGGCCAGAAGGTGCCGACGTCCCACAGGATGCCGACCGTGCGGCGCGCGGAGGCGTCGCGGTACGCCCGCCGTCCCAGCGCGATCAGCGCCACCACTCCGGCGCCGACCATCCAGGAGCCGAGCGCCTGCGCGGTGCCGGCGACCGCGTCGAGGACGCCCGGCGCCCCGGCGGCGGTCTCCCCCGGTGTGCGGCCCGAGCGCAGGGCGCCCACGAGAGCCCCGGCGCCCAGGGCGAACGACGCCGCGCACACCACGGCGATCAGCATCGGCGCGCTGTCGGTCAGCCCGGCGCGGGCGAGGGTCCCGGCGATCTGCCGGGTCCTGGTCCTGTGGTGCGGCTCGTCCGGGTACATCCGCTCGACCTCCGCGCGCAGCTCCCGCTCCCGGCGCCGCAGCCGCCACATCACCGCGGCGGCGCACAGCAGGAGCACCGCGAGGACGGCGGGGATCACGGACGCCTCCCAGGTCAGCACGGCGGGCGGCCCGGCCAGCGAGCTGCCCTTCTCGCCGGGCGTCGGACCCCGGTCCAGCCAGTCCGCGCACCGCTGCGCCACCCCGCCGGTCAGCACTCCGCCCATCGCGCAGGCCAGCAGCGCGACGGCGGGCCCGGCGAGCCCGCGCAGCGCGACCCCGCGGTCGGCGGGCCGGCCGTCGGGGGCGTCGTCAGGTGAATCGTCGGGCGCGTCGGCGGACCCGGGAGGGGCCGCGGACGTCGGCGCGTACTCCGGCGGAGGCGAGCGGTGCAGGAGCAGCGCCGTCACCGCGAGCGCGGCGATCAGCGCGCCCTGGAGCACGGTGAGCACGGTGAACGTCTGGGCGGCGGGCAGTCGTCCGGCGGAGGTCCAGCCGGGCCGGTGCCAGGCGCCGTAGACGACGGCCGCGGTCAGTGCCGCCGCCGTGCCGTTGAGCAGGACCCGCGTGGTGAGCCGGTCGGTGGTGTCGTCCACGTCGTTCTCGGTACGGCGGGCCCGGCACGCGGCGACGACGGCCGCCGTGCCGAGGACAGCGAGCAGCCCGGCGAGCGTCCAGCCGACCGCCGGGAGCGCCCGCCCGCCGTGCCCGTGGTCGTAGCGCAGGGCCGGGACGCACAGGGCGGCGGCGACGGTGAGCAGGCCGGCGGCGGTGTGGGCGGTGCGCAGCCGGGCGACGGACCGGCGGCCGTACCAGAATCCGGGCAGCGCGAGGGCGGGGGTGCCGGAGCCGGGCGGCGGGGCCTGCCGGTCGTTCGGGCGCTGCGACTCGTACGCGTACCAGGTGCGATGGGACAGCCACCACAGCAGGCAGGTCAGGGCGAGCGGTGCGGTGGCGGCCAGGGCGAGACGGCGGCCGGGCTCGCTCCACCAGCCGCCGCGCTCGACGGCCGCGAAGCCGAGCCACGCCTTGTCGCGGGCGCAGGCGGCCCGGCCCGCGCACTGCCACGCGACGATGTCGAGGGCGACTTCGCAGGCGGCGGCGACCAGCAGCACGGTGAGGGTCAGCGCGATCAGCCGGACGAGGACGTCGTAGCCGCGGCGCAGCCGGTGCCGGGTGGACGGCGGGCGCATCCAGTGCGCCAGGTTGGCGATCATGAACGGCAGGAGCAGCAGCCACAGCGCGCGGCTGCCGTTGCCCGAGGTGAGGTTGGACCAGCAGTACGCCTCGGCCACCGGGCCGTCGCGGTGTTCCTCGGGGTGCTCCTCGGCGTCGGCGTCGCGGACGCGGCGGTGTATCCCGGCGATGTCGTCGCCCGCGACGCAGACGATGCGGGAGTCGTCGAGCATGAGGGCGGGGGTGGTGCCGCCGACTCCGTGGACGAGGAGTTCCAGCGCGAGCGTCTCGCACGTACCGGCTTCGGGTCCGGTGTTCGCCTCGGGTTCCGCTTCGGCTCTCGCCTCCGCTTCCGCCGCCCGCGCGTCCGTTCCGCCTTCCGCTCCCGCTCCCGCTCCCGTTCGTGGTGACACTGCGTCCCCCGTCCCTCGCTGTTCCCTCCGGTGGTGCCCGCCCGGCCCGCGGGCAGCCGTCAGGCCCGGCAGCCGTGCCGTAATCGTGATGTCGATGGTCGGAAGTCGTACCGGTCCGGTCACCTGACGTACACGCGATGTCGCCGCTCATGGAAAGATGACCGCAGCACGTCGGTGGACGGCATCGCGGACAACGAGACGGACGGGACGGGGTTACGGGTGAGCGACAACCAGAACCTGCTCGCGGAGCAGCGGCGGGCCCTGATCCTCGACGAGGTGCGGCGGCGCGGCGGTGTCCGGGTCAACGAGCTGACGCGGCGGCTGAACGTCTCCGACATGACGGTGCGGCGCGATCTCGACGCGCTGGCCCGGCAGGGTGTCGTGGAGAAGGTGCACGGCGGCGCGGTGCCGGTCGTCGAGGCCAGCAGCCACGAGCCGGGCTTCGAGGCGAAGTCGGCGCTTGAGCTGGGCGCGAAGGAGGCCATCGCGCGGGCGGCGGCGACCCTGGTCACGCCGGGCAGCGCCATCGCGCTCGCGGGCGGCACGACCACCTTCGCGCTGGCCCACCATTTGCTGGACGTGCCGGATCTGACCGTGGTCACCAACTCGGTGCGGGTCGCGGACGTCTTCCAGTCGGGGCAGCGGCGGACCGGCGCCCACAGCGGCGAGGCGAGCGCGACCGTGGTGATCACCGGTGGTGTGCGCACCCCGTCGGAGACGCTGGTCGGCCCTGTCGCGGACCGGGCGATCCAGTCCCTCCACTTCGACCTGCTCTTCCTCGGCGTGCACGGCATCTCCGTGGAGGCGGGCCTGTCGACGCCGAACCTCGCGGAGGCCGAGACCAACCGGCAGTTCGTACGGTCCGCCCGCCGCGTCGTGGTGATCGCCGACCACACCAAGTGGGGCACGGTGGGCCTGAGTTCCTTCGCCTCGCTGGAGGACGTGGACACTCTCGTGACGGACGCGGGCATTCCCGAGGTGCTGCGCGCGGAGATCGCCGAGCACCTGTCGGAGCTGATGGTCGCCGAGGAGCCGGAGGGCTCGACGGGCGCGACCGACAACTGACCGCCCGGCTAAGGGTGTTCAGGGCTTCGGCTCAGTTCGTACAGGGCTTCGGCTCCGGTCGTCCAGGGCCTCGGCTCAGGCCGTCCAGGTCCTCGGCTCAGTTCGTCCAGCGGCTCAGCGGTATTCGGCGAAGCGTGCGCGCACGGCGAGGAGCACCAGCAGACCGGCCGCACCGAGCGCGCCCGCCGGGATCTGGGGCCAGCCCGCCAGGTCGTCGTGGGCGGCTTTCGCGTGCGTGTCGAAGTCGTCGAGCTGACGGCCCGCGAGGGCGTCCAGGGTGGTGGCGAAGTCCCAGAAGTCGAAGGCCACGTCACCGCGTCCGACATTGGTCAGGACAACCGCGGCCTCGTCCGTCCTGCCCCGCGACTTCAGTGACCGCAGCCGCTTGTCGTCGGCGAGGAAGTGGCCGTAGCGGGTGAGAACGTCCTCGTACGCGGCGCGTTCGGCCGCGGTGGCGTATCCGTCGGGGCTGAGCAGTGCGTCGAGTCGCTTGACCAGACCGTCGAACTGCCGCTGGTCGGCGACCCCGTAGGCGGCGTCGTGGACGAACCAGCGGCTCTCGCTCGCGGCGGCCTGCGCGGCGGTGGCGCGGGCCTCGGCCAGCCGGGACCAGGGGCGCAGCCCTTCGCGGCCGGCCGCGGTCACGGCGTCGGCGGACGAGGTGAGGGCGAGAGTGCCCACGAGGGTGACGAGCAGCGCGGCGACGGTGGCCGCGACCAGCGCCGGGTTGAACAACCGCCGGTAGTCGGTGGCCAGTTCCCACTGCCACCACAGGAGGAAGCCGAGCGCCAGCAGGCCGACGGCACCGATGACCAGGGCCCAGCGCAGCGCGGCCGAGCGGGCCGCGGACTCCAACTGCGTCGCCTTCGCCTCGTACCCGGCGGACAGCTCCGTGGCCTCGGGCAGGAGCTGGTCGTGCATGATCTGCCCGGCCTGGACGTTCATCGCCACGGCGCGCGGCGGCGGGTGGCCCGCGGTGCGGTCGGGCTGCTGCTCGTCCACGTAGGCGGCCCGGCCGCTGAGGTCGTCGTAACGGCCGAGCCCGTCGAGCAGGTCCCGCACCCGGACGCTCTGCGAGCGGTCGGCGGCGAGCTGCCGCAGCAGGTCGCTGATCTCGGCGCGCCGCTGCTGCGCGGTGATCAGCGCGATGAGCTGGTTGCCGACCTCGACCTGTGCGTCGGTGGCGGATCTGCCCGGTGCGAGGGTGTCGGCCCGCTGGGCGTCCAGGTCGGCCAGGGCGAAGCGCAACTGACCCGCCACGGCGGCCCGTTGGGTCACCGCGTCCCGCAGCCCCGCGGTGTCGGACCGTACGCCGATCGCCCCGGCGACCGCGACGGCGCACAGCGCGGCCAGCAGCGCCAGCGCCGTCAGGGCCCTGGTACCGAGCCGCCGCGGCCCGGCCTTCCCCCGTCGAAGGCCGCGCCGCGGCGCGCGTATCGTCTCCGGTTGCCTGACCGTTACGGCCACCACCGCCGGCGGGTCGCCCGCCGGGGGCCGCGTCACCTGAGACGTCGTCATGCGGCGACGCTAGGCGCGTCCCGCGAAACCCCGGTGGCCCCGGAGCGACCGCCCGGTGTCCGGCCCGTAACAGAACTGCCGCGAAAGGTACGTGCGACCGCGAACCGGCCGCGGGCGCACCGGAGTTCAGCGCGGCCCGCGCGCCGTGGTCTTCCCCGACTTCCCCGTCCTCCCCGGAGCACGGCCGCCGCCGCTCCCCTCCCCGTCACCCTCGGTCGGGGATTCCGGCTGCCACAGCGGGTGTTCCTCCTTGATCCACCAGCGCGGTACGTAGCCGGTGCGCAGGCCGCGCCGCGCCTCGGGGTCCTTGCTGGCGAACCACACGTGTCCGGTGATCCCGGCGGCCAGCAGGAGCGCCAGCCAGTCGTGCACGAAGGTGGCGCCGGTGCGGTAGAGCAGCGGGGACATCCGGGGGAACCACATGATCAGCCCGCTGCCGATCATCACCAGCACCGCGCCGACGCTGAAGGCGGCGAAGAGCTTCTGGCCCGCGTTGAACTTGCCCGCCAGGCTCGGCTCGCGCCTGCGGGTGCGCAGCGCGGCGCGCAGCCAGCGCCAGTCGTGCGGGAAGAACCGGCCGAGCCCGCTCGCGTCCCGGCGGAAGGCGCGCGAGGCCAGTCCCAGGATCACCGGTACCGGGAGCAGGATGCCGGACCACTCGTGGACGGTGACGACCAGCCGTCTGCGGCCGACGATCTCCGACAGCGGCGGGAAGTACAGACAGGCGGCGGTGAACACGCACACGCCCATCAGCCAGGCCAGTGAGCGGTGCACCCAGGTCTCGGCGCGGGTGAAGCGGCGCAGCCCGGTGACGGCCCGTGCCTCACGTAGTCGGGTCATCATGGCGGCCGTTCGACGTGCCGACCCATCCGTCCACGTCATAGCCGTAATGCTCCCAGTAGCCGGGTTGGACGTCCTTGGTGACCGTGATTCCGGACAGCCACTTGGCAGACTTGTAGAAGTACATGGGCGCGGCGTAGAGCCGTACGGGTCCGCCGTGCGCGTCGGTGACGGGCTTGTCGTTCATGGTGAGCGCCACCAGCATGTCGGGCCGCCTGGCCTGCTCCATGGTGAGGCTCTCGGTGTAGACGCCGTCGAAGCAGTTGAAGCGGATCGCCCCGCCCTTGGCCTGGACGCCCGCCGCGTCGAGCAGGGTGGACAGCCGCACCCCGGAGAACGCGGTGCTCGGCACCCGCCAGCCGGTGACGCACTGCACGTCGTGCACCATCCGCACCTGCGGCAGCGCCCGCAGATCGGCGAGGCGGTACGAGGCGGGCTTGTCGACGAGGCCGCCGACGGTCAGCCGGTAGTCGTTCTCGCCCCGGTGCGGGATGGAGTTGGACACCGAGTAGAAGCGGAAACCGCCGCCGCCGGGCAGCAGTCCGGTCACCCCGGTGGGGTCCTTGGCGCTGACCGACGCCAGGATCGTGTCGAGCTTGCCCTGGACGGCGCTGCCCACGCCGACGCCGACGGCGCCGAGTCCCAGCATGCCGAGGATGACTCGGCGACCCACGGGGGTGCCGCGCCCTTCCGATTCCGCGCCTTCCGGGGAGTCCTGAGCGTCCTGCGAGTCCGGGGTGTCCCGCGGTTGGGGGGTGTCCGGCGTTCTGGGGGTGTCCGGCGATTTCGGTGTGTGCGGGACTGCCGACGGCGGAAGCGGTTCCGGTGACCTCACCAGGTGGGACGTGCTGTCTTCCATTCCTCGATTCGAGCACGCCGGAGGCCCGCTGGCCAGGGTCGGCGGCACTCCGTCAGAGTTTCGTCACATCCGGGTCCGTTTATCCGCGTCCGCTGTGCGTTCCGCGAGGTCGCGGCGGGTGCGGGTGCGGGGACCGGCACACGGCTGTGCCACCATGCCGGTCATGGGTGACAAGGATCAGTCGGGCATCGCGCACTACGAGCGGCCGGAGGGGCTGCCGCCGGTCAACGGGTACAGCCACGCGGTGGCGTTCACCGGGCGCATGGTCGCGGTGTCGGGTCAGGTGCCGCTCGACGCGGACGGCACGCTGGTCGGCGAGGACGACGCCGAGGCCCAGATCCGGCAGGTGTTCGTCAATCTCGTGGCGGCGCTGGCCGCCGCGGGCGCGACGCCGGACCGGATCGTGAAGCTCACCGTCTTCCTCACCGATCTCGCCGACCTCGCCGCCTTCCGGCGGGTGCGGGACGAATTCCTGGCCCCGCAGAGGCTCCCCGCGTGTTCCCTGGTACGGGTCGCCGGGCTGGTCAACCCCGCGTTCCGGGTGGAGATCGACGCGCTGGCGGCGATCTGATCAGGCACTGGGTCCGGCGCCGGACCGCGCGCCGACCTCGTATCTGACGTGGCGTCAATCCGGCCGACTGCCGTCCGCCAGAAAGGCGTCGATCGCCGCCGCGTACGGCGCGATGTCCAGGCCCTGCGCCGCGAGCCAGGCGTCGGAGTAGTACTTGTCGAGGTAGCGGTCGCCCGGATCGCAGATCAGGGTGACGACGCTGCCGGTGCGCCCCTCCGCGACCATCTCGGCGATGATCTTGAAGGCGCTCCACAGCCCGGTGCCGGTGGAACCGCCCGCCTTGCGGCCGATGGCCGTGTCGAGGGCGCGTACGGCCGCGACCGAGGCGGCGTCCGGGACCTTCATCATGCGGTCGATCGCGCCGGGCACGAAGCTCGGCTCCATACGCGGCCGTCCGATCCCCTCGATCCGTGAACCCCGGTCGCAGGAAACGGACTTGTCACCGGTCAGCCAGCCGTCGAAGAAGCACGAGTTCTCCGGGTCGGCGACGCAGATCCGCGTGTCGTGCTGCATGTAGTGCACATAGCGGGCGATGGTCGCCGAGGTGCCGCCGGTCCCCGCGGTGGCGACGATCCAGGCCGGGTCCGGGTACCGCTCACGGCGGAGCTGCTGGAACATCGACTCGGCGATGTTGTTGTTGCCGCGCCAGTCGGTGGCGCGCTCGGCGTACGTGAACTGGTCCATGTAGTGCCCGCCGGTCTCGGCCGCGAGCCGCGCGGAGACCTCGTAGACCGTGCGCGGGTCGTCCACGAGATGACACCGGCCGCCGTGGAATTCGATCAGCCGCTGCTTCTCGTGCGCGGTGGTGCGCGGGAGGACCGCGACGAAGGGCACGCCGATGAGACCCGCGAAATAGGCCTCGGACACGGCGGTCGAGCCGCTGGACGCCTCGATGACCGGCTTGCCGGGGCGGATCCAGCCGTTGCACAGCCCGTAGAGGAAGAGCGAGCGGGCGAGGCGGTGCTTGAGCGAGCCGGTCGGGTGGGTGGACTCGTCCTTGAGGTAGAGGTCGATGCCCCACGACTCGGGCAGCGGGAAGCGCAGCAGGTGGGTGTCGGCGGACCGGTTGGCGTCGGCCTGGACCTTGCGGACGGCTTCCTTCAGCCAGGCGCGGTAGCCGGTGTCGGTGCGGTCGACGTCCACCGTGCCCGTACGGACGCCCGCCCGGTCACCCGCCCCGGCCGCTCCGGTCGCCCCCGCCGCTCCGGCCCCCTCGGCAGTTCTTCCCGCGCCGCTCGCCCCGTCCGATCGCTCGCCGGTCTCGTCCGAATCGTTCGCGTCCATGCCGTGGATCATAAGCGTCTAAACCACCGGAAAGCGGTCCAGCACTGGCCCGTCGGCCTTTGCGCAGGCGGGCGACGGTCCCGGAAGTTGCGGATTCGGCCACCTGGGGAGACTCTGAAATCGCATCACGGAGTGCTGTAGCAGTCACTCTACGCATTTTCGCTCAGGTGTTCCCATCGGAGCGGCGTACGTCCCGGACCCGCCCCGCGGTGTTCCGGCCCCCGCCGCGGAGGGAGTCGCAGCCGTGATCATGCAAGCCGACCAAACCGACAGAGAGTGTGCGCTCGAACTCGACGCGCATCCGTACCGGATCCAGCAGATCCGGCGCATCGTGTCCGCCCAGCTTCGCTACTGGCGTCTCGACCCGCTGATCGACGCGGCGTCGCTCGGCATCAGCGAACTGCTCGCGAACGTCCACCGCCACGCCAAGCCCGACAAGCACTGCTCGGTGCGTCTGTCGCACGCGACCGACCGCCTCACGGTGGCCGTCACCGACAACGACCCGAGGCTGCCGAAGCTGGCACCGGCCGCCGCGGAGCCGCTGGCGACCGCCGGTCGCGGGCTGGCCATGGTGGAGGCGGTGAGCGACAGCTGGGGCACCGATCTGCTGCCCGAGGACGGCGGCAAGGTCGTGTGGTTCGTGCTCCGCACACCGATGCCGCGGCCGTCGCTGGTCCCGCTGCGTGCCGCTGTGGCCTTCGAGCCCCCGCGTGAGCGCATCGCCGCCGTCGCCGCCAGTATCGCCGTACCGGTCGCCTGACCGACCCGGTGCGCAGGCCGCCCGTCACGGCGATCCCGTACGGTGCCTGCGCGGCGATCCGCGAGGCCACGGAACCGGCCGTCGTATCCCCCCGTGCGGATACGACGGCCGGTCCGTCTGTGCGCGCGCTCCTCCGCCGTGTCCCGCTATCGTGTCTCATTGTCGTGCCGGGCCGCCGTGTCCCGCTGGCTCACTCGGTGGTGACGGCCCGCAGGACGTCCAGCCGGGCCGCCCGTCGTTCGGGCCGCTGGGCAGCGCGCTCACGCCGTACCGCCCGTGCCCTCGCGCAGGTCACGGCCGAAGCGCTCGTCCAGGACCGACAGTCGGCGCCAGTACTCGTCCTCGTCGATCTCGCCCGCGGCGAAGCGGCGGCCGAGCAGGGTGACCGGCGAGTTCTCCGCGGCCTCGGCGGCCGCCTCCGACCGCCAGGGGCCGCCGCGCCCGCGTCCGCGCCAGACGGTGCGGCGCAGCACGGTGATCACGGTGACGACCACAGCCGCCCAGATCAGGGGCAGGAACATAATCCACGGGCCGGGCCCGCCGTCATGCCAAGCCAGGGTGTTCATCGCTCGTCAACTCCTCGGTGGATGCCGGGTCGGGAGGCTTCTTCCGACACCACCGAGCCTCGTCCTCCACAGGCCGCCCGTCGTCGTACGGCCAGCGGCACCCGCGCTACCACCCGCGCAGTACGCGGCGGCCCCGGCACTGCTCCCGGCCGGTACGGGCACCGCCGTCAGCGGTCGAGGGCGGGCGCTGTCGTACCCCTGCCCTAGGGTCGGGGACATGTGGCACTGCACGGGACTGGGCTGGGGTCAGGGCGGTCCCGAGTGGACGTGGTGGCATCCGGTGCACCGCGGCCGGTCGAGCCCGCTGCGGCTCGGCGGACCGCTGTCCCTGGCCGTCGGCGCGGACGCGGTACGCACCTGCGCGGGGGTGTGGCGCGGCGGCCGGTACGTGACGTGTCCTTACGGCGCGCGGCTGCCTCCCGACGTACGGCGCGACCAGTGCGAGCGGTGCGCCGCGCTGGACCGTTCGTATTCGGTGGCGGCCGACACCAAGGCGGACGATCCGCGGCCGTACGCCGTCTATCTGGCCTGGTTCGGCCCCGGACTGCTCAAGGTGGGCATCACGGCGGCCGAACGCGGCGCGGCCAGGCTGCGGGAGCAGGCCGCCGTCTGCTTCACCTTCCTCGGCGAGGGGCCCCTGATGACGGCCCGCCGTACCGAGGCGATCCTGGGCGCGGCCCTCGGCGTCCCCGACCGCGTCTCCGCTCCGGCCAAGCGCGCCGCCCGCCACGCGCTGCCCGACGCGGAGGCCCGCGCGGCCGAACTGCGCGGCCTGCACGCCTCGGTGGCCGGCCTGCTGCCCGACACCTTGCGGGCTCGGCCCTGCGAAGTCGTCGACCACGCCGTCCTGTTCGGCCTCTCCCCCGGTCAACTCCCGCCTCCGGCCGCCCGCATCACCGCGCTGCCGCCGGGCAGCACGGTGACCGGGACGGTCAGGGCGGCGGCCGGTTACGACGTCTACGTGCGGGTCTCGGAGCCGGAGGGGGCGGAAGGCCCGGGCCGCCTTCTGCTGCTCGACACCCGGCTCGCCCAGGGCTGGCCCCTGCTGCGACCGCCGCACGGCGCGCCAACGGATGTCCCGACGGCCGTCACCGCGCCGGCCAAGCAAGCCCCGCCGCCGCTCTTCTGAGGGCTCGCCGCTGCGCGGTCTGTCTTGCCCGCCCGCCCGCCCACCCGTGCGGGTGCTTTGTCGTCTGCGGGTGCCGCCTGTGCCTGGTCGGTGCCGGTCCGGGGCACCTCCTCGAAATCCGTACCACCTGGCCCTTACGAATCCGGCACCCGGCCGTCAACGTATTTCTGCGGGGGCACCCCGCCCCGTCCCCTCCCGGTATGTCGGCGTCCGACGGTCCGGTGGGGGTTGCCGGGGAGGGGGTGGGTGGGGGCTCGCCCCCTGCGCCCCCCGACCCGCCCGCGTAGGCGGGAGGGGGATGGATGGGCTCGGGCACGTCGGCGTCCGACGGTCCGCTGTGGCTGAGGAAGTCCCAAAGACCGGCGACGGCACCCGGCCGTTCCTCCACCGCGGGATCGACGGAGAGCGCCCCCTCAGGGCGGAAGACACCCGGGGCACCCTCACAATCTTGGACCCCCACCCCGGCCCCCCACCGGACAGGCGGACGCGACCGTACCCGAGCCCACCCACCCCCTTCGCCCACCCCGCCGGGAGGTCGGGGGCGCAGCGGCCGAGCCCCCACCCACCCCTTCCCGTCCGCCCCGGCTGGACGGTCGGTCGCGCAGGGGGCCGAGCTCCCACCCACCCCGTCCCATCCGCCCCAGGCGGACCGTTGGACGCCGACGTACCCGAGCCCACCCACCCCCTTTCGCCCACCCCGCCGGGAGGTCGGGGAGCGCAGGGGCCGAGCTCCCACCCACCCCCCTCCGCCACCCCCACCGGACAGGCGGACGCCGACGTACCGGGAGGGGACGGGCCGGGGTGCCCCCGCAGGGGGACGAACGGACAAGGGCTGGACGTCATCGAAGTGCGGACACGTTCGTCGCCCGAGGAGGTGCCCCGGCCCGGCACCGACCAGGCACAAGCGGCACCCGCAGACGAAAAAGCACCCGCACGGGTGGGCGGGCGGGAACGACAAGGCACACAGCGGCGAACCGCCAAACGAACGGGCACCCCTCACCCGCCCAGCAGCGCCAGCGGATCATCCAGCACCGGCTGCCACGCCAACTCCGCCGCCCCGACAAGGCTGTTGTGGTCCAGAGCACAGGCGAGCAGCGGCACACTACCGCTGCGCCCCCAAAGGCTGTGATCGGCGACAACAGCCCGCAAACGCTCCGGATCAGCGTCCAGCAGATACCGGTGCAGGCCGCCGAGAAGGATGCGATCGGGGTTGAGGACGTTGACGAGTCCGGCCAGACCGCGCCCGAGGCGGTCGATGAGGGTGTGCGCGGCGTCGCGGACGGAAGGGTCGGACGGGTCGTCGTACTCCCTGCGGAGCAGGTCGATGGACTGCTGGAGCAGCGAGCCCTCGGGCCCCGGCGCGCGACCGGCCGCTTCGAGGAAGGCCAGCGGGTCGGCCTCGACGTCGAGACAGCCGCGGCTGCCGCAGTGGCAGGGGCGTCCGTCGGGCAGCACGGTGAGGTGGCCGACCTCCAGGGCGAGCCCTGAACTGCCGGTGTGCAGACGGCCGTCGAGGACCAGGGCGCCACCGACACCGCGGTGTCCGGAGGCGACGACGAGCAGGTGCTGGGCGTCGCGTCCCGCGCCGTGCCGGTGTTCGGCGAGCGCGGCGACGTTGACGTCGTTGCCGATGAAGGAGGGGACGGGGTCGCCGTCGGGTCCCGTGATGCCGACGCGGGCGATCTGGCTCGCGAACACCTGCCGTACGGGGGCGCCCGCGGGCCACGCGAGGTGCAGCGGGTTGAGTGCGGTGCCCTCGGGCTCCGCGACGGCGGACGGTACGGCGAGGCCCGCGCCGACGCAGACCCGGCCCGACGCGCTCAGCAGCTCCGCTCCGGCCTCGACGACCGCGGCGAGCACATGCGCGGGATCGGCGTGCACGGTCATGGAGCCGGGCGCGGTGGCGACGATCTCGCCGCCGAGTCCGACCAGCGCGGCCCGGAATCCGTCGGCGTGCACCTGGGCGGCGAGCGCGACCGGTCCGCCGGGGGCCACGTCGAGCCGGTGCGAGGGACGGCCCTGCGCGCCGGAGGGGCCGGTGGGCCGGGTGTCGACCCGGATCAGTCCCAGCGCCTCCAGCTCCGCGGCCACCGCCCCGGCGGTGGCGCGGGTCACTCCGAGCTCCGCGGTCAGCAGGGCGCGGGTCGCCGCGCGGCCGGTGTGCACGAGGGAGAGTGCCGGGCCGAGCGCGCCCCGACCCCTCTCAAGCCTTGTCCGAATCTGTGTCACCCCTCTATTCTGACTTTGTGCCGACGCTAAACAAAATAGGGACGGCCCTCGGCCGATCCCACCACACTCCGCCACCCTCTCCTGCCCTACGCCGCCTGCGCGTCGCCCTGACCGTCTTCTTCGCCGTCGACGGCTTCCTCTTCGCCGGGTGGGTCGTCCGCATTCCCGCGATCAAGGCCCAGACCGGCGCGACCGCCGGTCAGTTGGGCCTCGCGCTGCTCGGTGTCTCCGTCGGCGCCATCGCCACGATGGTGCTCACCGGACGGCTCTGCCGCCGCTTCGGCAGCCGCCGGGTGACGGTGCTGACCGGCATCCTCCTCTCCCTGAGCATCGCCCTGCCCCCGAGGACGCACTCGGCACTCGCCCTCGGCCTCGTCCTGCTGCTGTTCGGGGTGGCCTACGGCGGCATGAACGTGGCGATCAACAGCGTCGCCGTCGACCTGGTCGCGGCCATGCGCCGCCCGGTCATGTCCAGCTTCCACGCGGCGTACAGCATGGGCGGCCTGCTCGGCGCGGGGCTCGGCGGCCTGCTGGCACCGCACCTGTCGGCCGCCACGCACCTGCTGCTGCTCACCCCGATCGGCCTGCTGACGGTCTTCCTCGCCGGACGCGTCCTTCTGGCGCACCCGCTGCGCCAGCCGTCGGCGGTCGCGGCACGCCAGACGGCCGGACCCGTACAGGCCCGTACGGAACCGCCGCTCGTGGACGGCCCGGCCCGTACGGTCGCGGCACCTGCCGACGCGGTCACCGCGACGGCGAAGGACCCGGTGCACGCGCCCGCCGCGAAGACCGCGCCCGGCAAGCCTGCCAGGACGGGGCTGATCGTCCTCCTCTTCGGGCTGATCGCGGCGTGTTCCGCGTACGGCGAGGGCGCGCTCGCCGAGTGGGGGCCGCTGCACATCGAGCAGGATCTGCACGGGGGGTCGAGCATCGCGGCGGCCGGTTACGCGGCGGTCGCGGGCGCGATGATGCTCGGCCGCCTTTCCGGTACCGCGCTGATCGAACGCCTCGGACAGACACGGGCGTTGGTGCTGGGCGGCCTCACCGCCTCCGCGGGGATGCTGATCGGCGCGCTGGCGCCGTCGACCCCGGTCGTGGTGGCCGGTTTCGCCGTCACCGGGCTCGGCCTGGCCAACCTCTTCCCCACCGCCATGGCCAGGGCGGGCGAACTGACCGGCCCCGGCGGCGTCGCGGCGGCCTCCACCCTCGGCTACGGCGGCATGCTGCTCGGCCCGCCCTCGATCGGTTTCCTCACCGACGCCGTCGGCCTGCCCACCGCGCTGACCACCGTCTCCGCCCTGGCCGCGGTCGCGGCGGCCATCGCCTACGGCGTACGGAACAGCGCCGCGCGCGCCGAGAAGTGACCGACGGAACAGGCGCTCACCGGCACGTATCACGGCATGCTGGTCCCCGGCCGCGAGATCCACTGCCGGAAGCGTAGGGCCCGGAGACCGGGCGGGGCGAAGGCGTCGGAGCCTCACGGGCCGGAATCGTACGGGTTCGGAACCGCAAGGAGGAGCGATGCGCATACCGTCCTGGCTGACCACCGCCACCGGCCCGCTGCACCGGGAACGGATCTCCCGCGGCTATCTGTACGTCGTCGGCGCCGCGCTGGCGCTGATGCTGCTGGACACGGCGGTCTTCTCGCACCGCAACGCCTCGCTCACCGCCGTCCTGCTGGTGCTGCTGACCCTGCCGTGGACGCCGCTGATCTGGGCGCTCTTCGCCGCGGTCGGCGGCATGGACACCCGTGGCACCGCCTTCGGCTGGTCCGGCTGGACGCTGACCGTCGTGGCCGCGCTGGTCTCCGCGGCGCTCAACGCCGTACTGCTCGGCTACGCGGCCCGGTACGCCCGCCGCCGCGCCGACACCAGGGGCGAGCGTTCCGCCGACGGCTCGACGGCCGCGGAGACGGGCGCCCGGCCCACCCGCTGAGCGGGCCGCCGGCCCCGTTTACTCCCTCGCCCGCACGGTGACCGTCCTGCGAGAATCCGCGCATGGAGAGCGATCAGCGGACGGGGAAGCGGACGGGGAGCATGGAGACAGCCGAGTTCATCGACACGCTGCGCGACGAGGGCACGCTGCTCGCCGACGCGGCGGGCGGCGCCGGTCTCGACGCGCCCGTGCCGCCGTGTCCCGGCTGGCGGGTGCGCGACCTGCTGGCGCACACCGGCGCGGTGCACCGCTGGGCCACCGGGTACGTCGCCGAAGGCCGCATGGAGCGCGAGCCGTTGGACCCGGCGGTGCCCGACGACCCGGAGCTGGTGGACTGGTACCGGGGTACGCATCGGCGGCTCACGGAAGCTCTGGTCGCCGCCCCCGCCGATCTGACGTGCTGGTTCTTCCTGGCGGCGCCCTCGCCGCTGGCCTTCTGGGCGCGGCGCCAGGCCCATGAGACGACGATCCACCGGATCGACGCGGAGGCGGCGCTCGGCCGCGACCCGTCCCCGGTGGACACCGGCTTCGCGGCGGACGGCGTGGACGAGCTGCTGACCGGCTTCCAGGCCAGGCGGCGGGCCAGGCTCCGCACCGACCGGCCGCGCACGCTGCGGGTCCGGGCGACCGACGTGCCGGGCGGCGCCCGCGAGTGGCTGCTGCGGCTCTCGTCCGAGGCCCCGACCGCGGAGCGCGACGCGCCCGGTGAGGCGGACTGCACCGTCACCGGCTCGGCGGCCGACCTCTATCTGGCGCTGTGGAACCGCGGGTCGTACGAGCGGCTGTCGGTGACGGGTGACGACGCGCTGGTGGAGCTGTGGCGTCGGACGGCGAAGATCACCTGACGAACGGACCGGGGCCCGCGGATTGACGAACGGGGTCAGCTCTGGACGAGCATCCGTTCCAGCACGGCGCGGTGGCAGGGGCGGGCCTGTTCGTATCGGGCGCGGCCGGTCTCGGTGAGGCCGACGCGTACGCCCCGGCGGTCCTCGCTACAGATGCCGCGGTCGACGAGACCGTCCTTCTCCAGCCGGGCGACGAGCCGGGACAGCGCGCTCTGGCTGAGGTGGACGCGGTCGGCCAGCTCCTGGACGCGGAAGGTGCAGCCGCCGTCCTGGGGGTCGCCGGAGGCCAGCAGGTCCAGCACCTCGAAGTCGCTGGCGCCGAGCCCGTACTGGTGCAGCGCACGGTCGAGTTCACATGCCGTGCGCGCGTGAACGGCAAGGATCTGCCGCCACTCGTCCACGAGCGCCCGCTCACCCTTGTCGCCGGTCATGTCTGCACGGTAGCAGAAAGCGAACCCTTCATGCACGGACATTAAATGCGCTTGCATTGAATGCGTGCGCATGTAAGTCTCGCCTCCATGACCTCTCCGTCTCCTACCGTCCCCCGCACCGAGGAGCGATGGAGTGCCCTGCAGTGGGGCACGCTCCTGGTGCTCTGCGCGGCGCTCTTCCTCGACGCACTCGATGTGTCGATGGTCGGCGTGGCGCTGCCTTCGATCGCCCACGACCTCGACCTCTCCACGTCCTCGCTCCAGTGGGTCGTCAGCGGTTACATCCTCGGCTACGGCGGCCTGCTGCTGCTCGGCGGCCGCGCGGCCGACCTGCTCGGCAGGCGCCGCGTCTTCCTCATCGCGCTCGGCGTCTTCGCCGTCGCCTCACTGCTCGGCGGCCTGGTCGACTCGGGTGAACTGCTGATCGCGACCCGCTTCATCAAGGGCCTCAGCGCCGCGTTCACCGCGCCCGCCGGACTGTCGATCATCACCACGACCTTCGCCGAGGGCCCGGTCCGCAACCGCGCCCTCACCATCTACTCGAGCTGCGGCGCCACCGGCTTCTCCATGGGTCTGGTGCTCTCCGGCTTCCTCACCGAGGCGGGCTGGCGCTGGACGATGCTGCTGCCCGCGCCGGTCGCGCTGATCGCCCTCGCCGCCGGTCTGAAGCTCATCCCGAAGAGCCCGCGCGAGAGCGGCAAGGGCCGCGGATACGACCTGCCGGGCGCCGTCACCGGCACGGCCTCGATGCTGTTGCTGGTGTTCACCGTGGTCTCGGCGTCCGAGGCGGGCTGGGCCTCGGCCCGCACGCTGGTCTCCTTCGCCGCCGTCGCCGTCCTGCTGGCGTCCTTCGTCGCCATCGAACACCGCTCCTCGTCCCCGCTGATCCGGCTCGGCGTCCTGCGCTCGTCCAGCCAGATCAGGGCCAACCTCGGCGGCGCCACCTTCTTCGGCTCGTACGTCGCCTTCCAGTTCCTCGTCACGCAGTACATGCAGAACGTGCTGGGCTGGAGCGCCCTGCACACCGCGCTCGCCTTCCTGCCCGCGGGCTCACTGGTGGCCGTCCTGTCCACCCGGATGGGCCCGATCGTGGACCGGTTCGGCACGCCACGGGTGATCGCCGTCGGCTTCACCTCGCTGGTCATCGGCTACATCCTCTTCCTCCGGATCAATCTGGACCCGAACTACGCGGCGGCCATCCTGCCGTCGATGCTGCTGCTCGGCGCCGCCTTCGCGCTGGCCTTCCCGTCCCTCAACATCCAGGCCACCAACGGCGTCAAGGACCATGAGCAGGGCATGGTCTCCGGACTGCTCAACACCTCCTTCCAGGTCGGCGGCGCCATCTTCCTGGCCGTGGTCACCGCGGTGGTCACCGCAGCCGGCGGCGATCACCCGGCGAACAAGCAGGCCATTCTGGACAGTTACCGGCCCGGCCTGTGGGTCGTCACCGGCATCGGTCTCGTGGGCCTGCTGCTGACCCTGTCCGGGCTGTTCACCCGCAGGAAGGCGTCCTACGGCATCCTGGTCGCGTCCTCGGCCGACTTCGAGAACGGGGGCGCGGGACGGTCCGGCGCCGCCGGTTCCGCGGCTGCCACGGGGTCTGTCGGTTCCGCGGGCTCCGCCGGGGCGGCCGACGAGCCGGAACAGGTCGCCGTGCGCGACTGATCACCCGGTCGGCCGACCGCTCGGCCGACTGTCCGATTCCCATCCCGCGTCCCTTCCGGCGTCCTCCGACTCCCTTGGTGATCCGGGCACTTGACGACCGGCCCCGCGCGAAAAGGCATCGCGCGGGGCCGGTCGTGCCATGGCAGACTTGGCCGCATCGCAATTGCGACGGGAGGGGCGGGGGATGCGCGGAAGCCGTACGCAAGCGGAACGCGACGCCATCACAGTCGAAATGGTCTTCGCCATGGTGTCGGGCGCCGTGCTGGCGGCGGTCGGATTTCTGGCGGTGGTGAGCCCGGTCATGGCGGACGAGGCCCACGGCACGGCCCGCGAAGGGTGGTTCACCGCCGCGGTGATCGTCGCCGCGGCCGCCTTCTGCGGGCGCGTCGCCCTGACGCTCCGCCGCTTCGAGCAGCGGGGGCACGCGCTGCACGAGCGGATTCCGTTACCCGGGGCACCGGTCGGCGCGGACGCGGGCACCGAGAGGGGCGCGGGCGCCGAGTCGGGCGCCGGAACCGGTCCTGATCCGGGGGCCCAGTGGGGTACGGCGGCCGGCCGTTCGCCCTCGGGCGGCGGGTCGGTGACGTCGGGTCAGCCCAGCCAGCCGGGGCGGACGAGCCCGGACTCGTAGGCCATCACGACCAGTTGGGCCCGGTCGCGCGCCCCGAGTTTCACCATCGCGCGGCTGACGTGCGTCTTGGCGGTGAGCGGGCTCACGACGAGGCGGCGTGAGATCTCGTCGTTGGACAGCCCGATGCCGACCAGCGCCATCACTTCCCTTTCCCGCTCGGTGAGTTGGTCCAGGCCGACCGCCTGCGCGGGCTCCTTGGAGCGAGCGGCGAATTCGGCGATCAGCCGTCGGGTCACACCGGGCGACAGCAGCGCGTCGCCCTCCACCACCGCCCTTACCGCGCGCAGCAGTTCCTCCGGTTCGGTGTCCTTCACCAGGAAGCCGGAGGCTCCGGCGCGGATCGCCTCGAAGACGTATTCGTCGAGTTCGAAGGTGGTGAGGATGACCACCTTGACCTCGGACAACGCCGGGTCGTCGGTGATCCGGCGGGTGGCGGCGAGACCGTCCGTCAGCGGCATGCGGATGTCCATCAGCACGGCGTCGGGGGTCATGTCGCGGACCAGCCGCAGCGCCTCCTCGCCGTCGGCCGCCTCCCCCACCACCTCGATGTCGCTCTGCGCGTCCAGCAGCGCGCGGAATCCGGCGCGTACCAGCACCTGGTCGTCGGCCAGCAGCACGCGGATCACTAACGCTCCTCGGTGGCCTCGACGGCCTTGGTGAACTCGGTCGCCTCAGCGGCTCCGTCGGCGGGGGTGGGCCGGTCGGCGCGGTCCTGCGGCGGCGGCTCGACCGTGCCCGATCGTACGGCGCGTGGCGTCGGCGGGGCGGCCGGTGGGGTCGGGCCCTCGGACCGGTCGGCCGGGGCGGAGGGTCCGGGCGTCGGGCCGATTGGAGCCTCGGTGCCGCCGCCCGGTACGCCCGGCGCGACGATCGGCAGCAGCGCGCGGATCCGGAAGCCGCCGTCGGGGCGCGGGCCCGCCTCCAGCGTGCCGCCCAGCGCGACGCTCCGCTCGCGCATGCCGACCAGGCCGTTGCCCCCGCCGCTCTCGCCGCCCGCGACGGCGGGTCCGTCGTCGTCGACCGTCACTTCCACGCTGCCGGGCCGATAGCCGAGGCGGATACGGGCGGCGCGGGAGCCGGAGTGCCGCACGATGTTCGTCAGCGCCTCCTGCACGATACGGAAGGCGGCGAGGTCGACGCCGGGCGGCAGCGGGGCCGGTGCGCCGTCGACGGTGACCTCGGCCTTCAGGCCCGCGGAGCCCGCCTGTTCGACCAGTTCGGGGAGCCGGTCGAGGCCCGGTGCGGGCGAGCGCGGTGCCTCGCCGGGGGCGCGGAGCGTGCTGAGCACCTGCCGTACCTCGCCCAGCGCTTCCTTGCTGGCGGCCTTGATGGTGACCAGCGCCGTCCGCGCCTGCTCCGGCCGCTCGTCCATCAACGCGAGGGCCACGCCCGCCTGCACATTGATCACCGAGATGCTGTGCGCGAGCACGTCGTGCAGTTCGCGGGCGATCCGCATGCGCTCCTCGTCGGCCTTGCGGTGCTCGGCCTCGGCCCGCTCACGGCGGTCCCTGGCGATCTGCTCCCGCCGTACCCGGTACAGCTCGGCGGCGGCCAGCACCGCGAGCAGCCAGGCACCGGCCGCTGAGGTCTCCGCCCAGGACGCGCGGCCGTCGCCGGAGGGCGGCAGATAGCGGTAGAGCCACTGGCCGATCAGCGTGTGTCCGGCGAAGAACACCAGGGCGATGGCCGGCACGGCCCTTCTGTGGCCCGCGGCGACGGCGCTGAAGAAGGCGACGACGAGGCTGGCGAAGACCGGGCCGTAGGGATAGCCGAGCGTGATGTAGAGCAGCGTCGCGCCGCAGGTCGCGGCGGCCACGACGACCGGCGCGCGGCGGCGGATGAGCAGGAGTGCCGGGCCCGCGAGCAGCAGCAGGTAGCCGAGCCAGTCCAGGCCGACCCGGCCGGTCTGGTGGCCCGATGCCACGCGGGTGCCGACGACCTGGACGAAGGCCAGCGCGAGTGCGGGGATCCAGACGGGCCGCGCGAACGGGATTCCGTGGCGCGGCGGCCCTGTCGGCTCCTCGTTGCTCATGCGTTCCACGCTAGACCGCGGTCCAGGAGGCGGCGTCCGCTGTACGGGGGCACCGCGACTACTTCGCGGGGAGTACGCCGTCCGTCGCCGACGCGTCCGCGGGTATGTCGTCAGGGGTGTCCGCCGAGGCGCTCGCGGGGGCGCCGAGGCCGACTTGGCGGGCCAGTCCCGCGGCTGCCAGTTCGAGGAATTCACGGCGGGCCTCGACCACCCGGTTGAACTGCCCGAAGACCTCGAAGCTGATCAGCCCGAAGAGCTGCGCCCAGGCGGCGACGAGCGCGGCGACCGTCCGCACCGGCAGATCGGGGGCCAGTTCCGCGGCGAGCCGGGCGGCGTCGGCGCGGACGGGGGCGGCGAGCGGATTGCCGGGCGGCTGCGTGAGCAGGCCGTCGCGGTGGGCGTCGCGGACGACGGAGAACAGGGCCAGGGCGGCGCGGGAGGCGGGGCCGATGGTGTCGAGCGGCGCGGTGTAGCCGGGTACGGGTGAGCCGTAGATCAGCGCGTACTCGTGCGGATGGGCGACGGCCCACTCGCCGGCGGCGCGGCAGATCGCGACCCATCGGTCGGCCGGTGCCGCGCCCTGCTCCACCGCGCTCGCCAGGGCGTCCTCCGCCGCCGCGCCGATCGCGTCGTAGGCGTCGATGATGAGAGCGGTGAGCAGATCGTCCCTGCTCGGGAAGTAGCGGTAGAGGGCGGATGAGACCATGCCCAGTTCGCGTGCGACCGCGCGCAGCGAGAGCCGCGCCGCTCCCTCGGCGGCGAGCTGGCGTCTGGCCTCTTCCTTGATGGCCGCGGTGACTTCGATCCTCGCCCGTTCCCTGGCTCCTCTGATCACGCTCATGGCAGCCAGTGTGCCATCTCCAAGAGCATCAGCCAAGAAAGAGAGCAGTGCTCTTGCTTTTTCTCACGAGGCGCTGGCACACTGTTCTCAAGCGAGAGCACCGCTCACAACAGCGGTCACGACAGCAGTCGAGAAATCGGAGAGATCGCCATGTCTGAGCAGGTCGCACACGTCAAGAAGCCCGGCTGGTTCACCGTCAACGTCCTCAATCGCACGGTCGGCTGGCTGACCCGGCGCGGCTTGAGCGTCTGGGGTTCGCGGGTGCTGGCCGTCCGGGGCCGCAAGAGCGGTGAGTGGCGGCAGACCCCGGTGAATCTGCTGACCTTCGAGGACCGGCGGTATCTGGTGGCCCCGCGCGGCCACGTCCAGTGGACCTACAACATGCGGGTGGCCGGCGGCGGCGAACTGCACCTCGGCAAGAAGGTCGAGGAGTTCACCGCCACCGAGGTGGCCGACGACGACAAGCCCGCCATCCTGCGCGCCTACCTCAAGCGCTGGAAGGCCGAGGTCGGAGCCTTCTTCGACGGCGTGGGCCCGGATTCGACCGACGAGGAGCTGCGCGCGATAGCGCCCAACCACCCGATATTCCAGGTCCACGCCACCGACGGGAAGTGAGGCGCGGGAGTACGGCACAGGGCCCGGAGCCGGGCCGGGGCCGATGTCAGGCCCGGTCGACGGCCTCCAGCGCCTTGCGGGCGAGCGGGTGGGTGCGGACGAGTTCGGCGAGCGAGCTCTTTCCGCGGGTGATGCCCGCGAAGGCGCGCCAGGCGGGCGGGAATGTGGTGAGCACAGCGTGCAGCATTCCGGGGCGCCGTTCGAAGAGGGTCAGCATGCGGCGGCCGACCCCCATCTCGACGCCGAGCCCGGCCTTCACCGCGAAGGTGTAGTTGAGGGCCTGGCGCCTGGCGTCCACCGCGTCGTGGGACTCGGCGATGCGCACGGCCCACTCCCCCGCCAGACGGCCGGAGCGCAGCGCGTAGGAGATGCCCTCGCGCGTCCAGGGTTCGAGCAGGCCCGCGGCGTCGCCGCAGACCAGGACCCGGCCCCGGGAGAGCGGGGAGTCGTCGGCGCGGCAGCGGGTGAGGTGGCCGGAGGAGACGCTGGGTTCGAACCCGGCCAGGCCGAGCCGGGCGATGAAGTCGTCCAGGTAGCGCTTGGTGGCGCTGCCGTCGCCGCGGGCGGAGATCACGCCCACGGTGAGGGAGTCGCCCTTGGGGAAGACCCAGCCGTAACTGCCGGGCAGCGGGCCCCAGTCGATCAGCACCCGTCCCGCCCAGTCCTCCGCGACGGACGTGGGGACCGGGATCTCCGCCTCCAGGCCGAGGTCGACCTGGTCGAGCTTGACGCCGACATGAGCGCCTATCCGGCTCGCACTGCCGTCGGCGCCGACGACGGCGCGGGCGTAGACGGTCTCCTCGACGCCCTTGCCCGCCGGGCCGCCGCTGCCGTTGAGCACGACGGCGACGGTGCGACGGTCGGGGACACCGGGACCGTGCTGCTCCACACGGGAGACGGTCACTCCGGTGCGCAGCTCGGCGCCCGCCTCGCAGGCGGCCTCCACGAGGGCGTTGTCGAATTCGGGCCGGTTGATCAGCCCGAAGAGCATCTGCCGGGAGCGCTTGGTGCGCGTCAGCTTGCCGTTGAGACTGAAGGTGACCGCGTGCACCCGGTCGCGCAGGGGCAGTTCGAATCCCGGCGGCAGGGCGTCCCGTGAGGACCCGATGATGCCGCCGCCGCAGGTCTTGTACCTCGGCAGTTCGGACTTCTCCAAGAGGAGGACCCGACGGCCCGTCACGGCCGCGGCGTGGGCCGCGGTGGCCCCCGCGGGGCCCGCGCCGATCACCACGACGTCCCAGACCGCGAGCGCCTCGCCGTCGTTCGCGCCGCTGTCCTGCGCCGCCTGCTCACCGCTCACGTCTGTTTCGCTCCCGCTCGGCCTGTCCGGCTGTGTTGCCCCTGTTCAGCCGCATCCTATTGCGCCCGTCCGGAACATCTCGCTGTGGCACCATCGGCAGCGACCCCGTTGTGTGCACCAACGACCGATGTTGCCACCTGATTCCTGCTAGGAGCACCTATGTCCAGCACCCCGCTCGCCGATACTGTCGCCGCCCTGCTTCCCCGTGCCCGGACGGAGCTGGCGGAGCTGGTGTCGTACGCGTCGGTGGCCGATGAACGACAGTTCCCGAAGAGCGAGTGCGAGAAGGCGGCCGTCTGGGTGGCCGACGCGCTGCGGGCGGAGGGCTTCCAGGAGGTGGCCCTGCTGGACACCCCCGACGGCACGCAGTCGGTGTACGGCTGGCTGCCGGGGCCCGAGGGCGCGCCGACGGTGCTGCTGTACGCGCACTACGACGTGCAGCCGCCGCTGGACGAATCGGCGTGGCTGTCCCCGCCCTTCGAGCTGACCGAGCGGGACGGCCGCTGGTACGGGCGTGGCGCGGCCGACTGCAAGGGCGGCGTGCTGATGCACCTCACGGCGCTGCGGGCGCTGCGCGAGCACGGCGGCGCTCCGGTGAACATCAAGGTGATCGTGGAGGGTTCCGAGGAGCAGGGCACCGGCGGTCTTGAGCGCTACGCCGAGGAGCACCCGGAGCTGCTGGCCGCCGACGCGATCGTGATCGGCGACGCGGGCAACTTCCGGGTGGGGCTGCCCACGGTGACCTCGACGCTGCGCGGCATGGTGCTGGCGGAGGTCCGCGTCTCGACGCTCGAAGGCAACCTGCACTCGGGGCAGTTCGGCGGGGCGGCGCCGGACGCGCTCGGGGCGCTGATCCAGATCCTGGCGTCGCTGCGTGACGCGAACGGTTCGACCACGATCGACGGTCTCGACGCCTCGGGCGAGTGGCCGGGGCTGCGCTACCCGGAGGAGGACTTCCGGCGCGACGCCAAGGTGCTGGACGGTGTGGAACTGGTCGGCAAGGGCAGTGTCGCGGACCGGATCTGGGCGCGTCCCTCGGTGACGGTGCTGGGCGTCGACGCGCCGCCGGTCGTCGGCGCGACCCCGTCCGTACAGGCCACCGCGGGCGCGCTGGTGAGCGTCCGGGTCCCGCCGGGCACCGCGGCCGAGCAGGCGGCCGAGGCGCTGACCGCGCATCTGCGGGCGGCGGCTCCGTGGGGCGCGAAGGTGGAGGTGACGCAGCGCGGCAGCGGTCAGCCGTTCCGCGCGGACACCGGGAGCCCGGCGTACACGGCGATGGCGGACGCGATGCGGGAGGCGTACGGGGAGGAGTTGGCGGTGGCCGGGCAGGGCGGTTCGATCCCGCTGTGCAACACCCTGGCGACCCTGTATCCGCGAGCCGAGATCCTGCTGATCGGCCTCAGCGAGCCGGAGGCGCAGATCCACGCGGTCAACGAGAGCGTGTCGCCGCGGGAGCTGGAGCGGCTGTCGCTGGCGGAGGCGCTGTTCCTGGGCCACTACGCGGCCTCCAAGTCCGCGGGCGGCGCGGCCTGACCGACCCGCGGGACCCGGCCGCCGTCACCGCCGTCCACGCCGGGTGGGCGGCGGCGGGGGCAGCGGCGGCCGGGCGGGGCGGGGTCATTAGGCCGGGTGACCGGCCTCCAGGTTGAGCGGGCGGCCCTGTTCGCGGGCGCGCAGCGCCCAGCGCAGCCGGTCGAGGCGGGCCGGTGGGAGCAGTCCCGCGGCCTCGTCCTCGGTGACGAAGCGCCAGCCGCGCAGTTCGGCGCCGGGCAGCAGCAGGCGGCCGATGTCCGCTTCCGCGACCCGGCCGCCGTCGAAGATCAGGCGGAGCCCGCCGTAGCCGGGCGGGCGTGGTGGTTCCCAGTCGACCACGAGGAGTTCGAGGCCGCGGGCGAGTTCGAGCCCCAGCTCCTCGGCGACCTCGCGGTGTCCGGCGCGCGCGGGCGACTCGCCGCGTTCGACGACCCCGCCGGGGAACTCCCAGCCGGGTTTGTAGGTCGGGTCGACAAGCAGGACGCGGTCGGCGTCGTCGAAGAGCAGGACGCCGGACGCCACGGTCTCCGCGGTCGGTTCGGGGGTCTGGACGATCCCGCAGGCCCCGGCGCCGCGCCCGACGGCCTCGGTGACCCGCAGCGCGGTCTGACGGGGGGTCAG
Source organism: Streptomyces sp. NPDC024632 (assembly GCF_055559175.1). Classification (NCBI taxonomy): domain Bacteria; kingdom Bacillati; phylum Actinomycetota; class Actinomycetes; order Kitasatosporales; family Streptomycetaceae; genus Streptomyces; species Streptomyces sp. NPDC024632. The sequence goes on from NZ_JBVHLD010000021.1 coordinate 125,480, forward strand.
GCCCGCGGTGGACAGGATGTGCGCGTCCAGGGCGAGCCACGGCAGGGCGTTCTCGTAGTCGGCGATGCGGTCCAGCGCCCAGCGGCGGGCCCGGTCGTTCGTTCCGGTGCGGTCGGGGTGGTCGTCCCTGGTGGCGATGCGTTCACGCAGGATCGTTTCTCCTGGTTCCAGCAGCACGTGCCGGACCTCGATGCCACGGGAAGCGAGGCCACCGAAGATCTCGTCGCGGTAGTCCTGCCGCAGCAGGGTCATCGGGGCCACCAGAACGCCGCCCACCTCATTGAGGAGAGCGGCGGCGGTCTCGACCACCAATCGCCGCCATATGGCCAGGTCCTGATAGTCGGTCACTTCTTGGAGCCGTTTTTCCGGCAGCAGTTGGCGCAGACAGCCGCCGAGTACCTCGGGGTCGTACAGGGTGCTTTCCGGTATCAGCTCCAGCATCTCCAGTGCGGCGCTGGTCTTCCCCGCGCCGAACGCCCCGTTCACCCAGATGATCACGGTGCCCCCTTTTCCGTAGACCCCTACGAATTGCCCGGATCATCGTGGGCGGCAAACGCGCCGTGGCCCGCGGCGGCGCGTACCGGCCGCAGCGGTCGGCGCGGGGAGGTCAGCGTGACGGACGCCGGACCGTCGCGGTGCGGGCCGTCGGAGCGCGGCCCGGGCCGCGTCTCCGCCTCCGCGGCCGCCACCCTGTGCTCACGGCGGACCGGGCAGCGCCCGCCGCGTCGAGCCGGGCGCCGCACGCGATCCGGTGGAAGGCGCGGGTCGCTCCCGCCTCCCGGTCCTCGGAAACGCGCCGCCCCTCAGCGGGAATCCGGCACGGCGGCGGCAGGGGCGGGCCTCGGCGCGGCACCCGGTTTGCCGCGCAGCGGGTCCTCCTCGGCGAACAGCGCGGCCAGGAAGGCAGCGGCGCAGACGGCCGCGGCGACCATGAAGATCTGATGCGTCCCCGTCGCGCCGGAACGCAAGTACGCGTCCCGCGCCGCCCGCGCCCGGCCGACGCCCCTCGGTGGCCCGGGTGAACAGCGAGCCGAAGACGGCCACGCCGAGCGAGCCGCCGCCCGTACGGAAGAGCGTGGTGCCGGCGGACGCGACGCCCATGTCCCGCATCCCGACGTTGTTCTGGGCGATCGTGGTGGACATCCGCGTCAGCAGGCCGAGCTCCGCACCGGCCGGAGCGTGGCACCGAACATCGCGGCGCCCACCGCGAAGATCATCATCGACGAGAGGCGGACGTTGCGGGTGCCGAACACCCTCAATGGCAGGACGGGTTCGGCCGCGCGGCGCTGCGAGGCGACAATGGCGGCCAGGCCGAGCGCGGCGGCGACGGCCAGCGGGCCGATCCGCCAGGAGGCCCAGGCGTAACGGTTGCCCGCCCAGGTCCCGGCGAGCACAACCGAGGAGAGGGCGAAGGTCATGAGGACGAAGCCGAGCCAGTCGGTCCCGGCCTTGCCGCGGGTGGCGGGCAGCCGCAGCATCACCTGGCACCACACCAGCGCGAGCAGGCCGAGCGGCAGATTGACGGAGAAGGCCCAGCGCCAGCCGAGGTGGCCGGTGACGAAGCCGCCGAGCAGCGGGCCGCCGATGGTGCCGAGCACCATGACCGAGGCGGTCATGCCCTGGCAGCGGCCCCGCTCGCCGTGGCGGCACCGGCGCGCCGATCAGCCAGAAGGCGCCCACGGCGAGACCGCCCGCGCCGAGCCCCTCAAAGGCCCTGAAGGCGATCAGCGCCGTCATCGGCTGCGCGGCACCAGAGTGCGCGCCCCCTGACGAGACACGGCACGCGGTGGCGTCCACGACGCGAAGCACACCGCGCGGAGGCCAAGGTCTCGGGGCCCGCCCCCAGACGCCCTCACCCCTCGGAAGAGAGCACACCGAGATCTCGGCGCGCACGGTGCGCCGCCCTCACCAATCGCCAGAGGGCACGCCAGGTCTTTTGAGGGGCGCGGGGAACTGCGCGCCCAGCCAGCGCCCAGCCGCGGACCGCAGCCGGCCCCCGCGAGGCGGTCACCTCTTCGGATTGTCGGGCCACCGGCCCGACAAAGGCCGAGCACGCCGCAGGCCCCCGCCCCCACAGGAACCGTCCTCGCGGACGCGAACCCGGCGGCGAGCCGCCCCGTCAGATCGTCGTCGTAAAGGCGTCCAACCGCAGCGCCTGCGCCGCAGCCGCCGCCGCCCCGACCAACCCGGCATCCGTCCCGAGCTTGGCGGGCACGACATCGACCCCGGCCGCGAAAGAAAGCGTGGCGTACCGCGCGAGGTGCTCCCGGAGAGGATCGAAGAGAATCGGCCCGGCCCCCGCGACACCCCCGCCGATGACGGCGACATGGATCTCGACGAGCGTCGCGGTGGCCGCGATCCCGGCCGCGAGCGCCTGTGCGGCCCGGTCGAAGGAGGCCAGCGCCACGGCGTCCCCGCCGCGCGCGGCCTCGGCGACGGCCGCCGCGGTGGGCGCGGCACCGGCGGGCGGCACCCAGCCCCCGTCCAGCGCGCGGCGCGCGATGTTCGGCCCGCTGGCGATCCGCTCGACGCAGCCGCGCGACCCGCACGGGCAGAGATCGCCGTCGAGGTCGACGCTGATGTGACCGATGTGCCCGGCATTGCCGGTGGGCCCGGGAAGGAGGGCGCCGCCGAGGACCAGACCGCCGCCGACCCCGGTGGAGACGACCATGCACAGCGCGTTGTCGTAACCGCGGGCGGCTCCCTGCCAGTGCTCGGCCGCGGTCATGGCGACCCCGTCGCCGGTGAGGACGACGGGCAGGCCGCCGACCGCGTCGGACACCCGCGCGACGAGCGGGAATTCGCGCCAGCCGGGCACGTTGACCGGGCTGACGGTGCCGTGCGCGGCGTCGACGGGACCCGCGCTGCCGATGCCGACGGCGACGACGCGGGGCCACACGGCGGTGGCCCGCAGCTCGGCGATCACGTCGGTGACCGCCCGCACCACCGTCTCGCCGTCCTCCCCCGCGGGCGTCGCCCGCAGCGCCCGCGCCAGCAGTCGCCCCTCCGCGTCGATGAGCGCCCCGGCGATCTTCGTACCGCCGATGTCGATTGCGGCCACGAGTGGACCGGTAGCGCCTTGGGGGTGCATCGCTCGGGGATCTCCTCTTTCCTGACGTTCCTGACGAATATCCTGGCGAATCGCCCGGGGTTCCGCGGAAACGGCACCAGAGATAGTCTCGCCTAACTCTGACAACGTTGTCCAACTCTTCCCGCAGGGAATACTACGATCGTGACCCACAGTTCTGGACGAGTTCCCCGGCCCACCATGAAAGATGTCGCCGCCCGAGCGGGCGTCGGCCTCAAGACGGTGTCGCGGGTGGTGAACGAGGAGCCCGGCGTCACCCCGGACACGGTCGCCCGCGTCCAGGCGGCGATCGACGCGCTCGGCTTCCGGCGCAACGACAGCGCGCGACTGCTGCGCACCCGCCGCACCGCCAGTGTCGGCCTGGTGCTCGAAGACCTCGCCGACCCGTTCTACGCCCCGCTCAGCAGGGCGGTCGAGGACGTGGCGCGGGCCAACGGCGCGCTGCTGTTCACCGGGTCGAGCGCCGAGGACCCGCGGCGTGAGCAGGAGCTGGTGCTGGCGTTCTGCGCCCGCCGGGTGGACGGGTTGATCGTGGTGCCCGCGGGTGACGACCACCGGTATCTGGTCCCGGAGATCGAGGCCGGGGTGGCCACGGTCTTCGTCGACCGTCCCGCGGGCCGGATCGACGCGGACATGGTGCTGACCGACAACGCGGGCGGCACCCGTGACGGTGTCGCGCATCTGATCGCGCACGGACACCGCAGGATCGGCTTCATCGGTGACCAGCCGGGCATTCACACCGCCGCCGAGCGACTGCGCGGCTACCGCGAGGCGATGACCGACGCGGGGCTGACGATCAGGCCCGAGTGGTATTCGATGGGCCCGACCAACCCCGAGCGGGTCCGCGCCGTCCTGGCGTCCCTGCTGTCCGGTCCCGAGCCGGTGACGGCGCTGTTCGCGGGCAACAACCGCGTCACCGTCACGGCGGTGCGCGTGCTGTCCCACCACCCGCGCCCGGTCGCCCTGGTCGGCTTCGACGACTTCGAACTCGCCGATCTGCTCGACCCGCCGGTCAGCGTCGTGGCCCAGGACTCGCCGGGGCTCGGACGCAGCGCGGCGCAGTTGCTCTTCCGCCGCCTGGAGGGCGGCGCGGACGCCGCTCCCGCCCGGCTGGAGCTCCCCGCCCGCCTGATCGCCCGCGGCTCCGGCGAGATCCCCCCGTCCGACTGAGCACTCGCCGGGCCCGTACGGCATCGGCCCTTGTCCGGCGGGCATGCGCCCGCCGCGTCAGGGGCCGTTCGCGATCCGCGGGACAGGCTTCTAGCGGCCCGCCAGCGTGTCCAGCTCCGCGCGGCCGAGCCCGGTGCGCTCGGTGACCTCCTCGGCGTCGATGGCGCCGCAGTCGAGGCCGCGCAGCAGATAGCCGCTGAGGGCGCGGGCCGTGGCGGGCTCGTCCATGACGTCGCCGCCCGCCTTGGCGACGTAGGCGGCGAGGCGGGCGGCGGAGGCGTCCAGGCCCTCGCGGTAGAAGGCGTAGACGGCGGCGTAGCGGGTCGGCAGGTGGGCGGGGTGCATGTCCCAGCCCTGGTAGTACGCGCGGGCCAGTGAGCGGCGGACCAGGCCGTAGTGCAGGCGCCAGGCGTCGTGCACCTGCTCGGCCGGGCCGACGGGGAGCACGTTGGTGGAGCCGTCGGACAGCCGGACGCCGGTGCCCGCCGCGGCGACCTGCATGACCGCCTTGGCGTAGTCGGCGGCCGGGTGGTCCATCGACTGGTGGGCGGCGCTGACCCCGCACGCGGCGCTGTAGTCGAAGGTGCCGTAGTGCAGACCGGTGGCGCGGCCCTTGGCGGCGTCGATCAGCCGCGGCACGGTCGCCGTGCCGTCGGGGCCGAGGATGGACTGGGTGGTCTCGATCTGGATCTCGAAGCCGATCCGCCCCCGCGGCAGCCCGGCCGCCCGCTCGAACTCCTCGCACAGCAGCGCCATCGCCGCGACCTGCGCGGGGAAGGTCACCTTGGGCAGTGTCAGCAGCAGCCCGTCGGGCAGACCGCCCCCGTCCAGCAGGGCGGTCAGGAAGAGGTCGAGCGTACGGATGCCCCGGTCGCGGACCGCCGCCTCCATGCACTTCATCCGGATGCCGACGTACGGCGGCGCGCTGCCGTCCGCGACGGCCGCCGTCACGGTGCGGGCGGCGGCCACGGCCGCCGCGTCCTCCTCGGTGTCGGGGCGCGGCCCGTAGCCGTCCTCGAAGTCGATCCGCAGGTCCTCGACGGGCTCGCACTCCAGCTTGGCCCGCACCCGGTCGTGGACCTCGGCGGCCAGCCCGGTGGACGGCCCCGCGGGCAGGCCGAGTACGGCGGCGAGCGCGGCGGCGTCCGGGGCGTGGGCGTCGAGTGCGGCCAGCGCCTGGTCGCCCCAGTCGCGTACGGTCCGGGGGCCGAAGGCGTCGGCGGGTACGTAGACGGTGTGCACGGGCTGCCGGGTGCCGGGGTCGCCGGGGTAACGGCGGGCCAGTTCGGCGTCGGTGCCGGCCAGACCGGCGCCGATGTCCGCCCGTACCGCGTCCGCCAGTGTCGTACCGGCCGCCGCCGCGCCCGCCGCGCCCGCTGAGCCCTGCGCCATGTGCCACCCTCCCGGAAATTCAACAAATCGTTGAAGTGAAGCTAGCCGTGCCGTAGGCCGAGGTCAACACCCCACCAGGGGGGCGCCGGACGGACGACGGCCCCCGCACGCGGCTGGCGTGCGGGGGCCGTCGGGAGGGGTCGGTCAGCCCTTGCGGGCCTTGATCTCCTCGGTGAGCTGGGGGACGACCTGGAAGAGGTCGCCGACGACGCCGTAGTCGACGAGGTCGAAGATCGGCGCCTCCGCGTCCTTGTTCACCGCGACGATCGTCTTGGACGTCTGCATGCCCGCGCGGTGCTGGATCGCGCCCGAGATGCCGTTGGCGATGTAGAGCTGCGGCGACACCGACTTGCCGGTCTGGCCGACCTGGTTGGTGTGCGGGTACCAGCCCGCGTCCACCGCCGCGCGCGACGCGCCCACGGCCGCGCCCAGGGAGTCCGCCAGCGCCTCGATGACCGAGAAGTTCTCGGCGCCGTTGACACCGCGACCGCCGGAGACCACGATCGCGGCCTCGGTCAGCTCAGGACGCCCGGTCGACTCCCGCGGGGTCCGCGAGACGACCTTGGTGCCGGTGGCCAGTTCACCGAAGGCCACCTCCAGCGCCTCGACCGTCCCGGCCGCCGAAGCCGCCTCGACCGGCGCGGAGTTCGGCTTCACCGTGATGACGGGGACGCCCGTGCTGACCCGGGAGCGGGTCGTGAAGGCGGCGGCGAACGCCGACTGCGTGGCCACCGGGCCGTCGGCGCCGGCCTCCACGTCGATCGCGTCGGTGATCAGGCCCGAGCCCAGGCGCAGCGCGAGCCGCGCGGCGATCTCCTTGCCCTCGGCGGAGGACGGCACCAGGACCGCGACCGGGCTCACCGCCTTGGCGGCGGCCTCCAGCGCGTCGACCTTCGGTACGACGAGGTAGTCGGCGAACTCCGGCGCGTCGGCGGCCAGTACCCGCACGGCGCCGTGCTCGCCCAGCACGGAGGCGGCGGCGTCGGCGCCGGGGCCGAGGTGGACCGCGACCGGCTCACCGATCCGGCGGGCCAGCGTCAGCAGTTCGAGAGTCGGCTTGCGGACGGCACCGTCCACGTGGTCGACATAGACGAGGACTTCACCCATGGAAATGCACTCCTACGAAAAAGTTTGACGGGGCGGATACGGACCGGAACGGCCGGAGGCGGGCCCGGGACAGCGTCCGGGAGGGCGCCCGGCATCCGGTCAGATGAACTTCTGGCTCGCCAGGTACTCCGCGAGCTGCTTGCCGCCCTCGCCCTCGTCCTTCACGATCGTGCCCGCCGTCCGCGCCGGACGCTGCGTGGCGTCCTCGACGGCCGTCCACGCTCCGGCCAGGCCCACCTCGGCCGCGTCCAGACCCAGATCCGACAGGTCCAGGGCCTCCACCGGCTTCTTCTTCGCCGCCATGATCCCCTTGAACGAGGGGTAACGGGCCTCGCCCGACTGGTCGGTCACCGAGACCAGCGCCGGAAGCGACGCCTCCAGCCGCTCGCTGGCCGCGTCGCCGTCGCGGCGGCCGGTCACCTTGCCGTCCTCGACCGACACCTCGGACAGGAACGTCACCTGCGGCACGCCCAGCCGCTCGGCCAGCAGCGCGGGCACCACGCCCGCGGTGCCGTCGGTCGAGGCCATGCCGGTCACGACGAGGTCGAAGCCCGCGCGCTCGATGGCCTTGGCGAGCACCAGCGACGTGCCGAGGATGTCCGTGCCGTGCAGGCCGTCGTCCTCGACGTGGATCGCCTTGTCCGCGCCCATCGACAGCGCCTTGCGCAACGCGTCCTTCGCGTCCTCGGGACCCACGGTCAGCACCGTGATCTCCGCGTCGTCCGCCGCGTCGGCGATCTGCAGCGCCTGCTCGACCGCGTACTCGTCCAGCTCGGAGAGCAGGCCGTCCACCGCGTCGCGGTCAGTGGTCAGGTCCTCGGCGAAGTGACGGTCGCCCGTGGCATCGGGCACGTACTTCACTGCGACTACGATCCTCAAACTCACGCCAGCTCTCCTACCTACTGCATCGTTGCAACGTCTTCGTCCAACTGCCCCGGAATCCGCCCCGGAATGGCAGCATAGGCGTCCGCGGCGGCGGCTCCCCGCCGGGACGCAGCAACTGCCCCGACAGAAATATTACTCGCCAGTACACAGAGCTGGTTCCCCGTTAGCAAGGACCTTGAACTGTGATGTGGCCGACGCCGCCGCGGTCAGTGGCCGAGTGAGTTGAAGCCGCCCTGGTGGTAGAGGAGCGGGCGGCCGGGACCCTGGGGGTCGCCGGCGACGGCCTGGGCGATGACGATCCGGTGGTCGCCCGCCGGGATGCGCGCCACGACGCGGCACACCAGCCAGGCCGGTACCTCGTCGAGCAGCGGCACGCCGTGCGGGCCGGACGCCCAGGCGGTGGCGGGGCCGAAGCGGTCGGCGCCGCTGCGGGCGAACGTGCCGGCCAGCACTTCCTGGTGCTCGCCGAGTATGTGGACGCCGACGAACGACGCCTCGGCGACGGTCGGCCAGCTCGACGACCCCAGGCTGATGCCGAAGGAGAGCAGCGGCGGCTCGGCGGACACCGAGGTCAGGGAGGTGGCGGTGAAGCCGACGGGATCGGGGCCCGCGGCGGTGATCACGGCGACTCCGGCCGCGTGGCGGCGGAAGACCGAACGGAAGACGGCGGGGTCGAGAGCGGGGCCGGGCGCGGGGTCGAAGGCCGAGGAGTCAAAGGCGGCGGGGTGATCGCTGATGGCAGTCACGGTCAGATCCTTCTGAAGCGGTCGAGCGGCGGAGTGCGGGTCGTGGGCGCTCAGCAGCTCGGACAACGCGCGCTGGAGTGCCGACCGAAGTCGACATCGGCGCGCGCGTACAGATACGCGTACAGAAAGTGGTCCTGCGACATAACGTCAGAGTGACGATTCGGACGGGGTCACGTCAAGACCCGCCCGGAATATGGAATTTCCGTCACACCGCGCTCCCCCGGAGGCTGACAGCCCCTCAGATCGGCCGGCCCGCCCGGCTCGTCAGACAGCCGCGCCCAGCGCGGCGATCACGTCCGCCTTGCGCGGCTGACCGGCGGCCCTGCGCACGATCGCGCCGTCCGCGTCGAGGACGAACACGGTCGGGGTCTTGAGGACGCTCAGCCGCCTGACCAGCTCCAGGTGCGCCTCGGCGTCGATCTCGACGTGCCGGACGCCGTCCACCATGCCCGCCACCTCGTCGAGCACGCGCCGGGTGGCCCGGCAGGGCGCGCAGAAGGCGCTGGAGAACTGCACCAGGGTGGCGCGCTCCCCCAGCGGCCCGCCGAGGTCAGCGGCCGTCAGCCGCTCGTCGCCGTCCTTCGTCCGCACCCGGATTCTCCCGTCCCTGCGCCGGTGCACCAGCCCGTAGGCGCTCGCGGCCAGCAGTACGGCCAGGCAGACCACCAGTCCCGTCAACGCCGTGCTCCTCGTCCGCTCACACATCTCGTACGTCTCATACGCCCGGTCATACGTCCGGTCACATACACGGTCGTACGTCCGGCGGCTTCCCGCCCCGCGTCTTTCCGATCCGTGCAGCGTTCATGCGAACGCAATGATTCCCGCGGTCGCGTTCCGTCGCTGGTCGGCCATTATTTCAGTCATGGAGATCGATGTACGAGGGCCCCGCTTCGGTGCGTCCCTGACCACGGTGGTGCTGGCGGTCGTGCTGATCACCGGCAGCGGCTGGCTGCTGGCCGTTCAGGCCGCGGTCTTCGCCGTGGGAGCGGTGGCCGGAGTGCAGAATTCGCCGTACGGCTGGGTTTTCCGCACCCTGGTGCGGCCCAGGCTGGGGCCGCCGCCCGGCACCGAGGACGCGGCCCCGCCGCGGTTCGCGCAGGCGGTGGGTTTCGGCTTCTCCGTGATCGGTGTCATCGGCTATCTGGTGGGCCCGCAGTGGCTGGGTCTGGCGGCCACCGCGTGCGCGCTCGCCGCCGCCTTCCTCAACGCCGCTTTCGCCTACTGCCTGGGGTGCGAGGTGTATCTGCTGCTGAAACGGGCAGCAGCCTGATGGGTTCCGCCGCAGGTCGTGAGAAGAATCTCGCCTTGGCACCGGTCCCCGGGATGACAGGGGGCCCGCCGGCGGGGCACCATCGCTCAGCGGCCGAACAACTTACGGGCGCGTAACTTCCGCCGGGAGCGCCGCCCCGGAGAGAGCAGGTGCCCCGACATGGCCGAACTCGTCTACCCACCGGTGATCGCTTGTGCCCGCACCATGTTCAAGGTGCAGGGGCTCAAATTCGACATCCGGGGCACCGAGAACGTCCCCCGCCAAGGCGGCGCCCTGCTCGTCAGCAACCACATCGGCTATCTGGACTTCGTCTTCTGCGGTCTGACGACGCTGCCCGCCAAGCGCCTGGTGCGCTTCATGGCGAAGGAATCGGTTTTCCGGCACAAGGTGTCGGGTCCGCTGATGCGCGCCATGAAGCACATTCCGGTGGACCGCTCCGAGGGCATGCACGCGTACGCGCACGCCCTGGACGCCCTGCGCGGCGGTGAGATCATCGGAGTCTTCCCCGAGGCGACCATCTCGCAGTCGTTCACGTTGAAGTCGTTCAAGTCGGGTGCGGCCCGGCTGGCGATGGAGGCCGGTGTGCCGCTGCTGCCGATGGCGCTGTGGGGCACTCAGCGGCTGTGGACGAAGGGGCACCCGCGCAATCTGGGCCGCAGCAAGTTCCCGATCACGCTGCGGATCGGCGAGCAGATGCGCCCGCAGGAGAACGAGAAGGCGGGCGCGCTCACCCGGCGGCTGCGGCTGCGGGTGCAGGAGCTGCTGGACGACGCGCAGCGTACGTATCCGGGCAGGCCCTCGGGCCCCGCCGACCGCTGGTGGCTGCCCGCGCATCTGGGCGGCACCGCCCCGACGCCGGAGGAAGCGGCGGCCAGGGACCGCGAGCAGCAGCCCCAGCCGAGCTGAGGCGGAACCCTCCGGACGCGGGCGCGGGACCCCAACCGGACGCGGGACGCGGGACCCCTCCGGACGCGGGACGCGGGACGCGACGGCGCCCTCACGGCAGTTCGGTGGGCAGCGTCCTGGCCAGTTCCGACCGGTCGCGTGCGCCGCGCAGGGCCTCCAGTACGGCCGTGGGCGGCGCCGCGTGCACGAGCGGATAGTCGGCCTCGCCGATCTCCGGGCGCGCCGCCCACGCGAGCCGTTCCTCGTCCAGCGAGAAGCGCGCGTCGACGCCGGGTTTGTTGCCGCGCGCGTCCAGCCGTGACCAGTGGCCGCGCCCCGGCAGCAGCAGGGCGATCAGGCCGTGGACCACCGGGTCCGTACCGTCGTCGTCGGTGAGCCGCTGGTAGCAGAGCCCGGCGGGGATGGACGCGGCGCGCAGCAGCGCCGTCAGCGCGTGCGACTTGGCGTAGCAGATGCCGGTGCGCTGCTCCAGCACGTCGGAGGCCCGCCAGGTGACGCGGTCGTCGCCGGAGTCGAAGGAGTGCGGGATCGTGTCGCGGACGAATACGAAGGCGGCCCGCGCATAGTCATGCGGTCCGGTGGTACGGGCCAGCAGCGCGGCCGCGGTGTCGCGCACTCGCGGGTGGCCGTGGTCGATGACGTCGTCGGCGGCCGTATAGGCCGAGAGGTCGGCGGTCTCCAGGATCAGCTCCATGTGCGGGAGCCTAGGAAACCGCCGACCACTCGATCAATCGAATTACCGCCAACCGCATACTCATGCGGCCGACTCCGGGCCGCCGGACAGGCCCTAGGCCCGCATCTCCTCCTCGAGCGCGGCGGCGAAGCCGTCCACGTCCGACTCGGTCGTGTCGAAGGAGCACATCCAGCGGACCTCGCCCGTCGACTCGTCCCAGAAGTAGAAGCGGTAACGCTTCTGCAGCCGCTCGCTGACCTCGCGCGGCAGCAGGGCGAAGACGGCATTGGACTGCACGGGCCGCAGCACGGTGACCCCCTCCACGCCCTGTACGGCCTGCTCCAGGCGGCGGGCCATCGCGTTGGCGTGGGCGGCGCTGCGCAGCCACAGGTCGCCCGAGAGCAGCGCCTCGAACTGCACGGAGACGAACCGCATCTTGGAGGCGAGCTGCATCGACAGCTTGCGCAGGTAGTCGATGGCGCGCACCCGCTCGGGGCTGAGGACGACCACGCACTCGCCGAGCAGCAGGCCGTTCTTGGTGCCGCCGAAGGAGAGGATGTCCACGCCCGCCTCGGTGGTGAAGCGGGCCAGCGGCACGTCGAGGCCGGCCGCCGCGTTGGCGATCCGCGCGCCGTCCAGGTGCACGGCCATGCCGAGCTGGTGCGCGTGGTCGCAGATCGCCTTGATCTCCTCGGGCGTGTAGCAGGTACCCAGTTCGGTGGTCTGGGTGATCGAGACGACCTGCGGCTGGGCCCGGTGCTCGTCGGAGAAGCCGTACGCCTGCCGGTCGATCAGCTCGGGGGTGAGCTTGCCGTCCGGGGTCGGGACGGTGAGCAGCTTCAGGCCGCCGACCCGCTCGGGGGCGCCGCACTCGTCCACGTGGATGTGCGCGGACTCGGCGCAGATCACCGCGCCCCAGCGCTCGGTGACGGCCTGGAGCGCCGTCACGTTGGCGCCGGTGCCGTTGAAGACCGGGAAGACCTCCGCGCGCGGGCCGAAGTGGCCGCGGAAGACCTCCTGGAGGTGGCCGGTGTACTCGTCCCCGCCGTAGGCGGGCTGATGGCCGCCGTTGGCGAGGGCGAGCGCGGTGAGGATCTCCGGGTGCACCCCGGCGTAGTTGTCACTGGCGAAGCCGCGCACCTGCGGGTCGTGGCGGCGCACGGCGTCGCTGGCGAGCTGTTCTGTCACGGTCGGGGCGTCAGCCACTGTCGGGTCCCGTTCACTTCCGTAGGGCTCTGGTCCCAGACGTCCGCGATGGCCTCGGCGAGGTCGCGCACGTCGGTGAAGCCGGCGAATTTGGCGTTCGGGCGCGTGGCCCGCATCTCATCGTGCACCAACGCCTTGATCACCAGCACAGTGGCCGCCGCCGTGGGTCCGTCGGCGCCGCCGAGCTTGCGGAAGGAGTCGCCCAGCGCGAGCGTCCACGCCTCGGCCGCGGCCTTGGCCGCGGAGTAGGCGGCGTTGCCCGCGGTCGGCGTGGTGGCGCCGGACGCGCTGATCAGCACGTACCGGCCGCCGTGGCTGCGCATGAGGCCGTCGTGGAAGGCGAGCGAGGTGTTCTGCACGGTACGGATCAGCAGCTTGTGCAGCACGTCCCAGTCGCCGAGGTCGGTCTCGGGGAAGGACGCGGAGCCGCGCCAGCCGCCCACGAGGTGGACCAGGCCGTCGACCCTGCCGTGGTCCTTCTCGATCCGGCCGGCCCAGTCCTGGGTCGCCTCCAGGTCGAGCAGGTCGACGATCTCGCCGGTGATGTCAGCGCCGCCCGCGTCGTAGCGCGCCGCGTCGACGGCCTCGGCCAGCCGCTCGGGGTCGGCGTCGGCGGCGATCACATGGCCGCCCTCGCGCGCGAGCCGTTGCAGTACCGCCCGCCCCGCGGGGCCGCCCGCGCCCGCCACGGCGATCACCGCTCCGTCGAGACCACCCGTGTACGTGTCGGTCGTCATGTCCGCCTCCTCGGCCGCACCGGTCACGCGGCGCCCCGAAGTGAGCTCTCGCCGGTGATTCCCTTGGTCGAGGTGATCACCGTCCGCAGCTTCTTCGCAAGGGCCTCGTAGAACATGCTGAGCGGAAACTCGTCCGCCAGCACGTCGTCCACGAGTTTGCGCGGGGGCTGGGACAGGTCGAGGGCGTCGGGGCCCTTCGCCCAGACCGAGCCGGGATGCGGGGAGAGGTAGCTGGCGACCAGGTCGTAGGCGGCGAACCAGTGCACGAGCTTGGGCCGGTCGATGCCGTCCCGGTAGAGCGTCTCGATCTCGGCGCAGAGCTGGTTGGTGACCTGCGGTGCGCGCTCCCAGTCGATGTGCAGGGTGTTGTCTGTCCAGCGTACGGCGTCGTGCTTGTGCAGGTACGCGAAGAGGAGCTGTCCGCCGAGTCCGTCGTAGTTGCGGACGCGTTCACCGGTGACCGGGAAGCGGAAGAGCCGGTCGAAGAGGATCGCGTACTGCACGCCCAGGCCCATCGGGTGGCCCTCGGCCTGGAGCTTCACGGCCTCCCTGAACGTGGTCAGGTCGCAGCGCAGCTCCTCCAGCCCGTACATCCAGAACGGCGCGCGCTGCTTGATCATGAACGGGTCGAACGGCAGGTCGCCGTGGCTGTGCGTGCGGTCGTGGATCATGTCCCACAGGACGTACGTCTGCTGCGCCAGGTCCTGGTCGGCGATCAGCCGGGCCGCTTCCTCGGGCAGTTCCAGGCCGAGGGTGTCGACCGCGGCGGCGGTCACCGCGCGGAAGCGGGCGGCCTCGCGGTCGCAGAAGATCGCGCCCCAGGTCCAGCGCTCGGGGGCCTCTCGGACGGCGACGGTCTCCGGGAAGAGCACCGCGGAGTTGGTGTCGTAGCCGGGAGTGAAGTCCTCGAAGGTGATCGGTACGAACAGCGGGTTGTCGTACCGATTGCGCTCCAGCTCGGCCAGCCAGTCGGGCCAGACGACGCGCAGGGCGACAGCCTCCAGATTGCGGTCCGGGTTGCCGTTCTGCGTGTACATCGGGAAGACGACCAGGTGCGGCAGGCCGTCGCGGCGGTCGGCCGCGGGCTGGAAGGCGAGCAGCGAGTCGAGGAAGTCCGGGACGCCGAAGCCGTCGTCGGACCAGCGGCGCAGGTCGGCGACCAGGGCGCGGTGGTACTCGGCGTCGTGCGGGAGGAGCGGGGAGAGCTGTTCGACCGACTCGGTCACCCGGCGCACGGTCCGCTCGGCGTCGTCCTTGCTGGGCGCGCCCTCGGCCTCGAAGTCGATGGAGCCGTCCTTGCGCTGCCAGGGCCTGATGGCTTCGACGGCCTGCTTCAGCACCGCCCACGCGGGGTGGCCGACGATGCCCACGCCGGATGTACCGCCGCCGTCCGCCACCTTCGCCGAAAGAACTTCGCCCATGACCCCTCCTCCACAAAAGAAACTGTCGTCCGGACACCGTATCCGTGACCTTGTTGATCCATCAAGGGGAGCCGGTGGAGATTGTCCTGCCTGATGGTCGACAGGCCGCTGTTCTTCCTGTCGTCTGCCGGGATGGGTCAAAAAAACTTGCGCATAGGGGCCGCTTGAGCACGCGGTCCCGAGTCGTCACGGCGTGTTCGGCCCGCCGTCGCGCGGTCTCGCTAGGGTGCCGGTATGAGCTTCCTCACCGTCGGCCACCGCGGGGTCATGGGCGTCGAGCCGGAGAACACCCTGCGCTCCTTCCGCCGAGCCGAAAAGGCGGGCCTGGACCAGATCGAGCTGGATCTGCACCTCAGCAAGGACGGCGCGCTGATCGTCATGCACGACGCCGACGTCGACCGCACCACCGACGGCGCCGGCCTGGTCCGCGACCTCACGCTGGACGAGATCCGCGGCCTGGACGCCGGGCTCGGCGAGCGCGTACCGGTCTTCGAGGAGGTCCTCGAAGCGGTCGGCCGGCCGATCCAGGCCGAGATCAAGGACGTGGCGGCGGCCCGCGCGCTGGCCGACACCCTGAGCGCGCACGGCGCGACCGACCGGGTCAGTGTGCTGTCCTTCCACGACGAGGCGCTGGCCGAGATCCGTACGCTGCTGCCCGACGTGCGCACAGTGCTGGTCGCCAGCGACCTCGGCCCGGAGATCGTCACCCGCGCCCAGGCGGTGGGCGCCCGCCTGGTCAGCCTGGAACTGCGGCAGGTGAACCTGGACGTCGTCGAGCGCTGCCAGGCCGCGGGCATCGCCGTCATGGCCTGGACCGTCAACACCGCGCAGGAGTGGGCCCTGGCCCGCGCACTGCGGCTGGACGGCGCCGCCACCGACCTCCCCGAGGAACCGGCCATCGCGTAGCGCCGCGGTCCCGTACCGGCGTCATCCCGGCGCGCCGCGGTCCCGCGGCTCCGCGCAATGTGCCGGACACAAAGGTCCGGCATCCGGACAACTGGCCGAATCGCGTGGACAGACGCGCCCGCGCGGTGCCAAGGTCCCGCCATGCGTCCCGCGATCTCGCTGTCCCCGCGCCGTGCCGCGCTCGCCGCGGCTGCCCTGCTCACCCTCGCACTGGCCGGCTGCTCGCCCCAGGACGACACGACCGACGCCGGTCCCTCGTCCTCCGCGGCGTCGGCCGGTGCGACCGGCACCACCACCGCCACCACGGCGTCGTGCGCGCCCGGCACGCTCGCCACCCGTACCCCCGGCAAGCTCACCGTCGGCACCGACAATCCGGCGTACGACCCGTGGTTCTCGGACAACAAGCCGTCCAACGGCAAGGGTTACGAGTCGGCGGTCGCGTACGCGGTGGCCAAGCAGCTCGGTTACGCGCCGGACCAGGTCGTCTGGCAGACCGTCGCCTTCAACAAGGCGTTCGCGCCCGGTGCCAAGAACTTCGATTTCGACATCAACCAGGTTTCGATCAACGACGAGCGCAAGAAGGCCGTCGACTTCTCGCCCGGCTACTACGACGTACGGCAGACCGTCGTCGCGCTGAAGACCTCGAAGATCGCGAACGCGCACAGCGTCGCGGACCTGAAGAACGCCAAGCTCGGCGCCCAGGTGGGCACCACCAGCCTGGACGTCATCGACAACCTGGTGAAGCCCGCCAAGCAGCCCGCCGTCTACCAGCGCAACGACCTCGCCGTGGCCGCGCTCAAGAACGGCCAGGTCGACGGGATCGTGGTCGACCTGCCGACCGCCTTCTACATCACCGGGGCCGAGGTCACCGACGCCAAGGTGGTCGGGCAGTTCGCGGCGGCGGGCTCCTCGCCCGAGCAGTTCGGGCTGGTCCTCGACAAGGGCAGCAAGCTGACCGCGTGCGTCTCGCGGGCCGTCACCGCCCTGCACGGCGACGGGACGCTGGCCGCCCTGGAGAAGCGGTGGCTGTCGGACGCCGTCGGCGCCCCGGTGCTCGGATGACCGTGCGGGACGACCCCGCGCAGGTCGACACGTACCAGCCGTCCGCGCGGCGGATCGAGCGCGAGCTGTACCGACGCGCCCGCGGCCGCCGCGCCCTGGTAGTGGCGAGCGTCAGCACCCTGGCGACCGCCGGGGTGCTGATCGGGCTGATCGTCAGTTCGCCCGGCTGGCAGCGCACCCGTGAGACGTTCCTCAACGGGCACTACGCGCGGCTCGCGCTGCCGGACGTGCTCCAGGGCCTCTGGCTCAATCTGCGGCTGATGGTGGTGTGCGGCGCCGTCGTCTTGGTCGCGGGGCTGCTGCTGGCGGTCGTGCGCACCCTGCGCGGCCCGGTGTTCTTCCCGCTGCGCGCCCTGGCGACGGCGTACGTGGACTTCTTCCGCGGGCTGCCGCTGATCATCTGCCTGCTCGCGGTGGTCTTCGGCGTGCCCGCGCTGCGGCTGAGCGGCGTCACCAACGACCCCGTGCTCCTGGGCGGCCTGGCGCTCTGCCTGACGTACACCGCCTATGTCGCCGAGGTGTTCAGGGCCGGGATCGAGACCGTCCACCCGAGCCAGCGCGCCGCGGCCCGCTCGCTCGGCCTCAGCAGCGCGCAGACGATGCGGTACGTGGTGCTGCCGCAGGCCGTGCGCCGCGTGGTGCCGCCGCTGCTCAACGACCTGGTGTCGCTCCAGAAGGACACCGGCCTGGTGTCGATCGCGGGCGCCGTGGACGCCGTCTACGCGGCGCAGATCATCGCCAGCCGCGACTTCAACTACACGCCGTACGTGGTCGCGGGGCTGATCTTCGTCGCGCTGACCATCCCGATGACGCGGTTCACCGACTGGGTGACGGCCAGGATGAACCGGCGGCAGTCGCAGGGAGGCGTCGTATGAGCGGCACGGGCGGGGACCGGCTCGCCAAAGACGTACCGCCCCAGGCGCGGGACCTGGCCGATCCGGACCGGAGCCGGGACACGCCCGTGCTGCGGCTGGAGTCGGTCCGCAAGACGTACGGCTCCTCCGTCGTTCTGCGGGACATCGCGCTCGACGTGCCCGCGCACACGGTCACGGCGCTGATCGGCGCGTCCGGCTCAGGGAAGTCCACGCTGCTGCGCTGCGCGAATCTGCTGGAGGAGATCGACGACGGCGCGATCTTCCTGGACGGCGAGGACATCACCGACCCGCGGGCCGACCAGGACGCGGTACGGCGCAGGATCGGCGTCGTCTTCCAGGCGTACAACCTGTTCCCGCACATGACGGTGCTGGACAACATCACGCTGGCGCCGCGCCGGGTGCACGGGGTGCCGCGGGGCGAGGCGGAGGAGCGGGCGCGGGAGCTGCTGGCCCGGCTGGGGCTCGCCGACCGGGCCGCGGAGTATCCGGACCGGCTCAGCGGCGGCCAGCAGCAGCGGGTGGCGATCCTGCGGGCGGTCGCGACCAGGCCGCGGCTGCTGCTTCTCGACGAGGTGACCGCCGCGCTCGACCCGGAGCTCGTCGGCGAGGTGCTGTCGGTGGTCCGCGACCTGAAGGAGCAGGGCATGACGATGGCGATCGCCACCCATGAGATGGCGTTCGCCCGCGATGTCGCCGATCAGGTCTGCTTCCTGGACGCGGGCGTGATCCTGGAGCGCGGCACTCCCGCCGAGGTGTTCGGCGCCCCGGCCGAGCAGCGCACGCGGGACTTCCTGCGCCGGATCACGGAGGCGGGACGGCTGTGACGGCCGGCGCCGGGCGACCGGGTTCGGGGCGCCGGGTACCGGGTGGGGCGGGTGGCGGGCGTCCGGGTCTCAGACCAGCTTCTTCGTGAGCAGCTCGAACTCCAGGTCGTCCCTGGTCGGCAGCCCGAAGCGCTCCTCGCCGTACGGGAAGGGGCTGGTCTGCCCGGTGCGCTGGTAGCCGCGGCGGACGTACCAGGCGATCAGGTCCTCGCGGACCGAGATCACCGTCATGTGCAGCTCGGCGACGTCCCACTCCTCGCGGGCGAACCGTTCGGCCTCGGCGAGGATCACCTTGCCGAGCCCGGCGCCCTGGAGCGCGGGCCGTACGGCGAACATCCCGAAGTACGCGTGGTCGCCGCGGTGTTCGAGCTGGCAGCAGGCCACCACCTCGTCGCCGGACTCCACCACCGTCAGCCTGCTGTCCGCGCCTTCGATGACGGCCAGCACGCCCTCGGGGTCGGTCCGCTGCCCCTGAAGGATGTCCGCCTCCGTCGTCCACCCCGCGCGACTCGCGTCGCCGCGATAGGCGGACTCGATCAGCCCGACCAGGACGGGGACGTCGTCGGGGGTGGCGGCGCGGAAGCGGGGAGCGGCGATATCCATGCGGGCAAGGCTATCCCCAGGTCCGGGCCGCGCTCACGGGTCCTGCCGAGGTCTTCGCGGGCGGGCGGCGTCGGCGCGTGACGGGGCGAGTGTTCGACGTGTGGCAGGGCGCGCGGAAGGGCGCGTGCTCGGCGCGCGGAAGGGCTTCGCGACAGGGCTGGTGCTCACAGCGCGGGGGCGGTCTCGCGCAGCGCCACCTCGAAGCGCCGGACGCCTTCGGTGATCTCGGCGGCGCCCGTGGTGTAGGCGAAGGTGATCCGTATGTACGGGGCGGGCGACTCGGCGGGGAAATAGGGACGGCCGGGGGCGACGGCCACGCCCGCGCGGAGCGCGGCGCCGGTCAGCGCGGTCTCGTCGGTGCCGTCGGGCAGCCGCAGCCACAGGTGGTAGCCGCCGGTGGGCACCGGGTCGGGGACCAGTTCCGGCAGGCGGTGCCGGAGCGCGGCGAGCATGGCGTCGCGCCGCTCGCGCAGTGCGGCGGTGACGGCGCGCAGATGGCGCGGCCAGGAGGGCGCGCCGACGAGCTCCAGGGTCGCCTCCTGGAGGGGCCTGGGCACGAAGAAGCTGTCGACCACCTGGATCGCGCGCAGCCGTTCCATCACCGGGCCGCGGGCGATCAGCGCGCCGACGCGCAGATTGGGCGAGGTCGGCTTGGTGAGCGACGCGAAGTGGACGACGGTGCCGTACGGGTCCTCGGCGACCAGGGGCGGCGGCAGCGGGTCGCCGTGGCCGAGCCGCCGGGCGAAGTCGTCCTCGACCACGAAGGCGCCCGCCGCCCGCGCGATGTCGAGCACCTGGCGGCGGCGCCCGGCGGCGAGCACCGCGCCGGTCGGATTCTGGAAGAGCGGCTGGCAGAAGAAGACCCGCGCGCCGCTGGCCTCGAAGGCGTCGGCGAGCAGATCGGGCCGGACGCCGTCCGCGTCGAGCGGGACCGGCACCGGCCGCAGCCCCGCGGCGCGGGCGGCGGAGAGCGCGCCGGGGTAGGTGGGCGATTCGACGAGTACGGCGGAGCCCGGCGCGGCCAGCGCGCGCAGGGCCGTGGTGAGGGCGGCCTGCCCGCCGGAGGTGATCAGCACCTGGGCGGGCGGAACTCCCGCCTCGCGGCCGAACCAGTTCCGCAGCGCGGTGAGCCCTTCCAGCGGCGGCCGTTCCCAGGCGCCGGGCCTGCGGGCGGCACGGGCCAGCGCGGCGCCGAGCGCCCGCTCGGGCTGGAGGCCGGGGTGCAGATAGCCGCCGTTGAGGGGGATGACGCCCTGCGGCGGGCCGACCAGGCAGCCCAGCACTCCGGAGGCGTCGACCACGCGCGGTGCCACGTCCGGGTCCTCCGCGGTGAGCGCGACCTGCTGCCAGGAGGTGTCGACGGCGGTGGTGGTCGCCGCGCCCTCGGCGGCCCGGTAGGTGCCCGCGCCGGGCCGGGTGACGACCAGTCCCTGCGCGGCGAGCGTCGCCAGCGCCCGCGAGACCGTCACCGGGCTGACCCCGAACCGCTCGACCAGGGCCCGGCTCGACGGCAGTTTCGCTCCCGGTGAGAAGCGGTCCAGCTCTCCTCGGAGGGATTCTGCCAGCGCACTGGCACTGCTATCGTCATTCATGAAGGATAAGAATAGCGCTACTCCCCGCACCTCAGTAGCGGTCGCGGGCACCGCGCTCGCCTGTCTCGGTGTGGCCGCCTTTTCGCTCACCTTCCCTTCCACCCACTGGGCGCTGAGCGGATTCGGCGCCTGGTCCGCGGTGACGGTCCGGGCGGTCCTGGCCACCGCGGTCGCCGGGGCCTTCCTCGCGGCGGGCCGGGCGAAGGTGCCGGACCGGGAGCACTGGGCGGGCCTGGCCGTGGTCGCCTGCGGTGTCGTCATCGGCTTCCCGCTGCTGACCACCCTCGCGCTGCGCACCACCGACACCTCGCACGCCGCCGTCGTCGTCGGCGCGCTCCCGCTGTGCACCGCGGTGCTCGCGGCCGTGCGCACCGGTGCGCGGCCGTCCCGTACGTTCTGGATCGCGGCCGTCGCGGGCGCGGCGGTGGTCACCGCCTTCTCGCTCGGCGAGAGCGGCGGCGCGCCGACCGCCGGGGACGGCTTCCTCTTCGCCTCGCTGCTGGTCTGCGCCGCCGGTTACGTGGAGGGCGGGCGGCTGGCGTCGGTGCTGCCGGGCTGGCAGGTGGTCGGCTGGGCGCTGGTCGGTACGCTGCCGCTCACGCTGCCCGCCGCGGTCGTGTCGCTGTCGCTGGAGCCGGTACGGCTGACCGGCGAGTCGGTCGGCGGGCTGGTGTGGGTCTCGGTGGTGTCGCAGTTCCTCGGCCTGATGGTCTGGTACCGCGGCATGGCGGCGATCGGGGTGACCAGGGCCAGCCAGCTCCAACTCGCCCAGCCCGTGCTGACGTTGGTGTGGTCCGCCGCGCTGCTCGGTGAGCACCTGGGCCGCGCCACACTGCCCGCGGCGCTCGCCGTACTGGTCTGCGTGGCCGTCACCCAGCGCTCCGGCGCCCGGCAGGCGCGGGAAGTACGCAGGTCGCGGGCCGCGGCGCGGGCGCGCGGGGCCGAGGCGCCGGACGCCGGCCCGGAGGCGTTGCGGTCGGGCGACGCGCACGAGATCGTGGCACACGGCGATCCGCGACGGCGCGCGCCGCGGTGACACGCTCCCCCGACTACCCCGATGCGCTCGGGTGTGCGCCCTCGGACCTGGGCAGTTCTCCTGGGACCGCCGAACAACCGTCCGGCGGTCCGGTCGTCACGGACTGGACCGGGCCGGTCGTCACGGACCGGACCTGACTGGACCGGACCGGACGAGGGTCACCGCACGGACCGGGGCGCGCCGAAGAGGCGTGGGGATGAGGGGGAGGATGGCATGCACGGACCACCGCTGGTGGCCTGGCTGCTCGTGGCGCTCAGCACCGTCGCCGCGGTCGCGTGCCTGTTGCGCCGCGAAGCGCGCGACGAGGCGGTGATGGCGGCGGGCATGGCGGTGATGGCCGTCCCGATGTCCGTCCTCGACCCGCGGCCGTGGGGGACGCCGCTGTTCGCCGTCGTCCTCGGCGTGGTCTTCGCGCTGGCCGGGGTACGGGCGCTGCTGCTGGTCCGGCGGCCCGGCCACCATCTGCACCACTCCGTGTGCTCGGCCGCGATGGTCTACATGGCCGTGGCGATGGGCGGGGCGGCGTCGGCGCACGGCGGCCACGCCGAGCACATGGCGGCCACCGGCGCGGGCACCCCGCTGCTCACCGGCCTGCTGCTGCTCTACTTCGCGGGCTACGTCCTGCGCAGCGGCACTACCCTGGTCGCGCTCCCGGCGCAGGCGCACGGCGCGCCGGGCGGCGGCCCGCTGATATCCACCGGTCAGGCGGAAGGAGGCGCGGGCGGCGGCCGGGACCGTGTCCCGCTGCGGCACGCGCCGGAGGTCGCGGCGGCCTGCCGGGTGGCGATGGCGCTGGGGATGTTCGCGATGCTGCTGACCCTGTGACGGACTCGCTGCCGTGAGTCATGCGTCACATCGGGTCGTGGTCCGTCCCCCGTGAACCGCGCGCCTCCTAGGCTGATCACCATGACGGTCCCGTTCGTGCTGCTGATTCTCGGCGCACTTGCGGCGGCGATGGCGCCGCGTCTGCTGTCCCGTGCCAAGTGGCCGGAACGCGAACCGGTGCTGGCCCTGTGGGTCTGGCAGTGTGTGGTCGCCGCCGTACTGCTGTGCTGCGTGCTGGCCATGGCGCTCTCCGCCTCGGCCGCCTGGGCCGCGGTCCGCGGCAATCTCTTCGCGTTCGCCCCGAGCGGTGTGGTCGACGCCTACGCGCTGTCCGAGTACGGCCGCTGGGCCGGGACCATCGCCGTCCTGCTCGCGCTCGGCGGTGTGTGGACCGCGGCGATGCTCACCCGCGAGGTGCGCGGCACACGGTCGCGGCGCAAGCAGCGCCGCGCGGAACTCCGCGTGCGCGCGCCCCGGCTGCCCGGCGAGACCGTCACGCCCGGCGAGCGCCTGGTGGTCCTGGAGGACGCCCGCTCCGACGCCTGGTGGCTGTCCGGCGCCGAGCCCCAACTGGTCATCACCACGGCCGCGCTGCGCCGCCTGAAGGGCCGCCAACTGGACGCCGTGCTGGCCCACGAGCAGGGACACGTACGCGCCAGGCACGACGTGCTGCTGCACTGCTCGGGCGCGCTCGCGGGCGGCTTCCCGCAGGTGCCGGTCTTCGCCGCCTTCCGTGACCAGGTGCACCACCTGGTGGAACTGGCGGCCGACGACACCGCCTCGCGCCGCTTCGGCCGCCTCACCACCGCCCTCGCGCTGGTCGAACTCAACGCGGAACGCGGCGTCTTCGGCCCCTGCCCCACGCCGCTCGCCGCGCTGCCCGGCCGCGTGCACCGGCTGCTCGATCCCGCGCCCCGGCTGCCGCTCGGCCAACGGGTGCGGATGACGGCCTTCGCGCTGCTGGTCCCGGCGGTCCCGCTGCTGATCGCTTTCGGCCCCGGCCTCGGCGCGCTGACCTGAGCGGCGGCGGGAGAGACGGGGCCATGGCCGTCAAAGGCGTGATGTTCGACTTCTCCGGCACCCTGATGCGGGTCGAAGCGGCCGAGTCCTGGCTGCGGTCGGCGCTCACCGCCGAGGGCGTCACGGCCACCGACGACGAGGTCGCGGCGTACGCCGGAACGCTGGAGCGGGCGGGCGCGCTGCCCGGCGGCGGACCTCCCGAGCGGATTCCGCCGCGATTGGCGGCGGCCTGGGCCCGCCGCGACACCAGCGCGGCCGAGCACCGGGCGGCGTACGGCGGCCTGTCCCGTACCGTCGCGCTCCCCTGGGATGTGCACGACGCGCTCTACGACCGGCACATGGCGCCCGCCGCGTGGAATCCGTACCCCGACACCGAGCGCGTGCTGCGGGCTCTGCGGGACCGGGGCGTGCCGGTGGCGGTGGTGAGCAACATCGGATGGGATCTGCGGCCGGTCTTCGGGGAGCACGGGCTGGACGAGTTGGTGGACGTCTTCGCGCTGAGCTTCGAGCACGGCGTCCAGAAGCCGGACGAGCGGCTGTTCCGGATCGCCTGCGACGGGCTCGGACTGGAGCCCGCGGACGTCGCGATGGTGGGCGACAGCCGTGCGGCCGACGGCGGCGCCGCCGCGCTGGGCTGCCCGGTGTTCCTGGTGGACCATCTGCCGGTGACGGCACGTCCCGACGCGCTGCTCGGCGTCCTGGACCGACTGGGCTACCGACTGGGCTGATGCGGCGCCGCGCACCGTACGCGCCGAGCGCTCATGAACCGGCCGCTGAAGGGGCAAGCGCTTTCAGGACACGAGCCTCGATGACAAGCGCTTTCGGGATCGGCGCCGGTCCCGGCGATCCCCCGCGCCGCCGGGCCCGGCACCATCCCCCGTTTCCCGGACAGGGCGAAGCCCGCCGGGTTGCGCTGAGTATATTGGCTCGCAGCCAGTCAACGCAGGAGTAAATAATGTCCCCTCGGAGCGCATCGGTCAATGAAGCTATGCGTCAGCGTTCCCGGGAACGGTTGCTCCAGGCAACCGTGGAGCTGGTGGAGGAACGCGGCTACGCGGCCACCACGCTGGCGGACATCACCCAGCGGGCGGGGTCGGCACGCGGCCTGGTCTCGTACTACTTCGCGGGAAAGCGCGAACTGTTGCAGTCCGCCGTGCACCGGCTGATGCACATGGAACTGGCCGCCGCGCTGGACCGCGAGCCGCGGTCGGAGGACGGCCAGGAACGGATGGCGCGGGCCATCGACGCGATCCTCGGCCTCACGCAGACGCACACCACCTTGATGCGTACGCACATGGCGTCGATCCTCCAGGCGGAGGGTTTCATCCAGTGCCCGGAGCAGCAGAAGCTCGCGGCGCTGCTGAGCCAGGCGGTGGACGGCGCGGGAATCGTGTCGGGGCCCGAGGGTCCGGAGGCGGAGTACCGGCTGCTGCGCGCGCTGCTGATGGGCGCGACCGTGGCGCTGCTGCTGCCGGGCGCTCCGATGCCGCTGTCGCGGCTGCGGGCCGAACTCTTCGAGCGGTACGGGCTGGAGTGGACGCTGGGGGTGCCGCCGAAGGACTGCGCGGTGGCCCCCGCGAAGGCCGGCGCGGGCGGGGACGGGGGCGGCGGGGACGGCGGGGACCGGCGACCGGTGGACTGAAATCGTGCGCCTCGACCGGGCCGCGGGGTGCGGCGCTCTGCCGCGACGCGTCCGGAGGGCGCATGCTGGTGACATCCCGCCGAAGGGAGCACCCTCGTGTTACGCGTCGCAGTCGTCGGTTCGGGTCCGAGCGGGGTGTACACCGCGGACGCGCTCACCCGTCAGGAGTCGGTGCCGGATGTCGCGGTTGACGTGCTCGACCGGTTGCCGTGCCCGTACGGCCTGGTCAGATACGGTGTCGCGCCTGACCACGAGAAGATCAAGTCCCTCCAGGGCAGCCTGCGCAAGGTGCTGGAGGACCCGCGGGTCCGCTTCCTCGGCAACGTCGGCGTGGGGCCCGCGCCGCTGACGCCGGAACGGCTGCTCGGCCTGTACCACGCGGTGGTCTACTGCGTGGGCGCCGCGACCGACCGCAGACTGGGCGTGCCCGGCGAGGAGTTGCCCGGCAGCTACTCGGCGACCCGCTTCGTGTCCTGGTACAGCGCGCACCCCGACGAGCCGCCGGACGGCTTCGCGCTGCGGGCCCGCTCCGCCGTGGTCATCGGCGTGGGGAACGTCGCGGTCGACGTGGCGCGCGTGCTGGCCCGGCGCGCGGACGAACTGCGGCGCACCGACGTACCGGAGGCGGCGCTGCGGGCGCTCGCCGACAGCCGCGTCACGGACATCCACATGGTGGGGCGGCGCGGGCCCTCGCAGGCGAAGTTCACCACCAAGGAGCTGCGTGAGCTGGGCGCGCTGGCCGACACCGATGTGATCGTGCGCGAGGACGAGTTGGCGCTCGACCCGGCGTACGCCGCCCCCTCCGGTCTGCCGACGGCGGCCCGGCGCAATGTGGAGGTGCTGCGCTCGTGGGCCGCGCAGCCGCCGCGGGGACGGCCGCGCCGACTCCATGTGCGGTTCTTCCTGCGCCCCACCGCGTTCCTCGCCGACGAGGCCGGGCGGGTGCGCGCGGTCCGTTTCACCCGAACGGGTCCTGACGGGCGCGGCGGTGTGTCCGATACAGGCGGCGGCGAGGAGATCGACGCGGGACTCGTCCTGCGCTCGGTCGGCTATCAGGGGGTGCCGCTGCCCGGCCTGCCCTTCGACCCTCGGGGCGCGGTGGTGCCGAACGACGCGGGCCGCGTGCTGCGCGACGGTACGCCCTCCCCCGGCGAGTACGTGGCGGGCTGGATCAAGCGCGGGCCGACCGGTGTGATCGGCACCAACCGGCCGTGCGCCAAGGAGACCGCGACGGCGCTGCTCGCCGACGCGCCGGGTCTGCTGACGCGAGAGCTGTCGGCCGATCCGCTGGCCGGGCTGCGGGCCGCGGGCGTACGGCCGGTCGCCTGGCGGGGCTGGCTGGCGATCGAGGCGGCGGAGGCGGAGTGGGGCCGTTCCCTGGACCGGGGGACGGTCAAGATACCCGACTGGGAAGGGCTGTTGACGGCGGCGGGCCACTCGTCGTCGCCGCCCGCCGAAGGACCGGCCTGAGGCCCCGTCACGGACGGGACGGATCGAGGCGCGTCGAATCCAGCCACTCGAAATCCGGGCACTCGAATCCAGGGACTCGGATACAGACTTTGGATCCAGGTACCCGACGCCCCACGGTCAGCCGTCGAGCCGGGCCGCCTGGCGGGCCGCCGCGTCGAGGACGCGGTCGAGCAGACCGGGGAAGAGCGCTTCGAGGTCGTCCGTACGCAGCGCGTTCATCTTGGAGGTGCCGCGGTAGATCTGGCTGATGACGCCCGCCTCGCGCAGCACCCGGAAGTGGTGCGTGGTCGTGGACTTGCTGACCGGCAACGGCACGTCGGAGCAGGCCACTTCACCGTGGGCCGCGGCCAGATTGCGGACCACGATCAGCCGCATCGGGTCGGACAGCGCGTGCAGCACCTCTTCGAGCCGGATCTCCCCGGTGCCGGGGTGCTCCAGCGCGCGCCCGGCGGCGGCCGGGGCGTCGGCACCTGCGGCTGGCGCCGACGACAACGGTGCCGGTGCCGGTGCCGGTGGCGCGTGGGATGGAATCGGGAGTGTCATGAACGTCATATTACGATACCCGTCGTAGTTTGACGCCTGCCGTACTACGGCGTCTATCGTAGAAGCCGTCACCAGTGCGCGGCGACAGGCCCCGACCGGTGGAGCCCCGCGACGGAGTCCGACGACGAGGAGAGTGCCGTGAGCGCGCTGTTCGAGCCCTTCACCCTGCGGTCCGTGACCATTCCCAACCGGGCCTGGATGGCGCCGATGTGCCAGTACTCGGCGGCGACCGAGGGGCCCGACGAGGGAGCGCCCGGCGACTGGCACTTCGCGCACTACGCGTCGCGGGCGGTCGGCGGCGCCG
The DNA here is from genome assembly GCF_055559175.1 of Streptomyces sp. NPDC024632. Taxonomy (NCBI): domain Bacteria; kingdom Bacillati; phylum Actinomycetota; class Actinomycetes; order Kitasatosporales; family Streptomycetaceae; genus Streptomyces; species Streptomyces sp. NPDC024632. The sequence goes on from NZ_JBVHLD010000021.1 coordinate 152,783, forward strand.
GACTGATCCTGGTCGAGGCGACCGCGGTCAGCCCCGAGGGCCGGATCAGCCCCGCCGACCTCGGGATCTGGAACGACCACCAGGTGGCGGCCTTCAGCCGGATCACCCGCTTCCTCAAGGACCACGGCACCGTGCCCGGCATCCAGATCGGCCACGCCGGACGCAAGGCGTCCACGGACCGGCCGTGGGCGGGCGGCGGCCCGCTGGGCGCGGACGAGCGCGGCTGGCAGCCGGTGGCGCCGAGCCCGGTGGCGTTCTCCGACGAGTCCAAGGTGCCGACCGAACTGTCGGAGGCGGACATCAGGGACGTCGTCGGGCAGTTCGTGGCCGGGGCCCGGCGCGCGCTCGCGGCGGGCTTCGAGGTGCTCGAACTGCACGGCGCGCACGGCTATCTGATCGGCGAATTCCTCTCTCCGCACAGCAACCACCGCACCGACGGCTACGGCGGCGCCTTCGAGAACCGGATCAGGTTCGCGCTGGAGACGGTCGACGCCGTGCGCGAGGTCTGGCCGGAGGAACTGCCGCTGTTCTTCCGCATCTCGGCCACCGACTGGCTGGAGGACGGCGGCTGGACGGCGGACGAGACGGTCCGCTTCGCCAAGGAGCTGCTCGTGCGCGGGGTCGACCTGCTCGACGTGTCCACGGGCGGAAACGCCGCGGGCGTACGCATTCCGCTCGGCCCCGGCTACCAGGTGCCCTTCGCGGCCCGCGTGAAGGCCGAGACCGGTCTGCCGGTGGCGGCCGTCGGCGAGATCACCCACCCCCGGCAGGCCGAGACGATCCTGTCCACCGGCCAGGCCGACGCCGTCCTGCTCGGCCGCGAACTGCTGCGTACGCCGAACTGGCCGCTGCACGCCGCCCGTGAGCTGGGCTCCGAGGTGGCGGTGCCGCAGCAGTACGGGCGGGCCTTCCGCCGGGCCGGTATCTGACCGGTCCTGCCCGGCGGTCATCGGCGGCGTCGTTGCGCGGGCGGGTCCGATCCCCGTCCGCGGCACGGCCGTTGAGCCAGTAGAGTGACGGACCGTGACAGCGCGACCATTGAACGAGATCGTCGAAGCGGGCTGGGCGAAGGCGCTCGAACCGGTGGCGGACCGGATCGCGGCGATGGGGGACTTCCTCCGCGCCGAGATCGCCGCGGGGCGTACGTACCTTCCCTCCGGTGCGAACGTACTGCGCGCGTTCCAGCAGCCCTTCGACGACGTGCGGGTGCTGATCGTCGGGCAGGACCCGTATCCGACCCCGGGTCACGCGGTGGGGCTCAGTTTCTCCGTCGCGCCGGACGTACGGCCGCTGCCGGGCAGTCTGGAGAACATCTACCGCGAGCTGGGCTCCGACCTGGGGCTGCCGCGTCCGTCCAACGGGGATCTCACGCCGTGGACCCGGCAGGGTGTGCTGCTGCTCAACAGGGCGCTGACCACCGCGCCCCGGCGGCCCGCCGCGCACCGCGGCAAGGGCTGGGAAGAGGTCACCGAGCAGGCGATCAGGGCGCTCGCCGCCCGGGGCCGTCCGCTGGTCTCCGTGCTGTGGGGCCGGGACGCCCGCAATCTGCGACCGCTGCTCGGGCAGTTGCCCGCCATCGAGTCCTCGCACCCCTCCCCCATGTCGGCAGACCGCGGCTTCTTCGGCTCACGGCCCTTCAGCCGCGCCAATGATCTGCTGGTCCGGCAGGGTGCACAGCCGGTCGACTGGCTCCTTCCCTGACATGTCTTGACGGTACTCTGCCCGGGTGACGACGCATCCCAATACTCCGGCGGGCTGGTACGCCGACCCGCAAGGCACTCCGAATCTGCTCCGCTACTGGGACGGCAAACAGTGGACGGAGCACACGAACCCCGGCCAGATTCCGCAGCAGCAGCAAGGCGGCGGCAACGCGTGGGAGGTGAATGTCAGCGGCGCCCCCGACCCGTCCAAGGTCCAGCGCCAGGTGCAGCAGCAGGCCGGGATAGCGCCGACCTCGTTCGGCGGCGGCACCCTGTTCACCGAGCCGATCCTGGTGGTGAACCAGAAGGCCAAGCTGATCGAGCTGGTCAACGAGTACAGCGTCTTCGACCAGCAGGGCCGTACCCTCGGCTCGGTCGTCGAGATCGGGCAGAGCACGGCGAAGAAGGTGCTGCGCTTCGTCTCCAGCGTGGACCAGTTCCTGACCCACAAGCTGGAGGTCAGGGACGCGCACGGGCAGCCGCAGTTGGTGCTCACCCGGCCCGCGAAGTTCATCAAGTCCAAGGTGCTGGTGCACCGCTCGAACGGTGAGCCGCTCGGCGAGATCGTGCAGCAGAACGCCTTCGGCAAGATCAAGTTCGCGTTCATGTACAACGGCCAGCAGATCGGTGCCATCAAGGCCGAGAACTGGCGGGCGTGGAACTTCGCCATCGTGGACCACACGGAGACGGAGATCGGCCGGATCACCAAGACGTGGGAGGGCCTGGCCAAGACCATGTTCACCACGGCGGACAACTACGTCCTCCAGATCCACCGGCCGCTGGCCGACCCGCTGCTGAGCATGGTCGTCGCCTCGGCGCTGACCGTGGACACCGCGCTCAAGCAGGACTCGCGCGGGCTCGGCTGATCCGTGCCCGCTTCCGCTGACTGGGTGCTCGGGATCGACTCCGGCGGTTCCGGCGTGCGGGTGGCCGTCGCCCGCGCCGACGGCACCGAGGTGTCCGCGCCCGCCGTCTCTGCCCGCCCGGCCGTGACCGGCGAGCGCGGGATCGACGCCGCGAGCCTGCTCGACCAGGTCGTGCCCCTGGTGAACGGCCTGCTGGACAAGGCCGGGGCCGGCACGCTGGCCGCCGCATGCGTCGGCGCGGCCGGTATGGCCACACTCGGCACCGACCTGCGCGCCGTGCTGCCCGACGCCCTGGCCGCCGCCTTCGGGGTGGAGTCGCTGGCGCTGGCCGGTGACGCGGTGACCGCGTACGCGGGCGCGCTCGGTCTGCGGCCGGGCGTCGTCGTCGCCGCGGGGACCGGCATGATCGCGCTCGGCACCGCGGCCGACGGCCGCGGCTGGCTGCGCGCGGACGGCTGGGGCCATCTGCTGGGCGACGCGGGCGGCGGGTCCTGGATCGGCCGCGCGGGCCTGGACGCGGCGATGCGCGCGCACGACGGCAGGGCGGGCGGCTCCACGGCGCTGCTGGCCCGCGCGGAGGACCGTTTCGGGCCGCTCGACGGGATGCCCGCGCGGCTCTACCCGCGCCCCGACCGGCCCGCCGTACTGGCCTCGTTCGCGCCCGATGTGGCCGCCTGTGCCACGGGGGGCGACCCGGTGGCCTCCGGCATCCTGCGGGCCGCCGCGACGCACATCCTGGAGTCGGCGGCTGCCGTACGGCCGGACGCCGCCGCGGTGGACGTGGCGCTGACCGGTGGCCTGTTCAAGATGGGTGAGCCGCTGCTCGGGCCGCTGCGTGAGCGGGCCGGGCGGATGCTGCCGGACGCCAGGCTCGTACCGGCGGCCGGTGATCCGCTGGACGGCGCGCTGCTGATCGCGGGGGCGCTGCACCGGGACGCGCTGCCGCTTCCGGCCGACCCCGCGCTGCTGCGGCTCGTCTCCCGTGCCGCACCGGCACGTTCGCGTACCGCACCGGTTCGTTCCGGTGCCGACGCGGCGCGTTCCGGCACAGCTCAGACTCGTTCGATGACCGAACGTGAGCGGTGAAAGGGACAGATCAGGACAGGTCTGCCGCGGCTCCGACCCGGCCGAACATCCAGGCGCCCCAAGGCGTTAGCATGCGTCGCCATGAGCACTGCCACAGGGCCCGCCTCCGGCCTTCCCGTTCGAATGCCGCGCCCGCGCCAGCCGGGACGTCACCGCCGACCGGAGGCGCTGGCCGCGCCCGAGGGCGCGCCGGTGCTGGTTCTGGCCGTCCCCGGCACTCCCACCGCCGCCGCGCTCAGTCTGGCGGAGGAGGTCGTGAGCATCGCCCGCTCCGAGCTGTCGGGACTCGATCCGCGGATCGGCTTCGTCGACGGTGAGGACGGCGCGGAGACCGAATTCCCGGCGCTGCGGGGCGTCCTGGCCGCGATCGCGGACGAGCGGTCGGGGGAGGACACCGCGGCCGTCGTCGTCCCGCTGCTCGCGGGACCCGAGGCTTCGGTGCTGCGCAGGATTCGGCAGGCCATCGCCGACACCAAGGCGCAGGTGGAGCTGACCGACGTCCTCGGTCCGCACCCGCTGCTCGCCGAGGCGCTGCACGTCAGGCTCGCCGAGGCGGGTCTGGCCCGCGCCGACCGCGCCCGGCTGTTCACCGTGGCGACCGCGGCCGACGGGATCATCCTGGCGACCGTCGGCGGCGAGGAGGCGGCGCAGGCCGCGGGTGTGACCGGGCTGCTGCTGGCCGCGCGGCTCGCCGTGCCGGTGCTGGCCGCCGCGCTCGACGAGGACGGCTCCATCGCTCGGGCGGCGGAGCAGTTGCGCTCCTCCGGCTCCGGTCGGCTCGCGCTCGCCCCGTGCCTGATCGGCCCGGAGATCGCGCCGCAGCTCCTGCACACCGCCGCGGCGGAGGCGGGCTGCTCGGGCGCCGACGCGCTCGGCCCGTACCCGGCGGTCGGCAAGCTGGTGGTCACGCATTACGCGGGCGCGCTGGGCATCGCGATGCAGCAGCAGGAGAGCGCGCCCTCGCACTGAACGAGGCGGCGCGTCGACACGGCGACGACAACGGCGCGGGCGGGCGGTCCTGTCGAAGGACCGCCTGCCCGCGCCGTTTCCTCGTCGTGCGGGCCGCGCGAGCCCGCCGCCGCAGTGTCAGGGCCGGGCGAAGAGCACGCAGGACACGGCGGGCAGCGCCAGCGAACCGGCCTGCTTGGGGATGCCGGTGCCCGGGTCGACGTCGAACCAGGTGACGTCGCCGGAGCGCTCGTTGGCCGCGTACAGCCGGGTGCCCGACGGGTCGAGGGTCAGGTGGCGCGGCCAGTCGCCGCCGCAGCTCACGGTGTCGAGCAGTTCCAGCCGCTCCCCCGTCTCGTCCAGGGCGAGCACCGCGATGCTGTTGTGGCCGCGGTTGGCGGCCCAGGCGAAGCGGCCGTCGGGCGAGACGACCAGCTCCGAGGGGTAGTTCTCGCCTTCGGTGCCGTCGGGGAGCACGCGGACCTCGGCGAGCGGGCGCAGGCTGCCGATGGAGGGGTCCCAGCGGCAGACGGTGACGACGGAGTCGAGTTCGTTCATCACATAGGCGTGGTGGCCGGCCGGGTGGAAGGTGAGGTGGCGCGGGCCGATCCCGGAGCGCAGTCCCAGCTCGCGCTCGATCTCCAGCTCGCCGCTGTCGGCGTCCAGTTCGCAGACCCGCACCGAGTCGGTGCCGAGGTCGACGCTGACCGCCCAGCGTCCGCTGGGGTCGGTCAGCACGGCGTGGGCGTGCGGCCCGGTCTGGCGCTCGGGGTGGGGGCCGTCGCCCTCGTGCTCCAGCAGTGAGCGCAGTCCGCCGAGCGCGCCGTCCTCGCCGATGGACAGGACGCTGACGCTGCCGGGCTCCGCGTAGTTGGCCGTGAGCAGGTGGCCGCGGTGGACGGCGAGGTGGGTGGGCCAGCCGCCGTGCACCTGCACGGGCGCGCCGAGCAGCCGGGGCGCGGCCGGGTCCGCGAGCGAGAACGCGGCGGCGGTGCCCTCCGGCTCGGTCTCGCCGACCGTGTAGAGGGTCCGCCCGTCGTCGGACAGGGCGAGGAAGGACGGATTCTGCACCTCGGCGTTGTCGCCGAGCGCGGTGAGCGCTCCCGTGTCCGGGTCGACGGCGGCCGTGGTGAGCCCTCGCCCGCCCGCCGAAGTGAACGACCCGATGTAAACGTGCCCGGCCACTGCCGTACCTCTTCCGCCTGATGTCTGTACGGCGGCTGAGATTAGTACCTGACGGCGGCCGCGTCGCCCCCGGGTCCCACTGGTCAGGCGGCGAGCGGCGCCCGGGGGTCGGCGTGCAGGGGGGCGGCGAGGTCGGTGAGCGCCGTTTCCAGGACCCGCAGGTGGCCGAGCGCGCGTTCGGCGTGCGGATGTCCCACGCCGTCCCGGGGCGTTTCCGGCCGGGGTTCCGGTGCCTCGACGCCGCGTACGACCAGGCGGCGCACGGCGTCCTCGACCCGTCGGCAGGCGGCCGACAGCCGCTCGTCGTGGCCCGCTTCGGGGTGGGCGACGACCTCGGCGAGGCCGCGCACCTGGTGGGCGCAGGCGTCGAGGAGGCGCAGTACGTGACCGGCCCGCGCTCTGCGGGCCCGCAGGGGGCTCAGCGGGTGCACCAGCGGCGCCAGGCAGGCGCGTACCCGGCCGAGTACCAGGTCCAGTTCGGCGGCGCATCCTGCCAGGTCGGCGCCGGGTTCACCGGCGAGGTGCCGGGCGGCCTGCGCGGTGAAGTCGCGTACGGATTCCAGGGCGCGCTGGATCCAGGCGTCGGTGGCGGCGTGCGTGGTGACCGGCAGCACCAGCAGCACGGCGAGGGCAGCCCAGAGCGCGCCCGCCCCGGTCTCCTCGAGGCGCAGCAGGAGCAGCGCCGGGTGCAGGACGCCGAGCAGCCCGTAGAGGGAGCCGGCCATGACGGTGACGAAGAAGGTCATCCAGGAGTAGGAGACGGCCGCGCTGTAGAAGATGCCGAAGACGCACACCGCGACGAGGACGGCGGACGGTACGGGGGCGCCGTGCAGGGGAAGGGCGAGGGCGAATCCGGCCACGATGCCGAGCGCGGTGCCGAGCACGCGGCGGAAGCCGCGCACCAGGGTCTCGCCGCGCGACGCCGTGTTGACGAAGATCCACCAGGAGGTGGCGACCGCCCAGTACCAGCGGTCCTGCGACAGTGCCTGGCCGAACGCGAGGGCTCCGGCCGCGGCGGTCGCGGCCTGGACGGCCTGCCGGGTGGTCGGCCTGCGCAGACCGGGCGGTTGGACAAGAGAGATGGCCGGTACGGGAGCGGCGCCGCGTTCGTAGCACCACAGGCCGAAGCGGACGGTGGCGGCGACGGCGAGGCTGAGGCCGATCGCCGCGTACAACTCGGGGAGTTCGGCCGGTACGGCGTGCAGGAACTGCGCGATGAAGAACATCATGAAGCCGAAGACGCCGAGCGCGTGGCCGCGGGCGCCCCAGCGGCGGACGTAGACCCCGGCGAGGACGACGGCGACGAAGGCGGCGTCGCGGGCGAGCGGGTACGGGTGCAGCCAGGCCGCGGCGGTGAGCACCGGCAGTCCGGTCAGGGGCATCAGGGCGGTGGTGACCGCCTGCTGGCCGACGCGGGCGTCGGCGACGACGAAGAAGGCGAGCAGCGCGGCGAGACCGCCGCCGCACATCGCGGGCAGCGGAAATCCGGCCAGGCCCGCCGCGGTGACGGCGAGCGCGATGCCGAGGACGGCGCGGGAGGCGTGGCGCAGCCGCGCGCGGCCCGGATCCGGTGCGACGAACAACTTCTTCACGTGTGCGGTTCCACCCCTGTCCGGTACGGGTGCCCGGCGGCGGTCGGCGCCGGACATGGCAAAGGCGTTGCGGAGGACCGCAACGCCATCGTCACCACCAGGAAAGCACCCGAGCGGGCAGTGGCTCAAACTGGTCGCTCGGCGCTGTGCCATTGGTACGGTGAGGGTGCCCTGTCATCGACCATGAGGAGACCAGTGGCCCATGGCCGTCGACGCACTGGACACCCGCATCCTGCGGCTGCTGCTGGAGCAGCCGCGCACCAGCGTCCGTGAGTACGCCCGCATACTCGGCGTGGCCCGCGGCACCCTCCAGGCCCGGCTCGACCGGCTGGAGCGGGACGGGGTGATCACCACGGCGGGACCACGCGTGTCGCCTGCCGCGCTGGGCCACCCGGTGCTGGCCTTCGTGCGGATCGAGGTGACGCAGGGGCGCCTGGACGACGTGGGCGAAGCGCTCGCGGCCGTGCCGGAGATCATCGAGGCGCTCTCGATCACCGGCGGCGGGGATCTGCTCACCCGGGTCGCGGCCCGCGACAACGCCCATCTGGAGGACATCATCCAGCGGCTGATCCAACTGCCGGGCGTGGTCCGGACCCGTACGGAGATCGCCCTGCGCGAGCGGGTCCCGTACCGCGTGCTGCCGCTGGTGGAGGCCGTGGGCCGCAGCGCGGCGACCCGACGCCAGGGCGGACCGGGCGGCAGGGCGGCCGGGGTCCCGGGGCCCGGCGCCGGATCGGGCGACGGATCAGGCGGTGGCGCTCAGCGGGCGACCCGGTAGCCCTTCGCCGCCGGGCGACACCCCCAGCGACCGCGCCCGATACGCGGGCGGCAGGCGGCAGGCGGCAGGCGGCAGGCGGCAGGCGGCAGGCGGCAGGCGGCAGGCGGCAGGCGGCAGGCGGCAGATCGTAGGCGTACGCGAGCCGCCGTGGCCGCGGCTGGCTGGATCACGACATCCCGGGCACCCCGCAAAAGACGGCCCACGCGTCCGCGCGCCGCGCGGCGGCCGTGATGCCCGAGGCCAACGCCCGGTACCCCGCACCGTACGGCTCGTGCCGCCCGCCCCAAGGGCCTCTCGTGTCTCCCGCCCTCTGGCGGACGCGCGTAGAAGCGCGCATCATGGCCGTGTTCCACCATCACTGCCGACCCATCCGACGCACACCTTGTCATGGGCATGCAATTCTCCCGGCGTCCCCACACGCCCCGGAATCCCCACAGGACCCGCGCCACCCTCAGTGCTCGCAGTACCCGAACCCCCCACTGTCCCCCCATGCATCGAGCGCACCACGCACCTCGCACATCCGCGCGATTCACGCCACACCGCCCCACCGCCTCGCGGCCCCGCCCGTCGCCCCACCTCCCCCGCGAGCGCGCGCATCCCGGACGCCGAACACCCAGCACTGCCGCCGTCCCCACCGGCGGCCCCGTGTCACGTGTCACGCATGGCGCGGCACGCACCTTGTGTTGTCATGCGCAGGTCACAACGCCTGCGCGCGAGCGAAGGGAATCGACATGGCTTGCGGATCGACCAGTCTCTGGGCAGGTGAGACCACCTGGTTCTGCTGCGGCAGCGCCTGGGGCCCCTGCGGCAGCACCGGCACCGGTGCCTGCGGCACCTGCCAGTCCAACGCCCACCAGGCGGCGTGGCCGAACGCCTCCCAGGCGTGCTTCGACATCACCCGGCCCGACCTGTGCGGTGAGACGATCGCGCGCCGCGGCTGCGGCTCGGTGATGAACGTCAAGCACCAGTGCTCCGGCGCGACGGTCTGCGTCACGGTCTCCGACTGCGGACCGCGCACCAAGAGCTTCTGCGGCGAGTCCGCGTGCTGCAACGGCGTCTGCCGCACCAACCGGGTCATCGACCTGACCCCGGCCGCGTTCTCCGCGATCGGCAATCTCAGCTCCGGCAAGCTCCCCGTCTACATCTACGAGTGAGGAGGACCGACATGAGCCACGACCAGAATCCCGCGGGCCGCGGCCGGATGGACCGCCGGCGCTTCCTCACCACCGCCGCGCTCGGCGGTGCGACCATCGTCGGCGCCACGGCGCTCGGCGGCATCGACGCGGACGCCGCCTTCGCCGCGCCGATGCCGTCGCTCGACCCGGCGATCTCCAAGTCGGCGTTCGCCGAGGGCCGGATCACCGCGATCAACGGCACCGTGCTGGAGGTCGCCGGTTCCTACGGCGACCAGCACCTCATCCAGCTCACCAACGCCACCAGCGTCTGGAAGCTGCGCCCGACCACCGCGGCGGAGATCAAGGTCGGCGACGGCCTGTACGCGCGCGGTGTCGACATGCCCGACGGCACCATCGCGGCCGACGCGGTGTGGGTCAACATCGTGAATCTCTTCTGCGAGATCCAGGGCATCGCCAAGGACCGGCTGCACCTCACGCACGGCAACAACCACGCCGTCGTGGGCCGGATCGTCACCGAGACGACCACCGCTTCGTATCTGGGCGGCGCGCTCACCTCGGACCTGTCGCGGGTGCGGATCGGGCAGTCGGCGCAGATCCTCGGCGCCTGGCGTCCCGAGGACGACACCGTCGACATCGCCCGCGTGACCGTCGGCCACTAGGAGGGAGCGCGATGATCTCCGTCATCCCGAGTCTGGCGCCGCTGCTGTGCGGGGTCCTGCTCGCCGTGACCGGCGCGCCGAAGCTCTTCGGCCGCCGTACGGCCCAACTGGCCGCGAACACCGTCCTGGTGCGGGTCCTGGGCAACGGCCACCGCGCCACCAGGGCACTGCGCGCGGTGGGCGCGGTCGAGCTGCTGATCGCGGCGGCGCTGCTCGCCGTTCCCGAGGCCGTGGCGCCCGCCGTGGCAACGGCGGTGCTGGGCGCGGGCTTCACCGCGTATCTGGGGTACGCGCGGGCGACGGCGCCCGAGTCGTCCTGCGGGTGCAGCGCCCGTGACGAGGGGCCGGTCGGCTGGCGGTCCTTCACCCGTGCCGGTCTGGTCGTCGTGGGCGGTCTGGCCGCCGTGGCCGCCGACCGTACGTGGTGGTCGCGGATCGGCGGGGATCCGGTGCCGTCGGCCGTCGTCCTGGTGGTGGCCGCGGCGGTACTGCTCGGTCTGTCCTCCGACCTCGACCAGCGGTGGCTGCGGCCGTTGCGCAAGCTGCGGCTGCGGGTCCTCGGGCATCCGCTGAGCGGTTCCGGCGAACGGGTGCCGGTCGCGGCGTCCGTGGAGCTGCTGGAGAACTCCCTGGCCTGGCAGGCGACGGCTCCCGTCGTCCGCTCCGCCCTGCTCGACCACTGGGACGACGAGGGCTGGCGCATCCTGCGGTTCGCGGGCGTCCACGAGGACTCGCGCGGGGCGCGGCCGGTGAACGTGCTGTTCGCGCTCGACCTGGCGGCGACCATCGACACGGCGCCCGTGCCCGCGGTGCGGGTGTCCGTCATCGACGACGTCACGGAGGAGCCGGTCGACGTGGACCCGCTCATCTCGGCGGCCGAGCGCCTTCAGCTCCTCCCGCTGGTCAACTGACCCGAGAACGACGGGGCGGGGGGGGGGGGCGCGCGCGGGGGGGGGGGGGGGGGGGGAGTTGTTGTGCTGTTTAGGGGGTTTTGGGGTGGTTGTTGGCGGGT